>CAJUMF010000077.1 GCA_910586965.1 uncultured Dorea sp. | reverse complement strand
AACACTATGTTTTTTAATGAGAGGTATTTCAAAGTTGGTGAGGGCAGGCTTCCCCTAAAGGATACCAAGGTTGAAGATGGAGATTATTTCTTATTAACACTGGCAGCCATTGCCAGAGAGATGGATTATCATGGATTAAGTGATACGGAAGTCTGCATTGCAGCCGGATTGCCATTTACAAGGTTCGGGCAGGAAAAGGCAGAATTTAAGGAGTACCTGAATCCGGGCGATAGGGAATTTCAGTACAACGGTAAGGAGTATCATATCAAATGCAGTGATGTTTTTCTGTATCCACAATGTTATGCTGCCGTTGCGGACAGACTCGGAAAGCTTCCTGCAGAGCTTCTAATTGTGGATATTGGCAGCAAGACGGTTGACATTATTCATACCAGAAAGCATATCCCTGTGGAAAGTGACTGTATTACCATTCCGTCGGCGCTGATTCAGTGTATGGCAAATATTAACAATGTGGTTTATCGAAAAACCAACCGCACCCTTACCGAGGAACAGATACAGCAAGTGATGATGTATGGGAATGCTCCATATTCGGATAAGATGGTGCAGATTGTCAGAGAGGAACTGGCGGTATTTGCAAAGAGAATTGAAGCAGCCTTGAAAGAGCATGGTTTTGATCCGGAGATGACACCTGTTGTATATGTCGGCGGAGGGGCAGGCGTGATGAAGCGTTTCGGTTCCGTCACAGGCAGACACATCATGCATATTGAAGATGTCAAGGCAAACGCCCTTGGATATGAGTATCTGGCACACCAGCAATTAAAGCGAAAGTGGCTGTAGGCGTCGGGGAGGAGGCAGTATGGCATATGATGACAGTGTGACAGTCAGCTTCCGTCTGAGCTTTAATAAGGAAGAGGACAAAGAAATTTTAAGATTCTTTTCCAGTGAGACTATGAAAATTTGCTATGGCGATAAGAGCAAGTTTATAAAAAGTGCGTTGATAAGGGCGGTTCAAGATATAAAGCGGAATGAAAATGACAACCGCCTTATTTGTGAAATGAATACCCAGAGGACTGTGATACAGGAAACGATGACTGGTGAAGCAGACAGGGTTATCAATGCAATAAAGCTGATTGTCAGAGACGAAATGGAAAGGATTACGGGAACACAGATGTTGAAAGGAAAGCAGGCAGCTCCTAAAATGACGGAGTCTGTAGCGGAGGGAAGCATAGAAGTTGCTCCATGTTTTGGAGAAGTTCCGGAAAGCTCTTGTGAAGATGTGTCAGAGGATGTGATGGCTTTTTTGGCGGATTTGTAGTAAGGCAATCAGAAGAAGTTAATACGATTGGTATTACAAAGGGCAGAAAAGTAATACCGGATGTTATACAAATTATTATTCGGTAATACCGACAGTAATGTAGACAGGTGTTGGCAGTACACAGAGTATTACAGATATTTGCCCCGAAAGGGGCATATATAGAGAGGGTTTTAGGGGGATTAAATCCCCCTAACCGGATTGTGAAACGCATGGCGTTTTACGTATCTGGCAAATTCTCTC
>CAJUMF010000076.1 GCA_910586965.1 uncultured Dorea sp. | reverse complement strand
CAATGTTAACAACCTAACTCAAGCAACTACAACATATAGTGTTTCTTTTAATTGGCACGGGATTCCCTGTGCCTTTCTTTATTTATAACCACTAATACGATTAAAATATTGCACAAAATTCGCCCATAAAAACCAGCATATTTACTATTGACATAAGCTCCAAAAAATGCGGCGCAGCCCTTGTTTATATTACTTTTTTAAGGGGGCTGCATCGTATGAATTTAATTCAAATCTTAGTCGATATTATCTGTAACACATTACTTGATCCACATGTCCTTGAACGGGCCAGAAACAGAAAAGGGGCTTTTACACGCAATTGCGGGAAACTTCCCTATTGGACATTGATCAAACTGTTATTAAGAAATTCCAAGAAAACTATTTCTTCATCACTGGATGAATTCTTTACCGAATTGCGGCATATATCAGGAATTCCAATCTCTGATACTGTGAAATGTTCCCAACAGGCTTTCAGCAAGGCCCGTTCCGGCATTGATCACTCTATTTTCAAAGAATGCTTCGAACGTGTACTTGACTTCCTTTGCAGCAGGGATTCCCTGGATTTCCATTCACGTTTCATGGGTGTATGGGGACGGCAGATCATTGCTGTTGACGGCTCTAAAATACCTCTTCCTAACCGTAAGACTCTTCTTGATAAATACGGCAGCATAGGGAGAGGCAAAAACTCTCCCACTGCCATTGCCAGTGTTGCTTTTGATGTACTGAATCACCGCATCCTTGATGCACAGCTCGAACCCATGAGCGTCGGTGAACGTACCCTTGCCATAAGGCATATGCAAAATATAAAAAGCAAAGCACGGACGAATCTATTATACACCATATTTGTCTTCGATAGGGGATATGCTTCAAAAAATTTATTTTCTTTTATCGAAGACACCTTACATGCCGGATATCTCTTCCGGTTAAGGACTAAATTTAACACGGATATTGATGCACTCCCTGTACCGGCGGATCGAAATGGAATCAGTGACTATATCTTTTTCCTTGATGGCAGGAAAGTACGCATCCTTAAATTTTACCTCCCAAGTGGGACGGTGGAAACGCTGATCACAAATGATTTTGACCTTGCCAAAGAACTGTTCCGCCAGTGTTACTTCCTTAGATGGCCGGTGGAGGAGAATTATAAGCTTGTCAAAGAAAAGATCGGGCTCACTAATTTCCGGGGCTATTCCGAGAACTCCGTTCTCCAGGAATTCTGGATATCGGTATTGCTTGCAAACCTGGCTCTTGCCATAAAGCGGGAGACGGACGGCATTGTTGACAGCACCATAAACCAGAAAGGGAATCAGAACAAATATATGACAAACATGAATGAGCTTGTCGGATACCTGAGCCGTCACATAGGAGAATATATGGATGCTGATACAGACACAGAAAAGTATGGCATCATCCGCTGTATATTTGATTTTGCCGTATCTCACCGGGTGCGTGACAAAAAGGGCAGCGGGGAATCAAATCTACGTACAACTCCAAGAAAAGTCAAACATCATTACAATAACAAGACTACACACTAATACCATTTAAGAAAGGTG
>CAJUMF010000075.1 GCA_910586965.1 uncultured Dorea sp. | reverse complement strand
TTCCGCCCTTTGGGGAAGTGGTAGATTACAAACAGGGTGCGGATGGGACAATCACACTTTATGTGGACGGAGTCTGGATCGATTACAATTCAGATTACGCTTTCACAAATCAGATTGTAGTCCAGCCATTCCCGGATGGAACATTCCGGTATCTGTCGAACACAATCGAACAAAAGGAACTGGAACTGCCGCGGGTAGAAAAATGAAGGGCTGGGCTATCAATACCGGATGACCTGAACTATACTATATATAGGGTATTGACAGGAATAAGGAACAGAAACATATATGGAAACGATTAGGGAGCAGACTATGAATAAAGATTTGGGTAAAGAAAGTAAAATCGGGATTATGTGTGCAACGGCCAGGGAACTTGCCCCATACCTGTCCGTTATGCAGATCAGGGAAACGGATGAATGTGCAATGCATTCGTTTCATAACGGTACAATAAAGGATGTATGTACAACGGCAGTTTATTCTGGCTGTGGAAAGATTAACGCATCCATTACGGCACAGCTTTTAATGTGCTTATGTATCATAAAACTTGACAATGACACATTATTTATATACAATATAATGTGTATAATAAGGAGTGACTGTCATGAGAACTGAGAATACAATAAAAACTCTTTTGGAAAATTCGCCGGATGGTACTATTACGGCCAGACAGATAACAGAATCCGGAATGCACCGAAGCATATTGCAGAAGCTTGTAAAGGATGGAGAATTATATCGTTATGGACGAGGGCTTTATATACGGAGTGATATATGGGAAGATGACATCCATCTGTTGCAGTGCAGGTATGGACGAGGCATCTATTCTCATGATACAGCGTTGTACCTTTTAGGATATTCCGACAGGACACCGGCAAAATATACAATGACTTTTCCAAAAGGGTATAATGCGCCTTCTCTTAAACAGGAAAATATTATTGTGAAACGAGTTGTGCCAGATAATTATGCACTTGGAATCATTGAAATAAAGTCGCCCTGCGGGAATCCCATCAAAATATACAATCTCGAAAGAACATTATGTGACATTGTGCGTGGCAGCGGCAGTGATATTCAGATTGTAAATGGAGCAATGAAACGGTATGCGGCTTCTAAGGAAAAAGATATACACAAGTTGATGAAATATGCGGAGCAGCTTAGAGTAAAACCAAAGATATTACATTACATGGAGGTGCTGTTATGATAACCAGAAATCCAATGCAGCTTAAAGCATTCATTAAGAAAAAGGCAGCAGAGAAAAATATTTCTGCCCAGCTTGTCATGCAGAACTACATGTTGGAACGGTTGCTGGAAAGAATTTCGCTATCAACATATAAAAACAATTTTATATTAAAAGGCGGATTCTTAATATCGGTAATTGTTGGGCTGGATACCAGGACAACGATGGATCTGGATACAACAATAAAAGGCTTTACATTAACCCATGAATCAATCCGAAAGGTTTTTAAGGAAATATGCGCTGTTGAAATAGAGGATGATGTGAGCTTTACTTTAGAAGATATTTATGATATTCGTGAAACGGATGATTATCCCGGCATACGTGTTTCTTTAAAAGCGAATTATCCTCCCATCAGTGTACCTCTGACGGTAGATGTTACGACTGGGGATATAATCACACCGAAAGAAATAGAATATACATTTAAACTTCTCTTTGATGACAGGACATTAAGTATATTGGCTTATAATCTGGAAACAGTCCTGGCAGAAAAAATAGAAACTGTATTATCACGCAGCATTGCCAATACCCGCCCAAGAGATTTTTATGATATACATATCATCTTTGCTTTGCGTGGAAATGAATGCGATAAAAATATTTTGAAACGAGCATTGGAGCAGACAAGTGCAAAGAGGGGCAGTAGCCAGGTGATGCAAAATTATGTGGAAATCATTAAGGAGATCAGGGATAATCCACAGATGCAGAACCTTTGGAAAAAGTATCAGAAGAATTTTGATTATGCAAAAGATATTACTTTTGAAGATACTTGTAATTCTGTTAAATATATCATGGATTACGTTATGACAAGGTGAAGAATACATTAGGAAGATGTTGAAGCTAATTTGTGCAAAGAAAGAGATGTCATAAATCAATATTTGGCCTTTACAAAGATATATAATGAACAGGAGAAACTGCATGGAAGTAATATGTCAGAGCCAAAATTGTGTCTAAAGCAAGATACTAAAAT
>CAJUMF010000074.1 GCA_910586965.1 uncultured Dorea sp. | reverse complement strand
TTTTCATGTTTTTACAGTTAAGCGAAATTTGACAAACTGAAAAATCCCCGTATTACTACAGGGATTTTGGAAGCAATATTGTAAATATAGTTTCCTTATCAGGAGTGCTGTCAGCGGCAATCGTTCCTTTATGGGCTGCCACAAGTTCTTTTACAATAGATAAGCCCAGCCCGTTTCCATTTGCAGACCGTGACTGGTCGCATTGGTACATCCTCTCAAAAATATGCGGGAGATGATCGGGGGATATTCCTTTGCCATTATCTGCTAATGTAATCCGGGCTTGCCGGTCATTTTCTGAAATACGGAATATCACTTTATTTCCTTTGCTATGGATAAGCACGTTCTGCAGCAGATTGTTGAGGATACGGCTATAAGCATTTACATCTATACGCATAAGGTATTCCGTTTCCGGAATATCAAATTCATACTCAAAATTACCGCTTTCTAAAACGGAAATCCAATCAGCTACGATGTCCCGGGATGCTTCATTCAAATCCAAAGCCTCAAAGTGAAAAATCTGTTCTCCGGAATCCAGCTTCACCCACTCAAAGAGATTTTCCACAAAATGCTTCAGGTAATGGGCTTTCTCAAATGCGACATGGACGTATTCGTCTTTTTCTTCCCCTGCCACTATCTTACATTCGATTGCTTCCAAATAACCGACCAGGGAAGCAAGGGGAGTTTTGACATCATGGGAAATACTGGTCATTAGCCGTTTGTACGCCTGTTCAGACTGTTTTTGTCTGATAAGCTGTGTCTGGCTGTTCATTGCAATCTCATTAATGCCATAGCAGATTTTTCTTGTCATATCATTTTTCTTAGTCAGCATACGGCGGTTTAAGTTCCCGGATTTTATATCTTCAAGCGCTTCCTCAATAATAGACAATTGCCCCCGTACACGCCTGAGTTTTGTGAAAAGAAACAGGATTACCAACAAAGCAATGCAAAACATAATCAATAAAAATAGGTTAATACTCATGTCAAGCCTCCCTGTTGAAACGGTAGCCAACGCCACGGACAGTCAAAATGTAAAACGGATGCTCCGGGTCTGGTTCAATTTTTTTCCTCAATTTGCTGATAAATGACATGATATTACTGTCGTCAAAAGCATATTCTTCCGCCCAAACCTGCGTATAAATCTGCTTTTTTGTAAATACCTTGCCCTTATTTGATGCCAGAAAAGAAAGCAGGTCAAATTCTTTTCCCGTAAGTTCAATCTGTTCATCCCCTTGAAAGACAAGGCGGTTAAGGCTGTCAATCGTCATCCCCTGAAACGTCATGCAGTCTGTTTCAGGACTGGAAACAGGATTAAGCAGGGTATAACGCCGGATTAAGGAATTTACCCGTGCCATAAGCTCGTTGATGCTAAACGGCTTTGTCAGGTAATCGTCCGCCCCCATCCGCAGGCCGGACACTTTATCCTCTTCTCCGCTTTTTGCGGTCAGCATAAGGACAGGAACATTACTTGTCCGCCGTATTTGCTGCAACACTTGAAAACCATCCAGATCAGGCATCATAATATCAAGGATAATAAGTGAACAGGTATCCTTGTTTTCCTCCAATATCCGCAGCCCTTCTATGCCGCCGTTAGCGACAACCGCAGCAAGGCTCTCCTGCTCTACGCATTTTTTCATAAGCGCACAAAGTTCTTTGTCATCATCAATAACCAAAACCTTATTCATGCTTCCCCGTCCTTCCTGCTTTTGTGCGGGCATCAGCCGGCTTCTGGGCATCTTTTGGTATCAGCCACAAGCGGCTGAATTTTGCCACGCCCGGTATACGGTTTTCCTCACACAGCTTTTGTACCCGTCTTTCTGAAATCCCCCACTTCTTTGCCGCTTCTGGGGCAGAAATATACTCTAACATCTTCATTCACCCTTCCTTTAATCTCTGCCATATAATTATATGCGGTCAGGCGAATCATTTCAAGTATTTAAGACCTGCATCATGGAAATGTGCATAACTGGCTATGGAACTATGGAAAACCCCATTCACAGCCTGTGGAAAAGCAAAAGCAGCTTTCCCACATCCTGCAAACAGGGGTTTCCCACAGTTCCATGAACGCAGCCAGTTATACGACATTTCCACAATGCCTGCGCCTATGGAATCCATTTCTCTATCTGTTTCTTTGCTGGAAACATCTTTTTACAAATCTATTCCCGCCATTCTTACGAAAGCGGCTTTTCGCCCGATAAGTTCCGACTGTTTTTCTTTTGTCAGGCTCTCAAACAC
>CAJUMF010000073.1 GCA_910586965.1 uncultured Dorea sp. | reverse complement strand
CTGTTGCGGCTTGAGTTAAGGCGCAAAATCAACTAACTTTGGAAAGATTCAAAAAATACTTGACTGTAAACCGGGTTTATACGTTATGCTCCGCATACAGACAGAACATATAGACATCAGAGCATGTCGCAAAGGGGGTTATATCATGAACATACAGGAAGTAGAAAAGAAGACCAATCTTACGCGGGCTAACATTCGTTTTTATGAAAAACAGGGCTTGCTTGAGCCGCTTAGGAAAGCCAACGGTTACCGCGACTATTCTTCGGATGATGTGAACGCGCTTTTGAAGATTAAGCTTATGCGGGAGCTTGGCGTGTCCATCGAGGAGATTGACCGGCTGCAGAAAGAAACCGCAAGCCTTTCCAGCGTGATTGAAGAAAAGGTGGAGAGTATTGATAAGGAGCGGGAGAATCTTTCAGACGCGAAGATTGTCTGCCAGTCTATAGAAGAGGACGGCGTTACGTTCCCGGAGCTTGAGGCGGAGAAATACCTTGAAGAGCTTGAGCGGCTTGCAAAGGAGCGGGGCGCAGAGAATGCGGGACAGCTGCGGAGGAAACAGGATACCCTGCAGGAGACATTCCACCCGTGGAGGAGGTATTTTGCCAGGTGGATAGATGGCATGATATATGGAACAGTTATTTCGATGTTTTTCTATCTGGCGTTCCATATTGAAGACAGCATGGTATCAAAAGTGTGCCTTACGGTTCTGGGCATGGTGGTATTTATTCTGGCAGAGGCCGTTCTTCTCTCCTGTTTTGGAACTACGGTAGGGAAATGGCTGTTTGGTATCCGTGTGCTGTCGAAGGACGGGAAGAAATTGACCTGGAGAGAGGCGGCGGAGAGGACGGGTATGGTGCTGTGGCGCGGCGCTGCATTTGAGATTCCGCTGTGGAACATTTACCGCCTCTATAAAAGCTATGACGCTTATACGGCAGGGGAGACGCTTTCCTGGGATGAGAACTGCCTGTATCTCATCGATGAGAAAAAGGGACTGCGCTACGGCGCGGCAGTAGCGGCAGTGGTGCTTTTGGCGATAACAGATGGTATCTTTGAATTTCCGTCAGAACAGATTTATAAACTGCCGGTGTATTATGACGGGCTGACCGTGGAAGAGTTTGCGGAAAACTATAATAAGTATCTGGAAGTTTATGGTCTGGCAGATGAAGAGCGGCTTAACAGGAATGGCGAGTGGGAAAATGTGCATGCACTTAGACCGCAGTTTCAATATGAGCTGGAAGGTGACGAAATAAAGAGTATATCTTTTGAGATTAATTATACCGGCAAGGAAGGAAATCCCCATTACCGGGATGAGGTGACCTGCGCGGCGCTTGCCTGGGAAGGAGGGAAATCGAAGGGTATGCTGCGGCTGATGGAATCGGGCCGGATCACGGAGCTGGAAGATGAGGTGCAGGAGCTTGGAAGTGCAAGCTTTGAGACGGATGGTATCCGGCAGGATGTCATTGAAATGTATGGATATGAAGAAAAGGACGGCGGCTTTTATCCGCAGGTTTCCGGGGAGGACGGCAGACTGCATATCGTGTTTGAGATGGGGGAGAATTGAATATTTAAACAGATAAAAGAGAGAACAGGGGAGCTTGTCAGGAAACAGACAGCTCCTCTTTAGGGTCTATACGGGTAATGAAGTTGTAGAAAAAAGTGTAATACGGTTTTCAGAAGAATTTTTTAATGGCAGGCAAGTGGCGGTTGAGGCAATGGTCAAGGTAATCACTGGCAGCAATGAGGGTGATATTTTAAGCCAGTATATTGTATTTGCTAAAATTGTTGATGAACAGAGAAAATTGTATCCAGGAGAAAGCCGGAAGGCGGTTACAGAGGCAATCAGAATCTGCAAAAATAGAAACATTCTGAAAGCTTATTTGGATGTTCGTGAAAAGGAGGTTGTTGATATAATGGTAACGCTTTATAGTCAGGAAGAGGCCGTAGAACAGTATGTTATCAGCAAACAATTTGAATCTGAGATTAAAAGTGCAGTACAGTCATGCTGTGATTTTGGTAAAACAGTTGCAGAGACGATTGCTTATCTTATGAAAAGGTTTGAATTTTCAGAGGCAAGGTCTCAAAAAGAAGTAGAGAAATATTGGAATGTATAATATAGTAAACCATATATCGTCCGCCTTGCCGTTTCCCTAGGGAAGATGTCAGACGGCATATCGTGTTTGAGATGGGGGAGCGGATAGAAAATACTATCCGCCCCTTGTGTTACAACCCTAAATATTCTATTTACGGTTACTTTGTATTTTAAGTATATGCAAAAGAACGGATAATAATTTAGAAAAATAAAAAAGGAACTCAACCCGAGTTCCTTTCTTTTGAAATAATGATATAATCTTTTTCAATCCGGAAAAAGATTCTTTTGTGCTTTTATCTTAAGCAGATTACTGAAAATTGTCAAGATTTTCTTTTGACTTAATTTCCAATTCTTGCTTTGCTAACGCACATAATATTAGAAGTATTTGCCTGACCGTCTAGTTTCAATGTAATACCATCCGATTCATACTGGGGAGTAAGGGATGCGACACAAGGAAGTGTGCTGACATCATGGGTAATCGGAATGACAATTGTATTTCCCGATTTCATATTTCCGATATCATTTTGTATAATGATGGCTGGCCGTTCTTTCTGCATTTCACTTCCGATACCGATGCCAAAATTGCATCGATAAACCTGACCACGTTTTACCATATAAGTTGGGGAAATAGACAAGATGGTGTTAGTATATAAATGTGGACAGGAAAAGTTGAACAACCTATACTATCAAAT
>CAJUMF010000072.1 GCA_910586965.1 uncultured Dorea sp. | reverse complement strand
GTTTGTCTAATGAAAGCCGTTATGTTGTTAAGGAATGACAGATAGCCTGTAAATAAGGGAATTTCTGAAAAATCGCTTTGCATAATAATTCTCCTTCTTACGATAAATAGGGTTGGCGCAACAAAAAGGCAGGTCTAATGACCTACCTTCTTGTTATACGATATCACTCTTTATTAGGTATGATGGGCACCAAAAGACTTCAGCCACAGCAGCATATCTTTGTTTTCTTGCCAAGAAGGAACCTCCGCAACGGGAGTATCAGATACCATTTCGAGTGCCCGTTTTTTCATAGCAAGGCTTGAACGGGCATAAATTCCAGTGGTTTTTATGTCAGTATGCCCTAAAAAGTCTCTCACATGGATCAGATTTTCACACGACTCAAAAAGATGCATCGCCTTTGTGTGCCTTACCTTATGTGGTGTAATTTTTTGAGGAATAGAATCATCCACTTCAGATGCCGACCTGACATATTTATTGAGGATATACGCAACACCAGCTCTGGTCAATTGGTTGCCGTTCTGGTTGGTAAACAGTGGTAAATGGCTCTTTTCCGGTAAAAGCATATGGTTTTCGGTGAGATAATTTTTCAAATTCTGAGCAGTAGTTGGAAGGAGGGGAACAATTCGTATTTTCCTGCCTTTTCCATGGATTCGAATATTAGCCGGATGCTCAAATCGTACATCCTCAACGCGAAGATCACAGAGTTCCTGCACCCGACAGGCTGTGTCGTAAAGAACACACAAGATGGTTGCATCCCGCCTTCCTCTGGCCTTAGAAGTATCAGGTTGGCGCAGTATTACAGCAACTGCCTCTTTTGTTAGCGGTTTAATAGATTTTCGTTCTGTTTTCTTAACCGGGATCGCCAGAATCCTCTGAAAGTTTAGGAGAAGCATCGGTTCTTGAACCTGTAAATACCGCACGAAGGAATGAATGGCGGCGAGGCGATGATTGCGTGTTGCAATACTATTGCCTCGCTCTGTTTCCAGCCAATGAAGAAATCTTTCCACAAGTTCAGGTTTTAGATCTTTTAAGGACATTTTCTCTATGTTCATACCCTCTGTATCTTTGCAGTATCCAAGAAAAAGGCGGAAGGTATCGCAGTATGCCGAGATTGTATTTTCGCTAACATTTTTGAGCTCTGGCAAATAATGTGCGAGAAATTCTGTTAGTTGAGGCGAAAAATCATTCTTTTTCATGCTGAATCTCCCATTTAGGAATTGTATCGCCAAGATAGTCGCACTGCTTACGAATAAGCTCAGGATAGCATTCTGAAATCAGGCGCAAGTATATCTGCGTAGCCCCCATATCGTAATGGCCCAAATATGCAGAAAGATAAGGCAGTGACGTCACAATATCGCCTTTCTCTTTTTCAACTTTTTGCATACTGCGTATAGCAAAGGTGTGGCGGAAATCATGCACTCGCGGACCATATCCGCGCCCTCGGTGAGGGATTCCACTATGCCATAGGGCATCACGAAAGACCTTATAAATCCAGCTTATGTTATGCGCATTTCCTCGCGCGTTTGGAAAGAAGAAATTTTCTCCACGACTTAATAAATGGATCTTCTGTGCATATATGACATACTCTGCCCACAGGTTTTCAGACACCGGAACCTGCCGCGTTTTGTCATGCTTGGATTCTGTAATCAGCAAAATTCCATTTACCAGATCGACATCTTTGACACGAAGATTGGCTGCTTCGCCAGCGCGCAGTCCACAGCAAATCAAAGTCTTAAACAGCAGAGGCCAGATGATATGTCCTTGGGGATACTGGCGGCTTGGTGTCAAGTTCCCAAGATAATTCAAGATTTTATATAATTCTTCGTTTGAGAAGATATAAGGGGTGAAATTACTGTCATCTCGGGTTGAAATTGAATAATTCGGATAATATGCACGATAGCCCTTGCTCTGAAGATATGATACAAAACGCTTTGTAAAATTGAGCCGGTATTTCTGGTTTTTCCGCTTTTCGTTCGGGCGTTTTTCAATCCATTTTTCCACCGCATAACGGGGCAGCTCAGGAGATACAACTCCATATTCTACCATGACGCGATCCATTTCACGGAAGATTTGTGCTTCTTTCTCATACTTGCATCCGAGAGCCCGTTTTTCTTCCACAAATGTCTGCATGAGATCAGCCAGTCCGCTTTTGTATTCATACACCTTACTCAGATCAGTTCACCGTCCTCGAATGAAAGCGCACACTCCCGCAGATTTTCAATGTCCAGCCGGAGATAACTGTTGAGAGACTCACGATCAGAATGACCGAGAAATGAAAAGATTGTATCCGGGTTGACTCCTGCTGCCAGCAGCTTTGTTGCCACAGATGCGCGGAGCGAATGCAGTCCATGATGGGCGCTCACAGGGATATTTACTCCTGAACGGTAGACATAGTTTTCAAAAGCCGTATTGAATGACCGCATCTTGTCGTAAGGTGGCTCAAGATTGACAAACAAATACTCGCAATCTGTTTGGGGACGAACCCGCAGATAATCGATGATTGCTGTCCCCACCTTCTCATTCAGCGGAAGTATATTGGTTTTCCCTGTTTTACTCTGAATAAAAGAGATAGAACAGCGTTCCCAATCTATATCAGAACACTTTAAATTGCGTATATCACCGCTCCGAACCCCGAGTTCAGCCGCAATGGTTATATATGCAGCGTCTCGCTTCCCTTTTGGGCTGGTACGATCCACCGTTTCCAGAACCGTGTTGATTTCACTGGATTGCCAAATCTTCACTATACTTTGCTGATGGCCAAGATTATACCGTGGAACATGGATAGACAGATCAGCAGGAGTAAGCCCCATGAGGTAAAGATTGGAAAGCAGTATCCTTAATCGACTGAGCTCACAGCGCACGGTGCTCCTTGCATGACCCTTCAACGACAAAACAAATGACGAGATATGTGACTCTCCAATATCAGCAAGATTTTTCAATCCTTCGTTTTGAAAACATCGGAGAATCCGATAGGAGTGTTCGCGCATGGTCCTACAGGTACATTCAGATCGACCAATTTGGGCAAAATGCTTCTCTTGCGCATCAAGATATGCATTGAACTCTGGCAGGAGCTCCTGTAGCGGATCGAGATTTCCTTTCTCCCATGTACCATTACGTATAAACATATCCAGCATTTTCATGTGACTGTCTTTTCGTTTGATGGTGCTGGCTTTTAATGCGGGAGTACGGCTGCAAAGATCAGCAAGGAACTCATCTTTGTACTTTGGTAGATATTTCTCAAGACCCCGAGAATGGCAATAACTCAAGAATTGCTGCCAAGTGACCTCAATATAATGTGCAGTCCGTTCTGCATATCGAAACTTTTCGCTGTGAAGTTCGACAGCCGCTTCATCTATGAGGATCTTCAATGCTGTTGGGGAATCATAGGGAACTTTTGTGCTTGGCAATGGGGCCACAGGAATACACCTCGCTTTCTTTCAAATTGGGACCATTTTATATGAAAGAAACGAAAATGTAAGGTCTTACTTTTGCAAAATATTCAGCTATTCTAAAAGATTGGAGTTGATACATTATGTGCAGTAAATTCAGCAGAAAGTGTCTGTCTTCTGCTACTGGTAAACTGTACATCAACATAATCACTTTCATAAGACAAACG
>CAJUMF010000071.1 GCA_910586965.1 uncultured Dorea sp. | reverse complement strand
CCACAGCCGCCACCGGGAAGGAAGCAAAGCAGACTGTCCGCAAGCTGGAGAACCGCATCAAAGACCTTGCGGAAATCATCAAATATGCGGAGCAGTACAAGGCAAATAAAGCGTATCATACCGCCTATAAGAAGTCCAAAAACCCTGACGCTTATTTCCGTAAGCATGAGAGCCAGATCATCCTTTATGGCGGCGCAAGGCGTATGCTGGAGCAGGCGGGCATCCCCTTAAAAGGCTTGAACATCGACAAGCTGAAAGCGGAGTATCAGGAGCTGACCGCACAGAAAAAAGAACTGACCGCCACATACAAAAACTGTGAAAAAGAGCTGAAATCGCTGAACCGGAAACTGGAGAACCTGAACCAGTATTTAGGGCGCACAGAGCCGCCAAAAAGCGCACAGGAACAGCCAGACCGGGATAATAACCCTTCCCGGTAATTCCCTGTCTGAAAAAGGCTTTAAAAGCAAAAGAGCATCGTGGAAATGTGCATAACTCCCCATTCCGCTATGGACAACACCATTCACAGCATATGGAAAAGCAAAGGGCAGCTTTCCCACATCCTGCAAACAGTGTTGCCCACAGCTCCATAAGATGGGGAGTTATACACATTGCCCACAATGCCGAAGGCGGCGGAATCCCACCCACTTATTCATTCCTACATGAAAAATCAAAAGATTTTTCAAAGAAAAAGAGCCTCAACATTTCTGTCAAGGCTCTGGTAAATCTTTCTTAATGGGTTCGACTGGCTGCTTACTACTACGCAAGCTCCAAAGAACCTGTTTCATAAATGGCTGACTAAAATTCATTAGCGCCTCACAACCACAATCCCATTAACTATATTATATCCAATTTTATCGAAAAGTCAACACTCGAAAACGAAAAAACCGCCTAATCTCAATCTCTGTTTTTAGGACAGTACCTTAAATCCAAAGCGATAGGTCTTGTCCTGACAGCCATCATATAGCTTCTTTCTTACAATTTTAGCAAAATTCTTATTTTTGGGTTTCATTCCGGCAACATACCGTCCTAATGTATTCGGCACAAAATCCGCCAACTGCAATCCTATCATATTTTCAGATTTTTTTACAAAATGTATTTCCCTGATACAATCCTGTATCGTCTTTGGAGAATAATACATACTGCCCAATGCCTTCAGTTCATACAGCCTTTGCTGAATTTTTGTATTCTGTTCAGGCTGCATCGCTTCATAGCAAATATCACCTGCCGCATGATTCATAATTAAAAACTGGCAATAATGTTCAATCAATAACTGTATTGCTATTGTTAGCTGATTATTCAGATTTTTTTCTCCATAACGGGCAAACAAAACACTCTTATCCAGACATACCCCTATTGTATATAAATCAGACTTCTTAAACAGTTTTGAAAGCTCGTTATATAGCAACTGTACTTTTTTTGTATCCGTAAAAATATGATAACAGCTCGCCACAGCCGATAATTTGCTTGAATTTAAAGGAAAATTCGCAAAACTTACATCTTTTTCATGCAAAATATAATTTTCACATCCCGCAGCATTATTCCAGACTTTCCGCTTCAATGCCTCCATTTCACTTTGAATTGCCGGATAATTCGTTTCTCTGATAATAACCCCACTCATAACAAAGTATTTTTTCCCACTGCTGTTAAAAGTTTCACTCTCATCTATGTATAAAGTATATTCTGCCACACACTCACCTTCTTCCTGCTAACACTATACTGATACAGTTTACCGCAAAAAACAGCAACTTTCAACAAAAAAATCGGGCAGCCTGCCAAATGGCAAGCCACCCTCATTATAAACTCTTACTCCGCCGCTTCCAATGTCACCTCTGCAAATTCCGCATCGCTCATGGTTTCCAGTTTCCCTAAAACCTGTCCGGCAAGCTCCACCATGTCACTGTCCTGTATATGGGGAATCACATTCTTTATGTCGGCAATCATGCCCGTCCTGTCCTGCCCCTCAAACACACACATCAAATTGATTTCTTCCACTGTAAATTTATCCATCGCTTATATCTCCCTCTCTGATTTTTTCTCTGTTCCCTTTTCAGGGACTTCCTTATCTGACTTATCCCTCTGCTCGATGACCGCTTTTTTCTCCGCCAGTTTTTCCTTTATGGAAATTCTGCCTGTCTGCTTCTCTTTTTCCTCTTTCGGCTTCTCATTGTTCAGGACGTTATCAATCATGTTATAGTTACATTCTTCCAGTTCCTCAATCTTTGCAAGCGGCTTGTATTCCGCCAGCTTATCTAACAGCTCCTTCGCCTTCCTTGCGGTCTGTACGCCCTCACTGTCATCAAGCTCCGTCCCTTTCCCGAAAATATCCGTCATGCCTTCCCGGATACTGTCTGAAATGAGCGCATTGAGGAAATCATTCAGATACCCGGTATTCCCGTTCCTGATGTCCTCTGTGATATTCGCTATCTGCGCTTCCCTGTCCTCCACTGTCTGATTGTACTGAACAGTGTCGTAGTTGTAGGAAAGCTGGTCTATCTCCGCAGCAAGGAAAGCCGCCTGCCACTTCTCCAGAGAACCCCTGACCTCTATATCCGGCAGCTTGTCGATCAGCTCCGCAATGACCTCCACCGCCTTCGGATTGTCCGTAATATCCGGCACATAGTCCAGAATCTCCAAATCCGCAACTCTGCCCGAAACAATATCCATCTGCGTGTCCTCATAGCTTTCTGTCCCTTCTGTATGGATATTGATGCCGATGCTTGGGATACCGTTCATCCTCTCCGGCGGTATCCGGTTGAAAATGGCGATTGCTTCCGCCACGCCTGCGATATTCTCATGGTATTCTCCGAAATTATGAAACTCCCCGCACTCCGCCACTGTAAGGGTGACAACCGTCTGTTTTTCCTCCTGTGCCTGCTCTGCGGCTTTCTCCTGCAGGGCGGCTCGTTTTTCCGCAAGATAGGCTTCCACACCCGGAAGATACTCCCCAAGCGTCCCGGTCTTTCCCTCTGTAATGGGATTGATGTCTACCTTAACGCCGCCGATTGTAAAACCGTCCTCGTTGAAGGCATTGAACAGGGTATCTTCGTTTTCCCCGCCCCGGTACTCCACAGCCACGTCAAGGTCAGATACAGGTTCTTCCAAACCTCTGCACCTGCTCCCTGTTACCGCCATATCCACAAGCTCTATATCCATCCCATACTCGTCAATTTTGGACTGTAAATAAGCGTAAACACTCATTTCTATATCTTCCTGTGTCTGCCCGTTGACAGGGTTAAATAATTCCTCAGTTCTGGCTTTAAAATCGGCTATCACTTTGCTTTCCGCCGCTTCCGGCACTTCGGTTCTGATACGTTCCTCAAGATGCTCTTTTGCCGCCTGCTCTGCCTTTTCTATCAATCCGTCATAATCAATCGGTATCAGTTCATCGTCAGTGCGGATACTGCCCTCCAGACTGCTCCTGTGCGCCGGCTCTTTCAAATCCGTCACAATCTCGTCAAGTGCCTGTCTGATTGTTATGTCCGGATTGTCATATACGCCCCCGTCCAGTTCCCGGTAGTCCATATCATAAATGGTGTAATCATACCCCTCAGTGGCTTCCTGAATACTGATATAACGGTCTGCCAGACGGAAGGCAAGCTCTGTTTCTTCTCTGCCCATTGTCTGGCTTTTGGTGTCTATGTACGGATTTTCCCACTCCGTAAACGGTACATCTTCCACGATATGCTTCTGGTTGGCTGTTGGCATGAGATGTTCCATTTTCCCCTGTCCATAGAGGGCATCAAACCTGTCCATATAGAGGGAAATATCGTCAAGACCGCTGCTCTTTAGCTGGTACTCAAACCGCTGTTTCACAAAATCCTTGATTTCCTCCGGTGACATTTCCCGGTGAACCCGTACCTTGTCAAAGCCGACCTCGTGATTTAAAGTCTGCAAATCCTCCATGAAGCGGCTGCTTTCCTCTGCCGTCCTGCTGTGCGTAAAATCCAGTGACAGACAGTTTTCATGGTTTCTGACGTGAATCAGGTCAAATTCGCTGCCATTGACGCTAAATCCCAAAGTTGCCCTCGCCATATCCGGCTTGTCCTCTGTTTCCTTTCCCCGGTACTCTGTGAATTTCGCCATTGCTTCCGGAAGGCTCTCAAAACGCTCCAGCCTGCTTTTTTCCGGGCTGTTCTCCGCCCAGGTGGATAAATCCTCAATGACATAATAGGAAACTTTGTCATTGTCCGGCTCTGCCATTGTATTTTCTGCCGCTGTATTTTCTGCCGCTGCTTCTGCCGGGATTTCCGCTGTTTCCTCCCTGACCGCATCTTTTTCTGTGCTGATTTCCGCCGATACCGAAAGCTCCTTTGTAAACTCCGGTATCTCCCTGTAACCAACGGAATCCACATAATGGCTTGTGTT
>CAJUMF010000070.1 GCA_910586965.1 uncultured Dorea sp. | reverse complement strand
TCGCTTCTGCTTACTCTATTCTCCCCAGCATAGCTGGGGGATTAGCGTTTTCATTTATTAACAGATTTCCTTGTGCTTTTCGACTTTATGACTAAGTTATATCACATTTCAACTCACCAGTTAACTAAATTTTATGTAAATACACGATAATTTTACTAAATATATTTTAGTATTTACACCATCAAATATATGTTCGCTTTTCGCAAGTCGTTTTATAAATGCAAAAAAGCCGAATCTTTTCATGACTCGACTCTTTTTCTTATTTGTTTTTAATATTTTTATAATAGTTTTTTAACGCTCTCATTTTCCACAAGCTGCGGTTCAATCTTGTATTTTATATTATAGCGCCTCGTCTTTTCAATCTTCTCCACCAATGCCTTGACTGCCATCTCTCCCATCTCCTCCCCCGGAAGCTGGACTGTCGTCACTTTCGGCTCAATAAACGAGCAAATCGGGCGATTGTCAAACCCCACAAAGGACACCTCCTCCGGCACCCGGACACCGCGCCTTTTAAACGCCTGCACCGCCCGGCACGCCAGGAGATCATTGTCCGCCAAAAATGCCGTCGGAAGACCGTCATTCTCGTCTAAATACCGCTCCACATCCTTTTCTGTCTGCGCCTCCAGGTATCCCACTTTCATCACATACCTCTCGTCAAAGACAAGTCCCCGCTGTCTCAGACATTCCTTAAACGCCTGATATCTCTCATCAAAACAGATGATCGGAAATCTGCTTTTGATATACCCAAACTCGCGATGCCCCATCCTGTACAGATATTCAAACCCCTGATAGATTCCAAGAAAATTATCCACGGTAACCGCGTCCACATCCAGCGTCGGCAGCGGATTATCAAGAAATACACACGGCGCGCTGAGCCTGGAAAAGAAATCCATATCTTCCGGGTACATCTCCACTGCATAGATAATATAGCCGACGTACCTAAAATCTTCCATCGCCAGGTATCTCTCATTAAGCGGCATATTTTTATCCAGATACATCATCGTCATCTTATAATTATTTGCTTCAATCTCCCGGATAATGCTCTCGGACAGATAGTTAAAGAACGGATACTCTTCGATCACCTCTCCGCCGCATTTATAGATCACAAAGCCAATATCTCCTTTCGCCACATTATTATCCTTCAGAAGATATTCGCACCCTAACTCCACCACTTTCCGAATGATCTCCTGGCGCTTCTCCTCGCCTACTCCCGGCTTGTTATTGAGCACCAGTGACACTGCAGCCGGCGACACTCCTAATTCCCGCGCAATATCTTTTGCTTTATACCTCATCTCTTTTTCCTTCCCTGCTCATATCCCGGCGCACTGACACAGCCAGTTCACTAGGCATTTTTCTCGGGCAATTTATTCACCCGCAGATTATCTGACACTTCCTTAAGCCTTTCAAACGAATCAATCTCCGCCCTTTGAAGCACCCCCATATAGATCGCATCCAACATAGCCTGTTCCGCAACCCTTCTGGCAATCACTTCCTTGTCCACCGTCGTATCCGTCGTCACATTATACAGCACAATATCGGAGTATTTGGTAAGCTCTGATTTCCCGGCCTTCGTGATGCAGATTGTGACCGCTCCGCGCTCTTTCGCGATCCGCATCGCCTCCACCACCTGCTTTGTCCGCCCGCTATGAGAGATTGCTATAGCTACGTCTCCCTTTTTCATATTGCACGCATTCATGATCTGCACATCCGCGTCACTGTCTGCAAAGCAGTCATAGCCGATCCTCTTTAACCGCAAACTTGCATAGCTGCAAGGAAACATGGCGTCTCCAATAGCAAAAAAACAGACCTTTCCGGCACCCGCAACCGCATCACATGCCTTTTCATACTCTTCGATCGCCGCCACCTCCAGCGTCTTTTTAAGGTTTAGTATATTGAGTTCAAACACACTCTCTACGACCTCCCCCATGCTGCGCCCCGGCGTAATCTCTCCCGTCTCATCCCTCGCCGGAGGGCTTAAGAGCTGGGCCGCCAAAAGCCGCTTAAATTCCGCATAGCCAGCCACCCCTATGGTCCTGCACAAGCGAACCACCGTCGCCTCCCCGCAACCGCACCGCTTTGCCAGCCTTTGCAGCGACATATGCGTGATCTCATGGGGAGCTTTCAGCACAAACTCAGCGACCCTTTTTTCCGCCGGCGTAAGACTCGGCAGCAAGAAACGGGTGGTGGCAAGAATATTTCTTACATTTTCTACTTTCTGCATCTTATCGCTTTCACACCTTTTATCAACTTTTCATTTATCTATTACCATATTATCCTATTTTTCACTCCAATTTCAATCTATTATTTTTGGAGTAATATATGCTGTTTTTCATAAATTTTGTGTCTAATATACAACATTTTTTCTTTTATATCCAAATATTTTTGTGCAATATTGCATATTGATAATCCATTTTCTTGTAACTATAATTGGAGTATGAACTAAATTCTACAAAATATTCTTTAGAAAGGAATTTGCATTTTATGAAAAAATCATTCCGTTCCACACTCATCAACGCAATAACCAAAAGCGCCGAAGAATACCCCGAGATGGTTGTATTAAATGCGGACTCGGCAAGAGCGCTGAAATTAACAGAGTTTTCCGACACATACCCCGACCGCATGATCGGCGTAGGCATCAGCGAGGCAGACATGCTCGGCACTGCCGCCGGCATGGCTGCCGCCGGTCTCCTCCCGGTTGTCGTCGGTTTCTCCATGTTTGTATCCGAGAAACCCTTTGAGCAGATCCGGCAGGCCATCGCCTACCCGAACCTCAATGTTAAGATTGTCGCTACTCACAGCGGACTTTGTGTAGGGCAGGATGGCGCCACGCATCAGGCATTGGAAGACATCGCTGTCATCCGTTCCCTCCCGAATTTCAAAGTATATGCCGCTGCCGATGTCACAGAGACCGAAGCCGCCCTCCGGGCGATGCTTAAACATGACGGCCCTGCGTATCTTCGCCTGGGACGCGATTTGGCTGAAGACATCTTTGAGGGCAATAAAAGCTTCCTTCCGGGAGGCGCCGATGTGCTGAGAGACGGGGAAGATGTCACCATCGCGGCCTGCGGGCTTATGGTAGAGCAGGCATTGATCGCGGCCGCAAGTTTAAAATCCCAAGGCATCAGTGCTGCCGTCTTAAACACATATTCCATCAAGCCCCTTCCTGAGGAATTACTTTTAGAAAAAGCCAGAAAGACCGGAGCCTTCGTCACTGCAGAGGATCACTCCACGATCGGCGGACTCGGAAGCGCTGTATGCGAATATCTTTCGCAAACCTGCCCTGTGCCGGTTCTCCGGGTCGGTGTTCCCGATCATTTCGGTGAATCCGGCACGCAAGATGAACTGTACCGGAAATACGGGCTTACTGCAGACGATATCATCGAAGCAGCCAAAAAAGCAATCCATATGAAATCCATAAATACGAAAGGATAGGTGACTCCATATGTCCAGAAACATTGAAGAACTAAAGATACAGGCAAACACGATCCGAAAAGACATCTTAAAGATGATCTTCAACATACAGTCCGGCCATCTCGGCGGTTCCTTTTCCATGGTGGAAATGTTGACTGCGCTGTACTTTGACGAGATGCATTATGACCCCAAAAATCCTTCCTTAAAAGATCGCGACCGCTTCATCCTCTCGAAAGGCCACACCGCTCCCGCCCTCTATGCCACACTTGCAAATGCCGGATATTTCCCGAAAGAGAAGCTGATGACCTCCTTCCGGCGGATTGATTCCATGCTGCAGGGCCATCCTGACATGAAAAAGACGCCCGGTGTCGAGATGACAAGCGGCTCCCTTGGAATCGGGCTGTCTGCCGCAAACGGCATGGCCTTAGGAAACCGTCTGCAAGGCATTGATGCAAGAATCTACTGCATGATGGGCGACGGCGAGATCAACGAAGGACAGATCTGGGAAGCCGCAGCCACCGCTTCTCATTACCGCCTGGACAATCTTGTGGCAATCACGGATGTAAACGGCCTGCAGAATGACGCCGAGACAAAAAAGGTCAAGGATATGCTGGATATCGCCGAAAAATTTCGTGCTTTTGGTTTTCACACGATAGAGATCGACGGACATGATTTTCAAGATATCTTCGCTTCTCTCGACGAGGCCAGAATGCACAAAGGACAACCAACTGCCATCATTTCCCACACTGTCAAAGGCAAGGGTGTATCCTTTATGGAGAATGTAGTTGCCTTCCACGGCAAAACTCCCACAAAGGAAGAATACGAGAATGGTATGCAAGAACTTAGAAATGTAATGTAGGAGGTCTGACATATGAGTACACCTATCTTTATCGGCTGTGATATCGGAACCTCCGGCACGAAAGCTGTAGCAACAAATTTACAGGGGGATATCCTCGCCCAGTCCGCGGTCACTTACGATATCTTAAAGCCACAGAACAACTGGGCGGAGCAGGACCCGGAAGTATGGCTTGACGCCGCCGTCTGTACGCTCCGCCAGGTTATCGCCAAACTTCCGGACGGCAAAAGCATCTCTTCCATATGCATCAGTGCCCTGTATGGAGGCACAGGAGTTATGTGCGATGAACAGATGGAATCCATACGTCCTGTAATTATCTGGATGGACCGCCGTGCCGAGGAAGAAAGCCGCGAGATTCGAGATTCACTTGGCAAAGACCGGCTCCTTGAAGTGACTGGTAACGGCATCGATTCCTATTTCGGCTACACGAAACTTTTGTGGGTAAAGAAACATGAACCGGAAAATTGGGCGAAGATCCGCTGTATTCTTCCGGTACACAGCTACATCATTTACAAAATGACCGGAATCCTCTGCACCGACCATTGCTCCGCCGGGAATGTCGGCGGTATCTATGATTACCGCAGTCACTCCTTGTCAGAGGACATGTGTGAAAAGATGGGAATTCCCTACGAGGCTCTCCCCCATGATCTAGATCGGAAGAGC
>CAJUMF010000069.1 GCA_910586965.1 uncultured Dorea sp. | reverse complement strand
AGATATTGAATTTTCAAGGTGCATAGCTAAAATCTATGTGCGAAGTTTGAGTAAAAGATCTTGAAAACCACTTGCTGTATGGTTTAAGGAACATTGGGGTTACTTTTATTAGAAACGGTGGAGATAAAACTCTGCCAGGCTTGGTCAGCCTTTCTTTTGAGGGATATGAAGGAGAAGCCATCTTGCATAGACTGGATTTGATGGGGATTGGTATTTCTACCGGTTCTGCATGTAATGGTAGAAACACTGAGGTATCTCATGTGCTTAAGGCAATAGGAATAAGGGACAGTCTGGCAAAAGGTACAGTTAGGATTTCGCTTGGAAAGAATAATACTCATGATGATGTTGAGGCAATTGTAAAGGGATTGAGTAAAATATTGCATGAAATATAAGGGGTGCTTCGGCGCATTTTTTATTGAAAACTGCGGACAATATAAATATTGGAGGATTGCATGGAACGATTTGATTTTGACCTTAATTTTTTTGACAAATATCGGGAAGGCAATAGGCTGGAAGTAAAGAAAGCTAATGGTGGATTGCCAAATAGCCTCTGGGATACTTATTCTTCTTTTGCAAATTGTAATGGTGGCATGATTATACTTGGCATAAAAGAACGGGAGGATGGCAGCTGGCATACGACCCATTTACAGAATAGAGACAAATTGCTTAAGGACTTTTGGGATACAATCAATAATCGTACAAAGGTAAGCGTGAATCTTCTAACAGAAGAAAATATAAATACTTATCAGGTAAATGGAGATGTGATTATTACAATCTATGTTCCCAGAGCAGATCGTGAATACAAGCCAGTTTATATTAATGATAATCTGTTTAAAGGAACATTCAGAAGGGATCATGAGGGTGATTATCATTGTTCCGAAGTAGAAGTAAGAGGAATGCTTCGCGATCAGGCGGATAGAAGCGTAGACAATAAGATTCTTACAAATATGGATATGGATGTATTATGTCAGGAGACTATAAAAGATTTTAGATCACGTCATAAAGTAGTAAATGAAAACCATGTATGGCACAAGTTGAATAATGAAGAATACCTTGAAAGGATAGGAGCAGCCCAAATTTCAGACGGAGACGGCAGATTACATCCAACGGTAGCCGGGCTTCTAATGTTTGGGGAGGAATATAAAATACGGTATGAGTTTCCGGAATATTTTCTTGATTATAGGGAAATACTTGATCCGACAATAAGATGGACTGACAGGTTAGAATCGAGCTCAGGTGAATGGAGTGGAAATCTAATGGATTTTTTTTTCCAAATGGAGCGAAAGCTTCTCAGAGATTTGAAGAAGCCATTCAAGCTTGATGGATTCACGAGGATTGATGAGACTCCGGTTCATAAGGCAGTTAGAGAAGCGTTAGCAAACTGTATAGCAAATGCAGATTTTAATTTTCCACGTGGAATCGTAATCAAAAAAGAGTTGGACTCTCTTGTTATTGAAAATCCTGGGAGCATAATTACTGGGAAAGCACAGATGCTCAAGGGAGGAATATCTGAACCAAGAAATAAGGCGATCATGAAAATGTTTAATCTTATTCGTGTTGGGGAACGTGCGGGGAGTGGTGTGCCAGATATCTTTCACGTATGGGAGGATGAAGGCTGGATGACGCCGATTGTAGAAGAACAATACAAACCGGATAGAACAATATTAAGATTATCCTTTACGGAAAAAGAAGTTCTTCCAGATTTTCTTCCAGAAAAAGAAAAACATGGAAGAAAATCTGGAAGAAAAAAGAATGAAAGATTGAAAGCAGACGAAATAAAAAAAAGGAAAGAAACAATTTTGCAATTAATCAGAGAAAATAGTTCTATTACTATAAATGAAATAGTTGAGAAACTAGAGATATCACGCGGAATGGCGGAAAGTACGATACGAAATTTAAAGAGTGAGGGAAAACTTGTTCGTGAGGGTTCAACGAAAGCGGGAAAATGGATAATAAAGGATTTGTAGGCAAGATTTATTGTATAAATGTGCTTTGTTTACTGCGAGCGGAAAGCGGGCTATTGGCTGATAAGATGGCTGTGGGAACAGTTTCCTATGTTGTCGATATGCATCTGCGGGGACGGTCTGTATGTGTGTGCCTCATCTTTCGAAAAAGCAGGGTGGCGGACTGTAGGTGATCGTTGCTTATGTACTAACTCAGTATAACGGATTTTGTAAAGAATATTATCCATGATGATGTTGCGGTAGAAAACATGTTATATAGTGATTTTGTAAGAATTTATGCGATGACTGCCAAGCACAGGAATAAGTAATGTTGTGGTATTAGAAACGCATGTGCATTTTGAGTGTGTGCTAAATAGCAGTTCCCGGTTGCATATCATACAATGGTAGAGCACTCGGCTGTTAACCGAGTTGTTGTAGGTTCGAGCCCTACTCGGGGAGTTTTGTGAATTATTCGACAGAGAGCCTGCGGACAATAGGTCCGCAGGTTTTTGTGTTTTAAAACAAAAGTCCCGGAGCTTCAGGCAATGAAAAACTTGAAAGAAACAGAGATATCGAGTATAATAGACAACAATAAGGTTTCACAGATGTACGGTGCAGAGAGTCGGCTGCAATGGGCAGAAAGAGACGGGGAATGACAGCCGGGATCTGCAGCCAATTTGGGACAGGGGAGAAGTATATGGAAATAAAGAACAAATCCAAGATTTTGATTGCTGACGATTCAGAGATGAACCGTTCGATTCTTCTGGATATGCTGGAAGAGGAATATGAGATCGTGGAGGCCGAGAACGGAGCTGAGGCAGTGGCGGTCCTCCGACAGATGGGAACGGAGATTGCGTTGGTGCTTTTGGACATTGTCATGCCCGAACTGGACGGTTTTGGCGTACTGGATATGATGAATCAGTATCACTGGATCGAGGATATCCCGGTGATTATCATATCGGCGGAGAGTTCCTCTACGTATCTGGAACGTGCGTTTGAACTGGGAGTGACCGACTATATCAGCCGTCCGTTTGACAATCTGATCGTGCAGCGAAGGGTTACCAATACCATTCTGCTTTACGCAAAGCAGAAGCGTCTTTTTGACATGGTGGCGGATCAGATCATGGAGAAAGAAAAGCAGAGTACGCTGATGATCGATATTCTGAGCCATATTGTGGAGTTCAGAAACGGGGAAAGCGGCCTGCATACCCTGCATATCCATACGATCACGGAGCTTCTGCTGAAGCGCCTTGGACAGATGTCGGATAAATATCAGTTTTCCCATCAGGAGATCTCGGTAATCAGTACGGCATCCGCCCTGCATGATATTGGGAAGATTGCGATTCCGTCAGAGATCCTGAATAAGCCTGGAAAGCTGACAAATGAAGAGTATGAGATCATGAAGACCCATTCGGCAGTGGGAGATTCCATGCTGGAGCAGCTGCCGTTCTATCAGAATGAGGATCTGGTGAAAGCAGCGAGGCAGATCTGCCGCTGGCATCATGAACGTTATGACGGCAGAGGCTATCCGGATGGCCTGAAAGGGGATGAGATACCGATTGCGGCGCAGATTGTGGCGCTGGCGGACGTATATGACGCTTTGACCAGCGAACGGGCGTATAAAAAGGCGTTTACTCATGAGAAGGCGATCGAGATGATTACCAACGGGGAGTGCGGCGTATTCAGTCCGGAGCTGCTGGGCTGCTTCCGGGATGTTGCGGATGAGATTCAGGCGGAATTCGCTTCCGGAGCTGGACGGGCGGATATCAGCATGAAGGAGGTTCGTAACATTACAGGTGAGATCCTGCACAGGAAGGAACTGACAACCTCTGACAGAACTCTGCGTCTTCTGGAACATGAACGTGCGAAGTACCGTTTCTTCGCGTCCATGTCCAATGAGATACAGTTTGAATATACCATAGATCCATCCATGATTACTCTGACGGACTGGGGGGCAGAGCGCCTCGGAGTGAAGGAGATCATCATGGATCCCCTTAATGATGAGGATGCCCTGAGAATTATTGACAGGGACTCCTTGACAAGCCTTGGGAAGCTGCTCAGGAATACGACGCCGGAGAATCCGGTTATCAAGTATAACTGCCAGCTGCATGTCAATGGAGAATTCCGCTGGTATCAGATCATCTGTCGTGCCACCTGGTCCATGGATGAGCCTTCGGAATATCTGGGGGCTATCGGAAAGGCTGTGGATGTGCATACCGAGCATACAAGGATGACGGATCTGGAGCGTGTGGCGTCCCATGACGGACTGACAGGCCTCCTGAACCGTTCCAAAGCGGAACAGATGATCCGGGATCGTCTCCTGAACAATCCGGGCGGAAATTATGCGCTGTTTATCATCGATCTTGACTATTTTAAAAATGCCAATGATCAGTACGGGCACATTTTCGGAGATCATGTGCTCAAATATCTGGCGGAGAAACTTCGTCAGAGTGTGCGCGGAGGGGATATTGTTGCCAGAGTGGGCGGTGATGAGTTCCTGATCTTCCTGGAGTACCGCAGAGAGGCGTTTGAGTCCTCTGTGGACCGTATTTTCCATCATCTGGAAGGGGAATACGAGGGCTTTCAGATGTCTGTGAGTATGGGGATCGCAAAGGCAGTCGGCAAAGCGTCCGACTATGAAACGCTGTTCCACTGCGCGGACCAGGCGCTTTATGCGGCGAAGCGTGCAGGGCGGGGACGGTATAAGTTTTATGATGACTCCATGATGCATACGCTTTCAGAGATTTCACCCATCGACTGTGACAGCGAAAGGGAAGAGCGGTAAATGCGTTTCGGGCTTTTTGCTGTTTTTGAAAAAAATTTGAAAAAAATAAATTTTTCTCTTGCCAAATAAAAAGAAGTGTGGTAATATGGTCAATGTTGAGGCTGCTGAACATACGGTGCCTCAGCATTGACAGATAAGAGACAAGGCTCCATGGTCAAGCGGTTAAGACACCGCCCTTTCACGGCGGTAACAGGGGTTCAAATCCCCTTGGAGTCATTTGCTATAGGAAGCAGCATATGCCGATGTGGCTCAATTGGCAGAGCAGCTGATTTGTAATCAGCAGGTTATCGG
>CAJUMF010000068.1 GCA_910586965.1 uncultured Dorea sp. | reverse complement strand
TCAAAAGCTCCGGGTCGTGCATAATGGCAAGGGCAATCGCCAGCCGCTGCTTCATACCAAGTGAATATTGGGAAAACAGCTTTTTATCTTTGTAAGGCAGACCAACTAAATCAAGTGCGTTTTTAATTGCGCCTCGGTTCGGCACTCCCCGCAGAGTAGCAAAAATGCGCAGATTTTCGGTGGCTGTGAGATTAGGATAGAAGCCGGGAGATTCAATCAGACTGCCAATACGGGGCAACAGCCTTTTTTCATTTGCCTGTAAGGGCTTCCCCCAAATCGTCACTTCCCCGGAAGTCGGCTGTGTAAGTCCAAGCAGCATCTTCATAGTCGTTGTCTTTCCGGCTCCATTTCTGCCAAGCAGACCATAGATACGTCCTTTTTGAACATGAATGTTCAGATTGGCAACACTTTTTTGTGTTCCGTATTGCTTTGTAAGATTTTTCGTTTCAATTACATATTTGCTCATTGCGAAACCTCCTTTTCATATCTGCCATTCTACCACGCCAACCTTGCATTAACCTTGCACCAATCTTGCATTAACCTTGCAATTTGGAAAAGGCGATTTTTACAAATAATTACTCCCGCCATAAGGGGCGGGAGCTGATTAGTTTATCAAAGGGAAAAACAGGGTGAAAATTGTTCCTTTTCCCGGTGTGCTGTCTGCCGTTATTGTTCCGTTTAATTTTTCAACAAGCTCATGTACGATAGACAGACCAAGACCGCTGCCTTTTTCAGACCGCCCTTTATCGCATTTATACAGCCGATCAAAAATATGCTTTAAGTCCTCCTTGTCAATCCCTATTCCATTATCAGACAGGAGAATTTTTATATTCCTGTTCTGTTCCGATAAAGCTATTTCAATTTTATCTGCATGGCTATGGGAGATTACATTTTGTATAAGGTTGTTTAATATCCGCATATATCCGTCCGGGTCAATCTGCACCCGGAAAGGCTGTTCTGGAATGTCAATCGTGAAATCTACCTGTGTATCTTCAAATATCGGTATCCAGTCAATTAGTATATTCCGTGTCAGCTCTGTTAAATCAATCTCCGCTATGTTCATGGAAAATTCATTAGAACCTAACTTAAACCAATCAAAAAGCACGTCTATATATTCTTTCAAGTCATGCGCTTTCCGGCGGGCAGTTTCTATATAGTCGTCACGTTCTTTTCCGTTTACAATCCCTTTGTGTGCAGCGTCCAAATACCCAATCAGTGTGGTAAGCGGTGTCCTTACATCATGGGAAAGGCTCGTCATAAGCTGCCTGTTTGTTTCGTCCGTCTGGTGATAGGCAGAAAGCCTTTTTTCATAAGACAGGATAATATCGTTGATTGCATAAGCAAGGGGGGCAATAAGCTCATGTGTTTCTGCTAAAATACGCCTGTTTCCATTCCCATTTTTTATATCTTCCAAAGCGTCAGATATTTCCGAAATCTGCTTTTTTACACGCCGGACGGTCAGCGCAGAACTGCAAACAGAAAAAAGGACAATCACTATTCCAATCACAATGATAGCTTCTGTATACAACGGTCATACCTCCTTACTGAAACGATAGCCAATCCCTTTTACTGTCTGGATATATTTAGGGCTTCCGGGATTTTCTTCTATTTTTTTCCGTAAACGGCTAATGATTGCCATAATATTACTATCATCATACACATATTCCTCGCCCCATACCTTTTCATATATTTGCTGTTTTGTTAGTATTTTTCCCTGATTTTTAGCAAGGAACAGAAGAAGATCAAATTCTTTCGGGGGAAGTTCATATTCTCCATTTATTGTGACAATGGAACGGCTATTAAAATCAATCGTCAACCCGTCAAACTCAAATCTCTGTGTCTGTCCGTCTTTTTGGTTGAAACGGGTATAGCGTCTAATCAATGAAACAATACGGGCAATCAGCTCGTCCATATCAAAAGGTTTTGTTAAATAATCATCGGCTCCTGCCCGCAAACCACGCACTTTTGAAGCACTGTCATTTTTTGATGTGAACATTAAAATAGGCAGACTGCTTTCCTGTCTAATCTGTTCTAATGTTTCAAAGCCATCGAAACCGGGCATCATTACGTCCAGTATGACAAGCTGGTATTCCTTTTCTTTTAGTTGCAGCAAGCCGGATTTCCCAGAATAGCAACAGTCAGCTTCTATACACTCTTGTAAAATACTTTGCTTGATTAGTGCGCAAAGCTCTCTATCATCATCAATAATTAAAACTTTATTCATGTTTTTTGTTCCCTTCTGCTTTCAACCGGGCATCTGTTGGTTTTTCTGCGTCTTTTGGTATCAGCCATAGCCGACTAAATTTTGCTACACCCGGTATGCGGTTTTCCTCACATAGCTTTTGCACCCGTCTTTCTGAAATGCCCCATTTCTTCGCCGCTTCCGGGGCAGAAATAAACTCTAACATTTTCGGTCTCCCTCGCTTTCCTAAGTTCTATCACTATAATTATATACGGTTAGCCGAATAAATTCAAGAAATTAAATAATGCTTGGCATTTTAATCGTCTTGTACGGTGTTGCAGGTAGTGAGGGAACTATCAAGAGAGTTTGGGATATTTCCCAACAAGCAAATCTGTCCGGCAAGCCGCAGACGGGCAGATTTACGGAAAAGGGTACTGTTTTCCCGTCAAAGGGAGAGTGGTTAGGGGAACGGAAAGGAAGGAAAGGGATAGGAAAAGGTGTTTTGTATATCTGTATTTCTTTTCTCTTTACTTAGTAAATTAGTATTTAATATATCTTTATTTAATTGCATTGGATTTTCCAATATCGGGCAAACTCGGTTGAGGTTCTTTTGGAAAATAGGCATAGCTTCAGCACTCCTTTTGCTGTAGGTATGTTACGCAATAGAACGCCATTTTGCCGAGGGTAGCTATAAATCCTTATCTCCGGCATAAACACGCCCGCAAAGCCGCTTGTAGCAAGGCTCTTTTTGTTTCTATTGCGTAACATAAGGCTATAAAAACCGGCGTTCCCGTTCTCCCTGTTATGGGATAGAGAAACGCCGTGTCTGTGTCATATTCAATTTTCTTTTATTCGTTCAATGCTGTACTGATATTAGAGCTTGCAGAATTCCGGGCGGCATATCAAGGCTCTTTCCCTTAAAAGTAGTAAATTGGTACTAAATTCAGCTTGAAATCCTGCTTGTCTGCCTGTAAATCAAGGCTTTTTTGAGATAATCAACCATTTTATAGAAATAGTGTACCTTTCACGGCGGCCGATCCGTCCTACTGTCTGGGAAGATGTATCGGCCTATTTCTTCCCAAGCCTTATAACATTCCAAGACGTTTTATGTAAAGTACTTGTCACTCTCCCGTGATCCATCACAGAATCCCTGACCGAGACAGGCTGCACTTTTTCACTTCCCGCTCCGTTCACCGCTTTCAGATCGTCTGTCTCCAGAACAACATGCTCCAAAAGGGAATATCCCTCAAACCCGCGCACATCCGTCTCCAGCACGATATCTCCCTCGAGATTCCTGTTTACCGCAAAGATCGTCAGTTCCTCTTTTTCCTCATTCCACACGGTTACGCTCTCCACATCCGTCACATTCTCATGTTTTGCCGTATCATGCACCGGTGTGTGGAGTACCGGTCTGAGCACAACACCCCTGCCGTATCTGGAAGCATGGAAAAACGGGTAGAAGATCGTCTGTCTCCAGGCGGGACCGCCGCCCCGCTCTGTCATCACCGGCGCGATCACATTAACAAGCTGCGCCAGACAGGCGATCTTCACTCTGTCGGCATGTTTCAGGAGCGTGATTAACATCAGGCCCACCAGAAGCGAATCCTCAAAGGTATAAATATCCTCAAGAAGGGGCGGGGCGATCTGCCAGGGACGGTTCTCCATCGTATCCTTCTCAAAATCTCTGGTGTGGAACCATACGTTCCATTCGTCGAAACTGATATTGATATTCTTCTTTCCCCGCTTTTTCGCCTTCACATAATCGCAGGTTGCAATCACCGAACGGATAAACTCATCCATATCGTCGGATTTTGCCAGATAGTCCGCCGTATCGTCCGCCTCATTTCCATAATACTGGTGCATCGATACATAATCCACCCAGTCATAGGTATACTCCAACGTCCTTGACTCCCATCTCGCAAAAGTGGGCATGTCAAGATTAGAGCTTCCACAGGAAACCAGTTCGATGGACGGATCGATCAGCTTCATCGCCTTTCCCGTCTCCTCGGCGAGCCTGCCATACTCTTCCATCGTCTTATGCCCCAGCTGCCAGGGACCGTCCATCTCGTTTCCGAGACACCAAACTTTGATGTTGTGCGGCTCTTTTACCCCATGGGAAATACGCAAGTCGCTGTATTTCGTCCCGCCCGGATGGTTACAGTACTCTAAAAGATTGCAGGCGTCCGCCATCCCTCCTGTTCCAAGGTTTACCGCCATCATCATCTCCGAGTCCACCTTCTTCAGCCATTTTGCAAACTCATTCACACCGACTTCATTTTTCTCTAAACTCCGCCACGCAAGATCCAGCCTTTTCGGTCTGTTTTCCACCGGCCCCACGCCGTCTTCCCATTCGTAGCCGGAAACAAAATTCCCGCCCGGATAACGGATGATAGGCACGCCAAGTTCCTTCACCATCTCTATCACGTCCCTGCGAAAGCCGTCCTCATCAGACAGGGGATTCCCCGGCTGATACAGGCCGTCATAGACCGCGCGGCCCAAATGCTCGATAAAAGAACCGTAGATCCTTTTATCGACTTTTGCCACTTTATACTCTTTGTCAATTATCATTTTTGCACTTTTTGCCATGTGCCGACCTCCCTGCTTAAATTTACTTTCCGACCTGTCCCTGTCCGGTTATCAGCCTTTCACACCGCCCGCCGTCATGCCTTCAATAAAGTAAGACTGAAAACATATAAACAGGAGCAGCACGGGAACGATAGCAAAACAGGAACCTGCTATCAATAATTTTTATACCTCCCATTGATCTTTTTTTCCAAAATTCTGCAGTATTTCGGAATCAGTTTCTACACATGTATTGTGTACTTTCTCAATCAGCGCTGTTTCTTGAATTAATCTATAAGCTAATTCTATTATAACTTCTCCCTGTCTTTCTTTCAACTGCAAACTACTTTCCCATCACGACAAACGCATGAATGTTTACTCCCACTCAAATCCTAAATTGCGGATTTT
>CAJUMF010000067.1 GCA_910586965.1 uncultured Dorea sp. | reverse complement strand
GATAATAAGAACATAAGCAACAAAAACAGTTTGGAATCATCCACAAAATGCTGCTTACAAACCCGCCGTTTTTCCGGATGAAGGGCCCATAAGGAAGGGACGGCACAATCTGATATCCATATATCAGATGAACATATCAAAAAAGAAACTTCGGAGACAAGGAGGTCTCCGGTACAATTCAAGGAGGTTTAATTATGAGAATTCAACACAACATTACCGCATTAAGCGCGTACAGAAATTTAACAAATAACAACAGCGCAGTTGCTAAAAACTTAGAGAAACTGTCCTCTGGTTACAGAATCAACCGTGCAGGCGATGATGCAGCAGGTCTTGCTATTTCCGAGAAGATGCGTGCACAGATCACAGGTCTTAAGACTGCACAGAAGAATGCTAATGATGGTATTTCTTTAGTACAGACAGCAGAGGGTGCTCTTACAGAAGTTCACTCCATGCTGAACCGTATGGTAGAGCTGGCTACACAGGCTGCTAACGGAACATATTATGATGAAGACCGCGCAAACCTTCAGAGCGAGGTTGAGCAGTTAAAAGATGAAATCAACCGTATCGCTGACGGAACAAACTTCAATGGAATTAACCTGTTGGACGGTTCTCTGTCTTCTTCTGGTGGAGCTAAGAATATAGTCATTGGTGGCAATGCGTCCAGCTACAAGTCTATTGGAAGCAAAGGTGCGTATGAAGCCACAAAGACTGTTACAGGTGATGCTGGTACTGCTGCAATGAAAGCAGGCGACGTTTTTGAATATACTGTTTCCTTAGAGGACGGAACGTCACACACCATTAAGTTAACCGCTGAGAAAGATGCCGCAGGAACAGGAATTCAATTAGTTGGTTCAGACAAACAGGTATATGCTGCCACATCAGGCGCTGTAACAGACGCTCAACTTAGCGCTGCTGTCGTTGCAGAGTTAAATAAAACTTCTTTTGGTAAAGATTACAATATTACAAATACCGGCAATAAGATTAAGTTTGAGGCATTGGAAGAAGGTACAGACACTCCGCGTGTTACGGCAATGGATGCAAATTGGACAACAGGTGGAGGTACCACAAGGGTTGATAGTAAAGATATAAGTGTTAAAGAGACTGTAGCGCGTGATCCAGGGCGTGAAATTGATGCTGACAGCCTTGTCTTATATACTGGCAATAACTACGAAGATGCCGTATTCACAATCAATGGTCATAAATTTGTTATGGTGACTAACTTAGATGATGCTACAAATCTTCCTAAAGAAGATGGAACAGGAGCTATGAATGCGACTAATGGTCTCGGATCAGATGTTACGATATTGGTTGCAGATTCAATAACTAAGAACGGTCTGAAGTCCGCTGATAAGAACTTTGACCAAAACGTTGCTAAGATTAAAGAAGTTACCGGATTGAATGTTGGCGATGCCGTTACAGAAGCAACAACTAATAACATAGATGCAGGTGATGGTATCCGTTTAAGCAAGGGCAACAGCAATGGTGGATTAGTTCTTCAGATTGGTGATACTTCTGATTCTTTCAACCAGTTGCGTGTATCTGTAAAAGATATGCATGCAAAAGCTATGGGTATCGCAGATATTGACGTAAGCACACAGACAGGTGCTTCCGCAGCAATTGACAAGATTAAGTCAGCTATCACTTATGTATCCAGCACTCGTGGTGACCTTGGAGCTATCCAGAACCGTCTGGAGCACACCATCAACAACCTGAGTGTAACGACAGAGAACATGACTGCTGCTGAGAGCCGCATCCGTGACGTTGACATGGCTGAGGAAATGATGGCTTACACCAAGAATAACATTCTTGTTCAGGCTTCCCAGGCTATGCTCGCACAGGCTAACCAGATTCCGCAGGGCGTTCTTCAGTTACTCCAGTAATTGGATTACAGTAGGAACTAAATAATAATCAGCAGGCACCTGCTTCCATGTTAAGAAGCAGGTGCCTGCTTTGCATTTCAGGAGAATGAAAGATATGGGAAAGAAAGCAGGACAGATAAAGATATCACAGTGCATGATCGTAAAGAATGAAGAGCAGAACATCCGACAGGCCCTTTCCTGGGGAAAAGGGGTTGTCTATGAGCAGATTGTCGTAGATACCGGTTCTACGGACAACACGGTGCAGATTGCTGAGGATATGGGCGCAAAGGTATTTCATTTTGAATGGTGCGACGATTTCTCGGCGGCAAAGAACTACGCCATCGAACAGGCATCGGGGAACTGGATTGCATTTCTGGATGCGGATGAATATTTTTCAGAACAGGATGCGAAGAAGATTCCGAGTATCTTAAAGAAGCTTGAAAGTGTTTCTGTAAAGAGTGGAAGAATTCATATGCTCCGTACTACAATGTTCCACCTGAACGATGATGGTGAAGTCTTTTCTGCCGGACAGCATGACAGAATCTTTCGCAATATGAGGGGACTGCGTTATAAAAACAGAATTCATGAAGTCTTATCTTTTTCGGGAGGTCAGACCTTACGTTATTCTTTGGCTGATTTGACAATCATACATACTGGTTACAGTGATTCCGTACGTGATGAAAAAGGAGACCGTAATATTCCTTTGTTGAAAAAGTCAGTAGAGGAAGACCCGGAAAACTACGATCTGTGGTCATACTTAGGCGAATCCTACGCTGTGAGCAACCAGATGGAAGAAGCCATCGACAGTATGGAGCATGTGATTGAACATATTGCAGAATGTGTTCAGGATAAGAATATCCATGTGAGAATCTGTGATGACCGTCTCTTTGCAGCATTTGCAGTTTGGTTTTCGGCGGTATCATTCCTGCCGGATGATCAAATCAGCTCCTATGAAAAGAAAGCGCGTCGGTATTATGATGTATTCTTAAAACAAGAAAAGTTGTTCCCGGATGTGGAGTATTATATGGGACGGTTCTTGATTCGTATCGGGGAGCAGGCAGAAGGCGTACATTTTTTTGAGCTTGCCCTTGAGAAACTTGAGAAGTATAAAGGCAGCTCGTCCCTCAAGCTTCCTGGCAGGCTTGACATGGTCTATAATGTACTGATGTTCCATTACGAACAGCATGGGGATGCTTCCAAATGCGTATATTATAGTACCCTTTCTCTACGCGTGAACCGTTATCAGGAGGACGCTTTGAAAGTCCTGCTGAATCTCCTTCAAGGCGATCCCAATACCGTGGCGGGACAGGCCTATGATTTCCTGGCACGGCTTTATCAGTTTGATAATCTAAAAGATAAGCTGTTTGTATTAAAAGCAGCTTTGAAGCTTGGGTACTCCGAACTGGCGGATATAATAAAGCTTGAGATGACAGAACAGGAGAAAAGATGGCTGGACGGGCAGGAAGAATCTGTATAATTGAAAAAACAAAGGCGGAATATACGAGTTGACCAGCCGTAATTCCGCCTATTTTCAGCATTTCAATCAAAAACAGCCTGTAAATTATAATAATGGTGTCATATACAGTGGCAGATATACAATATCATTCTCTTCTTTATAATCCCCCGCATGTAAAACATATGCAATATACAATTGCTCCCCAAACTTCTCTTTAAATTTTTTGAGCGAAGACAATGTATAATTTTTGTCGGATTTGACCTCAATAGGAGAGATATTATGCCGGCTTGTGATTTTTCTTTTGCCAATAAGGAAATCAATTTCCATACGCAAGGATGCGTCACTGCGAGATGCATTGGCATAAAAATAGAGCTTATGTCCACTTGCCGCCAACATCTGCGCAACAATATATTCTATAATCATCCCTTGATTGACTTCCAGTTTATCGAATAGTAATTTCTTATATATTTCTTCGCTTACGATACTATTTTCATCAAAAGCATAACTGATGAGAAGCCCTGTATCTGCCATATAACATTTTAATGTGATACGTTCCATGTTATGCTTTAATCCAATACTTGGGGCTGTAGAATTATAGCATATGTTGGCAATCATCGCGTCACTGAGCCAAAAGAGAGCGTCCTCATACTCACGGAACCGGGCTTCTTTTTTCAATGCGGCCAGGCGGAATTTCCTGTCGTGTTTTTGAAGCTGTGAAGGAATATCATCAAATATTTGTGCAACTTTCATCTCATAACCTTTTGCGTGTTTTACAATATCTGCTCGGTAAAGCTCGAGGATATCTCTTTTCACACGGTCCACTTTCTCAAAATCATGTGCAAAGACATAAGCATTAACGGTCTGCGGCATGCCGCCAACAATCATAATACTGGCGGAAATAGTCCATTGCTTTTCTGTGCATTACCTGCCCCATGGGTCTATTTCTGTCGAAACATAATCTGATAAAATTCATCAGAGAATCATTATTAAGCGCCCATAGAAACTCTTCAAAGTCTAATGGATACATTCGGATGTGCCGCTCCTCAGAAGGAATAACAATATCTTTCACATTTTTCTTTATACTCATCAGAGATCCTGTTTCGATATAATCATATCGTCCATCCGCAACCAAATATTTGACTGCAGACCGCGCTTTGGGAAATAACTATACTTCATCCAGAATGATCAATGATTCCCGCTCATACAGCTTCACATTGTAAAAATTAGTCAAATACATAAAAAGCATATCCAAGTCGTTAAGATAATTAACAAACAAATCAGTAACTTCCTTGTTAATTCGGTTAAAATCTATCAGAATATAACTTTTATATTCATTCCTTGCAAACTCTTCCGCGATATAACTTTTTCCTACACGACGTGCACCTTCAATTAATACAGCCGTTTGACCGGCATCATTCTGTTTCCATTTTAAAAGATCAGTGTATATGCCACTTTTTCAAGGTTCTTTTAAGCCTATTCTTGCACTGATTGGGTTGCCGCCTATGAAAGCATTTCGTGCTCTACACTTCCACTGCCAATTGCTATAATAAAAATATCAAATGAATGATTTTTTAGAAAGCAGGTGAATGTATGCCTAAAAAGGAAATGCTCCAAAAAAATATTGAAGAGTTTTCGAGACTACAAGATTATATGATTGATTGCGAAAAAACATCAAAAGCATATTTGAAGATGAAGAGACGCTATATTGAATTGAAAGTCATTCTTACAGCATTAGGGATAATATCACAGAATTAGATATTATTAAAGAATAATGTTTTAGAAATATAATCTGTTTTGCATAATATGGATGATAACAGGCGGAATTACGGTTGGGCAACGCGTATATTCCGCCTTTATTCT
>CAJUMF010000066.1 GCA_910586965.1 uncultured Dorea sp. | reverse complement strand
TTTTATCTCTTGACATATCTATTTTTATACACTATTATGAAAATATGATTAGATCATGGTTTCGAACCATGTTAGGAGGATTTCAAGAAAGAGTGTTATCAGAGAACTGGTAGCACTCTTTCTCTTTGTTTAATACTTATATACTCAAGATTTTCTATTTTGTCCTTTTCTAAAAAAATGTTTGGTAAAGTATATCACTAAATGGTATGATTTAATAAGGATGAATCTAACCAAACGGTGAGGTGCCGCATGCAGTATAAACGTATAAGGGATTTAAGGACAGACAACGATTTGACACAGGAAAATGTCGCTGAATTCTTAAAATGCCATGAAGGCGTATATAGAAGATATGAAAATGGTGTGCGGGAAATACCGCTATGGGCATTGCTGAAACTGGCAGAATTGTATGATGTCAGTGTGGATTATATGCTTGGAGTAACGGACAATAGAAGAAAATTTGGCGAATAGGGGTATGCATACTGATAATCTACAGTAATGCAAAATTTCCTGGTTGACTTTAAGAAATTACAGATGTACCATTAATTATATTTAAACCGCTATTTCATTCAGACTTCACAGGCGGGCAACTTCGGTTATCTGCCTTTTACATTACCCATAGCGCACAAAGGAGGAACCCGCATGTTTTACTCTCAGGCACAATGGCTCTTATTTTTCTTTTTATACTGCTTTCTCGGATGGGTCTGGGAATGCCTGTATGTCTCTGCTCTAAAACGGCAGTGGATCAATCGCGGATTTCTATACGGCCCTCTGATACCCATCTATGGATTCGGGGCAATCACCGTCCTTTGGATTACCTTGCCGGTGCGGGGCAGCATCCCGCTCATCTTCCTGTTCGGGATGGTCGGGGCAACCATCTTAGAATACTTTACCGGCGCGGCGATGGAGCGGCTCTTTCACGTCAGATATTGGGATTACAGCAACAACCATTTTAACTTAAACGGGCATATCTGCCTGTTCTGCTCCCTTGGGTGGGGCGTGTTCTCGGTGCTCATGGTAAAGGTGCTGCACCTTCCATTTGAAAATGCCGTGCTTAAGATTCCGGAAAACATCGCGAATCTCACAAGCACAGTGCTTGTTGCCATATTTGCCGCAGACACTACGAAATCCGTACAGTCCGCCCTGGATTTCCGGGAACTTTTGCAGGAGCTTACAGAACGCAGCGCGGTGCTGTCTTCCCTGGAGGATAAGCTTGAGAATGTATCGGAAAATATTGCCCAAAGCTCTGAACGGCTCCACGAGCATATACATGAGATTGAATCAGAACTTCGGGAAAACCGGGAGATGCTGACCGAAAAAAGAGAGACGCTCAGGCAGTCTTACAAAAAAGCCCTGCATGAGCGTCTGAGAGAGCGTAAGGTTAAAACGGCGCTTAACATTATCCGCCGGAACCCATCCGCTATTTCTCCAAAATTTAAAGAAAGTTTCCATGAACTGAAAGAGCTCTTTGAGGCGCAGCGCAGAAATCGGGAGGAATAGGTCCGTGCCTATATCCTCCCCATATTCCTTAATATCCTCTGGTAAAACTCTTTCTGCTCCCCCTCTTTTTTCAGCATATCCATAACCTGCCCGTCCTTCAGCAGTATGATTTTTTCGCAGTAGCTCGCCACCTTCGGGTCATGGGTCACTAAGAGGATTGTCTTTTTCATCTCCTTATTGATATGGGCAAGCGTTCTAATCACGACTCTTGAAGAATTGGAATCTAAGTTCCCGGTTGGCTCATCCGCAAGGATAAGCTCCGGGTCAGCCGCCATTGCCCGGCAGATTGCCGTCCTTTGTTTCTCGCCGCCGGAAAGCTCATAGGGCTTTTTATCCAGGAGTTTGCGGATGCCGAACTGTGCCGCCACCGCCCTTGCAACCTGGCGGCTTTTCCGTGGTTCCTCTTCGTTTAACGTCAGGGGCAGCATGATATTTTCCTCCACCGTCAGGCTGTCCATCAGATAAAAATCCTGAAAGATAAACGCCAGCTCCTCCCGTCGCACCTTCGCAAGCTTATCCCCGTAAAACTTCGCGGTGGGCTCCCCCTTATACAGCACTTCCCCGCCGTCCGGCTTATCTATCATCCCAAGGGTCTTGAGGAGCGTCGTCTTCCCGCAGCCCGAGCTGCCCATGATTCCGATAAATTCCCCCGGCCTTACAGAAAAAGAGACTCCCTTTAACACCTCGCAGGCGATTTTCTCACCATCGGAATTGACGGTGTAATAATTCCGGACAAGCCCCTTCACCTCTAAAATCCTGCGCGCACGTTTCTTTTCCATTTGCCTGACCTCCCTCTACTCTCCGCTTTTTTCAAGCCTTTTTACCATCCTCAGCGTAAATACTGCCGACGCTGCCGCAAGTATCAGCACCGCCGCCGCAGATATCCCAAGCATTTCCCACAGATAGCGCAGGTTCCAGCTCATTTCCATGTGCTTTTGCGACACATCCCCCGCGATAAAGATGAGAGCCGCAGGAACGCCGCCCAAAAACGCCGCCGCGGGAGCAACAAGCATCTCCTTTTTTATACATGCCCTGCGCTTTGCCGCCTCCATCCCGGCGAGGCTTAAGAACTGATACTTCCACCTCATATCCGCATAGTCATATTTCCCCTTGACCCACAGAATGAAAACTATACAGACCATGAGGATAAATATATTGATTCCGGCAGAAGAAAGCCTTAAGACCTGCGTCCGGTGGTTCTGCCCCATCTCCGCTGTTTTCTCATATATAACAGGATTGCCGCGTTTCCCGTCCAGCACATTCACCTGAGAATGTTCTCTGGCGTAAGCTGCGATTTCCTCATAGACTTTTTTGTACTCTTCCTTGCCGAAATGCTCCGGGGTGCGTATCATCACCGCCAGATTTGCTCCCTCCGCCGTGTCCTTAATCTGCCCGAAATACTCGTCGGAAAAGACAATCACCTGCTCCCAGACGTCGCCGCGCCAGATTCCCACGCCGCGGGACTGGTATACGCCCGTCATCATCCGGGTTGTCTCCCCCTTAACCTGATATTCTCTTTTAAACTCCTCCCCGGCGATAAGCCCGGCACCGCTGACAATCCAGAGATTCTTCCTGGCACTTCCGATATAGAGCCTCGGACGGCCTGCCCCGTAGTCAATCCCCAAGAGGTTGCTCTCCTCCCGGTTCCTCTGATACACCACATAAATCTCTTTCCCCGAAAGCTCCACTTTTTCCTTCGTCCAGTTCTCATAATCCGACGCGCTGATTCCCATATGCTCCCCAAGGTCCGGCGTCGTCACCCGGACACAGGGCTGCGTCCTGATCTTCACACCGTAAGACGCGCAAAGCCCGTCAAGAAACGCCTCATCCCCTGCATTTGCCATCCATACAATATCATACGGCCAGGAGGACTCCTTAAGCACAGGCACATGGTCGCAGATTTTAATCCCAAAGTTAAACAGATTAATAAAGATAAGCACCGCCATTACGACAGAAAGATTCATATTATAATAGAAACGATGATACCACTGGTCCATCCACAGAACCCTCTTCTGGTAATCCCTGCGCTTTTTCACCTTTCCAAGCCACCTGCCGCCAAGAGCCGTCATAAGGCAAAGGAGCGACATGCTCACAAGGGCCGCTGGAATCGCCTTATTCACCTTCCCCCAGTAAGAGAACAGAAAAGCAAAGGGCAGGACGGCAAATGCACTTCCCAGAATAAGCGGCACAATGGACGGACGGTAGCTTTTCCCGCTCCTCTTTCCCATGGACAGCACCGCATCCAGGCCAAGACATGCAATCAGCTCGTCACAGATTACAAATATCAGTGCAAACATCACCATTCCCACAATCACCGTAAGCCGCAGGGGAATCAGATTCCTCTTTACCGCAAGGGCATTGTCATGGAGGATGCTCCTAAGGAGGGGCAGCACCGGAATGCTGAGAATCCCCCCGAGAGCAGCTCCGCCCGCCAGGGAACAGAGGATGACCGCCCCGTACTCGCAGCCGATAAAGCGGAACTTATGCTTTTTCTTCATGCCCAGGATGCCGAACATGGCATACTCATAAGAGCGTTTCCGTATATAGGCAATGGTCATCAGCACCATCAGCACCCCTAAGACAACATAAGTCAGTATGAACACGCCCAGATTGGCGTACACCGCCGTAGCATTTCCCCTCGTCCCGGCGGTGAGCTGAATCAGGCTGTCGGAAATAAAAGATGTAATGTAAATGATTGATATGACAAATATCCCGCAGGAGACAATAATCCCAAAATCCCCGCTGCTCCTTCTAAGGCTTTTAAAAAACAGCTTTTTCATAGTTCCCCGCCTCTTTCCAAAAAAGACCGGTGCTTAAGCGCCAGTCTTTTTATCAACATCTATATTTATAAGAAAACAAAAGTTGCCGCTATAAATGTTACTAACCATATTGTCTTCGCTATCATAATGATGATGGCAAATTTCTCCGTGATGAAAGGCTCCTTCCTGCAAAGCTTAAGTATCAGGTAAATAAACTCAAGCACCAATGCCAGGGCGATGCAAACCACCATCATAGGCAGACACGCTACCCACATCGAATCCATAAGTTCGCTCTTTCCCAGCATCGGCAATGCCTGTAAAAGCGCCTCCTCAGCTCCTATCTTGAACACCTTGCTGATATAAAACGCCGCATATGCAAAAATGACTGCGTTTAACGGAAAATCAACCCAAACCGCACATTCCATAAAGCTCTTTTTGCGTTTCTTCTTTCCCTGACCCTCGTTGTAAATTCTCTCCTCGTTTAATGACATCTGTTTTGCGTTTGACATAGTGCTCGCTCCTCTCTTGATTTTTATTTGCGATATATATTTATCTTCTTTATATATCGTTCATCGCTATATCTGTTATTATAATACATCGATAGCCGACATATGTCAATACCTGATTTAAAATTTTTGAAATTTTTTCTCCGCACCAGATGGCTCTTTATAATATATAATCAGTTGAACAGCCGAAACGTGACACTTATTTTTTATATTTCTGATTTTACCCTACACCTTAAAGCTGCTTTAAGGCCAAAAAGTTTTTGAAACAAAAAAAGTCCGGGCATCCATAATTCTCAGGATGTCCCAGACCCTTTTCGTGTTTTCCTTTAAGACAATGCCTCCAGCTCTGCAATCCGTTCTAACGCCTTCTCATACGCCTGTCTGGTTTGCTCCAGCTCCTGGTCTTTTTGTTTCAATTTCTTCTCTGCATTCTTCCTTTCCTTCTCTGCATTTCGCTTTTCCTTCTCTGCATTCTGCTTTTCCTTCTCTGCATTCCGCTTTTCCTTTTCTGCATTCTGCCTTTCCTGCTCTGCATTCCGCCTTTCCTGCTCCAACTCCTGTTTTTTCTGGTTCAGCTCCTCCTGCATCTCGTCAATCATCAGCTGCACCGTATTCCGGTCCATCTCCCTAAGTTCCTTCGAAAACATACCCATCACCTCTTCTATATTACGGCAGATATCATAAATCTGCTCATACATGGCTTTGAAATCCGAATACTTTTCTATGATGGAGATGAGCGCCTCCGGCTCATCCATGCACAGAAACGCAAGCCATGCCTCTAACCGATTCTCTATCCTGATATGTTTATTGTGCTGGATTTCCCGGAAGATGTCAAGAGGAACGAACAGATATTTCTGCAGGAGGTCCATCTTAAGTCCGGTATTTGACTGCTGTTCAAAATAGTGAAGATATGTGTCAGGAAACTGACGGAATGCCGACGGGCTATGCTCGAATAATACGATAGTGTATACTTGTTTGATGTCTCTGTAGGCGAATTTTTCTTTTCGCTTGCTGCGGACTCTCTTATATTGCCGCAGCAGTAAGTCTGCAGAGTAACATGCGCTCCGCTCCCCCGGGAACTTATACCCGATTTTTTGAATCTCAAGGTTGGCGATGCTGCCGTCCTTTAACTGCACTACGATATCCATACCCTCAGTGTACAAAGGAACACACGGTCGGAGAAGAATCAATTTTTGCTCCTGCTGCGACCCTGACTATAGAGATTTGGGTGATTTTCAAGGCGGACGATTGAGGCGT
>CAJUMF010000065.1 GCA_910586965.1 uncultured Dorea sp. | reverse complement strand
ACTGTGTTCCTCTCAGGGATTTTACCCGATAACCAACGGAAATAATAACATCTAAGTTATAAAAATCTACCTAATAAGTCTTGCCGTCAGCAGCAGTGTAGGCAAATTTTGCCCAAACTGCCTCTTTTACCAATTGTAACTTCTATTTTTGTGACACCATCTTCGGTCGTGTACATGATAATATTTGATTGTGTCATTATACCCTCCAAATTTTAGATATTAGTATTTTTTATTTATTATACTACATTTTCGGATAGAATGATATGTTAAAATCCGCCGTTATTGCAGCGTGAAAATTTTTTGATATATCGCATGCGAATTGTTTGGCCAAAAAGTAATGAATACACTGCACAAGCAGCCATGTGCTTGTAAAATCGGGAAGTTTATGATAATAGTACGAAGATTTGATTCATTTTTCACTTATCATCCCCCGAATCACTCCGTTTCACCGACAAACTTAACGTCTATTTCATAGCCCCTGTCTCTATATTTAATCTCCAATGCATAATCTCCAATCTGCAGTCCGGCTTATTTCATCATAGCCGCATGTCAGCCGCATATTTCCCTGGTAATCCTCCGGATTTATCCCTCGCTCAGACAAATCCAGCGGATACAACTCCCCGGTATTTAAGCTGACAAGAACTGCCTGTGCAGGATAACTTTCCTTGCAGGCACGGCATTTTTTAGAAGTATTCGGGATATACCGGATGTATTTCTCCATATCCTTCTCATATACGGAAAACACCAGGTCATGTCTTATGGTACGGGCAATCTCATCGTATTCATCTTCCGTAGCGGACTCCATGTAAGATATGACCATATTCAAAAGTTCTTCCATAGCCGCGTCACTCCGGCGGTCTGCCCGAAGGTCATTCACTTTGATGAGCAATGTCACAAAGGCGATTAAAAGCAAGCTTATTAAAAAATATCCAAATAAAAGGGAACGCTTATCAGACTGGCTTAAATGTTTCTTAGTATCATCGTCTTCATCATCAACCCGAAAGGCATTCCATTTCGTCCGTATTTTTTCCCACATTCTCTTTATCTTTTATACCTCCACTTACCACTGATTTACTTTCTGTTCCTCTCTTTTTGCCACTATTATAATATAAATTGATATCATAAAGATGTCAAGGTGAGTGCATATTATTTCATAAAAGTGGAATATAATCTATTTACAGAAACACAAGGAGGACGGAATATGGCTACAAATAAGCGTGCATTTACCTTGCGTCTGCCGGATGAACTACTGGACAAAATAGGGATTCTGGCGGAAAAAGCTCGTCGTTCCGTGAACAATTATATTGAGAATGTGTTGCAAACACACTTGAATGAAATAGAGCAGGAACAAGGAGAAGTCAAAACTGAATAGATGGAATAAAGATAGTTTATTCTACCATTAGATTATATTTGTTTGCAAAATGATGTCACTTGCCAGCCTAATGAACGTATATATTTCCTGCATATTGGGTTATCATAAATTTATTCCCAGAATGGAGGGCAGGAAAATGGCTACCAATAAACGTGTATTTACTTTACGTCTGTCAGATGACGTTTTTGATAAAATAGGTGTCCTGGCGACAAGTGAACACCGTTCCATGACAAATTATATCGAATATGTATTAATCCAGCATTTGGAGCATATTGAAAACGAACACGGGAAGATAAAAACGGATGAAAAATAATGTGAGAGGCGGCAGCGCTCTATGCTGGCGTCTCTTTTGCTGATAATGCTTAATAATTTTATGTCTTTTCTGTCGCAACAATATAGAACGGACTTCCGCTTGAGCCTGAAAACGCTTGAATTAACCGTACAAAGCAGGACGGAGAGGTTGTCTTAAATAATGTCTCTGCACAGGCTGCAGAGTGATGCCTGATACTTACCGCCTCTCATAGAAATGCAAAAAACTACCGCATAACAACGGGGCTGCTATCTTTATATTGTATAAAAGGAATTTTCCTGCATACAATAAACACAAAACAAAGCTGCGCTTTATGTTTAAAAGTCCTTGACTTTCAACCCCAAAGCCACTATACTTTGTTTTAGTGATCAGGTTTCAGTAACCTTGCGAGGTCTGAGGCCGCGGGAGGACCTCTTTGGGCCCTCCTTTTTTGTACTATTTTTCTTGACGGAAAGGAGACATCCCCTATGCCAAAACCCAAACCATTTCTTACATACGATTTGCAAATAAATAAATTAACTGATGACAAACACCTTGTTATGGATGATGAATCCGCAGCCAGAACTGCCTTAAAACGTATTGGTTATTTCTCTATTATCGGAGGATACAAAACACCATTTATTAATCCGATGACGCGTATATATGAAAATGGGGCTGCTTTTGATGATGTCCAGGCTCTGTACTGCTTTGATAAAGATTTACGCAACATTTTCTTTCGTTACCTTTGCGAAATAGAAGTCTTCATGCGTCAACTTATCTCTTATAATTTTTGTTTCAGGCACGGTGAGTTTCAAGACAAATATCTCGACAAAAATAACTATGATCGAAGTTCTTCCGACAAAAAAGCCGATGTAGACAAACTCATCAAAATACTTAAATTCCACGCAGTTGATGATATGAAACATTCCTATCTCGTACATCAAAGGCGGCTGTATAAAAATGTTCCCTTATGGGCTATTATGAACACTCTCACATTTGGACAAATATCAAAATTTTACTCACTTCTCAAGTTCAAAATGAAAGGCGATGTAGCTCATGAATTTCCGCATCTGAGCGAGGACATTTTACAGACATACCTTGAGAGACTCTGTCTTATCAGAAACACCTGTGCACACAATGAACGATTATACTCTTTCCACTTTGACAAGGACTTGCCGGATACCGGTGTTCATACACAACTTCATATTCCTCGGAAAGGTGAGCAATTTATTTACGGCAAAAACGATGTCTTCAGTTCTGTAATTGCTCTGCGTTATCTGCTCCCCAATGAAAGTTTTTGCCTATTTGTTTCTGAGCTTTCTGATTGCATGAACACATATCTAAAAAAGACTGAACACATGACCCGAGAAAAACTATATGACTACATGGGCTTTCCTTCCAATTGGCAAGATATTATAATCTGCAATTCTTGACAACAATTATTTGCAACCATCACCCCACTAAGCCATCTCCAACACAACACCGAACAACTCCTGAAAACGCCGCGCCCACTCTCCGGTCTGGTAAAATAAGATACAGTTCTGCCATCCGTCGCTGGTCACATAAAGGCATTTTCCCGTACCGCACTCCCTTATCACCTGATTGACATAAGCCAGCATCCCGGTATCGAACCAATCATACTCAGCCTTTGCATCATACCGGCAAGCCTTGTGATTGCACCGAAAACGAATCGTCTGGACGCCTGTACCGGACGCAAAGTCCACGTTGCTGACATCCTCTTCTATATCCGTAAACGTAAAATCATCTTTAACGAGCTTAGAAAGCCCTTCAAGGAAATCCGTATACATCCGCTCAATATCAGAAACCTCCATATCAAACGTATAAATCTGCCCAGACACGCAGAACAGCGCACCCGTCTCCTCATCCCGTACTCCCATTCCCAGATTGTCCAAAATCAGGTCCAGGATTTCCTTCTCCTCCATATCCCCAAGCATATCCGCAGGCATGGAAAAAATCGTTTTTATAAGGGTGCTTTCCGCATTTACAGCATCGATACCCAAAATTTCCAGTTTTTTCAGACTGTCATGAATAAATCCTCTCACGTCCATACATTACCCTCACTTGTCATCTTTTAAAAATACGAAAAGCCGCCGCATCCGATGACTCATCTCACCTCCATGCGGCAGCTCTTACCGTTACCAGAAATCAATTTCCTTTATTATCTACTTCTTGCTCAAAAGCTCATGGATTCCCTTCGCGCCCGCCTTTCCTGCGCCCATGGCCAGGATGACCGTCGCCGCGCCCGTAACCGCGTCGCCGCCCGCGAATACCGCCGCCTTGGAGGTCTGTCCGTTCTCCTCCTCCGCAACGATACATTTTCTGCGGTTCGTCTCAAGACCCTTCGTCGTAGACGCAATCAGCGGATTCGGGGAAGTACCGAGAGACATGATTACCGTGTCAAGCTCAATCTCGTACTCAGAACCAGGAATCTCCACCGGACGCCTTCTACCGGACGCATCAGGCTCGCCAAGCTCCATCTTGATCACCGTCATGCCCTTCACCCAGCCGTTCTCATCCACATGGATTTCCTTCGGGTTGGTGAGAAGGTCAAAGATTACGCCCTCTTCCTTCGCATGGTGAACCTCTTCTACTCTGGCAGGGAGCTCCGCCTCGCTCCTGCGGTATACGATATGCACTTCCGCGCCGAGACGCAGAGCCGTCCTTGCAGCATCCATAGCAACATTGCCGCCGCCCACAACCGCAACTTTCTTTCCTGCAGCAATCGGGGTATCGTAATTGTCGTCAAACGCTTTCATCAGGTTGCTCCTGGTCAGGTACTCATTAGCGGAAAATACGCCGTTGGCCGTCTCTCCCGGAATACCCATGAACATCGGAAGACCCGCGCCGGAGCCGATGAATACCGCCTCAAAATCCTCTTCCTCCATCAACTGGTCGATGGTGGTGGATTTTCCGATGACAACATTCGTCTCAAACTTAACGCCAAGCTCTTTTACCTTTTCAATCTCTTTCTTAACGACTTTCTCTTTCGGAAGACGGAACTCCGGGATACCGTAGACAAGCACGCCGCCCAGCTCATGGAGCGCCTCAAATACCGTCACCTCATAGCCAAGTTTCGCCAAATCTCCGGCACAGGTAAGCCCGGAGGGGCCGGAACCGATGACCGCTACCTTGTGGCCGTTAGTCTTATCCGCCTTTGCAGGCTTGATATCATGCTCCAGCGCATAGTCCGCAACAAAACGCTCCAGCTTTCCGATGGAGACTGGCTCTCCCTTGATGCCGCGGATACATTTGCACTCGCACTGGGATTCCTGAGGGCAGACACGCCCGCAGATAGCCGGCAGCGCAGAGGACTCGCCGATTACCTTGTAAGCCTCCTCGATATTGCCCTCTTTTACCTGGGCGATAAATCCCGGGATATTGATGGCAACCGGACAGCCGGTGATGCACTTTGCATTCTTACAGTTAATGCAGCGCGCAGCCTCTTCCATCGCCTCTTCTTTATTGTAGCCGTAGCAGACCTCCTCGAAATTGGTCGCTCTTTCCTTCGCGTCCTGCTCTCTCACAGGCACTCTCTTTAATACATCAGCCATTAGTTTTCACCTCCGCAATTGCCGCAGCCACCGTGATGGGTGTCGCCTTCCTGTACTTTCAGCATCGCACGTCCTTCCTGGGTCTTGTACATCTGCTGTCTCTTCATCGCATTGTCAAAGTCAACCAGATGCCCGTCGAACTCCGGCCCGTCCACGCAGGCAAACTTCACCTCGCCGCCCACGATGACACGGCAGGCGCCGCACATGCCCGTGCCGTCAACCATGATCGGGTTCATGCTGACGATAGTCGGAATCTCATATTTCTTCGTGGTCAGGCAGGTGAACTTCATCATGATCATCGGCCCGATGGCAACGCAGACATCATACTTGTTGCCCTTCTCCACCAGCTCGTCAACCATGGTGGTGACCATGCCCGCATGTCCGTATGTACCGTCGTCTGTACAGGGATAATAATTCCCGGCAACCGCCTCCATCTCCTTTTCCAGGATCAGAAGATCTTTCGTCTTGGAGCCGACAATGACATCCGCATCGATGCCGTGCTCCTTGAGCCATTTCACCTGAGGATAAACCGGAGCCGCCCCAACGCCGCCGGCTACAAAGAGGAATTTCTTCTTCTTAAGCTCTTCTACGTCCTCCTCCACGAACTCCGACGGACGTCCTAAAGGCCCGGTGAAATCGCGGAACGCATCCCCCGCCTTGAGGCCCGTCATCTTCGTGGTAGACGCCCCTACCGGCTGGAATACAATGGTAACAATCCCCGCCTCCCTGTCATAGTCACAGATTGTAAGCGGGATCCTCTCGCCCTTCTCATCCATCTTCACGATGACAAACTGCCCCGGTTCACAGTGCTTTGCCACACGGGGAGCCTCAACGTCCATAAGATAAATGTTAGCAGCCAGCTTTTCTGCTTTTAATATCTTGTACATTTTATTTCCTCCTAATAATTTATGCTACAGTATATTCTAATGTATTTGTCAAAAAATATCAAGTAATTGGGCGACGTTAATAAAATATCATGATTCAAGAGCAGGCTCCAGTCCTTCAATCCCGCAGAGCGGGACATTCGTCACCCAGTCCTGCTTTCGGTAGTCGGACATAGAGGTGCGGGCGGCCATAGGCACACCGTATTTTTGCACGGGAGTTTGACACATTGAAATTCAAAAAAGTACTTCAAAGCCTTGATATAGG
>CAJUMF010000064.1 GCA_910586965.1 uncultured Dorea sp. | reverse complement strand
TCTGTCTGATTTTTGCATTTGTTGGATTCTCCGGCGAAATGCCATTCATCTGAAATTTTTAGAATTTTGATTTACATATTAATGATAGCACTGCATACATATCTTTACAATAATAAATTTCAAACACCGCTAAAAAAGCAGGATACCTTGCACATTTTGGCACCCTGCTGGTTTTCAATGTTATTTTATCTTAATCGTTACCGATTTCTTTTTACCGCTACCATCCGTCGCCATGGCGGTAATCTTTACTTTCTTTCCTTTTCCTGCCTTGAATGCTTTTACCTTACCGAAGCTGTTTACCGTTGCGTACTTCTCATTGCTACTGATCCATTTTAGCTTTTTATTGGCATTCTTTGCGGCTGTGACTTTAGCTTTCAGTTTCAGCGTTTTACCTGTTTTCAAAAATTTCTTTCCAGAGATAGTTACTTTCTTTACTGTGCCTTTCATGGAGGTTATCTTATATGTAGCTATTGCACCGCTCCTATCCTGGGCGGTCGCTGTAATGGTTACAGACTTGCCGCCGGACTTTTTCTTCATGGTCACGACGCCTTTATCGTTTACCGTCGCAACCTTTTCATCACTGGACTTCCATGTGACTGCCGTGCCAGTTGCTGTAAGTTTTATCTTCTTTCCGGCAGCAATTTTTTTCGAAATTCCAGATATCTTAACTCCGGATACTTTATTATTCTTGCTATTTTCTACTTGAGAATCTATGTTGCTTCTAGAACCCCCCGCCTCATTCTCCGCAATCTCTGTTTCAATTCCGGCTGCTTCTGTCTCTTCCCCAGGTGTCTCTGCCTGACCGGCGAGAATCTCTATATCCGCTGTCTCACAAATATCGCTATTCCCTGCTGCCATACATTGAACCGTACACTTCCCTGCTGCTTTTGCTGTCACAACACCCTCACTGTTTACTTCCGCAACTGTATCATCAGACGAATCCCAAAGCATTTTTTTCTCTGTTGCATTTTCCGGGAGAACCGATGCAACAATCAACCTTTTATCTCCAGCCTTCATTAGCAGCTTGTTCTCTGACAACTTAATTGTAATCCCTGTAGCTGAGGTATATTCGTCCGGTTCTGTCTGGAAATTTCCTTCTATAGATTCGTTTTCAAATCCTTTGTTTACTGTATAAGAAGGCGCGTCAGAAGAAAGTGAACCGACTGTAATCACAGTGTCATTCTTCACCCTGATATTCTCTATATATTTTCTTTCTGCAGCTCCTTCTTCTGTAATATTTAGTATGACAGAATCTACTGTTCCAATATCTTTCCCCTTATACTTTAAAGTATATCCGCTGTCCTCCGGAAAGCACAATATCTTCACATAATTATCGTCCAGTTTCTGATGTCTCACGTAATGATAAATATCCTCTGTATGCCCGCTGCTTTCTTCCCCATCCTTTGCCATAGCCACTAATTTCCCACCCGCAGTATATACTTCCACATCAACTGGACCGGATGCAGTAATGGATATGAAAGCTTTTACCATGCTGTCCGAGAATATAGAGTCTTTACAAGAAACCAGCATAGAGGATGTCTGCATAGATAATGTGTAATATTTACTCCATTTCTTATAATCTTTCGTAAACATACTTTGCAGCGTCTCTTCTCCCACTTTTCTGGTATTCCATAACATATACATGCTATAGTAAAGCTTACGCGCATACATATTCTTATCGAAATCTGCGGATGCGGAAAAGTTTCTCTGATTATCAATCACCCACTGACTTAAACTATTTCCAATATATGCAATTGTTCTCATATTGTCTTTCAATTGCTGTGTATTACTGTTATGGAAGATATCACTGGAAATATTTTCTCCCCAATCAAACCCGGTTTTAATAATCTTCCCGTAAGGCAGCGCATCAACTGCTTTGATAATATCCATATCAACTGCTTTATCAGCAGCCGCATCTTTCAATGCCTTTGAAACATATCTTAACTCTTCCTCATAAATCTCATTGATTACATTATGCAATTCCCCTGCCGCATCCTTCAACACATCAAGACAACAGTTATCTTTTAAATATTGAAGCATCTCCAAATACATTTTGTCAGCGTCAGCCAGACTTTCCAACTGATACAAACAGTTGAATGTATCTTGTGTCAATGAATGAATAGTAAGCTGTCCACTATCCAAAAAGCCAAGCCCCTCTGACAATGTGTTTGCTAAGGACTGCGAATTCATGTAATTGTTAAATATCTTCACGATTTCTGAATCTTCCGAATAACCGCCTTCCTCCTGAAAATACGTTGATAGTTCTTTGACCTCCCCCTTTATTAAAAGCTCCGATACTTTCTGCATCGTAATGATATCCAACAGCTTCTCTATATCTTCATCATTAAGCAAAGCTGCAATCTCTCCTGCTTTGGTATAATCTTTTAACCCTTTCACAAAATAGCCTGCATGTTTTTTTGCATTCTTTGCCATCGCAAGTTGCTCAACATCGGACTGATATTCCTTCATCAGCGTTGCTAATATCTTTTCTGCATCTGTTTTCGACGTAGCAGATGCAAACAAATCTTTCCATCCGTCCAGCCCACGATAATAGATATCCGACAACATCAAAGTTATCTTACTTTCAAAAATACTATCATTTTCATGGACATAGATGGAATTCATAAAATTAGAGTCATTGCATAAATACTTAATCGTTTTTAAAGTACCTTTATTCTTCATAAATGAAGCAACATCCGTTTTATAATCTGTAACAGTGGATATCGTATCTTCATCAATCAAGTCATCACCTTCCTCATTCTTTTTCCCATCGGAACTCACTGTCCCCGCATAGATATGAAAATCGGATAACAGGTTAAGATGCAAAGCAACACGCACACCGTCATCGCCATTACTAACATAACGCCCATAACGGTTGACAAAACCATAATGATGGGTATGCGAAGCATTATGTGCAAGATCGCCCGGCGAACGCAGCCACCAACAACAATTACCTTTATACACATCACTCGTATTACTCCATGTTCCCATCGCCTTTGCATAAGTGCTGCTCTTACTTCTGCGTGCCTCATCATAAGTATCTCTTGACGATACAAAGCCGTGCAACTTTGCATCGTCCCCATAAACTTCTGATTCTGACAGGAGGAATATCTTATCTGTCGTATTATTTCCACCTTCAGTTCCATCGTTAATATTATCATCATTTATAACAGAAGCATTTAAAATCTCTGATCTTTCATTTAAGGTGAATGCGCTCCCGATAAAATTTTGATCACTGTAGTCATTCCCCTGCTGATTAGAGGATGCACCATAACCATTCAACCAACTTCGAATAGTACTGACTTCCCATGTTGTGTTTTCATATTCCGTATTATATTTTTGAGCATCCAGCACCTTATCCGACAAAAGAAATGCTTGATTCTCATTCACTTTCAGCACCCGCCATTTAATTGGCTCATATTTGAAGTAATGATAAGTATCAGAATCCGCCCAATCATAATAGCCGTTTTCCGTATTTGATAAAGTGGCATCATCTTTTTTCATTCTACGGTATTTCTTCCCATCTACCGTAATATCATTATTTCCATTCCATCCCGTTGCTCCCTGAAGCTTATTGTACAAGCTGCTGTTTTCTATAATATCGCCGCTTTCCAGCATGTTTTTATCCACAGCAGTATAACTATCTGTCGAAGGTACTACTTCTGCCTGCGGATAGTTACCGAACCATACACAATCCCATGTCACCTTCTGTTCTGCCTCCATATCGGAATCTTTTTTAATCCTTGGATTGCTCAATTCCGATGCTGACAGTGACACTAATTTCTGTTCTTCGGTTATTTTATCACACTCTTCTGTCAACTTCTGCTCCTGTGCATTTACAGTCAACATTGTCAGCTCGCTCCCACGCAGCCCGAAGAGCATAATCATAATCAGACTCAGAAGCATAGCAACCATTCTCTCTCTCTTTTTCATCGTTTTGCCTCTCTTTCTTTTCATCTTTCCGTATGCATATCATCACATACGACGCCTTTATCCCCCCCCCCTATCTGATTGTCAATCTTTGAAACATATAAAAACAGAATCTCGAGCAAGCGCGCAAATCATTTGTTTGACGATTCCTCAGCGAAATCCCCAGTCACAAAAAGAACCCCTTTCAAGCCTTATCTTTACTGACTTGAAAGGGGTTGTTCCCTAATATGTTTTATTCAATTACATCCATCTCTCCGGTTTGGGCAATTGCCGCCTTCTTTATACAATACCCGTCTATTGCTATGTATCTCCCATACTTTTCGCCAGCTTCCGGCAGATCACTATCCCCGCCAGCAGCAACACCGGAAATACAACCCCTGCAAGAATCCCCATCTTAAGATCATCCCCCAGCGCCCCCGACACGAGTCCTACAACTGTAGGCCCTCCGGAGCATCCGACATCGCCGCCCAGAGCCAGCAGCGCGAACATTGCCGTCCCGCCCCTGGGAAGCGCTGCCGCCGCCTTGCTGAATGTCCCCGGCCACATGATGCCTACCGACAGGCCGCAGACTGCGCAGGCGATCAGTGAAAGCTGCGGAACGGGAAGCAGAGATATCCCTAAGTAAGACAAGATGCATAAGACACTGCTATAGACCATAAACCAATCCAAATTGATACGGTCGCCGTATTTTCCGTAAAATGCCCTTGAAGCCCCCATCAGGACTGCGAATGCCATCGGCCCCGCCAGATCACCTGCTGTCTTGGATATCCCAAGCCCCTTTTCTGCAAATGTGGACGCCCACTGGCTCACCGCCTGCTCGCTGGCTCCCGCACAGACCATCATCACCAGCAGGACCCAGAACATCCGGATGCCAAAAAGTTCCGACATCCGAAGCCCTGTCTCCCCCTCTTCGATCAGCGCCGCCATCGGGACTTTCGCGAACAGAACAGCATTCAGCACTGGAATTACTGCCCATGCAGCCGCCAGTATCTTCCAGTTTTCCGTTCCCGCCGCATGGAAGAATAATGTAGAAAGCAGCACAACTCCCACATGTCCCCAGCAGTAAAAAGAATGGAGCATACTCATCGCCTTTTCCTTATTATCCGAAGGACATGCCTCCACCACGGGACTCACCAGAACCTCCAGGAGTCCGCCGCCCACCGCGTACACCATCACTGCGGTCAGAATCCCCGCAAAAGGCGAAGGCAGCACCTCCGGCAACACTGTAAGGAGGATAAGCCCTGCTGCCGACAGTACATGCGCCGCGACCATGGAGGCACGATAGCCAATCCTGTCCACAAACCCGACAGAAAGAAGGTCCACAAGAAGCTGGATTCCAAAATTAAAGGTCACCAGCAGCGTAATCTGCGAAAGCGGGATATGATATGTCCTCTGAAAAGTTAGAAATAAAAGCGGGACAAAATTATTTACCACCGCCTGCACGATATATCCTACAAAGCAGGCAGCAACCGTTTTATTATATTGATTTTTCATACGCTTACTCCGTCACCGTCCTGAGTATCTTAAGTGACTTAAACTCTCTCCCCACATACTCATCCATATACGCCCCGATGACCTCTCCAAGCTCCTTTAGCACTTCTTCCTTCACCACGAATGTATAGAGCTTCTCCACCGGCGTCGCTAAGATGTACTGCATGGTATACAGCGTCGAGGGAAGGATCTTTCGCCCATCTATCGCCCGCCCTGCGCAGTCCGTACACAAAAGCCCTCCCCTTTTCACACTGAAGACCTTATCCTTATCCTTATCCCCGCAGCAGACGCAAGCAAACAACTGGGGCCCCTCCCCGTTGACGCTCACAGCCTTGAGCTCATAGATATAACGGATCAGCTTGTTGGGGATATTGGGACTTACAAGTGCTCTTAACGTCTGGTAGAGGAGCTTTAAAAGCGCTGTCTCGTCATTGGCCTCCCGCGCGTAATAATTGGCGATATCCAGAAAATAAAACCCATAATACGCCCCTTCCACATCCATCCGAAGCTCTTCAAAATAATTGGAAACAGAGGCCGACATCATCGTATATGATGTCCGCCCCTCATAGACTTCAAATGTACCAAAAGTAAACGGGCTTGTCACTCCCACCAGCGCACTGTTTGGCTTCCTCGCCCCTCTTGCAAATGCTGAGATCTTTCCCCGCTCTTTCGTAAGGAGTACGACCCGCCTGTCATACTCCCCCACCGGCGCCGCTGACAGCACCATCCCAGTCAATGTAATCTGATTCACTACTCATATCTCCTTCGTAGCGTCCCATCACCTGCTTGCAGATCATGATCCCTCTGTAATTCAGGTAATCCGTTATTTTTCCCGTCTCGGCAAAACGGTTCCAGTATTGTTCTTCCATGCGCTCACCTCATCTTCTGATGCCAGGGCAGATATCTGCCCTCTGCCTTTACGATTAGATTCCCCCATGGAAGGTCTGTTCTATTCATCCTCGCGGTATCCAAAATTTTTCATCAGGAATTCACTGTCCCGCCAGTCTTTTTTCACCTTCACCCAAAGCTTAAGATTTACCTGACATTCCAGCATTTTTTCAATCTCAAAACGGGCGGTACTTCCAATCTTTTTCAACATATTTCCTTGTTTTCCAATAATTATCCCCTTGTGGG
>CAJUMF010000063.1 GCA_910586965.1 uncultured Dorea sp. | reverse complement strand
CTGCCAAACCAGCAGGACCTGCACCAAGAACAATAACATCATAAATTTTGCTCATTGCCATTCCTTCCCCCTTTTTAATAATCAATGTTTTTTCTTCTTACTCTTTCTTCAGAATCCTTATAAAGGCTGCACACGCCGCAAACATAATAAAGATAAAGGGAAACGCCGCTGCCAGTGAAATTGTCTGCAATGGTTTTAATCCTCCCGCCATCAACAGCCCGATTGCCATAATTGACTGGATAATTCCCCACAATATCTTTTTATTATTCGGCGGATTTTTATCTCCGTCTGATGTCAGCATGGACAGCACATACACTCCTGAATTGGCCGATGTCACGAAAAACGCACACAGAGACACAATCGCCACAATACACAGGACAAACCCTAACGGATACTCTCGAAGTACCACAAAAAGACCGACCTCCGGCGATGCAACCGCCTCTTCCAATTTCTTAATAGAAAGGATTTCCTTTTCCGCCAGATTAATCCCCAGACTCCCAAATACAGAACCCCATACGCAGGACGCAAGAGCCGGCACCAATACGACACCAAGAATAAACTCCCGGATTGTCCGCCCTTTAGAAATACGTGCAACAAATACACCTACAAAGGGGGCCCAGGCTATAAACCATGCCCAATAAAACAACTTCCAGCTCCCAAGCCATGAATTATCCCCATAAGAGCTTACAGACAGCGAATCCTGGACAAAATTTCCGATATACTGCCCCATGCCGTTGATAAAACTGTCCAGTATCTCCACCTTCGGTCCTAAGATAAAACATGCCGCCAGCAAACCTATTGCCACATAGATATTGGTATCAGAAATGAATGTAATCCCTTTTTCAAGCCCTGACACTGCAGAGCCAATATATATAACTGACACGACAATTATGATAGCAATTTCAACCGCCAGCCCCGTAGGCATCCCAAACAGCTTGTGGAGACCCGCCTCTATCTGCAAGGTGCCAAGTCCAAGAGACGTCACCACCCCGGCTACCGTTGCAAACACAGCCAGTATATCAACAACCTTGCCGAGCCATCCATCAGCTCTGTCTTCGCCGATAACAGGTGTCAGGATACTGCTGATGAGCCCTTTCTTTTCCTTACGGAACATAAAATAGGCAAGTGCAAGTCCGATAACCGCATAGTTCGCCCACGGCAAAATCCCCCAATGCATAAAAAATGACCGAAAGGCAAAGTCCGCCGATTCCGGCGTGGCTGCTTTTATTCCTACCGGATTGAGATAATGGGTGAGGGGCTCCGCCACTCCGTAAAAGACAAGCCCCACTCCCATGCCGCATCCAAAAAGAAGTCCGAACCAGGTCAGGTTCTTATATTCCGGTCTCGAATCATCACCCCCAAGGCGGATTTTTCCAAATCTTCCAAATGCCACATACACATCAAATGCCAGAAATACCAGCATACATACCAGATACAGCCACGCAAAATCATTTGTCAGAAATGAAAATACTGCATTTGCCGCCACAGTAAAGCTGTCATTAAACGCGACAGACCATATGGCAATGGCCGCAACTAAAATCAGTGAAACATAAAAGACTGTTTTACTCCCGTTATTCTTTTTATCCATGTATAAATCCCTCCAACTCTAAGTGTGTAATTTATACACGGAATACGGTCTGCTCTTTTACATCTGCCGCCAGTGCCTCCAAAGCTACTCTCGTCCTGTGAAGTCTGAGTTTCCACTGTTCCTCCCTGGAAGTGCCCGGGTCTCCCAGCGGATACGGAATGGATATTGTCGGAACGATTTTATTCGCGCCGACTGTCTTTGCAACCGGAACCAGATTGCACATCTGCACAATTGGGAAACCTGCTCTCTCAATCTCTTTCACCATCGTTGCACCGCAACGAGTACAGGTCCCTCATGTGGAGACAAGAATACATCCGTCTACATGATCCTCCTGAAGGAACGGGATAATCTCCTTTGCCATTCTCGCCGCCTCAGATTCCGTCGTTCCAGTTCCCACTGTTGTATAAAAATACGGATGGAGACTTCCGTATACGCCTTCCTTCAAAAGCTCCTTAAGCGCATCCACAGGCGTAATTACATTGGGGTCGGCATCTGCCGCTGCCGGGTCAAAGCCCGCGTGAATCGTCTTATATTCGCCGCCTTTAAGCACTTTATCTCCGGAAATATCGTATCTCCCCCATCTGGTTGCCGACGCAGACTGGATTCGGTCCGGATTATCCACCGGCACGATACCGCCTGTATTAAGCAGGGCAATCCTTGCCTCCCCGAGATTTGTGATAGCCGGAGCAATCGGCACACGGTCAATCTTCGGAATCGGCAGCTCAGACACAAACGGCTCTCCATTCAGCTTTTTCACAAGCATCTCCATCATACGCTCCGATGCAGGTTTCCCATCCTTACGCCATGCCTGATGACGGATGCCTCTTGCAAAATATCCTTCTTCATCCGCAGGTCCTACCGGTTCCCCGGCGAGTATCTTCTTTGCCACATTAGCCATGGCTTTTACATCTTTCCGCATCTTGGATGCAATATTTCCGCCCTTTAAGATGTACATATCCTTCTTGAACATATCGACTCCCGGCGTCTCCTCATTCATGGAAGTCACCACGGGCACACCGTATTTTTCCTTCACTGCCTTGCAGATTGTTCCGCAGGCAACCGTATAACGCCCTGCCTGAAATGCCGGTCCCGCCAAAAACATATCCATCTCTTTTCCTTCCAGCATGCCAAGAATCGTCTCTACCGCCTCGTCCGTATTAGAACCCATATAATTGTCACCGCAGATAATCGTATGCGTCACTTCAGCAATTCCACTTAACTCTTTGGCAAACTGCATTGCCGGTCCAATCTGACCCTCATGAATCTCCGGTTCAATGCCTGCTTTATCTTCCCCGCCAATCTGTCCAAAAAACTGATTTACATATAAGATTACTTTCTTCATTGCCCTTCCCTCCTAAAATTCCATCATTTGCTTTGGCGACCATCCTGCCACCTGGTCTCCGCAGAATACACCGTTATTTTCAAGAATGATTGACCCGTCTTCCCTCACAGAAGGTCCGAGAATTTCATCATAATCCCATCCGCCGGAATTTCCGTCTCTCGCAAGCGCCTGAAGTTCTCCGAGGACTGTCTCCATAGGCGGCAGTTCAATCAATTCACCAACATTCCCGCAGGAAACAATGGCATCGCATTTTTCATCCAGAGTGACTAATGGCTGCCCATGCCCATCACGCCCCGTACTTTCATTTGTAACACCGACTGTCTTAACTCCCGCATCCTCCAGCGCAACCAGACAACCCACAAAATCTGCATCCGGATTTCCGTAGCCTTCTTCTGCCACAACTGCACCGTCAGCGCCAAGGCTTTTTGCAATCTGAGCCACATACAGCGCCGCCCGTTCCTTCTGTTCCAGCGCCACATTCAAGTTCGACATGATCACGCCAAGAAAATTAATGGTCTTTCCATGCGCGTCCATAAGCGCTCTTAAATTCGGGGTATTCTGCATATCGTAGGTAGACCATTTGGAAGATACCGGCATAAAGCTGCCGGATACGATAGCTCCGTCCAGGATTTCCGTAGGGCTCATCACTGTCGGCAGCATATGGTTCGTATCCCATCCATACACCAAATCGTTATATCCCATAGCCTCCATCTGGGATTGCGGCTGCATCACATACACAACAGACGGCAGCTTTTCAATCTCCGTACCCCTCTTTATCATCGGGGTTGTCTCATAGACATCCGTATCCTCTGGCTTAAGTTCCTTTACACACGTCCCGATGTATTCAGCGAGCTTATGCCCGGCTCTTCGCAATGCATCATTTTTCTTCTGCTGCTCATATCTTTCAAATTCTTCGTTAGTATCAGCTACCAGCACGATATTGTTGAGCTGTCCGAAATATGTAAGTTTCTGCCCTTCTCCGCTCATATCGATAATCCCGTCCTGGAATCCTCCCCAGTGCTTTCCGACTACCAGCACGCTACAGTTCTTCAGTGCATGAAGTACGCCGTTCCCTGCGGGAGCCAGCTCGCTTGTATAACCTGGGAACAGTCCCCGCCCGTCTAGCCTCGTCCTCGGCTCAATGGCCTCCTTTACCGGGCACATGCGAATCTTATCTCCCGGTTTTGCAATATAAAGCTCTGCCTCCGTAATCCTGTCATCCTCAAGAATGAACTTCAGCGCCTCATCCTTTTCGACGGTCAAAATTCCGTCCTTAAACGACAGTTCATTTCCAAAAACAATGTCTTTCACATAGAAATTACCAATCTCCAGTTTCATAGTTTCCTCCTTAAAATTGATACTTATAGCTTTTGCCGATAAGTGTGTTGCATCATTTCTTTTTTGATAAGCGCGCTTATTGTCAATACATATTCCCATTTTCTTTTATTTTTTTCACCCTCGCTAAAAAATTTATAGAAATTTTCAATAACACATTCAAAGCGGATATGATATAATCGTACTGAAAACTTTATTTATCAGGAGGCCATATGGAACCGAACAAAGAATTACTGAAACGGCAGAATACCATCTGCTTTATTGAGACTACCCGGAGCCTGATTGATGATATCGGAGTAAAGAATATTTCCATCCGCAAGATTGCGGAAAAAGCAGGCTTTCACAATTCTACCATCTATCTGTATTTCAAGGATGTGGATGAATTGATCCTGCTTGCATCCCTCAAGCATTTTAACGGCTACAGCGCCGCTCTCGCAGAACACACAAAAAAACACTGCACCCCATATGAAAGCTTTCTGTCCATCTGGACTTTTTTCGCCCGGTCTGCATTTGACAAGCCGGAGATTTTTTACAATTTTTTCTTCGGGAAACACAGTGATAACCTGACTGATATTTTCGAGCGGTATTATGAATTGTTTCCTGACGAGAAAACCATTTACCGGAAAGATATCCAAAGTATGTATTTCGGAAGAGACATCCATGAACGATGCCGCCTTATCTTAAAACCGCTCCTGCAGGAAAAGGGCACCCGGCTGACAGAAGATAATCTTGACATGGTCAACGACGTAACTGTCGGATATTTAAAATATCTGCTGGAACAAAAATGCCAGGATTCCAAAATTGCAGCAGAGACCCTTTCGGACAAGCTGATATCTATGATCAGATATATGGTTGGCATATAGCGTTTGCAGGCAAAGCTCCTGCTGCAGGCATGTACGCCTGGCTTGTTGCCCGCGGAATAATGCAAAAAACACAATAGCAGCCCAACTGAGAAAGAAAACAGCGAAGACGCGTCCGCCTTCGTTGTTTTCTTTTTAATCTAGAAGATTGGGTTTTATTTCAGACACATGATTTTCGGGATTCATGTATCCTGCAATCAGAATAACAATAAAAATTGTCTGTGAAAATAGGAACGGAGTACATAAATACGGCAAAAGTCTATGACCGCATCCTAGGACAACAGGCACCATTATTATGTATAATTAAATAAAAGAAAATGGCAGGAGACGGATAAATGGCAATAAATCTTGAGGAATTGTATGGTAAGCTCTACCCCAGATACGGCGTAAAGCTATGTACCAAAAGCTGTTTTGAAAAATCGATCAACTGGATACATATCCTGGAAGACATCGAATTTGTCTCGCTACTGAGAGGCGGGGAACTGATTCTGAATTCAGGATACAAGTCGGAGGAATGGCTGAAAAAATACATCGGTCTTCTGAACCTGACAAATGCAGGCGGGCTGATCATCGCCCTGCGCGCCGGGCAGACATTTACAGAAGAAGTCATTGACTACTGCAACCGTATTGAATTCCCCCTGTTTTCCGCCACCTGGAAGACATCTTACATGGACATTATCCACCTGATATCCTCTCTGCTGCTTAAGCAAGAACACAGAGAGGCAAACAAGATTACTGCGCTGAAAAATGCAATACATCATCCGCAAAATGCCGAAACTTATCAGGGATATTTTTATGATATATCTCTTTCAAAAAATCCGGAGTACTTCATCACTATACTTGGTCCAAAGACATGCGGCTCAGACACCGGGGGCATCTCGGCAGACAAACTGGAAAAGTCGCTCCGCCACGCGATAAGCGGAGGTATTATTTATAAAGAGAAAGATACCCTTGTTATCTTAGCCGCAAGCTGCAAGAAACATGAAATCCGCCAGCAGTTTCTGGAAATCCGCGCCAAAAACAGCGATATATGTGCAGGCATTGGTCTCCCCGTACATCATACATGCGACATACACCATTCTTATCATACTGCATGCACGGCATACCGGTTGGCAAAAACCGGTCTCGGGAACTGTTTGGATTACGATGGGCTCGGCATCTACAAACTCCTGTCAGATGTCAAAGACCCTTCCGTCTATCCTGCATTTGTGGATGAAACTCTGGGTGCACTTTTTCGGTACGATGAAGAAAATCAGACCGATTATGCCGGGATACTGAAAACGTATTTCGAAAATGAATGCAGCGGCATACGGACGGCAGAAATGCTATATTTTCACAAAAACACGATGACCGGCAAGTTAAACAAAATCAAAGAGATTCTTGGATATGATATTTCCAAAAACGAATACAGGACAAGAATCATGATGGCATTTTACATCTTAAATATGGGAAAGGAGTATTTTACTTAGCAGAAGACACAGTTCAAACAGGCGGACAGTATATCTGAGAGATTGGAAATACAAAATCGGGGCAGTCATACATCCCGGATATCTGCGCCGGCAATTTATGTTCTGTGACGGGAGACAGGCATAATTGTAAAAATTAATCTGTGTTTCTGAGATAAACTTTTAATCTGAGAGGGAAATTATAATGAGGAGGGATAACTTATCCTAGATTATTCACGGCACAGCCGTGAAAGTGACTGAAAGCCACATAGTTACT
>CAJUMF010000062.1 GCA_910586965.1 uncultured Dorea sp. | reverse complement strand
GTGGTCGCCGGAGGCATACGAGATTGTACAGCGGTTTGCGGATGAACATGAGATTCCTTTTCTGGATATGAACCTTCACCGGGAGGAGATCGGGGTGAACTGGCGGACGGATACCCATGACAAGGGGATGCATCTTAATATCTTGGGATGCGAGAAGGCATCTTCTTTCCTGGGGAAATATCTGAAAGAGAATTATGAGTTCGAGACGGCCATGAGTGACGAGAACCGGAAGTTCTGGGATGCGTCGGCGGTGAAGTTTAATTCTCTTGTGGAGTCCTACACGCTGCCGGTAGTGAAAGACTGTGGAGATTATGTGCGTGCCCTTGGAAATGAAGACTTTATCACAGCGGTTACGGTGTGCGGCACGACAGGAAGCTATTTTACGGTGGAGCAGCAAAAGGCATTTTCGGAGCTTGGTCTTAAAGTTCCGGCGGCGGATACCGAAAAAGGAACGGCTTACTTTGCGCTCCTTGACGGCAGGAAAGTGGTTCGTGAAAAGGAGAAAACAGGCGTCGCTAAAGCCAAACCTTATCCATGGGGAGAAGATACTTTTCAGATTATCAGCGGGGATCTTGCGCACAGGGAGAAAACCCGGGTTACGGTAAGTGGGAATGAATATGAAGTGAATAAGCCGGGCATCAACATCGTCGTGTATGATAAGACACTGGGTCAGGTGGTGGATGTGGTGAACTTTGACACGACGAAAGAGGGTGTTCCCGCGAAGCATGTGAAGCAGCCGCTTATCGAAGATGACGGCGGAGAGTAGGATCCGATAGAAAAATATGAAAGCAAAAGGAGCCGGGACGCAATAAGTTCTCGGCTCCTTCTGTTACATCTTGACTGAGCAGGACGTTGCTTATTCATACCACTAAATCCCGCAATATATTTCTTCATTAAATCTCGTAAAAGCTGTTTCTTTTACATAGATTTCCTCTAATGCATAGACTTTTTCTAAACCGCAGTCGGAAAATTTGGCAATTGGTCCGGCATAGAGCTGTTCTAAAACTTTTATATATTCGTTTATCAGGTATTTCTTATGTGTGGACAAGACCCTCTGCAGTTCTGCTTTGAATGTTTCGCCATCACATTCATCATCAACTTTTAAGGAATCCATAAGCATTTTGTAAAAAATAAAGTCTTCGAGATTATCTGCTAAAACTAGCGCATCATCGCTGTCATGGGACATCAATACGATGGGTAATGATGCGCCGTCCTTCATGCTGAAACAGAATCCGTACCAGTCCCCTCCGCCTGACTGTGCAAATGGGAAGATTTGCTTTGCCGGGTCCTTGTCCCAAAAGGGGAAGTCTTCATAGTTTTGTAAAGATTCTTCAAAGGAAAAAGGCTCCAGGTCTGCGCCGTAAAATTTATAGTCAAGTAAATATTGGGGTGCGGTATAGTCAAACATTCTGTCTTTAAGTAAAGTCTCATATAATTGAGGAAATTCAAAATGATATTTATTTTCTAACATACGGATAGTCTCCTTTTACTTTTTCTGTCCTTTGCTGATACATAAGCTTTCGAACTCAACCTCGACCAGAGATGTAGGATTTATGACAAAACCGGGAGAGGTGATCTTATTATTAAAAAATTCAACAGATGTATCGTGGTCAAGGAACTTATTGAAGGTCAGGTATTGCTCGATTTCATCCGTGAGGATAAACGCAACCCGTTTCAGACGCTCATCCGGGAAACCATTTGCAAAATGAACGCTTTTCATCATGCGTTTTAATTCTGTCTGCGGATAGGTCTCTTGAAGCTTCTGCCTGAGCAATAAGACAATTTCCTCGTAGGTATTGTTTTTTAATTGTTCCAGATCATCGATGTTTAGAATATGTTCATCGTGCAGGTGTCTGGCAAGTGTGTATGCGCGTTCTTGTAGATCCATGATAATCGCTCCTTTCCAGGTCAAGCTATCATAAATGAAAATGTATCTTGTACAACTTTTCCCTGACGGATAAAAAATGCCGGTCGTTTTGCCATGATACCCCTCCTAATTAAAGACAGACATTGTGCCCGGGCGTCCAGATATCGATTAAAAAATGATCTTCATCCCGGGAATCAAGACCGCATTCCATGATGCGGCTGAAATCGGTTTCCGCGAGCAAAAAGCCTGCCACGTTTTTTTCGCTCCGCCACAAAGAGGATACTGCGCATTTTAGGTTCAGTAGTTTGATCTTGCTCCATAAACCGCAGTGATAGTAATACTCTCCCTGCGCTTTTAGCTCCATCGTGTCAATAATCCAGGAGCAGATTGTTTCCTCCGGGGATTTGTAAGGCAGCCTGCTGTGAGGTTTCGGGTTATCTGAAAATGAGGAAAGGTAAGCTGCGGCCAGTCTGTCCAGAGCTGGATTTTGGTTTTCCCCGTAAAGCTCTGATACAGCGATACCGGATAGCTGCTTTAGCTTGTTTTTGGCGGATTGTACGGCTAATTTCTGTGCGATTCGTTTCTGCCTTTCCGTCATATTTTTACCCGTACAGTTCATTTCTCAGTGCCTCGCAGAGTCCTGCCATCTCGTACATATCTTCCTTCGGGCACATCTCGCTCAGATTAAAGGAGAGAGGTTCGGCGGTAAAATCTTTGAGCGCCTGGTTCATCACCTTAAGTTCCTTTGGCTCGGCTGTGATACAGACATACGGCGCATCAGTCTCAAGGTAGTAACCGGCCAGTTCGCGCAGATTGACATGACCGTTTATCTTGCACTCTAAAAGCAGGGCGGCAAGGTCGGTGATCAGGTTGATGGCGTAATATATTTCCGCATACGGATCATCTACTTCCGTCTCTTTATGGGAAAAAGCGATGGTCAGCGGTTCCTCATGCTGACGGAAATCGCCGTTTAGCTTATCCAGTCCGGTATCGGAAAATATTTCTTCCAGAGGGATGATATCCGTCTGTTTGTCTGCGAGATACTCGAGCAGGGTCAGACTGTCGTCTGTATCGCCGATGTAATTATTCCAGTATTTGTCTGTAATATACATATGTATTTCCTCCTTGCTGTTAAGATGCGTTCAGCGGCGCTCATGAAAGGCCGCGGCTTCAAGAGTTTCCCGGGAGTTGAACATGGCTGTTGATGCATCCATCATTTCCGTGATGTAATCGCCGTCTCCCATTGTGGCAAAGAAAAGAATATTTTCTCTGCAAAATCCGTTCCTTGCGAAGATTTCATCGGGGAGTCTGCGGATGTTTTTTTTCAAAACGGCGAGCACCGCCAGTGCAAACGCCCATTTTTCCTCAGAGGGAGTGCACAGGTCGATATCTACACGAGTGTCGATCACATCCACCAGCGGGTAGTACAAAAAATCCGGCTCGGTTCCGTTCTCTCAGTCAAAATATTCTGTGATGTTATAGCTTAAGTCCCAGGCAAGATAAAAACCGTAGAAATCGTCTGTCGTGATAAATCCGATGGAACAGGCGTTATTTCCCTGTGCGGTTTTCAGAATCTTGTCAATCTCGTCAGGTAAATGTCTGGAGCATTCCAAGTCAAATTGATCAAATATTGTGGTATCCATTCGATCCCTCCTCATGTCTGATAAGCGGAAGGGGTAATCCAATCCTCCCTGTACATAGGTGCAGTCTGTCTTTTTTTATAGTGAATCTTTTCGTAGATTCTGAACGTGATCTGACAGAAGTATTATAACATAGAATCAAATATTTTCCTATAAGTTCAGGTAAAACTACCAGGGTTATTTGGTTGCTTTATGAAACAACCGCAGATAGAATCATAAAGTGCTTGCAATGCGGGAAAGTTGACGTTATACTAGTAAACAAACCATTTGTTGCCGGTATTAAGCTGGCAGGATAATAATATCTGAAAAAGAAGGAAACTTAAGAAGGTGAGGGTAAGCTATGGTAGAAAAGACGATGGAAAAGATTGTTGCGCTGGCAAAGTCAAGAGGATTTGTATATCCGGGTTCGGAGATATACGGAGGTCTTGCCAATACATGGGATTACGGCAATCTTGGAGTAGAGCTTAAGAACAATGTAAAGCGGGCATGGTGGCAGAAGTTTGTCCAGGAGTCTCCGTATAACGTGGGCGTTGACTGTGCGATTCTGATGAATCCGCAGACCTGGGTGGCAAGCGGGCATCTCGGCGGATTCAGTGACCCGCTGATGGACTGCAAGGAATGCCATGAGCGTTTCCGCGCGGACAAGATGATTGAGGATTATGCGAAGGAGCACGGCCTGGATATCGGAGATACGATTGACGGCTGGAGCCATGAGCAGATGGAGAATTATATTAAAGAGCATGAGATTCCGTGCCCGACATGCGGAAAGCATGATTTTACGGAGATTCGGGAGTTCAACCTGATGTTCAAGACGTTCCAGGGCGTTACGGAGGATGCGAAGAATACGGTATATTTGAGGCCGGAGACAGCGCAGGGCATTTTTGTAAACTTTAAGAATGTACAGCGCACTTCAAGAAAGAAGATTCCGTTCGGCATCTGCCAGATCGGTAAATCTTTCCGCAACGAGATTACGCCGGGCAACTTTACGTTCCGTACAAGAGAGTTTGAGCAGATGGAGCTTGAGTTCTTCTGCGAGCCGGATACGGATCTTGAATGGTTCAAGTATTGGAAAAAGTTCTGTCTTGACTGGTTAAAGACACTTGGGCTCAAAGAGGAAGAGGTCCGCTACCGCGACCATTCCCCGGAAGAGCTGAGCCACTACAGCAAGGCGACCACGGACGTAGAGTTCTTATTCCCGTTTGGATGGGGCGAGCTTTGGGGCATTGCTGACAGGACGGACTTCGACCTGACACAGCATATCAATGTATCAAAACAGGATTTGAGTTACTTTGACGACGAGAAGAAGGAAAAATATGTTCCGTATGTTATCGAGCCGTCTCTCGGTGCAGACCGTATGGTGCTGGCATTCCTTTGCAGCGCCTACGATGAGGAAGAGTTAGAAGGCGGAGACAAGAGGACTGTCCTTCATTTCCATCCGGCGCTTGCTCCGGTTAAGATTGGGGTGCTGCCGCTGTCGAAGAAGTTAAATGAAGGTGCGGAGAAGGTATATGCACAGCTTTCTAAGAAATACAACTGTGAGTTTGACGAGCGCGGGAATATCGGCAAGCGTTACCGCCGGCAGGATGAAATCGGCACTCCGTTCTGCGTGACCTATGACTTTGATTCCGAGGAAGACGGTGCGGTTACTGTACGCGACCGTGACACGATGGAGCAGGAGAGAGTGAAGATTGACGAATTAGATGCATATTTTGCAAAGAAATTCGAGTGGTAGAAAATTTGAGCTCTGATTTTTAAAAGATAAAATAAAGTTCCGGATTTTGATGTCCGGAACTTTATTTCTTTTCTTTGTATTATATTTTTCTTAGATGTTCACCTGTTTTCCGTTGTATCTCTCCGGGTGCAGTCTTCTGTCTCTGATATCAGCAGCTGCTGTAAAGAGAACATCTGTGGAGGAGTTAAGTCCTGTCTCACAGGAATCCTGGATGACACCGATAATGAAACCAACACCTACAACCTGCATAGCAATCTCAGACGGAACTCCGAATAAGCTGCATGCCATAGGAATAAGCAACAGAGAACCGCCGGCAACACCTGATGCACCTGCAGCACTAAGTGCAGCGAGTACGCAGAGGATAAGAGCTGTTCCGAAGTCTACATCAATACCTACCGTATAAGCAGCGGATAATGCCATTACAGAGATTGTGATGGTAGCGCCGGCCATGTTGATCGTAGCGCCTAAAGGAATGGATACGGAATATGTATTCTCGTCTAATTCCAGTTCTTTACAAAGTTCCATATTTACAGGGATATTTGCTGCGGAACTTCGTGTAAAGAATGCTGTGATGAAACTGCGTGACAGGCACTTAAATACAAGCGGGTACGGGTTCTTCCTGATGCACAGGAACACGATGATCGGATTCATAATAAGTGCTACAAACGCCATAGATCCCACTAACACGAGAATCAGTCTTCCGTAGGATAACAGCGCGCCAAGTCCGGATGAGGAAATAACGTTGAAGATAAGACCCATAATACCAAACGGCGCAAAACTGATAACCCATTTAACTGCCTGGGAAATAACATCGGAAATATCATCAAGCATATCTTTTGTCGCAGGTTTTGCCACCTTAAAAGCGATGCCAAAGATACAAGCCCATACAAGGATTCCGATATAGTTCGCATTTACGATGGAGGCTACAGGGTTAGATACCGCATTGAGCAGGAGGTTCTTTAATACTTCGCCTACGCCGCTTGGAGGAGCCATGTCCTCGCCTGCCGCCTCTGCAAGTGTCAGAGTTACCGGGAATGCCTTACATGCAAATACTGATACAAGGGCAGAGAACAGATTGCCAATCATGTACAGTGCAACAATAAATCCCATGTTTGTCTTCTGACCTTCGCCTGTATGTGCGAGAGCACTTATTACAAGGAAGAATACAAGGAGCGGAGCGATAGCTTTAAGAGCACCAACGAATAAGTCTCCCAGAATCGCGATTACAGTTACTTGCGGAATTGCCAGCCCGAGGAGAATACCGATGATAAGGCCACACAGGATTCTCAGGACAAGACTGATGCTATTCCATTTTGCAATTACATTTTTCATGTTTTGTTTCGCAGATACATATTGGTGTACCTGCTCCCTCTCTTTCTCTATAGATTTTGTTTCCCCGATTTATCGAGTTATATGATTTTACTCATATAACATATCGATAATATACAAGTAATTATAAACAATTCATTTGGATTTGTAAACACAAAAATTGTAAATGTTGACATAAAAAGAATTTTTAAATGTGAAAACTTTGACAAATCAGACAAAAATTGTATAAAATCCATTGTACATGTAGTTGAGGAGTGATATAATGACAGCATGAACAATAATATCGTCTGGGGAGACGGTGGAAATGGGAGGTAACACAAACAATGAGTGAAAAAAATGATGGTATGATGTGGGCGCTGGTCAAAGAGAAACCGGAGGAAGGCCTGTGGATGAAACGGGTGCCGATTCCGGAGGTTGGTCCCAACGATGTAAAGATTAAGATACATAAGACCGCCATCTGCGGCACGGACGTCCACATCTACCAGTGGAATGACTGGGCGCAGCATACGATTCCGGTGGGGCTTACGGCGGGCCATGAATATGTAGGTGAGATTGTAGAAGTCGGAGCAGGCGTAGAAGGATTTAAGATTGGCGACCTCGTATCCGGCGAAGGGCATATCACTTGCGGAAAGTGCAGGAACTGCCTGGAGGGACACAAGGAGAACTGCAAAGATGCGAAAGGTGTCGGCGTCAACAGGAACGGAGCATTTGCAGAATATCTCGTAATCCCGTCTTCAAATGTATGGCCATGCAATCCGAACATTCCGGAAGAGATGTATGCGATTTTTGACCCGTTTGGAAATGCAACGCATACAGCGCTTTCCTACGATATGTTAGGGGAAGATGTGCTTGTGGCAGGTGCAGGCCCGATTGGTATTATGGCGGCTGCAATCGCGAAATTCTCAGGAGCAAGACATGTCGTGATCACAGACTTTAACCAGTACCGTCTGGACCTTGCAATGAAACTTGGCGCAACAAGAGCCGTAAATCTCGCAGAAGAAAAACTTCCGGATGTTATGAAAGAAATCGGCATGACAGAAGGTTTCGATGTGGGTCTTGAGATGTCCGGTTCGCAGGCAGGACTTCATGACATGATCCATAACATGAAACACGGCGGTAAAATTGCGCTGCTCGGACTTCAGAGAACAGATGCCAAAGTCGACCTTGAGACGGTAATCTTTAACGGGCTGAACCTTCGTGGCATCTATGGAAGAAAAGTGTGGGATACATGGTACAAGATGTCTACGATGCTGCAGGCAGGGCTTGATATTTCTGAAATCATCACGCATCATTTCGATATTAAGGATTACGAAAAGGGATTCGAGGCTATGATTTCCGGTGAGTCAGGAAAGGTTATTCTTGACTGGGCGCATATTAATGACTAAGAGTTTCATTTATTATGTTTTGAAACAATAATTTAAAGAAAGAAGGAAGAGACCAATGGCACGCAAAGATGACATTTTAAACATTTACACAAAAGAGGTAGAAGGAATCAAAGAGGCAGGGCTTTTTAAAGGTGAGGCACCGTTCATCTCACCTCAGGGTTCCAGAGTAAAGATGGAGGACGGAAGAGAGCTTTTATGCATGTGCGCCAACAATTATCTTGGGCTTGGCGACAATCCGAGGCTTATTGAGGCGGCAAAGAAGACTTATGATGAAAAGGGCTACGGAGTTGCGTCCGTCCGCTTTATCTGCGGAACTCAGGATATCCATAAGAAACTGGAGAAGAAGATTTCCGACTTCCTCGGAACGGATGACACGATTCTTTATTCTTCCTGTTTTGACGCCAACGGCGGACTGTTTGAGACAATCCTTACCGCGGACGACGCGGTAATCAGCGATGAGCTTAATCATGCGTCCATCATCGACGGCGTGCGCCTTTGCAAGGCAAAACGTTTCCGCTATAAAAATAATGACATGGAAGACCTTGAGGCGAAGTTAAAAGAGGCTGACGAGGCCGGCGCAAGGATTAAGCTGATTGCTACAGACGGCGTGTTCTCCATGGACGGAATCATCTGCAACCTGAAGGGCGTATGCGACCTGGCGGATAAGTACAATGCGCTTGTTATGGTTGACGACAGCCATGCGGTTGGATTCGTAGGAAAGACCGGACGCGGAACACCGGAGCACTGCGGCGTACAGGGTCGTGTGGACATTATCACCGGTACTCTTGGAAAAGCTCTCGGAGGAGCATCCGGCGGATATACGTCCGGAAGGAAAGAGATTATCGACCTGCTCCGCCAGAGGAGCCGTCCGTACCTGTTCTCCAACTCTCTTGCACCGGCAATCGCGGGAGCAAGCATCGAGCTGTTTGACATGCTGGATGAGAGCACAGAGTTGAGAGACCACTTAGAGGAGATTACTGCATATTACCGCAAGGAACTTGTGGACAATGAGTTCGAGGTTATCCCGGGAACCCATCCGTGCGTTCCGGTTATGCTCTATGATGAGAAGACGGCGGCGGAGTTCGCGAAACGTATGATGGAGAAGGGCGTTTATGTGGTAGCGTTCTCCTATCCGGTAGTGCCGAAGGGAAAAGCAAGAATCCGTACACAGGTATGTGCAAGCCACACGAAAGAAGATATCGACTTTATCGTGAAGTGCTTTAAAGAAGTGCGGGAAGAGATGAAGTAGAGAGAAGAAGGATAAAAATAAAAGGCGCAGCATCGTTTTTGGGTGCTGCGCTTTTGGTGTGCCCGGTGGGCACACGTTCTAACGGGTGAAAGTCCCCAATCCGCCC
>CAJUMF010000061.1 GCA_910586965.1 uncultured Dorea sp. | reverse complement strand
GCTGTTAACCGTGGGGTTGTTGGTTCGAGCCCAACTCGGGGAGTTCAAAAAAGCCCGTAGACAGTAGTGTCTGGGGGCTTTTAAATTATACTTTAGAGTAATTTATCCGTTAAAATTTACTTCAAAGGTGCAGCCGCCGCCCTCCGTATCCCTGACACTGATCACTACGTTTTGAAGCTTTGCAAGTCTGGCAGCGATAGACAGTCCGAGACCGAAGTGCGTCTTTTCATGCCGGGAGGTGTCATGGCGGTAAAACGGATCGAAGATGAGTGATTTTTCTTCGTCGCTGATTCCCGGACCAAAGTCAGTTACAGAGACAGTAAGTTTGTCCTGGGTAAGACTTAGGCCTAAGACGATCTTCCCGGCATCTTTCAGGCCATAAGCGATGGCGTTATCCAAAAGAACAGTAAAGATCTGCAGGCACAGTTCTGGGTCTGCGTACACAGGCGGAAGCGTTTCTTCTGGAAGAGTAAGAAGAAGGTTTCCGTTTTTTGCGCTGCAGAGCGGTTCGTAAAGCTCCGTCAGATGGAGAAGCATCTCGTCAAGTTCAAAGTGTTGCTTATTGATGCCCCAGCCTTCCTGTTGGGCGGAGGAAAGGAGCAGGAGATTTTTTACCAGCGAATCTCCCCGTTTACATTCATCCCGGATGACAGATAAGTATTTTTCCGGCTGATGAAGGTTGGCGGAGGCTGCGTCGGCTGCTGTCCGGATGACTGCTAAAGGTGAGCGCAGTTCATGGGATGCTGCCGCCGCAAAATCCTGCTGTTTTTTATACATTTCCTTAAGAGGCAGGAGGGAGCGGCCAACGAAACTTCTTCCTGTCAGAAATAACAGGATAATCCCCAGAATATCGATCAGCAGATACAGAAATGCATTGCGGATAAGCCGTGTCCGGTTCACGGTGATATCCTGGAGCAGGATGAGTTTTTTATAACCCGAAGAGGTATTCACGATCGTCACACTCCCCAGATAGGAGTCGTGGTGTCCGCCTGCAATTTCAAGAAGAGAGGACTGTAAAAGATCCGAAGAGATTGGGCGTGAATTCGGAAAGATGCCTTCTTTCGCCGCAAGATCCGAAGCTTTATCAAGCAGCTTGCTGCGATCAGTGCGCGGCTTGAAAGTACCGGGGAAGAAAAAGGGCGTACCGTTTTCTTCGATATAGATGATCAGGCGATGCTTGCCCTCAAGCTGTGACAGAAAGAAATCGTTGAAGGTAGAGTCTGTCTGGAGCTTTGAAGACAGCGTAAAGATGTGGTCGGTAAAAGAAGCCTCCCTGCGGCTTTGCTGGGAAGACAGATAAAAGAGGAAAGTAACAGCGAGGATGAAGGTCAAGATCAGCCCCGTACTTAAGGTATATCGTCTTACTAATTTTCTTTGCAGTTCAGGAAACATGGGAGTCCTCCATACAGTAGCCCAGGCCGTGGACGGTGCGTATGACCGCCCGGCTTTTTAACTTGCGCAGGTGTTTTCTTAAAAAATAGATGTAAGTATCCAAGTTCCCGTCCTCGACAATCCCGTCGGGACCCCATACCCGGTAAAAGATCTGTTCCCTGGCCAGTGTCTTTTCCGGATTCTTGAGGAAGAATTCTAACAATAGTGCTTCCCGGCCGGAGAGGCGAAGCTCCTTGCCCTTACAGGAGAGCATCCTCACATCCGCGTCATAATTCATGTCCAGGTAGGAGAGGGTCTCGTGCTCAGTCAGTGCCTTCGGTCTTCGCGACAGCGCCCGGATCCGTGCCATAAGCTCCTCGACGGCGTAGGGTTTGACCAGATAATCATCGGCGCCGCAGTCTAATCCGTCGATGCGGTCGTTTACCGCGCCGAGGGCAGTGGTTAAGATGACCGGCGTGGTGATCCGGTTCTGGCGGATGGAGCGAAGAATGGACAGTCCGTCAATCTCCGGGAGCATCCGGTCTAAAAGAATCAGATCATAGACTCCGTTCATCGCGCAGTAAAGCGCCTCACTTCCTGTATGACAGCAAGTGACATGGTGGCTCCTTGCATCAAGCTGTTCCTTTAGCGCACCACACAGTTCCCTGTCGTCTTCGATAATCAAAATATGCATTGCAAAACCTTCTTTCCTGTACCCTTTGGCCTGGTATCATCATAACAGAGAAATCTCAAAAAATTCTTTAAGATTTTCTGAGGATTTTCAAAGTCTTTTTGAGAAATGGCTGTTATAGTGTTTGGCATAAGCAATAAGGAGGTTGAGAAAAGATGGCAAAGAGAAATATCCGGTGCATGTTCCTGATCATGCTGACGGTCATACTGGCATCCGGTGTATTGCATGGATGCGGCAAAAAAGACGGCGGAGAGAAGGAAAAAGGCACGTTGAAAGGCAGATATGTGGAGGAGAATATCGATCTTCCCATCAAGGAGGGGGAGAGGGCGATAAATTTGTCAAAATCAAAGGACGGGAATCCGGTGGTATATATCGCTGTAAAAGATGCGCAGATCAGACGCTGCGAGTACATAAAAGGGAAGTGGGAAGAGAGTGATTTGGACTGGGTAGAGAAAACATGCGGCAAAAAGATGGCCTATCCCCTCGGCGTCACCGAGACAAAAGATGGCACACAGCTTGTCGTCGGTGCAGGTGATGGGATGAAAACTTATATCGCAAGAAGCAAAGATGGGAAAAGCGGGGAAATCTTAAAGGTTCCCTACCTTGAAAAAAAGGCAGAGTACGGGTATCCGACGATTGTCGCTTTAGCAGTTGACGACGGGGGAAATTACTGGCTCCAGGATATCTACCAGTCGAAGATCATTGTCGTGTCCCCGGATACGTTTGAGACCGTCGAAGAGCTTACAAGTATGTCATCCAGCAGCGATGCCCAGAAAATGATATTCACGGGAGATGACGGGACGATTGCGGCCAATACAGAGGACGGTATATTTACAATCTATGACAAGGACAGGAAGGAGCTGGGAAAGCTCTCCTTTACCCAGACGGAAAACGGCCATCTATGCGGTGGTAAGGAGAGCTGGTACATGGTTTCTGAGGAAGGTATCGTGCGGATGAAGCCCGGAGATGAGAGCCGGGAAGTGATCATGGACGGTGCAATGGGAGCTATGGGTTCGCCGGTCAACTCTGCCATAGGGACGATACAGGGGAAGGACACGGAGTTTTTTGTACTGTATAAGCAGTGGAAGGCAGAAACCTACAGTTTCGCCCGTTATGTGTATAACAAAGACATTGCGGCAGTGCCGGAGCACACTCTGCAGGTGTTCGGACTTTCCGAGAGTGATACCGTCCGGCAGGCAGCCATCGGGTTTCAGCAGAAGAACCCGGAGGTAAAAGTGGAAGTTAAGACTTCCGGGAAAGAAGCCGGGGAGGTATCTTCGGACGACATCCGAACACTGAACACCGAACTTCTGAGCGGAAAAGGTGCGGATATCCTGCTCCTTAACGGACTTCCTGCAGAGGCTTACATCGAAAAAGGCGTCCTCTGCGATCTGACGAAGCTGGCCGGGGGCCTGATGAAGAAGGATGATTATCTGGAAAATATGATGGATAATACCCTTAAGAGAGACAAAAAAGTCTACGGTATTCCAGTAAAGTTCTCAGTTCCGGTGGTGTATGGGGATGAACAGATACAAAAAGCGCTGGATTCTCTGGACAGCCTTGAGGAATATCTTGATAAGAATCCGGATGCGGCATTATTCGGAGTGACCAATAAAGGATATATCCGGGATTTCCTGTTCCAGATGTATCAGGAGGAGCTGATGAAAACGGACGGTTCCGTAGACAAGGCGAAGATGGAAAAGCTCCTGACGCTTGCCGTAAACATCGCAAAGAACTCGAAGACGGAATTCTATGAAGAGATGGAGCCGGCAGAAAGCCTGCAGGATACGCTGTTTAGCAATCCAGGTTCCATGTACTTGATGAAGCATACGGATATGGCAGCTACAGAAAGGATAGAGTGTCTGATGAACATGATGATACCCTGCGAGATTGCCCGCACAAAAGGTCTTACATTGAAATCTTTGAAAGGCTTTTACCTGCCGGAAGGAACTGTCGGCATCAATAAGAATACGAAGGAGAAAAAGATTGCGGAGGAATTCGTGAAATACTTGTTCTCCGAGGAGGTACAGGGGGCACAGTTAGATGATGGTTTTCCGGTGCTTATCTCCGCTTTGGATGCGAAGGAGAAAGAAGCTGGAAGCAAATACGCGGAATCTTATTCGGTGTGTGTCGGCGGTGAGCTTGCGGGAGAGGATATATCGATAGATGCCGGATTCCCGAAGGTAGAAGAAGTAAAAGAATTCATCGGACTGTGCAAGACTTTAGACAGGCCGGTCAATCAGGATCGTGCCGTGTGGGATATCTATCGGAGCGAGGCGGATAAGGTTTTAGGCGGCAGCGTGGGAACCGCGGAAGGGGCAGAGAATATCCGAAAGAAAGTGGAGCTATATCTTGCGGAGTAAGAGAAAATGGAGCAGGAGAGCGTGGATTTTCCTGCTCCCAAACCTTTTAGGGACAACTGGCTTTGTCTTAATCCCCTTCCTGGATGTATTCCGGCGCTCCTTACTTCAGGCAGTGGGAGGCGGGTTCGTAGGCCTCAATAATTACTGGGCGTTGCTGGAGAATAAAGCCTTTCGGTTGGCTGCTTTCAATACAGCAAGATTTATGGCAATCTGCCTGCCGCTTTTGCTGCTTTTGTCCCTCGAGGTGGCGGTGATGTTCCAAAGCGTTGCGGATAAGGGAAACAGAAAGAGGCGGTGGAAAGATTTAAAGGCCGGCTTTACTCTTCCGATGGCAATTCCGGCGGCGTCTGTTGTAGTGTTTTTTCAGATGCTCTTTGACGAGAAGGGGTGGCTCAATCTGCTGGTAGGAAGGCTTGGGTTTGCGGGAAGGGACTGGCTGAACAGTGCGTCTGCGTTCTGGGTGCTGGTCGTCTGTTATATCTGGAAGAATCTAGGATATGATATGCTCCTCTGGCTCACCGGGATTGCGGGGATTGAGAAGGAGCAGTACGAGGCTGCCAGAGTACAGGGGGCGGGAGACTTTGCCTGCTTTTATTATATCACGCTGCCGCAGTTAAAGGGGACGGCGTCTGTGACGGCGCTTCTTTCCTTCGTCAATGCATTCCGGGTATTTCGGGAGGCGTATCTATTGTCAGGAGATTATCCCCATGAAAGTATCTATATGCTTCAGCATTTGTTCAACAACTGGTTCGTGAATCTGGATATCCAGAAGCTGACGGCAGCGGCATCGCTGCTTGTGATTGCTACAGGTATGCTTTTGCTGAGCGCCGGTGCGCTGTTTCGTGTGCCGGGGGCTGGAGAGGCCGGAAGGGCCGGGGAAAAGAAAAAGAAGAAAGGATGGAGAAACGGATGAGAAAAGGAAAAGCAGGAGATGTACTTTTGCGGATTATTCTGGCAGTATTGCTTGTCATTATGATTATGCCTCTTGTCATGTTATGTACCAATTCTCTGATGGGAAAGCAGGAGCTTTTGGAAAGCTTCGGGTCAGTGCTTTCGGATTACGCAGGGATGGCAGAATTCCGGCTGTTTCCGCGGTATCCGACTATGCGGGCATATGTCAGGCTCCTTCTTGATACGCCGGAATATTTTGCTGCCTTTTGGAATTCAGCAATTCTGGCAGGCGGCGTGGTCGCAGGGCAGATTTTTACCGCAGTTCCTGCGGCGTGGGCGCTGGCGCGGTTTGATTTCCCCGGGAAGGCGGCACTTAAGTTTTTATACATGCTGCTTTTGATCCTGCCTTTTCAGGTGACGATGGTGTCGGGATATCTGGTGCTGGACACGCTGAAACTCCTTGACACCTACTGGGCGGTCATCCTGCCGGGAATATTTTCTGCGCTGCCGCTGTTCATATTGTCCAAGTCATTTTCAGCTATCCCGAAGGAAGTTATAGAGGCGGCAAAAATCGACGGTGCGGGCGACTTCGGGATCTTTGTAAAGATTGGTGTGCCCCTTGGGATGCCGGGGATATCTTCTGTTGTGATCTTAGGATTTTTAGAATACTGGAATGCAGTAGAACAGCCGCTTACCTTTCTGAAGACGGAGACGTTAAAGCCGCTGTCTTTGTATCTTCCGGTGATGATAAAAGGCGAGGTGCAGACGGCATTTGCCGCATCGATCGTCACATTGCTCCCGGCGGTTCTTCTGTTTTTCTGCGGGCAGGACAGTCTGGAGAAAGGGATTGGGGCATCGGGAAGCTTCTGAAATGATAAAAGGAGGGACTTGAAGGTGAAGACAGGAAAGAGACTGGCGGTCAAGGTGTTTTTAGGCTTCCTTGCGGCTATGGCGGTGTGCACAGTACTCTCCCGGGCGGCATCGTCCGTTCTGGTGGCACAAGTGGAAGTGAAAAAGACAGGAAGCGGCAAACTTTCTTATACTTATGAAGGGACGGGAAATATCGTGCCGAAGAAAGAAGAGAATATATTTCTGTGGGAAGGACAGCAGGTAGAGTGGAGCGCTGAGCAGGGAGCAAAAGTGAAAAAAGGGAAATGTCTGGTACGATTTCGGAAAGAATATTTAGAAAAGGAAATTGAAAAGAAACAATCGGAATTAAAACAGCTACAATTCCAGGTGAAGGAGCAGCAAATAGCGGCGAGAACGCCGGCCAGGGTATCAGCGGCAGAAGGAGCATATTCGGCACTCAAAGATTTGAAAAGGAAACTTGAAAAAGCGCGCAGCAGAGTAAGAAGGGCAAAAGAGCAAGCGTCGGGGGAGGAGTATCTGGCAGCAAAAGAGGAGGTGGAGGCATTAGAGCAGGAAAAATCACAGGCACAGTCGGCGTATGATTTGGCGAAAAAAGAAGATGCCGCACAGGATAAGAATAATGCTAATGCAAAAGAAGCAGCGCGGATGAATCTGCAGGCGGCGGAAGAACAGGTAAATATGGCGGAGAAAGAGCTTAAAGCATTAAAAGAATATAAGAAAGCCGGAGGAAAGATATTAGCAGAGAAGGACAGTACGGTGCTTGAAAACAGTATTCAGACAGGAACGATCACTACAGGAACAGAGTACATATCTCTCGGAATGGGCGGATGGAAGTTAAAAGGAGAAATAGCGGCAGAAGATAAAGATAAGGTTAGAGAAGGAAATGAAGCAGAGGTTCAGTTTGATGCAGGAGAAAAGGCAGAGGTAAAGATAGAGCATGTAGAATCCTTGGAGAGAGAAGCAGAAGGGGAGCTTGATAAAAGGATGTCATATTGTTGGTATGCGCCGCTGCCTGAAGATATGGATATAGAGGAAAATGAAGCATTTACATGGAAGACAGAGAAAGATTCCGCAAAGGAGTATGAACAGGTGATACCGCTTACTGCTCTGCGAGAAGATATAAGCGGAGCATATTGTCTGATTGCTGTTGAAAAGGAGCAGATGCTTGGGACACTTATGATTGCAAAGCGTGTTCCCGTGACAGTGATAGAAAAGGACGGGAAGAATGTCGCGGTTACGTCAGAGCTTAAAAAGGCAGATCAGGTCATCGTATCTACAGAAAAATTCGTCTCAGGAGGTGACAGAGTACGAATAAAGGAGTGAAAAAGACAGCAGTGCTTCTTCTTTTTTTTGCAGCAGTGAATCTCTTCATTGTCAGCCGTCTATGTCAGCTTTTCCAGCAAGCGGACGCTGCGGCGGTGGTCTATGCACAGGGAGAAGTGCCGGAAAAAGTGCTTACGCAACTTGTAAGGGAAAATAAGTCAAACAGCATGTTTTCAGAAGCAGCTCTGTGGAAGCAAGAAGGTAAGGCATCTGTAAGTGCCAAAGGAACAGGCAGAGCACAGACGGTATCCGTGTATCGGATGGCGGGGCAGCAGAGTGCGGTGTTTGGGAAAGGTCTTTGGGCAGGAAGATATTTTATGAGTGGAGAATCTTCGGTATGTCTGATAGACAGGGAGACCATACGTACGCTCTTTGGCTCGGAAGATGTGCTTGGGATGAAGGTAAGGTGGAAGGATACACAGCTAGAGATTGTGGGGATTCTTGAGGGAGGGCAGCCGCTATGTATGATTCCGGGAAAAGATGGGGATGCCTATGATGGAATCGCAGTTAGAAAAGTGAAAGGTACAGTGTCCTCCGGAAATGCGTTTGGTGTATTAGAAGCAACAACAGGTGCGGTGGGGCAGCAGAGAATCGACGGGCAGTTGTATTATATGACGGCATGTATATTTTATTTTCTTTTTCTCGTAATACTTTTGCTTACAGAAGGGGTAAGATTGAGAAGAAATAGAGTGATTGTAGCGATGTGCGTATTATTGGCGGCGGAAGTGCTGATACTTGGGATTAATTTTGCATCACCTGGCAGTGATTATCTGCCTTCCTACTGGTCGGATTTTGAATTTTTTGTACAGCTTTTTAAAGAAAAAAGACTGCAGGTACAAGAGCTTTTGCACCATCAGGAGTTTGCACCGTGGCAGACAATGGCAGGCGCATGGCAGCAGGCAATAGCAGCAGAGATGATCATGGGTATGCTTGGAGGATATTTGAGCAGTAGATAATAGAAAAGTCTCCGTCGGTTTTGTGAGATCCGACGGAGATTTCATAATCATTTATTTGATTGCTGCAGTCTGGGTTGGAAGATACATATGAACAGATTCGATACGGTTCTTATCTAACGATTCGATTACCAAGCGGATGCTATCATCCGTGACAAGTGAATCGCCGGTTTCCGGGAAACGGTCAAGGCGTTCAATAATAAAACCGCCCAGGGAATCATAGTCTTCAGATTCTAAAGACAGATCAAGCCGGTCATTCAAATCATCCAAGTTCATAGAACCTTCAATTATATATTCGTTTTCAGAGATTTTCTGAATAAAATCCTCTTCATTCTCATCATATTCGTCGTGAATCTCCCCGACGATTTCTTCTAAAAGATCTTCCAATGTAATAAGTCCGGCTGTCTCGCCATATTCATCTAATACGATGGCAATGTTAAAAGAAGCCTGACGCATCTCCACCAAAAGTTCAGAGATATTCTTATACTCATAAGTAAAATAAGCTTCCCGGAGAATGTCCTTGATATGAAATTCTTTTGTGTTGTCAAACAGCAAAAGATCTTTCATGTTGATCGTGCCGATCACATTGTCGGTTGTCTCCTCAAAGACAGGAAGACGTGTGAACTTATCCTCGCGGAAAATCTCCAGTAACTCTTCATATGTGCTTTCCACATCTGCAAATGTTACATGGACGCGGGGAACCATCACATCTTTTGCCTTGGCGTCACCTAAGTCAAACACGTTGTAGATCATCTCTTTTTCGTCGGATTCAATAACACCGTCTTCGTGGCTTACATCCACGATCGTACGAAGCTCCGTCTCAGTCATGATATTATTTTTAGCATTAGGATCTACACGCAGAAGTATCAGCACGCCTTTTGCCAGACCGTTGATCAAAAAGATGACCGGTGTGGCAAGCTTTATGAATATGCCAATGATACCTGCATAGGCAAGAGATACCTTTTCCGCATGAATCGTTGCCACAGTCTTTGGGGTGATCTCACCAAATAAGAGGATGGCAACTGTTAAAGCTGCGTTGGCAACAGCAACCATAGAACCGCCGAGTCTGTAGGCGAGCGTCGTTGTAAGCGATGCGGCTGAAAGGTTTACAATATTATTTCCTATCAGAATGGCGCTTAACATCTTTCCGGAATCGTCGGTAATCTTAAGCACGGTCTTAGCCCGTTTATTGCCTTCATCAGCAAGGCCCCGGATCCGGATCCTGTTTACAGTTGTCAATGCCGTCTCTGCTGATGAAAAAAATGCAGAGAGCATTAACAGAATAATTAAAGTTATTAGTTGCGTGGCGTCACCTGAGTCCACTTGAAAATCAACTCCTTTTTTAAATTAGATTACATAGAATTAAATATAACGCATTTGTACAGAATTTGCAAGTGTGCGTTGAATTTGGATAATAATTAGTGTATGATGGAGATGGAAAATGAGTATTGACGGGAGTTTGACACATTGAAATTCAAAAAAGTACTTCAAAGCCTTGATATAGGC
>CAJUMF010000060.1 GCA_910586965.1 uncultured Dorea sp. | reverse complement strand
TACCACTTTTTCATCTGGAAAAAAACACATTTTCAACTAACTTTGGAAAGACTCTGTTTTGACAAAAAAGTGGGGGATTATTGATAAAATAAGCCTTCCATTCCGGAGGGCTATTTTTCTGTAAGTCTTGGAAAAGCCTCATTCTGCGGGATTTCTTGGATTTCATTTTTTTCTATAATCTGTACCGACTTCTGAAATTTTCTGTATAAAATCTGTATAATCGGAATCTTATCTTTGTGCAGTGATAAGTGTGATGTGCCGCACACATACGGTTTGGGGTAAGAAATGGTGCTGAGCTTTACGCCCAGCACCTCCTTTATGTATAGTTTTTGGAAGGTTTTCATTTAAGAGGGAATCGGTTTTCCAGTTTTGAACGTTTCCACAACAAAAGGTCGGAGATTATAACGAGAAAGCCTCCTCCAATCATTTCTGCTTCATAAATAAGATTATCCCTGAAAGTTTCCATAACCGGAAGCGCTGTACAGACAGCCGCTATAATACAGATTATAAGATCCATATATCCAAGTCCGATTGCAAGTTTTTTATTATTAGTCATAACATATCCGTTTTCGGTTTCTTTTTTTTCTCTCTTGATTTTAATGTATGCCAAAAATAGAAGAATATAAGGGAACAATGCCACTAACGCTGTCATGGTAATTAATACATTGTATATGGTTTCCACAGCCGGAAATAATGCTACACCTCCGAGAAGTATTGTTACCAGCACAGTCTGAAAAAGAATTGCCTTTTCAGGGATTCCGTTTTCATTGTTTTTCGTGATACTTTCCGGGAAAATGCCTTTTTCAACCTGTCCAAAGAGCATCTTTACCGGTTGAGCAATATAAATGATTATAGCCCCAAATATTGAAAGCGAGATTCCTAATGCTACAAGCTGTACAATGAACTGCGGCAAACCCAATAAACAGCATGCCACTGTTAATGCGTCCAAAGTTCCCGTATAGGCAAAGATTTCCGATGTAGGCATCAGCATTGTCATAGCGACTGAACCCGTTATATACAAAACGCAAACAAGAACTGCTGAAACCAGTATTGCCCGAGGGTAGTCTTTTTTGGGATTTTCCATTTCAGATGCAAAATTTGCTGTAATCTCGGCGCCGGTATATGCCATTGAAATCGCCGATATTCCAACCAGTGAATTCATATTAATCTTAGGTATCAGCGTACTAATCGTATACTCTGATGCGCTTGGTGCTTTATGAAGCACAAGAATCGCTGCAAACGACATGACAATCAGTAGGATAGTAGGAATTGTTGACCCAAAAGCTCCTACGCTGGTAAATATTTTCCCAAACTTCATGCCCTTTATACTTACAAACGACAAAACCCAAAATACAATTAAGGACATTAATAATACCAGTATTTTATTATCAGCCAGTTCAGGCCTGCCGATCATATACGTAAAGTTGATAGAAAAAAATGTCAAAAATGACGCATACCAGAATATTTTTGACATCCAACTGAGCCAGGAAACCATAAAACCATATTTTGTCCCAAACGCAACTGTGACCCATGTCCCTAAGCCGCCGTCAGAAGGATAATCCGACGCAAGCTCAGCACACATCAACGCCTGTGGGATAAAGAATACCACCATAAAAAACGCCCATGCAAATATTGCGCCAAGCCCCAGTCCAAAACTTTCCGATACAGACTTTGCAATCCAGCGGATGCCATATAATGCTGATATATTCATTAATACTAATTCCCAAAAACTTATTTTTTTCATTGATTTCATCCTTTCCGAGAATTATTCAAATACAGGCCAATTTTCCGGGAAATCAAATTGTTCTGCTTTTTCCGGTTCCGGGTATTCATTCCCGTTCAGGACAATATCAACGCTTTCTATTATCTGCGGTGTGCATGGACAATTGATTTCTATTTCCGGACGCGGCGGATAGGGAACAGGATAAGTTTCTACTTTTTCGAGACGGTATATTTCGTCCATTCCTTCAATAACTGTTCCAAATACCGGGCATTTTCCGGTCAGATCCGGACAATTTCTTACCGGAAAGACAAATTCAGTTCCAGACACTTCGTTTTCAGAATAATAGCCAAGGCAAACATCTCCTGCCTGCGGTTCTTTAATGATTCCGCCGGATTCTTCCGCGCATCTGTTTGGAAGCATATACTGACACTCTTTTCTGTTAAAAGCTGTATAGCTGATATCTATCCATGAACCGGGAACAATCCGTTGTATTTTATGATTGTTAAAATACCCTTTAGTCGCCGCGGAAATAAAACTGCAGACTTCGTTGTATGCAATATCCGGACGAAGTTCAATTACTACTTTGCTGCCATTTTTCATATTAATATTTGCAATTGGATTTTTCATTGATTTATGCCTCCATTTTTTCATCTTCTTTTTCCAAAGCGGCTTTTTTATCCAGCCATCTTTGCATGATCATTGCCGTTACCAATACAAGCACAAGACCTAATGCGATAATTGTAAATACCCACTTATAGCCGGCGGCACCCTGTGTATCAAGGATCTTTCCGCAAAGTGTATAATACCAAAGATCCCCGCTGTAGCCGATTGCTGAAGCGATTCCGATTGCGGTTCCAAGGTATACCTGCGGCACGCCGCATTCCGGAGCGGGAGTATATAAACATGGTCTTGCACATCCTGAAAACAGAATAGCGGCCGACATAATAACTACTGCCAGTACTTTATATTTTGGATCCTGCGGCACCAGGATTAAGGCTATTGTTGCGATAAGAGCTATGCCATCAAAAATGTATATTACTGTTGAGCTTTTGCCAGTCCGGTCTTTTACCTGTCCGCCAAATACTGCGATTGCATTTCGTCCGTATCTCGCAAAAATTGCAAATCCAACTCCCAGAGTTGTCGATGCGCCAAGTACTTGTGTAAGATATGGATTCATATAAGTTGCCGCGTTTGTCATCATATAGGAACCTAACACAATCATTGCCTGGAACCACGTTCCTGGATGTTTTAATGCCATTGGTATCATTTTGACATTAAAACTGTTCGTGGATTCTCCTTTTTCCGGTTCTTTGATAAACACCATAATAAGTATGGCAGAAAGAACCAAAATAGCTGCAAATGCATACATAACCCCTGCAAATTCGGTTTTTTCGATGATTTTGCCAAGAAATGCCAGAATTCCATAAGCAAACACGACATTGATAATACATGTGCTTAACTCAAAAAAGCCCATAATCCGTCCATGTTCTTCAGAACCTTCTGCCTGTGCAAGCGTGAGTTTGGTGAAGGATGCCCACTGCATAAGCGGCACAGTCACGCCGTATCCGAGATAACAGATAATCAATACAGTATAACTGTCTGTGAAAGCAACAACCAGTCCTAATGCGGCTGTACATGCACAGGATAATGCAACCAGTTTCCGGCAGGAAAACTTATCGGCAACAAATCCGCCGATAGTATATCCGGGTACTGCCGTCAGACCGAACATTGTGATGAGAAGGTCGATCTGTGTATTGGATAGCTGATATGCTTTTTGGAACTGTTCATAAAACATACTTGTCATATAGGGCATGTTCCAAATAAGCAGGGAGCAGCATATAATAAAAACATTTATATATCTACGATTTCTACTCATATCTCTTTTGTCCTTTTAAATTTATTTTATGATTTGAAGTTCTTTAGGATATTTTGTGAGAACTTCACATCCGTCTTCCGTTACCATAACAAGATCTTCTATGCGGACACCAACATCCCCTTCAATATAAATGCCGGGTTCAATAGAAAATACCATCCCCGGTTTTGCGATAATCTCACAGTCAGAAGCGGCAAATGGAGGTTCATGTACTGTCAATCCAACTCCGTGTCCTGTTCTTGTGATAAAGTATTTTCCGTAACCGGCATCCTCTATCACCTTTCTGGCTGCCGCATCAACATCCTTCATGACAACGCCGGGCCTGACAAAATCAATAGCTGCCTGCTGTGCTTTTTTCACAATTTCATAAACTTCCCTGTGGTGTTCCGTAACCGATTTATAGAAAACGGTTCTAGTCATATCGCACCAATATTTATTATTCCTTGAAAAAAGATCAAAAAGGACAGCGTCTCCTTCTTTTAGCAAAGTATTATCCGCCTCATGGTGAGGATCTGCACAAGTTGCCCCATAACACACCATTTGCCACCAAGGATTTGGTTCCGAACCATTAGCTATAAAAAAGTCCTCAATCATATTTGACAGTTCTTTTTCTGTTTTCTCCGGGCTGATATTGGCTATGCCAAATGCAACTGCTTTATCATTCAGCGCACCGACCGCTCTGAGCGCTTTTGCTTCCTCTTCATCTTTTGTCATCCTGGACGCATCAATCATTGGAGAGCCGACTTCCGGAATTATATCATCTCTTTCTTTCAGAATCCCGATAGTATGCCCGCTGGCAAGATTCTTGTCGAATCCGACTTTGCCCGGAGATAATTCGGACGCAATCTGGGCGTACACATTGTCACCATCATTATGTTCGTGGAGTACCATCTCTTCTTCACCTTTGAAACACAAAATTTTATTGACAAACATGTGTACTTCTCCATTATCTTTAATTAAAAGTACGCCCACACGTTCAAGTGCCATGACGCTTCTTCCCAAAAGATAATCAAGACTTTCCGGTTCTGAAACAATAATCTGTTTCAAATTATTTTGTTTCATGTTCTCAATTACTTTTTCAATCCTGTTTTTTCTCATTTTTAAACCTCAGCTTTCTTAATTTATTGGATTGTACAATCCGAAATATATAAAAAAATAATAATATGTTTTTTCATTAATGTAAAACTAACGATTTTTTCCTTAAAAGAAAATAATATCACTCTTTTGGATGTATATTTTATTTTAAATATATCTTTATTATCTGCGGTGAGAGAACAATAAAAATTATTTAATTCATCATCCTTTTTTGTATTTTAATGAAAAAATGGAATAATGGATACAATTGACAGGGATACTTTTTGTCTGTTAAGATATCAATAATTAATTTTTTCCATTGATAGTATTGTAAGGAGGATTTATTCATGAAGATTACAGAAGAACTTAACAAATATATAGGTTATCAGATTCATTTGTATCGAAAACTCCGCAATTACACTTTGAAGCAATTTGCAGAAATGATACATAAAAGTATCTCTATAGTTTCAAAATATGAAAATGGCACTATTTCCATCGAAATTAATACGCTTTATGAAATTGCCGACGCACTTCGGGTTACTGTTTCACAGTTGCTGCCGCCTGAAACAGGCCTTGCAAAGGAGTCTTTTCAGACAGCAATTAATCCTGCCGGCAGCTTTTTTTCCAAAAGCAATGTCTTTTATATGTATCAATGTTTTACTTTGGATCGCAAAGCCTTGAACAAGGGGATTTTGATCAGTGTGCTTGAAATAGAACGGAGAGCAAACGATTATGACAGGGTTTCTTTCTATTCTGAAAGTATTAATCCTGCTGAAAATTATCGGAACTGCAAATATATATATAAAGGACGAATTCTTTATTTTGAGTATATTGTCTATATGGAACTGGAAAATATATATCAAAAGGGAGATCGTTTCTATATTTATGCGAAGGAGCCGTTTGATGTTACAAATATGACCACCGGCTTGTATTCCGGCATATCTCAGTCAATGCGTAATCCAGCCGCGGCAAAAGTCATTTTTTCTACATTCCTGCTGAAATGTGATGAAGAATTGCGGCAAAAACTATTGATCACTTCAAAAGATTCTTTTAATGACATCCGCAGGACAAATGCACTGGTTATCCGGTGAGGTCTCCTTAGCATGTCTGGCGCTTTTGCGGTGTATTTACTCAAGCTTCAAATAGTTCTTTAAAAAATTCATAAAAGTAATCGCGGCTGCCGGACAAAAGCGCTGGTCGTTTCTGGCGATGACCAGCGTCCGGTAAGTATTTTGTAGAGACACTGACTCCGAAGCCTGCCTCTATCAACTTATGGGAAACAAGTTCATCAGTCAGTCTGAAAGAAACGGTCGGCGTGATTCTTACAGCATCAAAGATTTCGCCTATTTCAAAATCAAATTTTTCTCCTGAAGGAATATACGGGACACCCTCCAGATCGTGGATAGATAAGGCCAACTTTTTTGACAAAGGATGGTCTACGGGCATAACAGCCATGAATTCATCCTGCAGCAGCTCAACCTGGGTAAATCCTTCTGCGCCGTATTTAGAGGTAAATGCCAGATCTATCTCGCCATTCGCAAGTTTCGTATGTATCTCATCATATTCCCCGCAAAAAATGTCAAAATTGATACAAGGATAAATGGCATGAAATTCCTTGAGAATATTCGGCAAGAGGTTTACAGCTATACTAAAGATTGTGCCAATCCGGATTAAGCCGGAATCAGCTTTTGTAAGAGAATCCGAGATTTCTTTTAAGTGTTTCTGTTCTGCTGTGATCTTTTCCAAAGCGTCGATTACTTCTCGTGCTGCCGGAAGGAGTTCTACGCCGGATTTTTTGCGTTTGAAGACAGGGAATCCCATTTCTGATTCAAAAGCCTTTACTGTCTGGCTTACGGCAGCCTGGGAATAGTTCAGGCGCTGGGCCGTTTTGGTAAAGCTGCCCGTTTTACATACATCGATAATAATCTCGTATTTTTTCATAGGTATAAGCCCTCCGTGACATTAAGAAATGTAATTACAGCCATCGTCATTCGTTATGATTTACAGAAAACAATGCGAAAATGCATATAATCTTTGCGAGATAAATAATAGTGATTACTTCCATCAGCTTTCATCGTTTTTTTATTCCGGATAAACAATATAGAATAATATTAACAACAAGACAGTTGGATGTCAAATAACATTCGGCAAAATGAACGAAAGGGGATTAAAACAATGAAAGAAGCAACAATGAACAAATTTGCACAGGTATTTCCAGCTATGGTAACTCCGATGCACGAGGACGGAAGCTTTAACTATGAGACAGCAAAGAAGCACATGGACTGGATGATTGATGAAGGTATCGGCGGCATGGGAATCCTGATGGCATCTGGAGAGTACCAGAGCATGTCACTGGATGAGCATAAGGCATATGTCAATGAGATGGTTCCATACGCAAAGAAACGCGGTGCGTCTGTCATCGTGGGCGCTTCCAGGGAACGGGTAGAAGACGTCGTAGAACTGATGGAAAATGCGCGCGAGGCAGGTGCGGATGCCGCTATGGTACTGCCATCCTTCTATTATAACCAGGGACAGAATGAGATCTATGATCACTACAAATACATCAACGACCACTCCGGGCTTGATATCATGGTATATAACAATCCTAATGTGACCTCCGGGATAACAACAGAGACCATGAAGGAATTATATAAGCTTGATCATGTAAAGATTGTAAAAGACGCATCCATGGTGATCGATGTGATGACAGACTATATCTTTGAGGCAGAAAAAGCAGAGGATGCAGGAGTTCTTTGCGGATGTGATTATCTTCTGTATCCGGCATATGCGACAGGAGCAATCGGCTGGATCAGTATGACAGCTAATATCCTGCCGAGATTGTCCGCAGAGTTCCATAAGGCAATGATCGTGGAGAAGGATTATCAGAAGGGTCTTGAACTCTATAAGAAGCTCTATCCGGTGGTAAATATGACAGAGCGTTTCCCGAAGCCGACCCAGGCAGTTAAGTATGTATTGGAAGAGGTATATGGATTTGAAGAGGGTATCTGCCGCCGTCCGCGCCGGGGCCTTAACGAGGAAGAGAAGAAGCTGGTGCTTGAGATGAGTGATATTGTAAGATTGTCCAGGGAATAAAAAGGAGGCATTTTACATGAAACATACAGATTATTTGATCATAGGCGCAGGAATCGTTGGATGTACGGCAGCATACTTTCTGACGAAAGAAGGGAAAAAGGTATTAGTGGTTGACCGTTCATTTCCATGCAATGAAGCATCGGGGGTAAATGCCGGGGGCTTAGAGCTTCTCCAGCAGCCCCCGAAATCCCTCCCTCTACATAAAGAAGCGGCAGATCTCTGGGACATGCTGCAGAATGAAGACGGGATTGATGTAGGATATCAGCGGACAGGCGGTATCTATGCAATCCTCAGGGAAGAGGATCTGCATATGTTAGACGAGCAGGAGGAGCGTTTTGCAAAGAACGGCATGGAGTGCCGCCGTCTGACTATAGATGAAATCCGTGCGATGATCCCGTGGGTATCCCATGATGTGATCGCGGCAAACTTCAGCCCCAAGTCCGGCTATTCAAATCCGCTGAAAGCAGGAAGAAATGTGCTTGCGGCGGCAAAGAAACTTGGAGCTGAATTTATGGCACATCAGACAATCCAGAAAATAGAGCCGGCAGAGGCGGGCGGTTATGACGTATATGCCGGAGAGGAAACATTCCATGCAAATAAAGTACTGGTTTCTTGCGGGATACGTTCGCCTAAACTTCTGGATCCGTTAGGCGCTCATATTCAGCTTTAGGAGCAGCACAATATGATTACGGTAACGGAGAAAGCGCCGCATTTCCTGGATTATACATTTACGACTCCGACCTTAACGATGAAACAGACCGCGGAAGGCTCTATCCTGATCGGAGGAGGAAGAGAAGGATACGGGGAATTGGAGACAAATACGAAAGGTGTATCCATCAATAATCTTTGCTTTAATGTGCGGGAGGCATTAGAGATGGTGCCATCCATCAAGAAGCTTAATATATTGAGAAGCTGGTCGGGATTTAAAGGATTTACGCCGGAAAGGCTGCCGTATATCGGTGAAGTGGAGGATTATCCGGGTGTTTATTATGCAGTGACAGGTTTCTGCGGATATGCGATCGGACCGGCAGTCGGAATGCATGCCTGCAGGATGATGACAGGCCAGGGTGAGCCGGGCGGTCTTCGGGCAGAGAGGAGGATATAAAATGTCCAGAATAGAGAATCATATTATCTTGGGCGATCTGGAAGAAAAGAAAGAAGTCTGGATCACCGTAGACGGTAAGAAGATTCCCGCGAGGGAAGGAGAACCAATCCTGTCAGCGCTTCTGGCAAATGGGATCAAGGTTCAGAATATCAGCGCCAAGAAGCACGAGCCAAGGGGATATTTCTGCGGAATCGGGCGGTGTACAAACTGTGTGATGACGGTGAACGGAGACCCGAATGTCCGTACTTGTGTTACGCTGGTAGAAGATGGAATGGTAATAGAGACGCAGGACGGTCTTGGAAAATGGGAGGAGCAGAAATGAATAAAGATGTAGAGATACTGATCATTGGTGCAGGACCGGCAGGGCTTTCAGCGGCAATCGAGGCGGCAAGATACGGAGCGAAGGTGCTTGTCGTAGATGAAAATGATAAGCCCGGCGGACAGCTTTTTAAACAGATACACAAATTTTTCGGTTCCAGACGTCACCAGGCCGGTGTCAGGGGAATTGATATCGGGACAGAGCTGTTAAACGAGGTTAAGGAGCTTGGGGTAGAAGTTATGCTGAATACCGTAGCTTACGGTATTTACCCGAATGATGAAGGGGTTGCGCTGTGCGTAGACGGCGAGACAGGCATGATCGTACATCCGGAAAAAATCATTATGGCAACGGGGGCTTCTGAGAACCCGCTGGCATTCCCGGGATGGACACTGCCGGGAGTCGTAGGTGCAGGAGCGATCCAGACTATGATCAATGTACACCGGGTGCCGGTTGGAAAAAAAGTATTGATGATTGGTTCCGGAAATGTAGGGCTTATTGTTACATATCAGCTTTTGCAGTCCGGTGCAGAGGTGGCAGGGATTCTCGAAGCCGCGCCGGCACTGGGAGGATACGGGGTGCATTCTGCGAAAGTAAGAAGGGCCGGTGTGCCGATTTATACAGGGCATACGATACTGGAGGCTGTGCCCAACGAGGATCTGAGCGGAGTAAAAGGGGCGATCATCGCCAAAGTAGATGAGAAGTTTCAGCCAATCAAAGGAACCGAACAGTTTATCGAAGCGGACTGTATTGGGATCGCAGTAGGGCTGACCCCGGACATTGCGCTTCCCTCTATGGCAAGAGTCGGATTTACAAACGGAGGAAGGCTGGGCACGGAGGTTCCGCTGCACGACAGGGATATGATGACAACGCAGGAAGGTATCTATGTAGCAGGCGATTCCTCAGGCGTAGAGGAAGCCTCCACAGCTATTGAAGAAGGAAAGCTTGCAGGCATCGCGGCGGCGGAAGCTCTGGGCAAGATGGATAAGGAAACAGCGAAAACAGCAAAGGCAAAAGTATGGGAATCCATGAATCAGCTTCGGACAGGTCCGTTCGGGGACGGACGGGCGGCAGCGAAAGAAGAGATCATTAGAAAGATGGATGAATGGAAGGTGAAGAACAATGCTTGCTAGAGATGGTTATTTAGAAATTGAAGAAATAAAAGATATTCCGGGATTTCCCGGAACCGATGTTCTGTCTCAGAAGAAATGTGTGGTGGTAGAATGTTCACAGAATATTCCATGTAATCCATGCGAAGCAGCCTGTCCCCATGGGGCGATCACTGTCGGCGAACCGATCACCAATCTTCCGGTTGTGGACAAGGAGAAATGTATCGGATGCGGCCTTTGTGTTGCTAAGTGTCCGGGGCAGGCGATTTTCCTGGTAGACCAGGCATCCGAAGAATACGATACGGTGACATTGCCTTACGAGTACTATCCATTGCCGGATAAAGGACAGGAAGTGTATTGCCTGAGCAGAGCCGGGAAATACCTGACAAAGGGAACTATATTACGTATCGTTATGACAAAAACAAATGACAGGACAGCTGTGGCAGAGGTGAAAGTCCCAAAGGGATACGGCATGGATGTAAGAGGAATCTCTACGGATGGAAGGCGCATGGCTTCAGAAGCTGAACCGGAAAAGCCGAAAGAAGCGGTTATAGAAGCGATAGATGAGGAAAACATGTATGTATGCCGCTGCGAAGAGATTACAAAAGCGGAGATTATTGAAGCGATCCGTAACGGTGCAACCAGTGTCAATGAGGTAAAGCGTGTATTAAGGCCAGGGATGGGACTTTGCCAGGGACGAAACTGTGCAAAGACAATAGAACGTATTATTGCCCAGGAACTTAAAATATCTCCGGCAAATGTTGTTCAGGCGACAAAGAGGGGACCGGTGCGCCCGATTAAAGTGACCGGATATACGACATTGGAAGTGGAAGCGGGTGAAGGATTCTTCGAGCATGATTGGTAGAACAGGATATGTACTATAATAAAGAGGAGGGTTTATGTTTGAGCAGATTATAACTATGTTAGACACTTATGTGTGGGCAACTCCGTTAATCATATTGATATTTGCATCAGCAGCTTATTTTACATTCCGTATGGGATTTGTTCAGCTGCGTGATTTGAAACATCAATTTAGTCTACTATCAAGAAAAAGAGATTCCGAAGCAGGGATCAATCCGTTTGAGGCCTTTTGTACAATTGTGGCATACCGTGTGGGTACGGCTAATATCGCAGGTGTCTGTGTGGCGATCCTCTGGGGAGGTCCAGGCGCCATTGTCTGGATGGTCATCTGTTCATTGCTTGATGCAGCAATTTCCTACGCAGAGTGTTCTCTGGGGCAGATTTATAAGATCAAGCAGGACGGAGAATACCGCGGAGGATCATACTATTATCTGGAGCGGGGACTGGGACTTAAAAAACTGGCGGCATTTTTTGCTGTATTAACGATTATCTGTGTGCCGATTCTTACTGTAGGTCCTCATGCAAATTCTATCGCACTTGCATTCAACACAAGTACGGGAGTACCGAAATGGATATTCGGTCTGGTGATCGGCCTGGTGATGCTTTGGACAGTGTTTGGCGGAATTAAGCGGATAAGTAAAGTATCAACCTGGCTTGTTCCGATTATGACACTTTTGTATCTGGCATTGACTGTCGTTGTAATTGTTACGAATGTGTCTTCCGTTCCGTCTACGTTAGGAATGATGTTTTCCAGTGCCTTTGGTGTAAATGCAGCTTTCGGCGGTTTGCTCGGTCAGGCCATTATCTGGGGCGTAAAGCGTAGTGTAAATTCTTCAGGGGCTGGTATGGGCGAAGCGGTTCCGGCAGCGGCAGCAGCGGAGGTTTCTCATCCCGGTGAGAGTGGTCTTGTAAATTCGTTTTCCGTATTTATTGATGTGGCAGTTTGCTTTTGTACGGGATTTATGGTGCTGCTTACCGACTGTTTCAATGTAGCCGGGACAGATGGTACGATGTAGCCCAGCAAATTAAAGTTCCTATCTCCCGCACAAAAACGTCAAATTATA
>CAJUMF010000059.1 GCA_910586965.1 uncultured Dorea sp. | reverse complement strand
CATGCCTCTCTTGCCTGGAAGAAGATGTCCGGATTCTGAGCGGAACCTCTCTGGCATGGATGATTCGGATTCAGCGCATGGTTTCTGAATGCATCGATGGCATCCATATCTACAAGCTCTTTGAGATCCTCATAATCCCATGTCTCGATCTTCTGGATCTCGTGGGATGTACGGAAACCGTCAAAGAAATTGATGAACGGGAGCTTGCCTTTCAGCGCTGCACAGTGTGCAACCGGCGTAAGGTCCATAACCTCCTGCACGCTGGACTCGCAGAGCATAGCTGCTCCTGTCTGGCGGCATGCGTAAACATCAGAGTGATCGCCAAAGATTGATAATGCGTGGCTTGCAAGGGCACGTGCTGACACGTGGAATACACCTGGAAGCTGCTCGCCTGCTACTTTATATAAGTTAGGAATCATCAACAGTAATCCCTGTGATGCAGTAAATGTCGTCGTAAGGGCACCTGCTGCCAGTGAGCCGTGTACAGCTCCCGCCGCTCCTGCCTCAGACTGCATCTCTGTTACCTGGACTGTCTGTCCGAAAATGTTCTTCCTTCCCTCAGTAGCCCACTCATCTACATGCTCCGGCATAACAGATGACGGGGTGATCGGGTAAATGGCTGCAACTTCGGTATAAGCATATGAAGCGTGAGCCGCTGCCTGATTACCATCCATGGTCTTCATTTTTCTTGCCATTTTTTGTTGTTCCTCCTTAAAATTTAATACAATTTACAATAAATTGACGTGTATAATTATTATAGTCCGAAGGAAGGTAAAAGTCTAGTGGTTGTTCAGCCTAATTTTGTTCCTTTTTCTGTACATATTGTCGTTTTTAAATGTAAATCGCCTTTATAATATCAGCAATGCCAAATTTCTCCGCAATCTCTAACAGACGTTCTTTCATCTTTTCGTGGCTGTAATCGTGATTTTTAAGAAACTCTTCGTCTTCTTCACTGAGACTTAAGTAAAACAGCATCGCCCGCTCCAATGACCTGTCTTTATTCTGTTTCAAATCACAAAGAATCTCTTCCTCCATCTTCAACAGATTTTTTGCATTATCCTGCATACAGATTGTCTTATGAATATTGTCCCCTGCCGACTCATCGTCCGCAATATCTTTCAATGAATTTACATCTTTGTTAAAAAGCAATTTTGCGATGACTCTCACCGCATCCCTGTTCATACGCATAATATAGTCTTGCTCATACATATTCATTTCCTCCTGTCCGTAAACATTTTTCACTCATATCAACCTGTATTTAACAGGTTCATCGAGATATATGTTTTTGTATTCCTTACGGATTTCTTCAGGAACAAGACTGCCTCCGGTAGCCCATACAATGTGTGCAGCATTTTCCATAACTCTTTCCAATCCGTTTTTCTTTATATATTCTTTCGTCTCCTCGCAGGCCAGAAGCTTTACGGGACCTTCAAAGGCCGCGCAGGCGCTTGGCTCTATAAAGATTTCTTCTGCATCAAGGAGCGCGCGCATATAGTCGTATAGCTTTTTATCAGACACCGTGAATTCCCCGGAAAGGAGAGGTTCCATGACTTTGCCGACGAATCCGGAAGGGCGGCCTACTGCCAGGCCGTCTGCATGAGTTTGACCGGTGAGGCCGATGTCCTGCACGGATATCTCGTTGTGAAGTCCGGTTGCCATGCCAAGGAGCATAGCTGGCGCCTGTACAGGTTCGATGAAAAAGCAATGTACATTGTCCCCCCATATTTCCTTTAAGCCAAAAGTCACACCGCCTGGCGCGCCGCCCACTCCGCAAGGAATGTAGACGAACAAAGGACGGGTATCGTCAACGGAAATGTTCTGGTCATTAAACTGTTTTTTCAAGCGCTTTGCGGCAACAGCATAGCCCATGAAAAGATTTACCGAATTTTCATCATCTACGAAATAGCTTTTCGGGTCTTCATCAGACAGCCTCCGCCCTTCTTTCACTGCTTCGCTGTAATCGGACGCATACTCAATTACCGTGACACCATGATTTCTAAGCATATCTTTTTTCCACTGTCTTGCATCGGCAGACATATGTACGATTACCTTGTAGCCTACTGCTGCACTGGCGATTCCGATACTAAGCCCCAAGTTTCCCGTAGATCCTACCTGGATCGTATACTGGCTGAAAAATTCCCTGCATTTAGGCTCTGCCAATTTTGCATAATCATCTGCGGTACTGATAAGTCCTGCTGCAAGGGCAAGCTCTTCTGTATGCTTCAGCACCTCATAGATGCCTCCCCGAGCCTTAACAGAACCCGCAACTGCCAGATGGCTGTCTTTTTTTAGGAAAAGCGCTCCCGGTATGCTGGTCTTGTATGTTTCCTCAAGACATCTTTTCATCTTCGGTATGGGAACCAGCGCAGATTCAATCAGCCCGTTATCCTTCTTCGTCTCAGGAAAGCACTTCATAATGAATGGGGCAAATCTCTCAAGCCTTGCCTCGGCATCGTCAATGTCTGCCATACTGATTTCCAGGTCTTTTTTTGCAGATGGGAGTTTTTTCAGGTTTATCCATACCGTCTCCTCTGCATTTGAAAGTTTCTCAACAACAGGCAGTGTTTTGTGATTTTCTCTCATGTATTTTCCTCCTTCCAATGTAATTCTCTTATTTGCAATCATTTTATCATTATCCTTTTACTTTATGCAAGACCACGGGAAACACCAATTCTATCCCAAACCACCCGTCATCCCCCAATTCTTCTTCCACCCTCACATCCGCTCCCAGCAATTTCGCATACTTTTTCACAAAATAAAGCCCCATCCCCGTTGCATTCTGCCTCCCCGGATGGTTCCCTGTAAATCCCTTATCAAACAAAAACGGGATATCCTCCAGGGGCGCGCCTCCCCCGTTATCCCTGACGGCAAGATGCACCTTTCCTCTCCCTCCGCCTTTTCCCGCATCTTTTTCTTCGTCCTTCCATCCCGCAATCTCCACAATCCCGCCGTTCTTCCCTGCATATTTAAGCGCATTGCCAAAGATCTGGGAAAGCATAAAGCCGAGAACCCTCCGGTCGCTGACAATCCAGACAGGCGCGGCCCTGTCTCTCACCTCTATGCCTCTTTCCTCCGGGATGCCGGAAAAGCTCTCATACACTTCCCTCACGCACTCCGGCAGGAATATCTTTTCAAACTGATAATCCACATGCTCCGCATGGAGCCTTGCATAGTAAAGGATCCGCTCCACATCCATCCCCGCCATGCGCTGCACATGCCGCATCCGCCGGTACACATACTCCGACATCTCCTCCCGGTGGTTTTCCAGCACCAGCTCCGCCAGAGACAGCGGCGTCTTAATCTCGTGCGTCCACGCCTCGATAAACTCCTGATAGCTCACAAGCTCCTGCTGCCTTTCGCTGCTTACCGACCGCTCTTCCCACAATAGAGAAAACGCCTCCCTCACCGCCGGATGCCACACCCTATCCGTCACTGCCAAAAGTTCCCGCTCCTCATATTCCCCCTGCCTTTCAAGGCAGGATTCAAGGGCCTTAAGCTGCGCCCGCACCTTTATACGGTCAACGGCATAACCCGCAGCCGCGGAAAGCACCGTGTAAAGCACGATGATAACGGCAAGGCTTTTCAGCGCGCCCGGATTGGAAAGCCACACAAGAAAAGCAAAAAAGACATCCGATAAAACCAGCAGCGCAAGCCAGTGCAGGCGCATTTTCAGGCAAATCTCTCTTCCTCTCAAAGCTCCGTCACCTCCAGACAATAACCGCTCCCCCTAACCGTTTTCACCATCCGCTTAAGCCCGATGCCGTCAAGATTCTTCCTTAGTCTCGTCATGTTGACCTGGAGGATATTTTCGTCCACATATGCACCGTTTCCCCAAAGAGCCTCCACGATTTCCTGCTTTCCCACGACAGCCGGATAACGCTCCATAAGCAGCCGCAAGATTTTCCCCTCCGTCTCCGGCAGGGCCATCGATTTTTTTCCCCAGATGACCCTGCAAGTATCCGCATCCATCATCACATCCCCCGCCCGCACCAGATTCTTTACCTTCCGGTACGTCTTGAGCAGACGTTCCGCCCGGGCGGCAAGCCGTTTCGGATGGCACGGCTTGGTGAGGAAATCATCCGCGCCAAGCCCCAGCGCATACAATTCATCCGTAAGGGCATCCCGCGCCGTGAGGATAAGGATGGGAACAGAAACTCTCGACTTCAGCCATTTGCAAAGCTCAAATCCCGATTTCCCCGGAAGATTTACATCCAGCACGATTAAATCCGGCTCCTGCCTGAGTATCTCTTTTTCCGGCTCCTCAAAAGAAGAGATGCCCGCCGTCTCGTACCCTTCCTTAAGAAAGGTATGCTCCAGCTCTTCCCTGAGATAACAATCATCTTCAACAATCACAATCTTACTCAATCCCCGCCCCCCTGTCTGACGCTCAGTCTGTATATGTCCTTTCTTCCTGCTCTTTCTATTATCATAACATAAATCATCTGGGTTGCAACAAATACGGCAAACGCCGCCCCTGTTAAAATCAGCACGTTTCCCGGGGATACGCCGTCCGGCAGCCGCAGGAGGCTGTTGAACATCGACCATATAGCAAACGCAGAGCTTACCGACGATACGATGAGCACCATGCCCGAAAAAAGATAAATCTGCTTTGCCGAAGAGCGGCAGATTTCCCCCACATCCGCGCCGAGCATCATAAGCGTCCGGTAACGTTTCCGGTTCTCCTGCTGCTGCATCAGGTATTTCAGCGCAATAGAAGTATTGGCAATAATCATAAACAGGACGCCAAGATAAATCGTGATATAACTCCCTGCAACCGTGTAAAACAACCTTCTGCCAATCCCCGAGAGATAGCTTTCAAAGTCAAGCCCTTCCCTGCGGAAAATTTCCGATGCCTTCTCAAGGCTCTGCATAAAGCCCTCCTTTTTTGTCAGCTCCGGTCTCAGCATGGCGTTGTAGCAAAATAGCCTGTCATCTTCCACAATCTTCCGGTACAGCTCATCCGGAACGATAAACGCCTTCTCGAGGGTAATCTGCCGGTCTGCCACAACATTGTCATAATAGACTTCCCCCGAAAGCTGATACCGCTCCCCGTCAAGCTCAATATACGCCCCGTTTTTCAGCGCACCTCGGTATATTGCCAGACGGTCCGGATATTCCTTCATGGAAGTGTAAAATGCAGCCTCCTTGTCCTTAAAATGCAATGTTTCCTTTCCAGCCGCCTCAAGGATATGGTTGTAGCTGGACAGCGCGATAAAATATTCATACCCTTCATTGTCATCCATATATTCCACCACATTGTCCTGCATTTCTTTATCCTTCACACCTTTAAGGGAGGCGGCAGCCTTTTTAAGACCGTCCACTGACACTTTATGGGTCTCCGCGTCCGCCTGGCCAAGGTACACCGGATAGTACTCGGAAATATACTTTTTGCACTCCCCGCCCTCAAGTGTCTCAAGGACTTTCCCCCCATCCCCGTCCTCCTCATTGTCCTGGATGGAAAAATCCGCCGTCTTCGCCGTCGCCGCCTGGGAGCTTACCACCGTGCCAATCCCGTAAGAGACACAAGACAGCGCGATAAGCAGCAGGAGGCTTGACACCGCCAGCGTCTTATGCTGACAGAGGACATTTTCCTGAATCTGCCTTCCCGTAAATGTATAAAGCCCTGATTCTTTCGCGCCTTTCTTTCGGATATGCCGCCCGATGACCGCCCCCGCTCCCCGGTACAAAAGAAATGTTCCCGCTGTTCCTAAAACCAATACAAGCAAAACGATGATAAGGTCAAAGCTGCCAAGCATCTTTACCCCCATCCCGTAAGCTGCCGCAAACAGGATACAGCCCGACGCAAAGAAAAAATCTCTTCCTTTCCCATCTTTTCCGAGCGCCTGCCCCTGCGTCTCTGACGCGTCAGGGTTAAGGAGCTTTGCCGGCTCTGTACATGCGAATCGGACACTTAAGAGCAGCATGGCAATAAGCTGTACGATGACAAATCCCGCAGCCGTCTCCGCCACAGCCGGAAACGACCAGGTTACCTCATGCCCGATAATGTCAAGCCCCGCCGCCCTGACCGTTATAAGGCTGATTGCCTCCGTCAGGAAAAGCGCCGCCGGGATGCCGATTACCAGCGATATCAGGCTGTTTAAAAGCGTCTCGCTCATGAGCATTGCAAAAAGCCTGCTCTTTTTCATGCCCAGCATCAGATACAGCCCCAGCTCTTTCTTGCGCTCATTCAACTGGTAATGGCAGGAAAAGTAGACAAGGAAGAATACGAAAAACAGCGATACCCCATAGACCACCGGGATGAGCTGCAAAAGCCTTGTCACCGCATCGCTCTCAATCGTTTTAAGAAACCGCATGACGTCCTGCTTATCCATAGATAGAAGTGTATAAAATGCAATCACCGCAATTACAAGAGAACCGAAAAACAGCCCGTTATTCTTCCGGTTTTTCGCTGCGTTCCGCTTAATCTGCCTAAAGAACATTTGCGCTCCCTCCTCCCAACTGTGATAAGACCGTTACAATCCGCTCATAAAACTTTTCCGTCGTCTCCGTCTTCACATTCCTTCTAAGCTCGTGGAACAGCCGCCCGTCCTGGATAAACAGAATCCTTGAACAGTAGCTCGCCGCATTTGCATCATGGGTGACCATCATGATCGTCCTGCCCTCATCCTCGTTGATTGCCGACAGCCGGTCCATCAGCACCTTGGAATTCCTGCTGTCCAATGCCCCCGTCGGCTCATCCGCCAGCACGATGCCCGGATTCCCAATCAGCGCCCTCGCCGCCGCCACCCGCTGTTTCTGCCCTCCGGACATCTGGGACGGGAACTTATCTAACTCTTCCTCGATGCCGAAATGCCACGCAAGCCGTTTTAATCTGGATTCCGCCTCCCTTCCCGTCATTCCGTGGAGAGACAGCGGCAGGATGATATTCTCCCTGGCCGTCAGATTGTCAAGCAGCTCAAACTCCTGGAACAGATACCCGATTGCCTTCCCCCGGTATCCGGAAAGCTCCTTCCCCTTAAAAGAAGAGATGTCCTCCCCTTTAAGCCGTATTTTCCCCGAAGTCACCCGGATCATCGTCGCAATGCTGTTAAGGAGCGTCGTCTTTCCCGAGCCGCTGGGCCCCATGATTCCTAAAAATTCACCCTCCAGCACGTCAAAGCTGATTCCCTTAAGCGCCTCCGTGCGGTTCTCTCCTTTGCCGTATATCTTGATTATATTTTCAACTTCTAAAACCTTATTATGGTTCATCTATATCTGCCTCCTGTCTGATTTTTTTATCTTAGGCTGAGTACTCATAAATCCTTTTTTCTTACAACCTCATTGTAGCAAAGGAAAACGGATAAAACCACTTACAATCGCTGTAAGGTTTCTCATATAAAAAGTACATGGCATTTTAACACCGCAATAACCAAAATGCCGGGGAATCGCTCCCCCGGCATCGTTTCGATAATAATCGCTATTAATTGTTATCAAATAATATCTCTTTCACTTCCTCTTCGCCCATACCGCATATCTCAGCAATCTCTTCCGGAGACTTTCCCTTAACATGCAGCTGGAAAACTTTTCGGCTTGTTTCTATTCCTTGTTTTACTCCCATTTGAAATGAACTGCTCATCTGACTGTTGTAATCTCTGAGCGCTTTTTCTCTCGCCTCATATTCCAACCGTTTTATATCGTCTGCACTCAGCTCCAGCAGTGTCGAGTATGCCTCTTCCATATACTCATTCGTCTTTGCCATATCCTCAAACTCCTTCTTTGTCTTCCTGCTGAAGAATTTCATCCATGCAAGGATGCCGCCGCCGCTCTTTACTTCCTCCGGCAGTTTCTTAAGCTCCAAAATCTGTATCTCCATCAGGTCTGTATACCGCTTTCCCGTCCGGTCGTCGCAGAAATGAATCGTCCGGTAACATTCCTCATCCGGAAAATGGATAAAGTCCAGAATACTCACATGGATGCATTTTTTCAGATTCTCATAAGACTCGCCCTTTTTTATCTGTCCGGCATAAATCCTGCTCAAATAGAACAACACCCGTTTATCCCAGTATGCAAAGTACGCTACCTGCATCTCAATATCAAGCTGCGTACCGTCCACAAGAACGACACGCACATCCAATATACCAAGTTTATCGTCCTTCGACTCACGCCTGAGAATCGTTGGCAGCAGTGTGGTTTCTTTGATTTTTTCCGGAGGAACCTTTATAATTGCTGCCACAAACCCTTTCCTGACTTTCGGATTCTCCATCAAGCCTGCAAAACAGAAATCCACAGTAGGTAACATAATAAAATTGTCGTCTTTTTTCATACAGAAACTCCTTTCTTATCCTTTGATTTTCCGAATATTTCTTCCGAAGAAAAACCAAGTTAAGAAAGACTTTCTGATATTCTTATTTTATCACAAGTCTGCCGCCAGAAAAAGCATAGATTTCCTTCTGAAAAATATTCCGTAACATTTTGGAAACTTTGGCATGAAACTGCCAGATATCCAGATACACATAAATAATTTCAGCGATTAAGAATACCGCCCAAATATGTGCCAATTATAAAAGAACTTACCCCAAAAAGCAAGTCCTTCTCTAAAAATATCATCCATTAACTTCTGTTTCTATATCAGACAATGGGTCTTTTCCGTTTGACTCCTACTGCTGCGGCAAAAAGCAAACAAATCATCAGCAATATTATTCTATATTCGTCTCTTTCTTGAATGCTGCTCCCTCCGCCCGACACATTATCTGCATCTTTATATACATCTATTTTTTCTTTTATTAATTCATAGTCATAATGTAGCTTGCCAAAACTTTTGACAAATTTTATCAAAATTACTGTCAAAACTAATCCGGAAATATTTCCCGAATTACAACGGCAAAAACCAGTTAAGTTTTTGCCATATTTTTTGACAATACTCACTGGTTTTTGCTTATAAACTCTTTCATCATTTTAGAGATTTGAGATGCCTGGCTCACTCCTGCATTTAAACAGGCTTTCTCAAATTCATTAACTAAAGATTCTTTTAATTTAAAACTTTTTACTTTATATCCGGCTTTCTTCTGCCATTTTTCTGTCGATTTGGTTTGACTATTTCCGCTCATTTTTCACTAACCTTATTATTTTTGGTACAACATCAACAAGTTCCATTATAGAGGCTGCACATAGCAAAATACACTCGCAAACACCCCAGTCTCCTGCTATCGCTATTAATAACGATGCAAATAAGAATAAATCATAAAAAGTAAATTTTTTCATACATTTTCAAGCCAATGTGTTATACTATTGTTGGGGAGGAGATTTTTCTCCTCCGATTCTCAGTTAAGAGCTTGGATTAATTCAGCTATTGCGGCTATCAGCGCGGCTATCGCTGCAACCGCTTTGATGATTAGCTCCATCCAGCTCTTAACTTTTTTATTTGTTTTTTTGTTCATTGGCTTTTCCTCCTTTCTGTTTATATTATATTATAGGGTATACCCTATGTCAACAATTATTTTTAATATTTTATTTTTCCCTTGAAAACAGCAAAGGGCGTGATTTTACTCACTGCCCCATGCCTTGCTTCCGGTTCCCATGTTCCTCAATTATCAAATACTTTCCTGTTTTAGGGATTTTATTAGGTATAACCTCCAACAGCTCACTCACTGAACAATCCAACACTTCACATATACGGTCAATATGTTCCACTCGCAAGCTAACAGCTATATCATGATACCATTCATTTATAGTATTTGGTCTTATACCTGTTAGTTCTGATAACTGTTTTTGCGTCATGCGTTTTTCACCCAGAAGTTTTGATAAATGAATCCTTACCATAATAATGCCCCTGTTAGACATTATCATAATTCGTTGTATTATTATTAATTTCGTTATAATATAACGAAATTCGTTATTAATAATTTTTGATAATAAGTTCCTGATATCGGGGTTTTGTATTTTTTTGTATTAAACTGTGTGCTCTCTCAACTTCGACTATATTATAGTCTCCATATAATTTTCTTATATAGTCGCAACTATTATATGACAATATAAATTTACCTTTAATTCCTTCTAAATAATCTTTTCAACTCCAAATGGTCTTCTGGCATAAACCTATCCGGATAATACTTTTCCGCATCATAATATGGTGGATCCAGATAGAATAATGTATCTTTTTTGTCATAATTTTTGATAATCTTTCGAAAGTCATCATTTTCAATGACCACTTTATTTAATCTGTTTGAAACAGCGTTCAAATATTCCTTCGCTTTATTCATATCTCTTGCTCTTAATCCAAACGAGCGGATATCCGCGCCAAAACTCTCTTTAATTAATATAAAGAATTGTGCTGCCCTTTGAATATCTGTCATTCCTCTTACCTTAATTTGCTCACGGGCATCATAAAACTGTTCCCTTGACATCAATATATACTCTAATTCTTCCTGAACTGCTGTCGGATGATATTTAACGCATCTAAATAAATTCACAAGATTTCCGTTAATGTCATTGTAAATTTCTATTTTAGCATGTCCTTCCGAAAAGAAAAGAACCCATCCAGCTCCTCCAAACACTTCAACATACCTGTCAAATGTTCCCTTTTCCGGAAATTGTTCTATAATCTTCTTCCGTAATGCCTTTTTACCACCAATCCAACTTAAAAAACTGTCCATAAATTATCAATTCCTTTCAAAAAATAATGTGGGGCATTATTTGTAAGGAAATTTTAATTTACATTCTTATAGCATATTTTTCACCTTCTTTCTTCATCTCTCATTTCGGTACTGAATTAATCAAGAAATTAATGCCTCCAGTATTTGGATCAGTTCCGGTAAATGCTGCTAATTGCTCAACAAATAATGGTAAAGTCGAATACACAAAATGGGGGAATTTAGTAATTCTCCAAGTTTATGATTTACATTTTAAAGTTACTGTATCAAAGGATCAGACAGTAATTGCATCTGGGCTTCCTAGACCTTGTGCTTGCATTCCTGGCACAATATGGGTTGCGAGAGTCACCGGTGACTATCCATTAAGAGTTGGAATACATAAAGGCGGAAACGAATTAAAAGTGTGGTGGAATTGGTTTGTAAACGAATATAAAGATGAAGCCAAAGCGCTATATTATTCGGGACAGCTAATGTACTTTACAAATGACTAAAACATTAACAATTTTCCGCTTACACAAAAGAAAACTCTTGTGTTACATAAGGCGAAGATACGCCTGCAGTTCCAAAGGCATCATCTACCCATTCACAGTTGAGGGACTGCGGGTGCATTTCTCTTGATAATGTATACCACCATTGATTGTCGCCTTCTGCCAATGCTCCACTGCTTTTTATGAACACATCAATAGCTATATCATAATTCCATGAGCCAGCAGGGTAATAAACTGCCCGCGCTTTTGCAATTAACGAATTTTTGTTTCGTGGGGATTGTGTGGTGTCATAACAAGTGCAAAAGACTTCTTTAATCATGCTGGAAGGCTTCCAGCAAGTATTAACTCCGACTATGAGCTTGGACATAGTGGACGGATTTGAAGTCCATTGATGCCAAATCAAAAACTCTCCGTAAAATGAAGATACTTTCCGCGCATGTCCTAGCCGATACCATGCTCCAGTAGTATTAGCTTTGATGGTTCGGGTGCCGCTGCGGAAAACTATATTCTTGATTAATTCAGTATCTGCTTCCATATCACTTTTTGCTAAAATAAAGCAAAAAGGAGTTGGATGTATGAAGGAGCAGTTGATTAACAGGATATTGTACTGTATGCAGGACAGGCTTCAGGAGGGGCAGCTCACAGAGCTTAAAAGCGTGCTTCGGAATGTATTGTGTACATATCGGGTGGAGCCGGAGCGGCAGGAACTGAAGGTGGTGGATTGTACGTGGCAGGGAGACTTGGATGATTACTTGATGGCGATAGCCCTTGAAGGGAAATCACCGGAAACAGTCAAGAGGTATAGGTATGAGCTTAGTAGGTTACTGTCATACATTAACAAGGCCGTGGCTGATATCAACAATACAGATATATCAGGGTATATGAGGGCATATAAGAGAATAAGGAATATTTGCAACCAGACATTAAAGAATGTGCGGGCGGTATATAGTAGTTTTTTTGTGTGGCTGAGAGACAGGAACCGCATCGGAAGCAATCCTATGGTTCTTGTTGAGCAGATCAAGGTGGAAAAGAAGATCAAGAAACCATATACAGATACAGAACGGGAGCTGATGTTACGTAATTGTAAGACGATTCGAGATAAGGCCATCATGGAGTTTTTCTACAGTACCGCGGTCAGGGTGTCCGAATTGGTAACCCTTAACAGGGAGGATATCCATTTTACTACAAAAGACCTGATTGTATTTGGAAAGGGGGCGAAAGAGCGTGTGACCTACTTGAATGAAAGGTCGCATATGTATTTAAAGGAATACTTAGAGAGCCGCACAGACAGCAATCCTGCTTTGTTTGTGTCAGAGAAGATGCCGCACCAGCGGCTCACAAAGAATGGGTTAGAGGACCTGATCAGGCGAACCGGTGACAGGGTAGATGTACATGCATATCCGCATCGGTTCAGGAGGACGGCGGCGACAAATGCCCTTAACAGAGGGATGCCAGTGCAGGAGGTGGCGCAGCTTTTAGGACATGCAAAATTGGAAACAACAATGGTGTATTGTACAGTTGAGCAGGAGTCTGTACAGTTCCACCGAGGCTGTAAAAATTTTTGTGTCTTTGGAAAATAAATCTTCCTGATAAGAAATA
>CAJUMF010000058.1 GCA_910586965.1 uncultured Dorea sp. | reverse complement strand
TCCGCATACTGTAACTCTAAGCTTCTCTCATAAACCAGTTCTTCTCCTGAATCCAAATCTGATTCTTCCTCTATATCTGCCATTACTTCAGAATCGGGAGAAGGACTGCCACAGCCATACAGCCATAGCAGCCCCACAAGAAACAAAAGAAACAAAACAGATGCCTTTTTTCTTCCTCTCATCTTATTCCCCACTTTTGGAGGCAAAAAGATTTTCTTAGAAAATTTTTTGCCTTTTATTCTTTGACTGCTGTATCTAAATGGAAAGTGAGTGTATATTCTATTTCATGAGGTTTACTCATCGCTACAGTGTCGCCGATAATATCCATTGGTTCATCAAATATAAGAACAGGAATCTCAAATATAGAATCGCCTTCCGTATTTACTGGCAGATATTTTTCTCCATTCACTATCATATAATCATAATTAGGGCTGTTCCATTGTACGGTTGCCATCGCTTTTCCACCTGCCACAGTTACTGATACGGGAGACAAAATTTCCGCCTTTCCGCTTCCGCCTGCAAAGGTAATTCCCATACTATATGTACCATCTTCCAAAGATACTTCATCATTTACCTGTTCATCATTCTCAAGCGGCACCGGATTGGAGACGCTGACCTTATGGTCGTACCATTTTCCCTTTGTCCCAATAAGCGCCAGATCAAATTCGCTCTCCAGCAAGGGAACAGGCACATCAAAACCATAAACTTCTTCCGTCATACCGTCACTGTATGTGACTGTATCTTCTGTCGGTAAAAGCAGCTCTGCTCCTTCTTCCGACGCATCTTCAGCCAGTCCGGGATAAAGATTTAAAATCTTTTTTGAACCAAGGGTAATATGTATTGTCATTTCCCCGTTCTCTACTGTCAGCGTTCCCTTGCCCTCGCAGGTTTCATTGACACGAAACATACTGCTGTCTGTCGTAAACTCTGCTGTATAAATCCCATCTGCCAGCTCTGCTGTATCCTGATTCTGCTTATCTGTTTCATCACTTTCAGGTTCTTTTTCCATTGGTTCTTCAGGCAATGTTTCCGTTACAGTTTCTGATGATTGCTCTGTATCCTCTTCTACAGTAACATCTACCGCAGAATCTGATTCCTGCGCATTATTGTTATTTCCACAACCCCCAGACAACGTGACAGAGAGAAGCGCAATAGCAATTATTATATTCTTCTTCATGATTCTTACCCGCCTGTTAATCTTTCATTACATCTGCCGTATGCTCTACATAAAGCTGCTGAATTGCTTGAATAGAACCAAGACCTTCAATCTGCGCATCCACGCTTTCAAAATTTCCAGAAGCCTTGAACATGCTAATCCATGAATCCTCATCTTCTCCTGCCATGTCATTATTGGCATGGTCTCCTGCAACAACCATCAACGGACGAAGGATTACCTTTGTATAACCCGCCTGTTTCACAGCATCTATCACCGCTTCGCAAGATGTTTCTTCCGGTTCCCCTTCCACTGTTCCGATAAATGCATTGACACAGCCAATGTCTGTCATTTGTGTCTGCATCTGACTGTAACTTACCTTTGCTGCATGGGAAGTGCCATGTCCCAGAAATACGAACGCTGTCCCATCCTCCTGCGCTTCTGCCAAACTCCCAAAACCTGCGTCCGCCACAGCTTCCGCAAGGATTGCTTCCGCTACCGCTGCTTTGTCCTCATTGACAACAGATGCATCCGCACCGACCTCGCCAAGAAGCGGCTCTGCAATCTTTACTGTTTCAAACTGATCTCTATATACTTCAACTGTCTCCATCAGTTCATCATACTCTGCCCCATGCATCAGATGAGTAGGCTGTACCACTAAATTCTTTACTCCGTTTCCTACTGCACGTTCCAATGCCTGATCCATATTGTCAATGAACTCTCCGTCTCTCGCCTGCACATGGTTGATAATAATCTGCGCCGTAAAAGCCCTTCTTACAGACCAGTCAGGATTTGCTGTCTGTATTGCATCCTCTATTCCTTTGATATCTGCAACACGGCTGTCATTAAAAGAAGTCCCGAAACTGACTACCAGAATTTCATTTTCTCCGATATCGTCCTGATTTCTCGGATTGTCTTTGGAAGCGTCGCCTGTATCCCTGCCAAAATAATCAGGATCGGCTTCTTCCCCTTCCACCAGTTCTTTCTGGGCATCCGTCAGCGCATCCCATGCCGCTTTTGCCTGAGCGCACTGCGCATCAGTGTCTTCTGTTCTCTTTTGTACATAGATTGCATCAATCAATGCTGCAACTTCATCTGCTGCTGCCTGATCAGAAACAACGTCATCCCCTGTCTCCGATTCATCCGCCTGATTTTGGCTGTCATTCTCTTCTGCCGATTCTGCACTCTTTGTATCTCCCTCCTCTGACTGTACGGTATTTTCCGCCGATGCCGGGGCATCTTTTGAACAACCTGCCAGCACCAGTGAGCAGGTCATAACACCAGTTAATAAAACAGCTACTAATTTCTTTTTCATTTTCTCCTCGCTTCCTTCCCTGTCCTGTCGCTCTACAGGGATATTATGTTAAATTTTAATCGAGTAGGGAAGATTCATCTTCCCCTACTCGCCGCGTGGGGCGCACGTTGCGCAAGCAACAATTTCATCTGTGCGCCCCTGCGCATAAAAAAATCCTCCACCATAATAACTACGGTAAAGGATTCATACACAAAATAAGCCTGCCAAATGCACTAAAATAAACAATCTTCCATCGTGCTTTCTGCAAGTTCAAAACGTACAACCAGTTACTCGTGGTTTGAAACAAATGTTTCTGTACAGCATTCAGGCAGGTCTCCCGGCTTATAGATCATCACATCAGCCGTCTTCCCAGGAAAGGATTTATTTAATTCCCAGTGACATATCGGCTTCTACTCCCTAATTACGGTGACGAGTTCGTACAGGATTTGCACCTGTTTCCCTTTTCACCAAAACCAATGCTCATTTCCCGCATTGTTCTGACACCTGTATACTATTTATTCAATTGTACAAGGTATAACACATTTTTTCCCTAATGTCAATAACTGCAAATCAAATTTTTGTTACCTAAAACTTGTTAGAACAATCCGAAAATTTGTCCATATCCATAAGTCAACTGCATATCGGTCATGACTGGCACTCGTTTCCATGCCAAGCTGCCTTCTGCCATTCTGCCTGAACAATTAAGATTGCTACAGTCAACGCAAATGCCTCTACACCTGACCTTATCATCCCGCGTAAGTTCTGCAATAAATGCAACACTCTTTTTCGGCAGCATACAAAAAGCTGAATTACAGGTAATCAGCGGCGTAAGCGTTTTTAACAGCTCTGGCAGCATCTCCAAAGGAAAATCTTCCTCACTTCCAAGAAAATGATATTTCGCAACATGCCAGTCCGTATTTTTCTGAATATAGCAGTTATAAGCGGCATATCCCTGCAATAGAAATTCGCCTGCCAGTACCTCAATCATATAGCTATGTGACAACATTTTTCTTTCACTATATCTTTCCTGTAAACAATCTATACCGTTACCTAAAGACATAACAACTTGCTCATATATCACGCTGTACGATTCACTTTGATGCTTATTTTTCCCAGAATATACGCTTTTCTCCCAAAAGGCTTCTTCACGCATCAATGGCAGCATTTCTTCAGCCACTGCTTGAAATTCATGTATTTGTGTTTCATCGTAATGGAATTTTTTGCGTACTTCCTCTAAAAAAGTAGGTGACAAAAATTTATCCAATACATTCGGAAAAAACGCTGCCATTTGATTTCCTCCTAATTTTTTCGTATTTATTTTAAATCTAAATGAAACCCTACGGACACAATAAACATAATATTTGAATTATATCATAACCGAACAAATTTTGTATGCCTTTTAAGAAATATCCCCTTCTAATTATTTTTCTGTATTTTATGGTCTTTACCCTGACTAAAAACAAGTTTTTCTTTGCTACCTCGCCCCTTTATCCTTTTGCCTTGCCTGATGCTCTCGTCTGCTTTCCCTTTCTTTTACCTCATGCTGTTTCTGTCTAAGCCGTTCTTTTATGCTCATGATATCGTTTGCTTTTTCTCCGTGAATTTTCTCATACTCCGCACGAGCTGCCTGATACTCAAGATTCTCTCTCTTTGATGCATCAAATTCCCTATAGAATGCCTGAACAGAGTCAAAGTTATATTCTTTCACGATGGATGAAAGCCGCTTTTTCATATTGGCAATCTGGTTGTCGATACTGTCAATCTCCTGCTGTAATTCCTTCCGTCTTCCACCCTTAAAGATACCCATACATTCGGATAATTCCTTTTTCAGCTTATCGCGCTTTTTCTCACGCTCAAAAATTGCTTTATTCTGCTCTTTGAGCTTACTGTCAATCTCTTTCAGAAGGGGATATTTACTTGCGAGTACGGAAGGTTTTGGTTGCGGCGGTCTTTCTGTTTCCAACCTATTTGTTTCGGCAGGAACAGATTTTTGTTCTGCTTTTATCTGTTCGATTATAGATTTTTTGACTGTGACAGTATTTTTCTGCTGTGACTGTTCTGCTTTATTCTGCATATCCGTTTCTTGGCGCAGATTAACAGAAAATGGTATCTTTTTCTTTTCCTGCTGAGTCGCCGAACCAGCTTTTACATGGGCATGACTTTCCATTTCTTTTGGTATTTCCTTTATGGCATCAACAGCTTTATCAATAACTTTTTCCGCTATATCCATTACCTTTTGCATAGCTTTTATAATCAGACACTCTAATAATAAAATCGCCGCCCTGACAATAGCCCTGAACAGCTCCGGCTTGTTACCGTTCTGCTCCACAGATTCCTTTACCTTTTCCGTGATTTCTGTCTTTTTCAGTTCCACAACCTCCGTTTCGGATACGCCGCTTACAATAGCGCGGTCAACAGCCCTGTTCCATTCCATGCGGATTTCATTGTCTGCTTTTATCGCCTCCGCTTTGGGATTATTTTTACCGACTTTCTTTGTGGCAAGGTACGGACCGTTTTTATCAAATATGCTGAGCCTGTCCTTATCGTCAATCACCATCTGGTTAATCAGATCCGTATATAATACTTTTATCTCATCCAGAAAAGATTCCTGCTTGAAGCGTCCGTCTTTTACAGTAAAAATCCTGCGTTCATACGCTTCGCCTTTTTTGATGATTTTACAGCCCTTGCGGATATTTCCGTCCCCGCCAAGTATCTCTTTCTTTGTCCGCACATGACGCCCCTGCTCGTCATAGAACATATTCCGGGTGGCAGTCTTTTCTTCCGGCTGGTCTAACCGTTTCCTCTCCGCAAATATCATATGGATATGCAGGTTTGTTTTCCGTTTGTTATGATGAAGTGCAGCAAAACACTCCACGCCGTACCTATCCTTAAATCCGTCAACCATCCTTTTCAGCAGCTCATCATGGTCATGGTTGATGAAACTTTCCGGCAGGGCGATCATCAGCTCCCTTGCTTCGATGCACTTTCCATTCGTCCCGCTTTTTTCAAATTCTTCCTGATTACACTTGGCAAGTTCCCGCCAGAACGCCCTGTCCGGCTCCGTTGCATAGACTTCATACAGATGCTCCTGTTTGGCATGGCTTGAAATATAAGTGATGCGCCCCGATAAATCATGCAGTTTTGCCATTTCTATAAATGAATTTCTCCTCATATGCGATTTTCCTTTCTTTTTATAGATAATCTGCCGCCGCAGATTTTTGTGAGCAGTCATTATCAGACGTCTGTCTGCGAACCGATGTCCGAATACGGGCAATTTACGGCTGTCGCTTTCTGACAGCCGCATAAGGGCTTCGTTTTATGAAGTCCCTATGACGATGCTGCACATCTGCCCTGAAATGTAGCCGTAAGCAGCATCGCCATTCATGCGCCCGTCCTCTGGGCGGTATGGATAAATACAGTCCGGCTCTTTCGGACTGTAAATTTGCGCAGGCGCAAATTTGCCCCCTGCAAGGGCGAAATCCCCGGAGTACAAAACGAAGTTTTGTGCGTAGGGTGTATTTCGCTCTCAAACGCCGAGGGCTTAGGGAAGGGCTTGCGCCCTCCCTAGAAATTACTGCCAGTCACTCCTTGAGCTACTCCGAAACAGTTCGTGGAGCAGATTCTTTACGGGCATAAAAAAGCCGCCTGTCTGAAAACTGGTATTCCAGCTTCAAAACAGACGGCTACATTTACGCCTTTATTTGCAGCCTTCCGGCTGCTCTTTGCCCTTATTTTGCGGGCTTAAATGCCCGCCCTTTATTATGCAGCCTTATATGGCTGCCCTTTGTCCTTATTTTGTAGCCTTTCGGCTACCCTTTGTCGGTCTTTTATGAAAATATGGATGCATTTATGCTCTGATGTGAAAAAATCCACAAAAATAAGGCTACAGTAAACCTGATTACCATAGCCCCACTCTGCAAATATATTAAAACGCATCAAAATCAATCAAATCATTGTCCGGCGGCTCTGTGGCATTCTCCGGTACAGCTTCTTCCTGCACATCCCCTGCATTCTGCATCGCTGCTTCCATATCTGCCGGATTGGAAACAATGGGAGAAACTGCCCCGCCCATTACTGCATTTCCGTTATTCGTACCGTTTGCTGATGCCTGACCGTACACCATGCCGCCTTGCGTCGCCGGGTATGCACCCATAGGAACGGATAAGGGAAAAAACTGCATCTGTGCCATATACATCCCCAAAAGCGCCGGAAGGTTGGACATCACTTTCCTTTCCACCACTTCCACGATACGCTCTGCAAAGGCGTCCTCTTTCTCCCTCGTTTCCAGATACGGATCATTACCTTTTGCCACGCATCTATCGTAATAATCATTGACCGCCTCTATCACAAATTTATTCTGTGACTTGAACATCTGCCGCACCTTGGGGGAGTGCAGAAGCTCCCACGCCCTGCACTCGTCCTCTTTCTCCATGTTGAAACGGATATTGTGGTTTTTATTCTTCATTCGGATGCGCCCCCTTACCCGGCGGAAGCCATTGATTTCTGTCTGCGCAGCTTCATATAACAGAAGTATTCATAGCCTTTGGCATTTGCCCGTATATCGTGGTTGAAAGTGACATTACCGCTGTCATAATCTCCCACAAGTTCCACAACCTTTGCTCCTCCGCCCATAATATACAGTTTCATAAGATTGGGGTTATACCCATGTACCTTTAGCTCTGCAAATATCTTATCCACATAGCTCTTTGCCGCTTCCTCCATGAGCTGCTGGTATTCCCCGCCCACTTTTGTATCACCATAACGCAGATAATTCTCGATGATCTCTGCCGGAAGTTCCTCCGCTTTCCTGTCCAGTATAAGATTGCGGATCGCCATATAACATTCATTTGCCCCCAGCTTTACCGTCCACGACTTGCTTTCGCTCGCCTTTCCATTATTGAGTATCATCACATTCATTGTTCCGTTGCCGATATCCGCTACCATGTGCATACCCTTAAAATCGGGCAGATTTTCCGCTATCGCCGCATAACACTGTGGCATGACCGTACAATCCACGATGTCAACCTCATAACGCTTGCCAGCATACTTATAATCAACATGGCGGTTCTGCATCATATACTCACGAAACGAATCCCGCTGCGCCTGCACCCATTTCAGCGGAAGCCCCACTGCAAGGTGTATCTTTGCGGCTGACAGTCCCCTCGCTTTCAGTTCCTTTGCGATAGCGGCAAGGGTAAGGATATAATTATCATCATCCCTGTTTTTTTCCGCTACAAAGTCCTTATGCCCCTCGCCTATGGTGTAATAGCCGCCATTATATTCCAGATAGTCCCTCGTAAAAACGGGCGGCTGGCTGCTCCTGCTCACGGAAGTCGCAAAACAGCACCTTGCCGTCTTATAGTTCCCATAGCCTGCATCCACGCCTAAAATGATTGTTCCGTTCATGTTGTAATCCCTAAGTTTTGTCATATCAAAATCCTCACTTTCACATTATTTTGTTAAATTTCATATTTGGCTCTTACTTCTTCCTTTGTAGGGAAAATACCACTTTCTACAATAATCTTATTTTCTCCGGCAACAACGGAAGCGATGTGGCTTGTGTCATCCGCTTTCAGGCGTTCCTCCGCCTGTGCCCGCGCCTCTGCCAAAGTCCTTTCTTTTTCCGCTCCGTCCGCTTCCGTTAAAATTGCTTTTGTCTTTGGCATGAATTTTGCCCTGCGCCGTCTCTGGTACATTGCATTCCGTTCACGGATTCTCTGCTTCTCCCTTATCTCTGCCAGTTCCTTTTCAGAAATCTCCTGTGCCGGCAGCTCAACCTTCCCGATAAAATTCAGATAAACTTCAATCTCCTGCACACGCTCCCCATCAATCCGTTCAGCTTTATGAATCAGCACCTTGTCCACAAACTCATTGATGATGGCGGGCGTAAGTTCCTGAATGTCAGTGTACTTATGGACAAGGAAGATAAACTCCTCCGTCCTGTCCGTATCGTCCTCGAACTGCATGAGTTTTTCCCTGATCTCCTGCATGGAAATTTCAAGTCCCTGCTGTTCCTTCTCATAATCGGAAGAAAGCATCTCATACCGTCTGTCCGGCAACTTTCCCATTGCGTTGTCCTCATACACCTTTTTTATCAGCAGGTCAAGGTCTGCGAAGCGTTTCTCTTTTTTGGAGAGGTCTGTTTTCAGCTTTTTTACCTCACTTTTATCCCTAACTTCTGATGCACTCCGCATATTCTGTATAAATGCCGCCTCGTCCATGCGGACGCTTTTTAAGGCATACCGGATTGTTTCAAGAAGGATCTGCCTCACGGCATCCTCCTGAACACAATGGGAACTGCATTTTTTATCATTCTGCTTGCGGCTGCTGTTATAAGTGCCGCAGTTAAAAGACGCAGGCGTTTTTCTGACCGTTCCGTCGGGCATCCCCCGCCAGTCCCTTCCGGCGCGCTCCCCTGCCCTGCGGTAATACATTTTACTGCCGCAGTCAGCGCAGAACAGCTTTCCCGTCAGCGGGCTTCCCTCTCCGCTTGTGTCAATCCTGCGCACCGTCTTTCTTAATTCCTGCACCATATACCATGTCCTGCGGTCTATGATCGGTTCATGGGTATCCCGGAAAATAAGGATTTCATCGCTGCTGTTTTTAACCGCCTTTTTATCCTTGTAGGATTCCTTGTGGCTACGGAAATTTACGGTATCGCCCATATATTCCGGTTTTTCCAGCATCCTTACAATGCTCACGCCCATCCACGCATAAGGATGTTCAAAATCGCACTGGTTTTTATAACATCCCCTTCCCCTGACTGCCTGATAATAAGACGGCTTTTCCACTTTTTCATCAGACAGTATTTTTGCGATCCGGTACGGTCCCATGCCTTCCACCGTCATGGCAAATATCCTGCGCACAACTGCCGCCGCTTCTTCATCAATAACCCAGCAGTTTTTGTCCTCTGCATCTTTCATATAACCATAAGGCGGATTATTTGTAAGAGGTTTCCCCTCTTTTCCCTTTGCTCTAAGTACAGCGGTAATCTTCCTGCTACAGTCGCGCAGATACCATTCATTCATGATATTCAAAAAAGGGGCGAATTCGCTGCTGGTGTTGTTGGTACTGTCAACACCGTTGGAAACAGCAATAAAACGGACACCTTTTTCACGGAAGAATACCTCCGTGTAGAATCCTACCTGAAGGTAATCCCTCCCCACACGGCTCATGTCCTTTACTATGACTGTGCCGATGTCGCCGTTTTCAATCCGGCTTAACATCTGCTTCCATCCCGGTCTTTCAAAACTGCCGCCGGAAAATCCGTCATCCGTAAAATGCACCGTGTTCGTGTACCCGTTATTTTTTGCGTAGTCTTCCAGCATTTTCTTCTGGTTGACTATGCTGTTGCTGTCCCCCGCAAGATCATCGTCCCTTGAGAGCCGCTCGTAAAGAGCTGTTATTCTGTTGTCACCAGCCGTCCTGTTGTTCACTCCGAACTCCTTTCCGGCGGCTGGCTCATCTGTGGTAGATTCATAATACCACATTTTCCGCCTCCTGTCATCACTTCATTGCGTATTAAACGGGTTATTTTTTCGTCAAGCGTATCGACATAACCCGAACCCGTATATACCCTGACCTTAAAAAGCGTCCCGCCAATTCTGCGGTAAAAAAAGCCAGCCGCAGAGGGGCTGGTTTTTACCATACCGTTATCCAATTTTACTGTTTCCATTATGCAATCCTTTCTTGCGTATCATACGCATTTCCCCTATAATGGTTCTTGTACTTCCGTATTCAGTAACCGGATTTTCATTTTATCCGTACCCCATAGCCTGTTCCTCCTTTTTTGTAATTGATTTTTAGCAAAAAAGAATTACTCCTTTCACTAATAGGAGAAATACGGCTATAAAAGAGGAAGTGTTTTTGAAAAAACAGCTACAAAATTTTATTTTTTTGCAAAGGACTGACTGCAAATGCCAAAATACGCTGAACTCCCGGCATTCAGGGAGCAGAATTTCATAACGGAAGCGGACGGGGATATGCTCCACCGTGAAGCCCGCGCCCTTGCGATCCGGCGTATTGAGGAAAGCGCAAGGACGGAAGCCGACTTTGAAAATGTACTGTACTGGTGGGATAAACTGGACGCAAACAGGGAACGGAAAGAAAGAGACCATGAAACAGGACGCTCCGCTGTTCCTCTGGAATGGGGCGCATACGAATTGTACCTTTCCGACAGCCCTTCCTATGACATGATTCTAAGAAGGCTCATGCTTGCGGGTGATTTCCTCGATATTATATTTGACCATCCCGAAACAGTACACGAGCTTGTCACAGATGCGGATTTATCGAAAATATTAAAGGAACTAAAGCCGCATCTCAAAAATATGCTCTATTATCTGTTCCTGCGTGACTATTCCACAGCAGAATATGCGGAGAGTATTGGACAGACTGACCGGAATATCAGGGGTATTCGGGAAACTGCTCTGAAAAAGATACGGAGACTCTATGGCGGCATACTTACATACAGAAAAGAAAACCGTCTGCCGATGACGATTGACGAAAAATATTTCTTGGAAAACGGAGTGCGGAAGAAAAAGAACACCCGACAGCTTGACCGATAACGAGTAACTGTTTATAATGTAAGAAATATTACATCAGATGATGTGGCAGGTTTGATGGATTGGAGCAGATTATTTATGAAGAATTTATTTGAACATACCAGCGCACCGTGGATTCGGTACAGCAGTTATGAATATAAGACAGGCAGTGACAACAACCTCTACATAACGGTTTCCAAAAATGCCAGACCGGAAATGTACCATCCCATGCAGGAAGCGGAACAGCTCGTCATTGATGCCATAAATGTCGGGCTTGCTGCCATGCACAAAGTACCGGAAGAAGAATTGAAAGAAGCTGTACTTGACTTTATCAAAAAATATGGTTTTCTCGGCTTTATGACCGCCCTCCCGACAACTGCGGATTTTATAACCTATGAATCGGTGTATCTTCCCAAAAACCACTTTATAAAGGAAGAATCCCTCCCTACAGATGAGTATTTTTCTTATTTTTACCCTTTTGACAAGCCGGATTTCAGAAAGAACGGCGTAGAATCAGGCTGGTCTGTAACTGACCGTGAGGGTATTGCGATCACGATGGCTATGGGAAATGCGCCGCAGGCTGTGGCAATGGAATTGCAGAAGGAATATGCGGAAAGATATGACTGGCTTGTAAAGGAATTTACCGACTGGGCGTTTACCTTTATGACAAGTTTCCTTTATTACATGGATTATGATACGATTGACGAACAGACACGCTGCCTGTACCGTCACGGCATTTCCGCTTTCGGCGGCATATCCCCGACTTACCGGATCGCGCTTGAAAAGGATTCGCCCGTTATCGTATGGGATTTCCATTCACTGCTAATCATGGTGCAGATGTGCTTCTCATTCATGCTCACGGATAAGGACAGTGATATGCGCATGTGCAAACACTGTAAAAAAGCCTTTGTCGCAAGCAGGAAGGGGAATGAATTTTGCAGCCAGAAGTGCAAGAACCAGTTTAATGTCTACAAATCAAGGGAAAAGAAGAAAGGAAACAAAAGAGATGATTGAAAACAGGAATGTAAATATCATAACCGATGCGGACGGTAAAAAGCTGGTCTTGATTAACGATATCCGTTTCAAGGCAAAAGTGCGGGATGACTGGACGGCTGTCGAAGAATACCTGAAAGCGTATATCGGGGATTTTTACGAAATTGAGGAAACTTCTGAAAAAATATATATTTCGGCAGATTTTCCCGATGAATACGCAAGTTCAGAAAGCCGTATCGCCTTAAAAGGCGCTGTCGCAAAGGCTAAGGCAAATGCTTCACAGGCTGTTCCTGAACTTATAAGAATAGCCACCAATCCAAAACATGAGGCAAACCGGAAAGAAAAACACAAAACAGATGCGGTATATGGATGGTATCGCTACAACATCAGATTTGCATTGCCCGTATATGATGACAAAACAGGGAAAATAGCAAGACATAATATTTATTCAGCAAGTATGCTTGTCCGTCATGCGAATGATGGCAGGAAGTATCTGTATGATATCTTGGCAATAAAAAAAGAAACGAGCAGCCCGCTTGAGTGAAAACACTGTACGGTAAAAACCCATTTCTTATTGTCAATAATAAGCCATTTTTCAATTCCTGTCAATCCCCAATTTTGATTTTTTCAGAATATCGCCATTGGCATTTTTAATGCAATGGGGGAACTTTGTTCCCCCTTGACCGCTCCATAGCATGAGGCACAGATGATGTCAAGACCGTCGCAGGCGAGGCGGAGCCGGTGTCTTGACATCATCTGTGCCTCATGCTACAAAACTTAAAACAAAGCCAGAACTAAAGGGAATATATCAGATCGTGCAACACCACTTCCTCCGCCCTGCTCCTGATGCTGTTAATCTTCTGAAGCCAACACAGCCAGTCATCGGATTTTAACTGCTCCGTCACACCCTCTTTCTTTGCCATCTGCCCCACAAGCCTGTCCATCATCTCATTGCATTCTTCATCAATTTCCGCAAGATGCTTCCATAAGGTTTCTGACAAAATCATAT
>CAJUMF010000057.1 GCA_910586965.1 uncultured Dorea sp. | reverse complement strand
AAGCGATTCGATTTTCATCTTATTTTTTTATGTTCCAAAGATTGACAATTAGGCAGGGGGGGGGTAAAATATGATTAATGTATTGTATGTGATGACAGGAATACAAAGAGTAAAAGGAAAGAGAGGAAAAATGATGAAAAAGAGACAAAGAATGATTGCGATGTTTCTGAGTCTTGCGATGGTCTTCGGGCTATGCGGTAGCGAGCTGGCAGTGCAGCCTGTGAAAGCGCAGGAAGTGCAGGAAGCGCAAGAGGTACAGGAGGGAGTAGGTGATGAAAGTCAGAATCAGGAGGAAACTCCAAAAGATGAATCAGACAAGGAGATAATGGAGGAATCGGGACAAGAAGGAGAGAAGTTGGAAAAAGCAGCGCCGGAGGAAAAGGACAGAGAAAAATCTGAAAAAGAAACTGTTTTAAAAGCAGAACAGAAAGAAATAGTTCCTAAAGCGGAAGAAACAGGAAACGAGAATGATGGGAGTGACGGTGAAAGTGATTGGGATCAATATACATTATATTATGATTCTCTTATAAATGGTCAGTATTACACCTCATCAGGCAATTTTGCTGACGGTGAAACAGTAGCAATGGAAATAGAAGCTAGTTCGCAAATAAAAGATGCAACAATTATTTATGAGTGGTACAAGGCTGGAAACAAAGATGTTTCCATAGATACAGCAACAAAACTTAATGTGAATAAAAATACTTATACGATTAAAAAGTCCGGTGTGAAAACAGAATATTACATATGTAAATTCAGTGATGGCAATGAGACAGAAAGTGTAGTTTTTGAGATAAAGGGAATTCTTTTAAAGGTTTCAAAATATGTAAATGACAAGTCGGAGGATACTTCAGAAGAGTACATATATGGAACCAAGGTAAAATTGGAAGTACGGCCGGAAAAAGTTGACAGCAAATATCAGATTACCTATCAATGGCGGGAGAGAAAAAGAGATGAAGATGGAAGGCGGGGTGAAAAACAGGATATAGCGGGAGCAACAAGCAGCATTTATAATGCGGAGGTTGATGATTCTTTTTATTCTCCGTACTATTGTGTGGTTACGTTGAAAGAGGGAAATGAAGTTATACAGTCAGAGGAGTATACCTTTTTGTTGTCTACTAAACAGACACTGACAATCAGCAGCGCAATTTATGTAGATGGAAAAAAATATACGGGAACATCAAAGTCCGTATATGAAGGTTCAGAAGTTAAGCTGGAGGTAATTGCTGAAACGAACTATAAAGATGGCAAAATTGAGTATAATTGGCATCTGGAAGGTAATCCGGAAAGCTCCGGGAACTCTAATAGTTATTTACTCAAGAAAGACGAGTCGAAACGGCAGAATTTGTATTGTGAAGTTACAGATGGAGTTAATTCAAAGGACATTTATTTTTATATTTACAGGGAATCGAGGATTAAGGGAGTCCGGCAGATTGACGGACGGAATGGAAATTCAGCATATTGTTCCAGACCGGATGAAAATCATGAATTAAAAGTAAATGTAACTTCTCAGCCTAGTGGAGACGCTTATGAATATATATGGGAAAAATATAATTTTATTTATGATTGGGATGATGACGAGCAAGAATGTGAAAAAATCAATGGTGTATCGGGAGCGGTTTGTAAGATAGACGGAAACATTGCAGGCGATACGACATATTGCTGTACAGTAAAAGATGGAACGGATACGAAACAGTTTAAATTTTATATATATGTGGATTCTTTAAGCTGTGAATGTACGGTGAATCAAAAAGAGGGAAACCGGATTCAGGTAGTTCCGGGAGAAAAGGTTACATTCGGAGTGAAGGCGGAAAGTTCATATAAAAATAATGCAATAACATATAAGTGGTATCGAAGCGGGTATGAAGAGGATGGGAATAACAGGGAGATACTTGGAGAGGAATCTTCTTATACTTTTGTAAAAAGCGCGGATAAAGACGACGAAGGAGATTGTATCGAATGGTATTCTTGCGAGGTTTCAGATGGATTTCAGACAAAGTTCCTGCAATTTTCTGCTGATGCAAATGATGCATCAATGAAAGGAAACGCACTGATCGATGGCAAAAGCTATCCGCACAGTTATTATGATGCATATATACCGGCAGTCCATGACCGAAGCTACCGCATGGAAGTAAAGATGACATCCGAGCCAAAGAGCGGTGAATATAAATATCAATGGGGAACATACAATGAGGCCACAGGTATAGGCAAAAAGCTTTCTACGACATCAGAATGTACCGTAAAGGGAGGTTTGTCGTATGAAAATGACGATGCGGACTGGTATGTGTGTATTGTATCAGATGGTGATGCGACAAAAAAATTTACATTTTGCCTGGAACCATATTCGATAACTGCTAACCAGAAAATAAATGGGGCATCTGTATCGGAAGTCTATCTTCCAGCCGGTGAGACAGCAGAATTGTCGGTAGATGCGAGTTCGATGTACACATCATCGGATAAAATTAAATACAGTTGGAGAGCAGAAAGTGGCACAGAGGTTATTGGAAAAGCTAATGGAAATAAATATACAGTAACTAAATCAGAAGATATGGAACAGAAATATGCTTGTGTGGTAGAAGATGGTTATAGCGTGGAAGTATATCATTTTGTTTTATATTCGGATGATTTGGGCGAACCTGTTTGTACAATTGATGGAAAAGCTGGCAGAGAACTGCAATGTGCAGAGGGAACAAAGCACACCATAGCTGTAGATGCATCCTATAAAATTGAGGATGAGGACATAACTTATGAATGGGAAAGAATTGACGAAGACGGAGAATATACAGATATAGAGAACAGAAATAAAAACGCTCTTTCTTTTACAAGAAAAGGCAGGATAGAAACATATCGCTGTACAATCTATGTCGCTGATGTAAAAAGAAGGCTCTATTTTGTATTCTCTACAGATGGAGAAATGTGCCGCCATCAGTATGCCGAAGAAATTACAAAGGCAACCATGACCCGGGATGGCAGTATTATAAACCGGTGCATAGTATGTGGGAAAATGGCTTCTTCTGAGAGGATTCCGTATCCAAAGACCATCCGCTTATCCTCCGAGATATTCACCTATAACGGAAAGGTTCAGAAACCGACAGTAGCCGTTATCGGCAGCGACGGGAGGACAATCGCCGCATCCAATTATACGGTGTCCTATTCCGCAGGGAGCACAGCGGCGGGAACTTATGCGGCAACTATTACATTTACAGGTAATTATACCGGCAGTGTGAAGAAGACGTATACGATAAAGAACCCGTCGAAGCCTGCGAATACTGTACCATCTGCCGGAACGGTATTGAAAGCGCCTGGCACGAAAGTATCCTATAAAGTAGTGCAGGCCGGGAAGACTGTAGAGTATAAGAGCGCTCCGAATAAAAAAGTAAAGTCTGCAAACGTGCCGTCTACCATTAAGATTAACAATGTTACTTATAAAGTAACCAGTATTGCGCCGAGTGCGTTCAAGAACTGTAAGAAACTTAAAAAGGTGACGATTGGTGCGAATGTAACGTTGATAGGAAAGCAGGCATTTTACGGATGCAAGAGCTTGAAGACAGTTACGGTGAAGTCAAAGTCCATTAAGAAGGTTGGAGGTAAGGCTTTTAAGGGGATTTATAAAAAGGCAAGTATCAAAGTGCCGAAGGCGAAGCTGAAAGCTTATAAGAAGCTATTCAAAAAGGGCGGAGCGGCTAAGAGCGTGAAGATAAAGAAGTAAGTTCGAAGATTAATACTGGTTATTGCATGGATTGCGGAGAAGATAGAGAAAACCGCCCTTTGTATATTGGCGGAATTGATATGATATCAGAAGCCAGGGCGGTTTTCTTATCAGGTAAGGCATATTCTGTTTTGGGATGATGGCAGTTACAGTGATTGTACTTTTGTTAACAGGGCCTCCTGCAATACTTTTGAAAAGTTGATGCTTTTTTCTTCGCAAAGAGTATTTAGCCACATGGGAATGCTTAAAGTCTTTTTTACTGCCTTGTCGCTGTGCCGCCTTGCGTATTCGGTCATGTCTACTAGTACCATATTGACAAAAGCGCTATCCGCGGCGGATTCCATTTCAAGATCTTTCAGAATGGCAGCGAGATTGATTTCGTTCAATGCACTGGGGACCGGGAGGGTTTCACCGTCACGCAGAGCGGTAAACAGATACAGACCGCAGGCATCCCCCGCCATGCGCATAGCGTCCGCCACATTATCCCCAAAAGTTGCAAGGTTTCCCAAATCGGGGAAAAGGACGGATATTTTACCTTCTTCCTCATAGAAAACAGCCGGGTACACATAATTCATAAATCATTGCTCCTTTCCGTGTAATCAATATTATTTGCAAGGGGCAAGGGCTTATCTCAGCCCTGCCTGATTGCGTATGGATTTAACAATACTTTTCGGGATGTCGCCGGGATGATTTGGAACGCTTACTTTTCCAGACTTTGTTGGGTGTTTGTATTGGTAATGTGAGCCACTTATGTCTGACACATACCATCCATCATCCTTTAGCATCCGGTCGGCTTCCCTGAATCTCATGTATGTTTCCTCCTTACAATCATATGATAACACGTATTTTATGTATTACAAGAGGGCAACATAAAAAACACGTATTTTACGTATATATTGTATGCGAGTTTTAGGAAAGTATGCAGAATGGAAACAGGATTAATTTTGAATCATTAACCACAGGATACGGATTCGTTCATCTGGAGATTATCTAAAAGAATGCCTGATAAAGATGAGGGAATATGTAAGTGAGAAAAGAATAAAAGAATTCAATAAAAAGATGTAGATTATGCCAATCTCTCCGGGAGTGGATTATCTGAGGAAGAATATACTGAAACATTTAGTTTTTCCAAAACAGACGGAGGAGGAGAGAAAGTGTGAGAAAGAAGAATGAAACCCGTAAGACGACAGCTTTTTCTGCTTGTAGCAGTGATATGTGTAAGCCTATGCACAGGGTTTACTGCCAATACACAAAAGTCAGTGCCGGCGCGTCACAGCAGACGGAAAGCAAGGAGCAGAGTGGACAGAGCGGATAGGATAAAGAGATAGAGCAGGCTGGAGATAGTCTGCTGGAGGGAGACATGCAAAAAGAGATTAACACACAGAAAGCTCTCGGGGTGGACAGCGCCTATGTAGAAACAGGAGATACGACAGCAGACATATTAGGACAGGATGATGGCGGGATATCAGAGGCTTCCGAAAAACAGCAAGGTCAACAGGAGAAACATACGGAAGTGCAGGGACAGTCCGAACAGTCTGATATGGTAGCTGCCGCACAAGAGTTAGCGCCGTTGTTAGCACCGAATCTAAGCAATCCAAGGATTGAAAAGATTCCAGTATGACAGCGGGGCAGAAGGTGACATGGGACTGTGTCTGGTTCGGAAGCAATCCGCAGGTTGTGGTAGTACCCTCGGCAAATGATTATACGGCTGTAGATGAAAGTATGCTGAAAAACGGCGACATCATAGAAAACAGTAGCCTGTACAGCAAGCAGCAGAACGCAACAGGGTGGAACTCCAATAATGATATTACTGTAGACGGGTATAAATACCGCAGGATGAATTTAAAGGTTTTACAGCTTTAAGGCGAGGAGAAAAAGAGAGATGAAAAGAAATTTGACACGTAAGATAATAGTTCTTTTGCTTTCAGTAGTAATGATTGCAAATCTAGGTACTGGTTACATAGTTCATGCACAGGAAATTGATGCGGATGAGTCACAGCAAATTGAGCAGCTAGAACAAATAGAAAATGGGACGAAAGATAATAATGAAATCATTAAAAAAAGCGAACAAGACATAGATACTAACAAAGCAATGTCTTCTAGTGCAAGGGCTAAAGAAGTAGCAGAGAAAGAATCAAAAACAGAAGTGGATCAAACAGAGGATAGTAATAGTGAAATTTTACTTCTTTCTTCATCAAATGATTTGGTTTGGGGAGATTACACATATACGGTCACAAGAAATGAAGCTACTATTACTGGGTATTCGGGTACTTCGACTACTGTTTCGATACCTAACAGTATCGATGGATATACTGTAATAGGGATTGGATATAGGGCATTTTCGGGGTTATCTACCTTAAGTAGTATGACATTACCGGAAAGTATTGTTGAAATTCACGATTATGCATTTTCAGGTTGTACATCGTTAAGTAGTCTGACATTACCGAAAAATGTGACCTATCTTGGATCGTATATAATCCAAAATACTAAAATCAGTAGTCTTATGATTCCCAAAAGTGTGTTGAGTACTAAAGATACAATTTATCTTGATGAATGTTGTCCTTTTGCTAATTGTAGAAGTCTGAACGAGGTTATTTTTGAGGATGGGATAACGAAAATACCGGATTCGTTATGTGCTAAAAGTTCTATAAAAAAAGTGATTATTCCAGATAGTGTCACAGAAATTGGTAGCTATGCTTTTTATAATTGCAGGCAATTGGAAAGTATATTGATGAAGCATAACAACACGGCAGAGAATACCATGAGTATTGGTTCTTATGCATTTGAAGAATGTATTAAACTGACGGATGTATATTTGTCAGAAAACGTGAGTAGCATTGGTAACTATGCATTTTCAGATTGTACATCATTAAGTAGCTTGACACTGCCAGAAGGTGTACAGTTGGGGTATTGCATAATTAAAAACACAGCAATTAGTAGTCTTACGATACCTCAAAATGCATTGTATATAGGTAGAGATATTGGCAAAAGTCCTTGGACCGATTGTAAAAGTCTGGCCGAAATTATATTTGAAGAAGGAATAACGGAAATACCATCGTGTATGTGCACCAACAGTTATGTAAAAAAAGTCGTTATTCCGGATAGTATAACTAAGATTTGCCATTATGCATTTAGGGATTGCACAGGATTAAGTAGTTTGACATTACCCCAAAATGTAGTATGTATTGACTATGGAGTGTTTCAGGGCTGTACGGGATTAAGTAACTTGGTGTTGCCAGAGAAACTCACAAGTCTTGGTGAATATTTCATCCGAGGGACGGGAATTAAAAGTATTACAATACCGAAAAATCTTGCATATTGTGGTAACTTCTTGGATGATGGACCACTGGCAGGCTCAAACGTGGCGGAAGTGATATTTGAAGAAGGCATGAAAAAAATTCCGGATTATGTATGTTCAATAAGTAGCGGAGATAGTAGCTATATTACGAAAGTAGTCATCCCAGAAAGCGTGACAGAAATTGGTTCTAACACTTTCTACAAATGTGACAATATGACCATTTATGGATATGCCAACTCCTACGCTGAAATGTATGCCAATAATAACAAAATACCCTTTATAGATATTAAAGAAATTTCATCAGTGACCAAGATTCCTGGCGCAATTAATCATTATTATGGGGTAAATTTTTATAAAAACACACCAACAGGAGAGCTCTACGATGATTCCATTGCCTTCATCAAAGCAATGGATAATTACTTGGTCGAATTAAGAAAAGCTACTCAGAAGGATGCACAACTTATTAATAAGACCACAAAAAGCGCAGCTCAGTTACTGAAAGAAGCAGACGCAGCAACAAATGATAAGATGATTACTATGGATGCTACAATACCAGATGCAGCGCTGAATAGTGTTTATGAAACACTTGCCCAGTATCTGGATATGTATGTTGACACAGGAGTAAGTCTTGGAAAAATAGATATGTCGGCAAGTACGATAGAAATTAGTACAAGTATTGTTAATAAAATAAGAAATAATCTTGACAGCCTTGATTTTACCAGAAAGATCGGAAGTTATACAGTTACATTTAAAATTCTTAAATTTATGGGAGCTTATACGGGCAGTGTGAATGTCAGAGGTAATGGACGGACATATACTGGAATAATCGTGTCTAACTCTAGAGAGACTGCAAAAGTTTTAACAACTTATATCAATGATATGTCCCAATGGGCGAAAGATGCATTATATAAGGCATTGAAATCCATTTTTACAGAATTGGCTGATATTACAGGAATTGCTGATTATACTAAAAAAGAAATAAATGCTCTCTTGAAAGATAAAGTTCAGTTATTACAAGATAAAGGATATGGAAACCTTCTGGCATATTGGCTGGCAATGAGAGATGGTTATGATATTTGTCAAAAGATAGTAGCATCAAAGGATGCCGCAAGCTTATCAGATGCGTTAAAAAATGCCGAAAGCATATATAATAAAATAAAAAAATTAGATTATTCAGATGAAGCTGTTTTAAATAAAACTATGGTTACAGCGATGAATAAACTTAACAATGCAAAAGATAATTTAGAACGTTCTTTGAACGATTACATATCTGGTACAGACAATGGGAATCAGGGTAACTGGTGGAATAATATGTGGAGTTCTTTTAAGAGTATTTTTATACAATGTCCTGTCGATTTCGTGATTTATGACGATAATGGGAGCGTATTGGGAAAAGTTGAAGATTCTGAAATTACCTGCACATCGGATATCCATATAGAAATGGATGGAGATGTGAAAACAGTGATTATTCCGTCTGATATAAATGCCAAGATAGAGTTCGCTGGAACAGATACTGGTGATATGACCTGCGTAATAGAGCAGACCGTTGATGGGAAGATTACAGGGAGAGCTAATTATTATAATATTCCGTTGTCTGATGGCAGTACGTATTCACAGGATATCTCAGGAGATTATCTGACAAAAAGTAATAGTCCGAAATTACAATCTGATGGTGCATCATATGCTGTAAGTGAATACATTTCTGTGGATAATAAAGATGCAAACATCACTGTGGAGTGTGATGCCAATGAAGGGGGAACTGTAATAGGTATGGGTGACTATGCCAAAGGCAGTCCTGTTGTTCTTACTGCATATCCTAATAATGAGTCAGTCAAATTTATCGGTTGGTTTGTGGGAGATAATCTTGTTGAAGCAGATAGCGTATATCGATTTGCGGCGTTAAATGATGTGAATGTAAGGGCGATGTTTAAAACAAGCCGGGAGAAAGATGAGTCGTATTCTTCCAGCGTGTCAGAAAAATATGAAGAATCAACAGATATTTCTGTATATAAATCTTCAGATGGTTTAAATGATGTAGTTATAAGCATGGCTGGTTTAGAAGATATGGAGACTTTGAATGTATCATTAAAGGGATATGACAAAAGTAATAATCTCATTAAGAATACGAAAGTGGAAACACAGTATGATGGAGTGTATCAGTTTGTGCTCTTTGATTTGAACTTAAAAAAATATTCAAAGACAGAAGTATATGATGAAGAAAATCAATTAATTGGTACTATAAAATTTGTTGGTAAAGGAGAAGAAAATTTGCCGGATTCTAACACTGCCAATGTATCCAATCCAGCGAAAGTAGCAAGAATCAGTATTTCCGGAATTTCTAAAAAGATTGCTGCCGGAAAGAAAATAAAATTGACAGCTAATATTACACCATCCAATGCAGCTAACAAAGCTGTCACATGGAGGTCCAGTAACAAAAAAGTTGCAACGGTAAACAGCAAAGGCGTTGTCACCATGAAGAAAAAATCCGGCGGAAAGTCTGTAACCATTACAGCGACAGCCAAAGATGGCAGTGGAATAAAAGCGACTTATAAAATAAAGTCCATGAAAGGCGCGGTAAAGAAAGTGTCTATCTCTGGCAAGAAATCTGTGAAAGCAGGCAAGACATTAAAGCTGAAAGCCAAAGTTACTGCTACGAAGAAAGCTAATAAAAAACTGAAATGGACGAGCAGTAATACGAAGTACGCGACGGTAAGCAGTTCCGGAAAGGTGAAAGCACAAAAAGCAGGAAAAGGTAAGAAGGTTAAGATAACCGCTATGGCGACAGATGGCAGTGGTAAGAAAAAATCGGTAGCAATTAAAATCAAATAGTATATCTTTGATCATGACAGAGGCAAAGTCATTTATGGAAGAAATACTTTGATTCCGGATATTGTGAAAACGTAGAAGGAGGAGAGTAAGAGTGAGAAAGAAGGATGTATCCTATAAAATTATTGTATTATTTCTTTCGATTATGATGTGGGTAAATTCGTGTATAGGTTTTACAGTCTATGCGCAGGATATCGGTGAAAATATTCCGGATTATGATATCTGGATGGCTGATGCTATGATTTTTGGAATGAATAATCAAGGGAATGGTGTGTATCCTATGTTCCAAAGCTTTCAAGAACCAGTATATAGTGAGCTTGGGGGATATTTATTGGAAGATGCACCGCTCGTTTCCTTGTCTGTAACATGGAGTATCTTCTTAAATAATGAATACAGGCAGCAGTTTGCTAATGAGCAGAAATACATTTATGAGGTTCTTCTCATGAGCTATTTGAAATATGATGCTGATAGCGAAGAAACATCTATTGAGTTAGATAATAATGAATTAAAGTTTTCAAGAAAACTATATGACCTGCTAGTGAAATATATAGATGATAATAAAGGTCAGACAATCATCGGGATGACTGTTGAGGATGCAATTGCTTATTACGACAAGGTTGGAGCATTGAAGCAAATTAATACGGATATCCAAGAATTAACAGATGATATTGAAAACGTCAAAGAATTAATAAATGTACTTTCAGAGTATTCGGCACTCCAACAGGTAAAAGAAGAAAGAGTCTATCTTTTGAAAAATGCGAGAGAAGCCTGTGCTTCATTAAAAAATCCTAATAAAGATTTTATAAAAGCTGCGGATGAACTGGTAAAAACTATAGAAGGCTCCCCATTGCAGTATGCGAAAGGGAAAACGTTAGATTATATTTGGAAGAAAGGATTCGATTTCTTGTGGGGAAAGTTGTGTGATGCGAATCCGGTTCTTAAAGGTTTAGATTTAGGATTGTCAGGGCTGGATGTTATGTTTGATTCTACGAATATGACATCCAACAATCTAAAGTTAGCGCTTTTGTATACATTGGATTGTTATATGAAGCAAGGGATGATGAGCGCTACATCCGGATTTATGGATAATAAAACAGCAGAGAATGGCAAGAATTTCCTTGCCTGCTTTCGGGCGTATGTACAGTTTCAGATGTACGGAAATGATTATGCAAAGACATGGCTTGAGGCTTATCTTGACAGTGGCGCTCTTTCTAACATTATAAATGTGATTTTTAATCAAGAAAATATAAAGACGGCGAAAGAATTAATTGAAAGAAGTGATTCGCAGACACAAAACAGAAAGAATATATTGGGGTTAATTGATAAATATGCAGATATATATCGTAACACATACAAAAACTCGGAGTGGGAAGAGTTTATGCTTAGTGAGAATATTCCCGGAACAGATGAGACGTCTAACTTACGGAATCCAAGGATTGAAAAGGATTCCGGTATGGAGGCAGGACAGAAGGTGACATGGGACTGTGTATGGTTCGGGAGTTATCCGCAGGCGGAAGTTGTACCTTTGGCGGCTAATTATACTGCTGTGGATAGAACTATATTACAAAAAGGTGATATTATAGAAAGCAGCAATCTGTATGACAAATTGCAAAATGCAACAGGATGGAATGCTAACAATGATATTACAATAGAAGGCAGTAAGTATCACCGGATGAAAATGGGCGATGCTACAAGTGCGCTTATGAGTCATGATAGCGGTTTTTATCACTGGTCAGATTCTTTAACATATCATTATTTTAAATATGAACCAATAAAGTGGAGAGTATTAGAAGCAGAAAAGAATCAGATATTACTTGTATCAGATGAAGTGTTGGACGAACAGCAATATAATACAGAGTATGAGAATACAACATGGGAAACTAGTACAATTCGTAGCTGGCTGAATGGTTATAGTGCTGTTTCCAATAAGGATGGAACAGATTATAGCAATAATAGTTTTATTAATGCTGCCTTTTCTTCCAGTGAAAAGGCAGCAATAGAAATTACATCTGTGCAGAATGATGATAATATTTTTAATGGAACTGACGGGGGCAATGATACGGAGGATCGGATATTTTTGCCGTCGGAATTAGAAGTATACGGAGATGATGCGACATCACATGGATTTGCATCGTTAAGAAGTATTGAGGATGGGGCGCGTAGATGCAGGAGCAGTGTTTATGCAAAAGCTATGGGGACATGGCATAGTATAGACAGTGAACATAAGAGGAGCTGTTCTTGGTGGCTACGTTCACCAGGATATGATGCAATGAGTGCTTCAACAGTTACTATGGATGGTTGTGTTGATATTGATGGCTGCCTTGAAATTTCGTATGATTCCGGTGTGCGTCCGGCTTTGCATCTCAATCTATCATCTGATGTCTATTCGTATGCAGGGACGGTGAGCTCTAATGGGAAAGAGAACGAGGGGAATCAAGATGTACATGAGCCGGCACAATCGATTCCAGATACAAATCCGACACAGAACACTAAGCAAATTCCGGCACTGGGAACAATATTGAAGGATGCAGGTTCAAAAGCAACTTATAAAGTAACGGCGGCCGGAAAGACTGTGGAATACAAAAAAGCATCAAATAAGAAAGCAACATCAGTCAGCATTCCGGGCAAAGTGAAGATTAACGATGTCACTTATAAAGTGACTGGCATTGCACCAAGTGCATTCAAAAACTGCAAGAAGCTTAAAAAAGTGACGATTGGTGCGAATGTAACGTTGATAGGAAAGCAGGCATTTTACGGATGCAAGAGCTTAAAGATGGTTACGGTGAAGTCGAAGTCCATTAAGAAAGTCGGAAGCAAGGCTTTTAAGGGGATACATAAAAAGGCAAGTATCAAAGTGCCGAAGTCGAAGATGAAAGCTTATAAGAAGCTGTTCAAAAAGGGCGGGGCAGCCAAGAGTGTGAAGATAAAAAAGTAGGTTAAATATTAATACTGGTTATTGTGTAAGGAGTGGATTATCTGAGGAAGAATATACTGGAACATTTAGTGTTATCAAAACAGACGGAGGAGGAGAGGAAGAGTGAGAAAGAAGAAAGCAACCCGTAAGATGACAGCTTTTCTGCTTGCGGCGGTGATGTGTGTAAGCTTATGCACAGGGTTTACCGCCGATGCACAGGAAGTCAGTGTGGTGTTAGTATATAAATGTGGACAGGAAAAGTTGAACAACCTATACTATCA
>CAJUMF010000056.1 GCA_910586965.1 uncultured Dorea sp. | reverse complement strand
AACTTATAATATCAGCTTTCCCCCTTCGTGTCAATACTTTTTTCTATCTTTTTTTCCTTTTTTTTACAATGCCCTCGGTTCACTGCAATGAAAAAGGACTGTTTTCCGAAATTATCAGAATCACAGTCCTGTCTCTTACGCCCTTACATCAACAAACTGCCCTAAACCGGGCGGGCTGGGAAGCATCTCAAGAAGCTGCGCCGCGGCAACTTCCTGAGTCTCCATTGCACTTTTGGCTACAGCCATGCTGGCACTGACCTGCAACTTCGCTGCACTCATTGACATACTTGCCATTGCGATATCTGTAAATTCCATATCTTGATACCTCCTCCTGTATATATATCGGCTCTTTTCTTTATTAATTTAAGTTAATTTCAATTATCTTTCAGAAGATCTTTTACTACTTCTCCCGCAAGGATCAATCCCGCTACAGGCGGCACAAAAGCAATGCTCCCAGGCGTCTGGTTTCCCGTTTTTACCGGCTGTTCTTTCGAATATACCACTTTCAGGTCCTTAATCCCCCGGTTCCTAAGTTCTTTCCTCATAACCTTCGCTAACGGACAGACGGATGTCTTGTAAATGTCATCTACCTGAAACGCCGCTGCATCAAGCTTATTTCCGGCCCCCATACAACTGATCACGGGAACTCCTGCCTCCTTTGCCTGCATGATCAGCCCAATCTTTCCTGTCACCGTGTCAATCGCATCCACAACATAATCATACAGCGTAAAGTCGAATCGATCCGCAGTCTCCGGCAGGTAAAATATTTTATGAATATTCACATTGATATCTGGATTGATCTCTAAAGCCCGGTCTCTTGCTACATCTACTTTCGCACAACCGATGGTCTTTTCCGTAGCAATGATCTGACGATTGATATTACTCAGGCTGACAACATCTGCATCGGTCAAGTCCAGTGTTCCCACACCGCTTCTTGCCAACGCCTCCACCACATATCCGCCTACTCCGCCAATTCCGAATACTGCTATCCTGGCACGTCCTAACCGCTTCAAATTCTCTGCCCCAATTAATAGTTCCGTTCTGGAAAAACGTTCAGACACTTTTTCTCTCCTCGCATTTATACTTTTTTATAATCCTGCACATCCATATCTTCTTTTGTATATACTACCCGTTCCATGGTAAATCCTCGCCCTTTTACTTCATTGATCTGCGAGATCGTAATAAATGCTTTTTCGTCAATGGTATGGATCATCTCATTGGTCGCATATAATTTCCGATTTGGTATAATACACAGAACCGCTTTCTGCTCCTCTTTGCCAAATCCCGTCTCAACATGCACCATCGTCACTCCAACATCCTGCTCCTTTATCATCCTCTCACGTATCTCTTCGTGCTTATCCGAGATAACAAAAAGCTGGATCTGTGACTGCCCCATCAGCATCACACGATTCAATATGGCAGTCTCAATAACTAGCGCAAGAATACCGTACATGATCTGCTCGGTATCGGAAAAGAGCATCTGCGCACCAAGTACCGTAAAATCCACAATATACATAAGCAGTGCAACGCTGACGTGGAACCATTTATTAAATACCAATGCAAGGATATCTGTTCCTCCGGTCGAAGAACCCACCCGGACAATCATACCGACTCCGAGACCCAAAAGCGCCCCGCCATAAAGTGTCGCAAGCATAATATTATCCGTAAGTTCTGTAATCCCCGGTATCGCCTGCATCACTGACAAACAAGCCGGATAAAGAAATGTACTTGCTATTGTCGTAATGACAAACTTCTTCCCCAAAGTAACGGCTCCTAAAAGAAACAGACACCCATTTACCACCAAGATAATCAAAGAAAGCTGAACCGGAAGATAATGGCTGATCGTAAGACCAATACCTGTCGCACCTCCCATGATGATTCCATGAGGAACCATAAATGCTGCTACCGTAAATGCCAGCACGATATTTCCGATCAGAACTCCCAGCACCGTCTCCAGATTCTTCTGCCAAGGCTTTTTCATTTCATCTTTCCTCCAATTCCATACCCATGTCTTTATTTGATCCCCTTCATTGTAAGCTGGATTCTTTTTTTCTTTAAATCCACACTCATTACTTTTACATCCACAATATCTCCTACACTGACTGCTTCCAACGGATGCTTAATAAACTTCTTGTCCGTAATCTCAGAAATATGTACCAGCCCGTCCTGATGCACACCAATATCTACAAAAGCCCCAAAATCAATGACATTGCGGACCGTACCCTTCAATATCATACCTTCTGTCAGATCCTTCATCTCCAGTACGTCTGTCCGGAGAATCGGCTTTGGCATCTCATCCCTGGGATCTCTGGCCGGCTTTTCCAACTCTTTCACGATATCTTTCAATGTGATCTCGCCAATTCCCAGCTCTCCAGCAAGCTTTTTATAATCTTTGATCGTGAGCGATAAGCCAAGAAGCTTTCCGCCTCTGATATCCTCCGGCTTGTATCCTTGCTTTTTCAAGAGCTTTTCTGCCGCATCATAAGACTCCGGATGAACGCTCGTGCCGTCAAGCGGATTATCCCCCGACTGAATCCGCATAAATCCTGCACACTGCTCATAAGCTTTCGGTCCAAGCTTTGCTACTTTAAGAAGTTCTTTTCGGTTTTCAAACCGTCCGTTCTCCTCCCGGTAGGACACGATATTTTTCGCAATTGCTGATGAAATCCCGGAAATATAAGAAAGCAAGGGTGCTGATGCAGTATTCAAATCCACGCCAACTTTATTCACACAGTCTTCCACCACGCCCGACAACGCCTCGCTAAGTTTTTTCTGATTCATATCATGCTGGTACTGTCCCACTCCAATAGATTTGGGATCGATCTTTACAAGCTCCGCCAAAGGGTCCTGCAGCCGCCTTGCGATGGAAGCGGCACTTCTCTGTCCCACATCGAACTTCGGGAATTCTTCACTTGCCAGTTTGCTGGCCGAATACACAGAAGCCCCAGCCTCGCTTACAATAATATATTGAACCTTCTGCGGTATCTCTTTCAAAAGCTCTACAATAAATTGCTCAGATTCTCTCGAAGCGGTCCCATTCCCAACAGAAATCAACGTAATATTATACTTCTCTATAATTTTTTTGAGCAGATCCTTAGATGCCTTTATTTTCTGCGGGGTTGTTGGAGCTGTAGGATAAATGACTGTCGTTCCGATGACCTTCCCCGTAGGATCAACAACCGCCAGCTTACACCCTGTACGAAATGCAGGGTCCCATCCAAGAACTGTCTGCCCCACAATTGGAGGCTGCATAAGCAGTTGCTCTAAATTCTTCCCAAATACATCTATGGCTCCGTCCTCCGCTTTCTCTGTCAGGTCGTTTCTTATCTCACGCTCGATTGCCGGTGCTATCAACCGCTTGTACGCATCAGCAACCGCTTCTTTTATAATAGGAGCCGTATATTCATTATCTCCACGAACTGTCTTTTTCTCCAGGTATCGAATAATATCTTCCTCCGGCGCCTCTATCTTTACCGTCAGGAATTTCTCTTTCTCCCCTCGATTCAAGGCAAGAATACGATGCCCTACAAGCCTTCCTACCGGTTCTTCAAAATCGTAGTACATCTCATAAACCGATTCCGCTTTTTCATCTTTTGCCACGGAGACAATCTTTCCTTTCTGCGCCGTTATCTTTCTGATCCATATACGATAATCCGCTTCATCTGAAATACTCTCGGCAATGATATCCTGTGCACCGCTCACTGCTTCTTTCGCCGTCTTGACTTCCTTTTCCTCATCCACATATTCCTCTGCCAATTCAAGAATCGGCTGTCTAGCCTTCTGAAGCATAATAAGCGCCGCCAACGGCTCCAGCCCTTTCTCTTTTGCTATCGTAGCGCGGGTCCTTCTCTTGGGACGGTACGGCCGGTACAAATCCTCAACCACAACCAGAGTCTCTGCCGCCTGAATCTGGGCCTTAAGCTCATCCGACAGCTTCCCCTGTTCTTCAATACTGGCAATTACCTGCTCTTTCTTCTCTTCCAGATTCCTAAGATAGGTTAGCCTCTCATGGAGCTTTCTCAACTGTTCATCATCCAAAGTCCCGGTCACCTCTTTACGGTATCTGGCTATAAAAGGAATCGTATTTCCTTCATCAATCAATTTTACTGCAGCATCTACCTGCCATTTTTTTACTCCAAGCTCATCTGCTATCTTTTGATTAATATCCATTCTTACATCCTTTCTTCAACAAAATAGGCTTTTTATATCATAACACAAAAACTGATAGGATAAAACACAGAGTTCGCTCTGTTTCGTTGAAAAAATTTTTTTCATATGATATACTTACTTTTACAAAATACAGCAATCAATTTTGAAGGGAAGACCGTGCCATGAACCAACTGTACAATGACAAAGAATTGTCCAGACAGCAATTGAAATCCAAAGAGACAAAAGCAAGAATATTTCAGGCAGCCAAGGATATTTTGCGCAAAAAAGGGTACGAGGAACTGTCAATTAAAAATATCTGTGAAGAGGCCGGTGTTTCTAACGGAAGTTTTTATCATCATTTTAAGACAAAGGATGATCTTCTTTCTTATTATATTGAAGAACAGCCCAACATCAATCCCGATCTGCTGGACCTTCCGGCAGATGCAAAAGATGCAAAAGAGACAATTATCTATGTCTATATAAATTATGTCCGATACTGCGAGGAACTGGGAGTGGAATTCATGTCTAATTATTATACACCGAAGAATCAATCCTTAAATCCTCTCATACGTACAGAACGCTCGTATCCGATCATAACTGTACAAAACTATCTTCGAAAATGCATAGATGCAGGTATTATCAATACAAAGATTTCTCTTGATGCATTGTCCACGGATATTCGTATGATCGTCATAGGAAATGTATTCGAATGGTGTCTGAAACAAGGAAAGGCTGATTTTGAAGAAAATATGCGCCGCTCCTTAAAAGTTTACCTTGACGGCGCTTTCTGAATACAAAAAATCCCTTAAGCGCACATCTTAAAGGACTTTTGTAGAAGGAAACATAGTAATCTCTCAATTACTAAAACAATAATATCTTTGATAATCATAATACTCCTACTTTCCTTATTTGTCCAATTGCTTATTTTAATAAACATTCCATCTTATAGATATTTTCTATAAATCTACAATACTGTAACATATGAAAGGATATCTGATATGTATACTTTTATCATAAACCCAAATGCCCGAACAGGGCTGGGACTAAAGGTCTGGAATTCCCTCGAATCAACTTTAAAGGAGAAAAATGTAAGCTACCGGGCATTTCTGACAAAATACCGCAGCCATGCCACTGGCATCACCAAAAAAGTCCTCCATGAAAATAATCGCTGTACACTTATCGTACTGGGCGGTGACGGAACCGTCAATGAAGTGATCAACGGAATCTCTGATTTTAGTGCAGTGACATTAGCGTATATCCCTATTGGTTCCAGCAATGATTTTGCCAGAGGAATGAACCTATCTGCCGACCCGCATACTGCATTAGAACATATTCTCTCCCCCTCCCGCTTCGCGAATTTAAGCGTAGGGACTACTTCATATGGATCACGCAAGCGCTTCTTTGCAGTTAGTTCTGGATTTGGCTTTGACGCAGAAGTCTGCTGCCGCATTGGAACTTCCTGCCTGAAAGCCTTTTTAAACAGGCTTTCTCTCGGGAGATTTTCCTACGTCAGCATCGCTGTATCAAGTCTGCTTCTTCAGACACCTAAACGAATGGTCCTCACGCTGGACGGCAAAAAAACAGTGACATTTAAAAAAGTCTATTTTGCCGCCGCTATGAATCAGAAATTCGAGGGCGGAGGCTTTATGTTCTGTCCGAATGCCAGTCCTACGGATGATTTTCTGGATATTATCGTAGCGGAAGGACTGCCGAAGCTTAAGATCCTCTGTCTTCTCCCTACAGCATTTTGGGGAAAGCATACAAAGTTTTCAGGCATTCACATTTATCGCTGCAGATCTGTAATGATGGAGAGTGAGATTCCTCTTCCCCTCCATACAGACGGCGAGCCTATATCCAAAGAACAGAAAATCAACATTTCGCAAAGCACACAAAAAATACGGTTTATTATTAGCTGATGCAAGGAGACATTGCCATGTTTATTGCCATTATAATATTTGCAGTTATTTTAATTTATTTTTTCATGGTTTCCCCAAGAAGGACAGAAAAAAGGCGTATCCTAGACATCTCTCCTTCTATGTTTGCACACAGAGGATATCACGATATGGAACACCAAGTTCCTGAAAATTCTATGACAGCATTCTACGCTGCCATCCAGCGCGGATATGGCATAGAACTGGACCTGCATCTGACGCGCGACGGACAGCTCATTGTATTTCACGATGACACCTTGGAACGTCTCTGCGGCTGTCCCGGAAAAGTAGAGGAGTTATCCTACAGCGAACTTGAGTCCTTGTGCCTTCTCGGAACTAAGGAACGAATCCCCCTTTTTCGCGACGTCCTCAATGCCGTGGACGGCCGCGTCCCACTGCTCATCGAATTAAAAATTCCAACTTCTTCTTTAAAAATATGTGAGGAAACCTATCGTATACTTAAACCATATTCCGGGAATTATATGATACAATCCTTTAATACTATGGGACTTCGATGGTTCAGGCTTAACGCCCCGCATATACTGAGAGGTCAGCTTGCCGAGCACTTGACTGCCCGGAAATCCCGGGAAGCATGGTTTTTAAAATTCCTAGTCCAGAATCTTTTTTGCAATTTTTTAGGAAGACCAGACTTTATCTCTTACCGTCTGTCCGACTTGCCGCATCTGTCGGTCCTGCTGCTCCAATACATATTCCGCGTTCCAATCGCTGTTTGGACTTTAACTACCGGCGAGGAGCTAAAAAAAGGAATGTCGGGATATCATATTCAGATTTTCGAAAAACATGGTGAAAATTATTAATATTAAATGAACCTCCTTGTTGAATAAATTTTTTCATGTTATAATTTTTCGTGAATCAGAAATACATTATACCAAACAGGCTATTTTAAAGAGGTGTTTATTTCATGAAAACGATTGGCAGAACAAAGACATTCATAAAAAAGTATAGTCATGCATGGGTATTTCTGTACGCATTTATCTATTTACCCTGGTTTAATTATCTGGAAGAGCATATTCAGAAGAATTACTTTGTGATTCATTCGCCTTTGGATGATTTTATACCGTTTGTTGAATATTTTATCATTCCGTATTACTTTTGGTTTGTATTTATGGCGATTTGTGTATTTTACTTCTTCTTTACAGACAAAAGAGGATTTTACCGAATCTCCTCCTTTTTAATTTTCGGAATGACTGTTTTTCTTATTATATGTACTGTATTTCCTAACGGTTTGAACTTGCGTCCGACAGATTTTGCCAGAGATAACTTCTGTGTGGATCTGGTAAGACGGCTCTACACCATAGATACTCCTACAAATGTACTGCCAAGCATCCATGTATTCAATACGGTCGGCGTACTCATCGCGGCGGCTCACAGCAATAAGCTGAGAGCTCATAAAGGAATCATGTGGGGGGTCTATATAACAGGAATATTAATTATTCTATCCACTGTATTTTTAAAACAGCATTCCGTTACGGATGTAATCGCGGCGTTTGCTATGGCCTGTATTATTTATCCATTTATATATGCATCTCAACCGCGCAAAGCAACTAAGTTTTCTCATCAGCCAATATAATATATTACGATAAGATAAGGAGGGATTCTCTATGAGAGCTGAATTTAGTGAGAATTTAATCACAGGAAACGAATTGATCGATTCGCAACACAAGGAACTAATTGACCGTATCAATAAGCTTTTAGATAGCTGCGAGGACAGCGACTCAAAGCTTACCGCGGTAAAAACTCTGGACTACTTGTCCGATTATACCGTTTTCCATTTTGGTGCCGAGGAGGACTTGCAGAAGGAAATCGAATATCCCGGTTATGAAAAGCACAAAGCCCAGCATGAGGAATTCAAAAAGACAATTTCTGAATTAGACGAGATGTTACAGGAAGAAGAAGGTCCTTCCCCTGCATTCGTTGCAAAAGTTGAAGAGAATGTCATCAAATGGTTCTATACGCACATTGAAGGTTTCGACCGCTCTGTGGCAGAATATAAGTTTATGAGAGAGAATAACGGAAGACTCTGATCGCATTAATAGCCATGTAGGAATATGCATTTCTTACATGGCTATCATTATCTCTCCTAATCAGTTGATTTTCCTCTTTATAAACCACATGACCATAAGAAGGGACGCAGCTATAATGACCGTGAATACCGCGTTGATCTGAATGCTTAAATACCATGGCGCTGATGTCGCCGCATACAAACCAGGATGTACATAATAGTCATAACAGCGATAACTGCTTGTTCCGACAAAGAAAGTTACTACACTCCATAAAACAATCTTTAAAACTCTATAAGCTGTCTTCATAGTGTAACACCCCCGCAACTGTTTTCTTTATAATCATATTATCATGACTTAAGAACTCTGTAAACTTATCCAGTCCTTCCCGCAGAGTTTTTGAGTCAAAAGCGTATCCGACCCTAACTGCTCCCTCCATTTCAAAACAGGAACCCGGTGTAAATAATACGCCCTTTGTTTCAATCAGTTTTTTACAAAGATCATACGACGGAATATCCTTGTCATAATATACAAGGGCCGTAGTCCCGGCTACTGGCCTTAAGTATCTCACCTCTGGAGTTTCATTCACCCACTCATCAAGAATTTTTCGGTTTTTTAATACTATCTTCCGGTTTCGTTCTATGATGGCTTCTTTATTCTCTAACGCAAGTGCGGCAAGCTTATCGTCCAGTACCCCGCAGCTTATCGTATCATAGTCTCTGCGCTCCTTTACCTGCTCGATCACCTCTGGATCGTTTGAAGCAATCCAGCCCATGCGAAGCCCGGCCAGTGAAAATGACTTAGACATGCTCCCTACAGATATCCCCTTTTCATAGACATCAAGTACCGAAGGCATATAGCTTCCGTCTTCTGAAATACTCCGATACACTTCATCGGAAAGCAGATATGCGTCAACGCTTCTTGCTATCTCTGCAATTTCCTTCAACATAGCAGACGGAATCAGAGAACCTGTCGGATTATTCGGATTATTGATCGTGATCATCTTCGTGTTCTTATCGACCATACTCCGCAGTTCATCCAAATTCGGGAGATAATCATTTTCCATTGTCAGTTTCAGGATTCTGACTTCTGCACCGATAGAGGCCGGGATTGAATAGTGCTGCTGATACGTCGGCAGTACGCAGACCATATTGTCTTCTCTGGATATCAGCGTCGTAATGATCATATTATTGGCCCCCACTGCTCCATGGGTGGGAACGACATTTTCCGGAGCCAGCTTCTTATACAGGGAACTGATGCCCTCCCGAAGCTTGGGCGAGCCGAAGATGTGGCTATATGCCAGCCTTGTCTCCGATAACTCCATAAGATAATCTTCAGGTTCTTTTTTACACAGTTTCAGCAGTTCCTTTAAGGACAGCGAATCGATGCAAGTTTCAGCCAGGTTATATACTGCCCTTTCTTCAAAATCGTTCATCCAACGTTCCACTTTAAAAGTATCAATCTTCATGATATTCTCCTCACTATACTTCAACTACACAGCCCATGCCTTTTTCTTTTGCCTTTCTAAGGGCCAGCGCCGCCACAGTCAAATCCTGCAGCGCAATTCCGGTTGAGTCAAAAATCGTGATTTCCTCATCGCTTATGCGCCCCTTTACTTTTCCGTTCAAGAGGTCTCCGATTTCAGCAATAATATTTTCTTTACTAAAAAGACCTTCTTTAATGGGAATCTCACATTCGCCCACATCGACCGCCTGTTCTAAATCATCTACAAACACTCTCGCATTTTCAAATATACGGCCGTCAATCTCCTGTTTTCCGCTCATGTCTGAGCCGACACAGCTAAAATGAGTGCCCGGCCTTACCCACTCCTTTTGAATCATCGGTTTTCTGGACGGAGTCATTGTGATGATAACATCACTTCTTCTGACACCCTCTTCCATACTGGAAATCCCCTCAAGAACAGCCGTCCTTTTGATTCCGCTTCTTAGCATAACAGTATCAACGATTTCTCTGATTCCGTCTACCAGTCCTGCGCTCTTTTCCGGATTTACCGGCTCGATCATTGTAACTCTTTCAATTCCCGGCATCGCGATTAAGGTAGCTGCAATCTGGAAAGGAACCATGGCCCCCATGCCGATGACAAATAATTCTTTCGAATCTTTTCTTGCAAGAGATTTTACACCGATCGCCCCGGCTGCCCCGGTCCTTAGCTTTGTGATATATCCTGCATTTACTAATGCTTCCGGCTCTCCTGTTTTCATATTGAAGATCAGGGTCGTGCCCATCAGCTCCGGAAGTCCTGCCTCCTTATTATTCACATGCAGGGAGACAAGCTTAAGACCATAAATATTATCATCCTCAAGACAGCCTGATTTGATATCCATATCTGCCGCTCCCGGTTCAAATTCATAAAATACCATCGGCCAGACAGCAGCCCGGTTATCCGATTTCTGCCGGTAAGCACCCTCCACTGCTGTAATTACTGACTTTTCATCTAATACCTTTTCAATCTCTGCATCACTTAATACGATAACTTTTGACATATTCTAATCTCCTTTTAACTCTTTATTTTTACACATTTTCTGCCTTTGTTCTTGCTTCCTTTGTCCATACATCACTTTCCAGGCCTATATCCTCTGCTGCAAACCTCCTGCTATCATCAGCAGCGTATTCTTGTAATGCACGGAACACATATTTCCCGCCTATTAAGATTGCCGGCGCATTTACGAATACCATCGCAATATTGATCAAATCGGTTACATACCAGATATTGTCAAGTTCTAACCCTGCCAACACGCAAAGCGTTCCAATCGGCACAAAAATCAATGCACCCAGAGCACGTATCAGATTCGTGCAGATCTTATTCTGAGTAATCCTTGTTCCCGCAATAGAAGCAAAGGATACTAACCCAAGAAGTGTTGTAAACGCAAACAATCCATAACAGATACATATAATCATAGAAATCATCCCATCTGCCGCTGTTCCCGGGATCATTTCTTTTAATGAAGAAAGAAATACATCTATCTTAGAATCTTTGATTGCCGCCCAATCATATGCTTGCTTATTCCAGATATTTGCGCTGCACACTACAAATCCGCTCAATGTACATAAAATAATCGTATCTAAAAATACCCCTATGGACTGCACAAAGCCCTGCTCTACGGGATTGTTCTGCTCAGAAATCGCTGCCGACATCGTGTTCGTTCCCTGTCCTGCTTCATTTGAAAGCAAACCCCGCTTTATCCCCTGCGCCAACACGATACCGAAACTGCCGCCAAACACTGCCTGGGGCTTAAATGCTCCAACAAACACTTCCTTAATAAACGTCGGGAATGCACCAATATTAAAAATAAGCAGACCTACGATAATCACAGCGTAAATAACTGCCATAACCGGAACGACTTTATCTGTAACCGCAGTCACTCTTTTGATTCCTCCAAATACCACTATAGCAATACCAACAATCAAAATAATCGCAATCGCAAAATATAAGGGGGAAGTTCTTTCAGCGTTTACTCCTGTAACCATACCTACGGCAGTTCCAGCCGCAGTAAACACGTGGAAAGTCTGAATCGGTATACTCAGCATGGAATAAATAATAAATAATACCGCAATAAGCACTCCAACCCATTTTTTGTTTCCTAAAAGTCTCTGTCCATAATGTGGCAGGCCGCCCACGTACTCATTTCCATCTTTCTCCTTAAATATCTGCGCTAATGTTGACTCCACAAAACTGCTTGCCATTCCAAACAACCCTGAAATCCACATCCAGAAAACTGCCCCCGGTCCGCCTACCGATATAGCTCCTGTTACCCCTATGATATTTCCCGGTCCTACACGCATAGCCGTACTGAGCATAAAAGCCGCTAAAGGACTGACACCGGTTGAATTTTTCTCTTTCTTCATCAAGACCTTAAGTCCTCTTTTAAAAAATCGGAACTGTACAAACTTTGTTCTCACAGAGAACCATATCCCCATTCCCAGCAGTAAGATAATAGCAAAAGGGAAACTCCCGACAACCGGTATATTTGCATACCATTCAAAGTTCTGCGGAAACACCCACAAAATATCCCCAATCGGAACAATATTCGCAAAAAAAGAATTTATCGCTTCTAATATATTTTTAAATATTTCCATATGTCTTCCTCCTCATCTTTCTTTAAAGGGTGTCCATCCATTCCTTTTCTTTTGCAATCTGCCTCCTCACCTCAGACGGGGCCGTTCCGCCATAAGAAACTCTTGCGTCCACGCACGCCGGAATGCTGATATCGCCTAATGTCTCTTTTGTAACCCTGCTGTCGATTTCCCGAAGCTGTTCATCTGTCAGATCCTCAAAATTACAGTTATTGTTCTCACATACTTTCACCATACGTCCTACGATAGAATGAGCCTCTCTGAACGGAATCCCCTGCTTTGCAAAATGCTCTGCGATGTCTGTAGCATTCAAGAAACCTTTATCCATCTGCTTTCCAATCTGATCCATCCGAAACTCTGTGTTCTTTAGCATCTTCGCAAATATGGTAATACTTGCTTTCCATGTATCTGCCGCGTCATACACTGCCTCTTTGTCTTCCTGATAATCTTTATTAAAAGAAGAAGTCGTTCCCTTCATGACCGTCAAAAGCTGTACCAGATCTCCGTAGACACGCCCTGGCTTTCCTCTTAGAAGTTCTGCCATGTCCGGATTCTTCTTCTGCGGCATGATACTGCTGCCTGTGCAGAAGCTGTCGTCAATGGCAATATAAGAAAACTCAGAAGTATTCCACCATACAAACTCCTCTGCCCATCTTGACAGATGCATCATAGAAATAGACGCCGCGCTTAAAAATTCCAAACTATAATCCCTGTCTCCAACGCTGTCCATCGCATTCTCCGTCGGCGCTTTAAATCCCAGAAGCTCAGCGGTTCTGTGCCTGTTTGTCGGCAAAGTAGTCCCGGCAAGCGCACATGCCCCCAAAGGACAGTAATTCATTCTTTCATGGGCATCTTTAAGCCTTGTAATATCTCTCTTAAACATCTGGAAATATGCCATAAACACAAATCCCAGCGTAATCGGCTGCGCATGCTGCAGATGGGTAAAGCCCGGTATGATCTTATCCGCATACTGCTCTGCTTTTTCTAAGATCACAGATTCCAGATAACAGAGACATTCTAATATCTCTTCAATCTCTTTCCTGACATAAAGCTTTGTATCAACCTGGCACTGGTCGTTCCGGCTTCTTGCTGTATGAAGCTTCTTACCTACATCACCGATTCTCTGGATCAGGCGGCTTTCCACTCCCATGTGGATATCCTCATCGTCCACATTAAATACGATTTTTCCGCTTATAATATCTGCCCGGATTCCTTCCAGTCCTTTAACAATAATCTCTTTTTCCTCTTCCGAGATAATATCCTGTTCACTCAGCATTGTCACATGCGCGATACTTCCGTCAATATCTTCGTTGTACATTCTCTGGTCAAAGCCAATGGATGCATTATATTTCTTTACAATATCATCCATCTCTTTTTCAAATCTTCCGCCCCATAAACTGCTTGCCATCTTTTATCTCCTCCTGTTTTCCTTTTGACAAAAATCATATAAATCACTTCCTGTTACAAACCAACTGTAGCCCAGCAAATTAAAGTTCCTATCTCCCGCACAAAAACGTCAAATTATAA
>CAJUMF010000055.1 GCA_910586965.1 uncultured Dorea sp. | reverse complement strand
GGCCGATCATCCGGGTGTCTGAGGCGAACCTTGCGAAGGCGGAGGAAGAGCTTAAAAGGTGTGGGTATGTCAGTTGAGCTATAAATAGATAAGGAGTTTCGGAAATTATTATGAGGCTTTGGACAAGACAGGTTCCTGAAGTTTTGGGGGAACTTCAGGAAACCGGTGTATATCATGTAAAAAAAGAATATATAAAAAAGAAAATGATACGATTGCGGATTTTTATATAGAGCTTTATGAATGGTATACGAGAGAGGCCAGAAAGTATATTGAGATTTCGGAAGAATTAAAATATCCCGTCTGGCTTTCCACCAGTGAAGAGAATATGCTGCAGCCCGTTGAAAATACGGTAATCCTGGAATTAGAAATTCCGAGAGAAAACTTCCTGGTCTGCAGTATGGACTGCTGGGGGTATCGTGTCAATTACTGGTATATTCCATTAGACCAGGAGGACGAAGAGAATCATAAAAAGGAATTAAAGCGGTTGTGTATCCCGTCGGAGGACGCTCTGGTGCTGACAGATAAAGGGAATTTTTATCCTTTACTCCGCAGGAAGATCATACAGAGCTGGCAGAGAGTATTTACCTTGCCGCCTAAAAATAAACAGGATGAGGTGGCAACGGCATGGGAGATTCGCCGTGAATGGATAAAAGATGAGCGATTATACAGATAAACCAACGATTACAATGTATACCTGTCAGACGAAGACAGTATTGGATGCTATTAACAGAGATGGCATTTTCTATGTAAAGCAAATATATATTGATCAAAAATATCAGGAGACAGCATGGATATTTAAAGAGGCATACTCATTTTTTGTGAATTATGCGTCAGGACTTTTAGAAAAACCCAAACAGGCACAATCCCCCGTATGGCTGTTCCATGCACCTGAATGGGCGAAACCAGAGCAGGGCAGTATGCGGTTAAAAGTGGAGGTGCCGAAAGAAGAGGTATTGTTTTTTGATATGAGAAAATGGAACAGTATCTTGAATCTGAACTTAATCGGAACTAAAGATGAGGAGAAGGAGTTTGAAAAAGAATTGGAAAAATGGGGGCTGATGCATTCTTCAGATATTTTTTTAAATTCTTTTTATCCAATGCTGAAAAGCAAGGTAAAAAATAGCTGGAAAAAGCTTTTTGAAGATTCCCAGGACATTATACGGGAACTGGAAGAAAACAGTTATCAGAAATTTGGAAATAAGGATACGGATTATATTCAGGGAGCTGTATGGTGTCTGAAAAAGGAGTGGATTCGTGAAAAGTATCTAAAAAAGATATAATAAAAATAAAAAACAGAACACTGGTAACTATAATATTGACTTAATGGGAGCTTTGGCATACAATACAGTTGAGACAGTGGGATTATTTACTGAGGAGGTGTGTAAAATGAGCGATGTTAATATGATGATTGCCAGAAACATCCTTGCAATTCTTAAAAAGCAGAATAAAAAGCAGGTTGATCTTGCAGCAGCATTGCGGACGAATAAGCAAACAGTCAGTAAAATGCTTAATGGAGCACGTATGATTAATGCGATAGAGTTGAAACAGATTGCGGATTTTCTTGGTGTTAAGATGGAAGAACTGACAAAGATTGCGGAAAATGTATCTAATACAGATGTTATGCATGTATTTATGGGGAAAGTTGAATCCGAGCAATCGAAGAATGCTTTGCAAATAGCAGATAAACTTTCGGACATGATTCTATTCCATAGCAGAGTAAGGGAAAATGGTATAGAAATGATGGAGGTATGTGATATTTAATGAGAGGATTTATTTGTGAAAGCTTATATAAAAAACAAAATGCACAATTTGAAAGGATTAATGAACTGTCAAAAGCATTTTCAGTTAATTATTGCGGAAATACGATAATAAGAGATGCAATATTTGAAATTATTTCTAATTATGCAAGAAAAAGGGATTTATCCCTGGAGATACTCAGATATCCATTCAAGGATGATGAACTCTGGGCTTTTACATTTGTAAAAAAAGGAACTGTTTTTCTTTGCATTAATTCTGACTTACCTGTATGTAAACAGATTTTCGCAATGGCACATGAACTTTATCATATTCATTGCTATGCAGAAGATATTAATACAAGTACGATTACCAGTGGTTCTTTATTAGATTCAAGAACAGCCGATGAGGAGGCGGTCTCACAGGAAGACCTGGAGGCCAATGCTTTTGCCGGACTTTTGCTAATGCCGGATGCAAGCGTAATAGAGCAGTTTAGGATGTTTGGGCTTTCAAAAGATAAGCTGGATATTGATGGTGTGCTTATCTTGATGGATATATTTGCACTTCCATACAAGGCAGTTATTCTGCGGTTGGTTGAGAGTGGGATCATTGAGGAAGAAAAGGCTGAGAAATTATTTAATACAGATCCGGAACGTATTGCCGACAGGATTGAACTGACGGGAAAAGCAGAGCGATGGCAGAAAAACAGTAACGATTTGATTCATTATGGAAGTCTGCTTGAGAATTTGGCTTTTAATTCGGAACATGAATTGCTTATTGATACCAGAGAAGAATCAGACAAAGCATACCTGAAAAAAATCGGAAAAGAATTCCAAAGAGAAAGATAAGGTGAAGGTATGGAGAGTGAAAAACATGCCTTGTTGGATACAGATTTTATTTCCAAGATGCATCTAATACGCAAGGATGACCAAAATAAGCTGATTGATAAGATTATTGCAATGTCAAATTATACTTTTTATTGCCATAAGCAGGTAAGCATTGAACTTTTGCGTCATAACATTGCCGGATTGCCAGAATGGTTTGAGGACAAGGTTGAGAATAAACGTATACATCTTTATGATGATGAAATGATCCTGGACGAATTGTCAGCTATTTATGGAGATTTAGCACTGGCAATGTATATTGATATGTTGAAAACTGCCTGCGATGCCTATAAAGGTGGTTGCTTTGAAGAAAATTTTGTGAATATGTCTACGGTGAATGCTGTATATGTAAGCAGGGAAGAATTTCTTGAAAAATTAGCATTAGATTGCGATGCTATAGGGACAGGGAAGAATCTTGGAGAATTAAAATCATATGTTCTGCTGCAGGTTTTGAACATGAGATTTGGACAACAAATTTATGTATTCTGTTCGGATGATAAAAATGCCCGAAATGGAATTGTTGCTATGGGAGGAGCTAGTTGTATTAGTGTTTTATCCTCTTTTATAAGACTTCAAAAGGAAGTAGATTTTAATAGAGAAGATGCAGAACCGTATATTAGGTCATATATGAATTCCTGTCTGGGTAAAGCTCAGACTACATTCCGAATACAGGACACATCAAAAGAAAAGCGTATGTGCAAGATACCGTGTGAGCAAGTATTTGATGAAATGTTTTATAGAAAGATTGATGAAATGAGAAATGGAAATTTGAAGTACATACAGTAGGAAATAATAATGATATAAAAAGGCATTGATTATGGGATGATAGTCAGTGCCTTTTTTGCGTCGATTTTTAACAGGGAGAAATTTATCCTTGATTTTTTCTTGCATTATAGAGAGCCTTATTGTATAATTATACTATTCAAATAGTACAATAATATAATAATACATAGGAGCAATATATGAGCGCACTAATTGAAATCAAAGACATGTACAAAATCTACAACCCCGGAGAGAATGAAGTCCGCGCCCTTGACGGGGTGAGCCTTACTATTGAAGAAGGGGAGTTTGCGGCAGTCATCGGACACTCCGGCTCGGGGAAGTCGACACTTATGAACATGATCGGGTGTCTGGACACGCCGACGGAAGGAACATACCTGTTGGACGGAAGGGATGTATCCTGTCTTACGGACAATGAGCTTTCCGATATCCGGAATGAGGAAATCGGGTTTATCTTCCAGGGGTTCAATCTGATTTCCAATCTGGATGCCCTTGCCAATGTGGAGCTGCCTCTTATCTATCGGGGGATTGACAGGCGCACGAGGCGGGAGGCTGCGAAAGAATCTCTGGAGCTTGTGGGGCTCGGGGAGAGGATGCGGCATAAGCCGGCTCAGATGTCCGGGGGACAGCAGCAGAGGGTTGCGGTTGCCAGAGCCATCGCCGCCCGCCCTCCGGTAATCCTGGCAGACGAGCCGACGGGAAACTTAGATTCCCGCTCTACGGAGGAAATCCTTCATATTTTGAAGGAACTTCACAAGTCGGGGAGGACGGTGCTCGTCATCACCCATGACCCGGAGATTGCGGCGCAGGCAGAGCGGGTGATACGCATAAAGGACGGGAAGATAACGGAGGACTATAGGAATGATATAGAGAACGGGAAGACAACGGAGGATTACAGGAATGATATACAGGAGGGGTCAGAAGATGTCTAAAAGGAGCGACAGAGAATACAGGCAGAGGAGAAGGAGAAGAGGCAGGAGAAAGAAACTGCCGGGATGGGTCATTGCGCCGATTCTGGGGGCGGTAGTGTTGGTAGTTTTCGGGCTTTCAAAGATTTTCGGGGGAAATGCAAACGCCGTCTCGCTCCAGGTGGTGGAGGCACGGCGGGAGAGCGTGAAGGAAAGCTTTCATACCTCCGGCGTAGTGGTGAGCGGGAAGAGTAAGACGTTCTATTCTCCGGTAAATGCACCTGTAAAGGAGAACCGGGCGAAAGTCGGGGAGCCGGTGAAGAAAGGTGAGAAACTCATTGTATTTGACACGGCAAACTTAGACCGGGATAACAAAAATTCGCAGCTTAATACGCTGTCGGCAAAGTATACGAACCAGGACGCGAAGGAGCAGAGCAGTAGGGCAAAGATAAGCATGGAGAAAGCGAAAAAGCAGGAGAAAGCGGCGATATCAGAGCTTAAGTCTCAGATTAAAAAGAAGGAATCAGAGATAAAGAAATTAAAAAAGGTCGCTCAGGATGCGGCGGGAAAGGATGCGGAGAATGCGGGGAAGGCGGATGCCCTGCAAAAGAAGATGTCGGATAATTTAGACAGCCAGAGCGCCAGCAGGACAAAGAAGGAAAATGCAGAGAGACAGCTTGAAAATATCAGCGACACGGCGCCGGACCGTGAGCAGACGAAAGCGCAGCTTATAAAAGAGGCGGAGGAGGCTGCCAGTGAGATAGGGCGGCTTGAGAGAGAGTACCGCGCATTGGAGCAGGAGTTAAAGCAGTTAGGAGGGAGTGCGGGCAGCGCAGGAGCGGGCGGCGCGGATACGGACGGAGCGGGAAACAGCGGCGCAGCGGGAGCCGCATCCCAGGCTTTGGCACAGGCAGAGCAGGAGCTTGAGGCATTGAAGGGGAGCCTTACCCAGGCAGAAAACAGCAGGCAGACAGGGGCGGATGCCGGGCTTACCGACGCCCAGCTAAAAAATATGAAGGTGTCTGAAAATATTGCCCAGCTTGCGGAGCTTACCACGGAGGAGCTTTTGAAAAAGGGGAAAGAAGGCATTAAGGCAGAGTTTGACGGAATCATTTCTGATGTGAAAGCGCCGGAAGGGAGCGACGCGGTTCAGGGGGGCGAGCTGTTTACGCTGGTGAGCAACCGGGATGTAGGCGTGGAGCTTGAGGTGTCTGCAGGGGATTTTGAAAAGCTTGTGCCGGACGGAAAAGCGGTGGTGACCATGGGGAGGCACATTTACCAGGGAACGCTTACATCTGTCAATAAGATAGCTCTGGCAAATGAGAAGGGCAATCCGGTCATCGGGGCAAAGGTACGCATCGACAACCCGGATGACGATATCTGTATCGGTGTCAGCGCCAAGGTGAATATGACGGTGGCAGAGAAGGAAGACGTGCTGTGCCTTCCGAATGAAGTAATCAATACCGCAGCGGACGGGGAGTTTGTCTATATCATACGGGACGGCACGGTGGAAAAGCGGAAAGTGGAGGTCGGAATCATGTCAACAGGCATGTCAGAGATTGTCTCGGGAATCAAAGAGGGAGACCAGGTGGTTTCCGAGATGTCGGACAGCATCAAAGACGGGATGAAAGCGACGGCAGTCAGTGTCTCGGATGACGGCGGAGAAGAGAAGGAAAGGTAAGGCGGGGCAGACGTATGGAACAGTTTGGCGAATATGTAAAGATGGCGCTTTACAATATAAAAGAGAATAAGGGACGTTCCTTTCTTACGATGCTGGGAATCATCATTGGCATTTCCTCTGTAATTACGATTGTATCGATTGGAAACGGACTGAAAGCGGACGTGATGTCTGAGACAGAGATAAAGAGCGTGACAGTGGCGCCGAATCCGGAGGAGACAAGTGCAAACGCGGCTATTACATGGGAGGACCTGACTGCAGTGAAGGATGCGCTGGGAGAGCAGGCAAAGGGGGCGGCGTCTTCAAGGCTCGTGCAGGGGAAAGTGGAGACGGGGAAAGGAAAGTTTGACGCGTATGTAGTCCTGACAACTCCGGACGCCTGGGCCGACCCGGCGCAGCTCCCCATACTTTACGGTTCATTTTTTTCGGAGGATGACGCGGCAAACGGGGCGGCAGTCTGTGTGCTTGACAAGGCAAGCGCATTGTACCTGTTCGGAACGGCTGAAGTTGTGGGGATGGATTTTGACCTGATGATAGAGGATGCGATTGTGACCCTTACGATTAAAGGCGTGCGCGACGGCGACCCGGAGGTGATGGCGGCGAATCAGGAGGTTATGAAGATGTTCGGCATGTCGATGCCGGTCTATATGGAGCTGCCATATACGGCGGTGGAAAGCTGGGGGGAAAGGGCGGAGGATTTCCAGTCATTAAATGTTTTCCTGGCGGAAAATGAGAATGAAAATGCGGTGGCAAAAAGAGCTGTCCAGGTGCTTAACGCCAGGCATAAAAATGAAGGGGAAGACCTCTTTATCAAACAGCAGCCTATGGATATGGCAAACGCTATGGGAGGCATTCTCGATGCGGTGACAGCTTTTATCGTGTTTGTAGCGGGTATCTCCCTTCTGGTGGGGGGAATCGGCGTTATGAACATCATGCTGGTATCCGTGACGGAGCGGACGAGGGAAATCGGCATCCGAAAGGCGCTGGGTGCGAAGACTTCATCTATCGTGTGCCAGTTCCTGTGCGAATCCGCCATTATCTCCGGCATAGGAGGAATCATAGGAATCGTTATCGGGGCGGCAGTCTCCGGGGCAGTGGCTGCGCTTGAGATTGGCGGGCTGTCTGCGAGATTGTCTCCCGGGGCCGTAATCATCACTACCTGCTTTTCCTGCGGCGTAGGAATCGTGTTCGGCATCTACCCGGCGAGAAAAGCGGCGAGGATGAGCCCGATTGACGCATTGAAACAGTTTTAGAGTGAATAAAAGGAGGAAGAGAGATGTTTAAACCGACAAAGTTATTGAAAATCGTGTCTGTACTTTTTATTATATCCGCAGTGCTTGGAATGATCGGAACAGCGGTGCTGTATATTATGATACCGAAGATGCAGGAGATTCCCGGGGTGGATATGAGTATTATAAACGCTACGCTGACGCCTCTTAATCTGGTGATGTCTGTTGCAAGCAGCATCGCCTCGGTCGCGGCGGGAGTCTTTGGATTCGGCGGGCGCTCGAAAAAAGGGGCGGCGTTCAGTATGGGGGTGTATTCGGCGCTGCTTATGGTGTCGGTGGTGCAGTTAATGGTGGGCGGAACGTTTACGGCGTTTGTGGCGGTGGACTTTATCCTGCCGGTGCTTTACTGGTGGGGGCTTTATCAGTCGGAGTAATTATAAATTTTTAGAAGTTGGTGCTTTTCTTTGCGTTAAATGTGTGACATTGCCGTTAAAAAAACTACTTTTGTCGAAATACTTTCATTTTTGATTCTTGATGATATAATAAATACACGTGACTTTCCCATTAGTAAGTTAGTATGAATGCTTGGAAAATCTGCTGAAAGAGTTGAGTAAACAGTATTTTTGGAGAGGAGGATGAGAATATGGGTTTTTTGACAGGTAAAACGGCAATTATTACAGGAGGAGGGCGTTCTGTATTAAGTGACGGAAGATGCGGCTCTATCGGCTATGGAATCGCTACAGCTTATTCAAAAGAAGGTGCAAACCTTGTCATTACCGGGCGTAATGTTCAGAAACTTGAAGATGCAAAAGAAGAATTAGAGAGATTGTATGGAAATAAGGTGCTGACTGTTCAGGCGGATGTTTCTGCAGGCGCTGACAACGAGACTGTTGTACAAAATGTTGTAGAGCAGGCAATGAATACATTTGGACGCATTGACGTACTGATCAATAATGCACAGGCTTCGGCTTCAGGTGTTACATTGGCAGATCATACGACAGAGCAGTTTGACCTGGCGCTTTATTCCGGATTGTATGCAACTTTTTACTATATGAAAGCGTGCTATCCGCATCTTGCCGAAACAAAAGGAACGGTTATCAATTTTGCGTCCGGCGCGGGACTTTTCGGTAATTATGGACAATGCGCGTACGCGGCAGCAAAGGAAGGAGTGCGGGGGCTTACAAGGGTAGCGGCAAATGAGTGGGGAAAGGATGGAATTAATGTAAATATCATCTGTCCGCTCGCATGGACCGCGCAGCTTGAGAACTTTGAAAAAGCATATCCGGATGCTTTCAAGCAAAACGTAAAGATGCCGCCGATGGGCCATTATGGAGATGCTGAGAAGGAAATCGGACGCGTATGCGTACAACTGGCCTCTCCGGACTTTAAGTATATGAGCGGAGAGATGCTTACTCTTGAAGGCGGTATGGGACAGAGACCGTAGCTTAAAAAATTTGACGAAAGAAGGTATGATAAAAATGAGCAGACTAGAGCTTGATTCGCCTAAAAAAGCCCGTATTGTCATGGAAGAGCTTTACAAGGATTTAGAGCGAAGAATCGAATCAAGTCCTCCGGGACTATGTCCGGTTGATATGTCACGCGCATTTCTGGAGCTGTGCCACGCGCAGACCTGCGGGAAATGTGTGCCGTGCCGTATCGGACTTGGACAGCTGAACCATTTCATCAAGGACGTGCTTGACGGAAAAGCGACGATGGAGACGCTGGAAGTTATGGAGCAGACTGCCCTTTCCATTATGGAATCCGCAGACTGCGCGATTGGCTACGAGGCGGCCAACATGGTGTACAAGGGGCTGATCGGATACCGTGATGATTATATTGAGCATATTGAGCATGGACGCTGCACCTGTACATACAGCCAGCCTGTACCGTGCGTTTCCCTGTGTCCGGCACATGTGGATATCCCGGGATACGTTGCACTGGTGGGAGAAGGACGCTATGCGGATGCCATAAGGTTAATACGCAAGGACAATCCGTTCCCGACTACATGCGGCTTTATCTGTGAGCATCCGTGCGAGGCGAGATGCCGCAGGAATATGATGGACGACGCAGTAAATATCCGGGGGCTTAAGCGTGTTGCCGCAGATTTCGCGGGAGAGGTTGACCCGCCGGCATGTGCGCCGTCAACGGGCAAGAAAGTTGCCGTATTGGGCGGAGGCCCGGGAGGTTTAAGCGCGGCTTACTATCTGCAGCTTATGGGCCATCAGACTACCGTATACGAGATGCTACCTAAGCTTGGGGGCATGCTCCGCTACGGCATCCCGAACTACCGTCTGCCGAAGGACCGTCTGGAGGACGATGTGAACGCCATCTTGAAGACCGGCGTTGAGGTAAAGCACGGGCTTAAGATTGGGCCGGACATTACAATCCAGCAGCTCCAGAAGGAGTACGATGCAGTGCTGATAACCATCGGCGCAAGCACCGACAAAAAGCTGGGGCTTGAAGGGGAAGAGGCGGAAGGAATCTTCTCCGCGGTTCAGTTCTTAAGGAACGTAGGAAAGAATATCATCATGGATCTTACGGGCAAGGAAGTTGCGGTTATTGGGGGCGGCAATGTAACTATGGATGCTGTCCGCACGGCGAAACGTCTCGGCGCGAAGAAGGTCAGTGTCGTATATCGTAGAAGAGTGGCGGATATGACCGCCCTGCCGTCAGAGATTGAGGGCGCGATTGCAGAGGGCATTGAAGTGCAGACGCTTAAGGCTCCGTCCTCTCTCGACATCGATGAGAATAATCATGTAAAGGGTATCTATGTATCTCCGCAGATGATAAGCGCCATCAAGGACGGACGCGCCAGCATCAGGCCTACAGGCGAGGAGGACATCTATATTCCGTGCGATATCTTAGTTGTTGCCATCGGGCAGAATATTGAGACAAAGCATTTTGAAGATGCGGGAATTCCGGTAAACCGGGGCAAGATTGTGACAAAGAACAACGGCGCGATTGAGAATCTTCCGGGCGTGTTCGCCGGCGGAGATTGTGCAAGCGGACCGGCATCTGTAATCAAAGCGATTGCCGCAGCCAAAGTTGCGGCAGCGAATATTGACGAGTATCTGGGCTACCATCATGAGATTTCCTGTGATGTGGAGATTCCGGAGGCACGTCTTGACGACCGCACACCATGCGGCAGAGTGAACCTGACCGAGCGTGAGGCTTGCGAGAGAGTGAAGGACTGGGACGGCTGTGAGAACTGCATGACCGAGCGTGAGGCAAAGCAGGAGGCAAGCCGGTGCTTACGGTGCGACCACTTTGGATATGGAATCTTTAAAGGAGGCAGAGAGACATTATGGTAAATCTTACAATTGATGGAAAACAGATATCTGTACAGGAAAACACCACAATCATGGAAGCTGCCGCTCAGAACGGGATTCCGATTCCGAAACTCTGTTATCTGAAGGGAATCAATGAGATTGCAGCGTGCCGTGTGTGTGTCGTTGAATTAGAGGGAAAAGAAAAATTAATTACATCCTGCAATAATGTGGCGGAAGAGGGCATGGTCATCTATACTAACAGCCCGAAAGTAAGAAGGCACAGGAGGAATACGGTGGAGCTTATCCTTTCACAGCATGACTGTCTGTGCGTGACGTGTCCAAGGAGCGGAAACTGCAGCCTGCAGAAGGTTGCGAATGATCTGGATATCCTGGAGATTCCGTTTAAGCAGGAGTTGGAGCACCAGCCGTGGAACAGGGAATTTCCGTTAATTCGCAATTCTGCCAAATGTATCAAGTGCATGCGCTGTATCCAGGTCTGCGACAAGGTGCAGGGACTTCATATCTGGGATCTGGAAGGAACCGGCTCCCGCACGACAGTAAATGTATCCGGCCACAAAAAGATTGAGGATTCCGCATGTTCCCTGTGCGGTCAGTGTATTACCCACTGCCCGGTAGGAGCGCTTACCGAGAGGAGCGATACGGGGAAGGTATGGAAGGCAATTGCCGACCCGGACAAGATTGTGGTTGCACAGGTTGCCCCGGCGGTGCGCGCGGCGTGGGGAGAATATCTGGGTCTTGCGCCTGAGGACGCGACTATTGGAAAGATACTTGATTCCCTGAAACGGATGGGCGTAGATTATGCATTTGACACTTGTTTCTCGGCAGACCTTACGATTATGGAAGAAGGTACGGAGTTCGTCAAGAGATTTACTTCCGGTGAATTGAAAGAGCGTCCGATGTTTACCTCCTGCTGTCCGGGATGGGTGAGGTTTATCAAATCCCAGTTCCCGCATCTGGTGAAATACCTGTCTTCCGCAAAGTCGCCGCAGCAGATGTTCGGCGCAGTCATGAAGACTTATTTCGCGCAGAAACTTGGCGTAAGCCCGGAGAGGATTTTTACCGTATCTGTAATGCCGTGCGTGGCGAAGAAGGCAGAGCGGGAGATGGAGCTTTTCTATGAGGAATACGCAGGGCATGATATTGACGCGGTTGTTACGACAAGAGAGCTGGTAAGGATGATTCGCTCAACACACATTAGCCCGGATACCCTTAAGGATATCGAGAGCGACCGCCCGATGCAGGAAGGCACGGGGGCGGGCGTTATCTTCGGAGCGACCGGCGGCGTTATGGAGGCGGCTTTAAGGAGCGCTTACTTCCTGATCAAGGGCGAGAATCCTCCGGCGGATGCTTTCAAGGCAGTCCGCGCTCAGGGATTCAACGAGAACAACGGTGTTCAGGAGGCGACTTTCGCAGTGGACGATATCCAGGTGAGGACTGCGGTAGTCAGCGGGCTTGGCAATACAAGGGCGCTCATTAATAAGATTGAGAAGGGCGAGGTTCAGTATGACTTCGTGGAAGTAATGGCGTGTCCGGGAGGTTGCGTAGGCGGCGGCGGGCAGCCAATCCATGACGGCGAGGAGCTTGCGTTTGAGCGCGGCAAGAACCTGTATTATCTGGATGAACATGCGAATCTCAGATACTCTCATGAGAATCCGGATATTGACCTGCTCTACAAGGAATTCTTCGGCGAGCCGAATGGACATAAGGCGCATATGCTGTTACATAGCGACCATTTGGATGATCTGGCGAACGGAAGGTAAAAGAAAAAATTATAATGATTGGTATGTCAGATAAAGAAAATCTCCGGAGAAGTGCTCCGGAGATTTCTGTGTTTAATGAGTGTTGCACATTTCTGCAATTTCTACCCCCCAGGGCGGCAGGAGAAATGTTTCGCCGGAGGATATTTTCTTTTCTTCCGGCAGGAGTAGTACCGCGTCATTTCCCTCATGGGTGACGGTCTGCGTATCAGCGGAATAATTCAGGTAATAGATAATCTCCTTTCTGTCGTCATTGAATCCACGTTTTACAATAATCGGGAATCTATGACGGGCTTTTATGCCGGCATTGGATGCGATATATGCGGTCAGCTCGTCGATTGCCGTCTCTTCCTCGAAATAGCAGCCGATATAGTACGCCTTTCCTGAATGATAGGAGTGCGCCGTGACGGCAGAGTAATTCCCCCATGCGTTATGGTGATATGCGGCAAGGGTGTCCGCGCCGTCAGTCATGACAAGCTCCATCCATTCACGGACGGGAACATTTTTCTTTTCCGAACCGATGCGAAAGTCAAGACCGACATTTTGCGGGATGGTAAACTGGTCGTAGCGGATTCCTAAGCATTCCGCCAGGATATGGGGCTGGGTGTCGTGATAAATCTTTATATGCTCATCCGAGAATGCGCTGCGGAAGGTAACGGCGAGATGCCCGCCTCCTGCCGTGTATTCTTTCAGGGCGAGGAGCGTCGCCTCATCCGCAGAGTACAGGCACGGTACAAAGACTATGCGGTATTTGTTAAGGTGCATATCCTGCGGGGAAATGATGTCGTACTCGACGTTGTTCCGGTACAGGGAATCGGCAATCCAGCGGAAGACGGTGTTGTAGCTTAAGGCTTTCAGGTTCCCGGTGGGGAAGTGGGAAAGACCGGAGAGGGATTCGTGGCTTACAAGGATTGCAGCCCGGTTTTCTTTCCGCAGATTTTTAATCTTTCCTTCGATTTTCTTAAGCTCCGCGCCGAACTGCGCTGCCTCCCGGTACGTCTCATTTTCGGAGAAATCATGGGAGAGTACGCCCTTCCAGTAGCTTTCGAAGGAGTTGTGTATGGAGTGCCAGTGCCAGTACATCACGCTGTTTGCGCCGTTTGCCAGATGGCTGTAGGCGCAGAGCCTTAATTGTCCCGGGAAAGGCAGCCATTGGGGATTCCCCTGCGCCTGGGTCTCTAAAATCAGGTAGTTATCCCGCTTTAAGGCGCGGGCAATGCTGCCGCAGGCGGTAATCTCTGCGCCTGTCAGGTTGTCCTGGGAAGGGTGGTAGATGTCCGCTCCGGCAACGTCCATATACGGGGCGGAGGCGAAAGGGTCAGCGTCCGGCTGGATGCCGAAAGAATGTCCGACCCATTCAAAGTCAAAGTTGTGGGTGATGAACTGATGGGGCTTTCGGTATTCCTTGATGATATCTGCTTGGAAACGGTGGAAATCCGCTACAAGCTTTCGCTGGAATTTGGCGTATTCCGCCGCGAGGCTCCCGTTGATGGTGCCTCTCACGTCCGGGAAATCCTCCCAGTCGTCAATGCGGTTTGACCAGTAGTCGAGACCGAATTCGCGATTGAACTCTTTGATGTCCGGAAACTGTTTTTTCAGGCTTTCCACGAACATTGCCTGCGCCCGGGAACCGGCAGTGTGGTAGTGATGCGTTTCATTGTCAATCTGATACCCGATGACATTGGGATGCGCGCATACATGCGCCATAAGTACGCGGATAATTTTTTCCGCATAGTGAAGGTATACGGGGCTTGTGAGGTCCATGTTCTGCCTGCGCCCGTATATCTCCTGTCCGTCCTCCGTGAGGGCGAAGATGTCCGGAGCCTTTTTTGCCAGCCATGCCGGGATGGCGTAGGTCGGCGTGCCGATGATGACATTCATGCCAAACTGGCTGGCGGCATCGAGCATACGGTCAAGATGGGTGAAGTCATAAGCTCCTTCTGAAGGCTCAAGGGTGCTCCATGTAGATTCTGCGATGCGGACGGTGTTCATCCCGGCATCCTTCATCATCTGGAAATCCCGGCGGGTCCGCTCGCAGGGAAGATATTCGTCATAGTAGGCCGCGCCGAAAAAAATGTGGTCTGTCTTCATGCAGATAGTTCCTTTCTTGTGTGTTTTCATGTGCTAGTATAACCATAGCATTGGATCTATGTCAATACTTTGGACAAAAAAAGTCGAAAGATTATGCTGCTTTTT
>CAJUMF010000054.1 GCA_910586965.1 uncultured Dorea sp. | reverse complement strand
GAAGCATTATGAGGGATACATAATTACCCTGTCCACCCGGAAGATGTATGACGAGAGTGGGCGGCTTCATTTTTGTGTTGATGAAACGCTGCGCCGGAGGCTTGAAACGAAGCTGATTACAAAGATACTGGCGTTTGAAGCGGTATAAAGGGCGGTTAGTTACCCTTTTCCATAGCTGACAGATTGACAGCGGTGTACCTTGATAATTGAATACTGTATTGCATATAGGACGTGAGGATATGCAGAGCCACTAAGCAGATACGCCATGATTTACCTGTCCTGTCTTTTTGACAGGATAAAACGTGAGGGAGTGTTGGAAAAGTGCATTGAAGCAAAGGTAAGGAGCGAGTGAGATCGGGCAAAATATGTAGCAGTTACATGGGGCGATGAAGCATATCTGTGATAATGATACTTCCGGGTTGTGGGGAACTGCAGCCCGGTCAATAAAATGACGGTGCAAGACCGATGTGGGCGGCGTAATGAGCCGCCACCTGTATTGCAGTTTTTATCTGCTAATAAATGGGGAGAAGTGTATTCTGCCTGTTTATTAGCAGATAAAGCTGTGCAATGATTGGAGGATTTTATGGTAAAGAAAGTAGACAGAAAGAAATTTGTCAGATATAAGGAAGGTGCAGAAATTTACAGCATGGGTTTGACAAAATTTCAGGAGCTTGCAAAACAGGCAAACGCAATTTATAAGGTAGATAAATTAGTATTGGTAAACTGTGATATTTTTGAGCAATATCTGGAGTCTTTTAGAGTAAGTGAGTGATTAAGGCAAAGAGGGTTTCGTGATAAATATTCGTTCTACAAAAAGTTCTTGACTTTTCGTAGAACGAGAATTATAATGGTATTAGTTATGAAGGAGGTGCATAGTAAATGCCGAGAACGGGACGTCCAAAGACCGACTCGCCTAAGCTGAGGTCGTTAAGCCTTCGGGTTGACGATGCCGAGTATGAGAAGCTGAAAGACTATGCTGCCAAACATGACATGACCATAACGCAAGTGCTACAAAAGGGTGTTGAAATCCAATACTCAATGGAAGAAAGTAAGTAGCAGTACGAAATATCTCTTTCCTTTTGAAAGAAAGGAGCAGAGATGGCAAAAGCAAGAAAAGACCATAGAGGGAGAGCTTTACGGAAAGGGGAAATCCAACGCAAGGATAAATCATATATGTATACCTATACTGATCCTTATGGAAAAAGGCGGTATATATATGCGAATGATTTAGTAGAGCTTAGGGAAAAAGAAAAGCGGCTGATGAAAGACCAGCTTGACGGTCTAGATGTATATGCGGCAGGAAATGCCGATTTGAATTTTGTTTTTGACAGGTATATTACTACAAAAACAGAGTTAAGGCGGACAACCTACACAAATTACACCTATATGTATGACCGATTTGTAAGGAATGAGTTCGGGAAACGGAAGATTGGGACGATTAAGTATTCAGATGTGTTGTATTTCTATTATCATCTGTTAAATGAAAGGGGGATGCAGATTAACACTCTTGAAACAATCCATACCGTCCTCCACCCAACATTTCAGCTTGCAGTGCGGGATGACATCATCAGAAACAATCCGAGCGATGGTGTGATGGCTCAAATCAAGAAGAAGCCGGGAAAAAATCATGGTGTACGCCATGCCCTCACACTGGATCAGCAGAGAGCCTTTATGGACTACACAGCCAAAAGCCCGGTATATTGCCATTGGACACCGTTCTTTACAGTATTGTTAGGAACAGGGTGCAGGATTGGTGAAGCAATCGGCTTGAGGTGGGAGGATATAGATTTTGCAAAGAGGACAATCAGCATAAACCATAGTGTTACTTATTATCCCCGGCGAAATGATACTACAAAATGTGAGTTTGGAGTATCCCTCCCGAAAACAGAAGCGGGTATCCGCACGATTCCAATGATGGACGCAGTATACGAAGCGTTTCAGGAAGAATACAGCGAGCAGAAAGAAGAAGGTTTCAATACTACGGTAATTGACGGAATGACAGGCTTTATTTTCAGCAACCGATTTGGAAATCTTCATAATCCACAAGCTGTAAACAGGGCAATCAAGCGGATATACGAATCGTACAATGCAGAGGAAGTGTTAAATGCTAAAAAAGAAAAAAGGCAGCCAGTCATAATACCTCACTTCTCATGCCACCATTTAAGGCATACCTTTTGTACAAGGTTCTGCGAGAAGGAAACAAATGTGAAAGTGATACAGGCAATTATGGGACACGCCAATATTGAAACAACGATGGACATATATGCCGAAGTCACTGACATGAAGAAACAGGAAGCAATACAAAATTTATCACGCAATCTTGATGTATTTTAGGAAAGAGTCCGAAACGGATAAATGAGTACAGCAAATTGTGTGGTTTACAACAAATTTACATCAAATTTGAAATTTTACTGGTAGAATAACACATCATAACGAAGTGTTGAATTGTAAGAGAAAAGCGGAGATAAGCGGTTATGAATAATAATGAAGTAACTCGATTGCCTTTCCCGACGATGAAGTCCTTAGATAAGAAGCCGGCTGATTCTGTAAAGCCCGGGAAAAAGGAAGCTGCCCGTGAGGCAAAGAAAAGCAGAATCTCCCGCGAAGAGGCGCTTGAGCTGCTTAAGAGATATAACAAGGAGCCGTTCCATATCCAACATGCCTTGACGGTTGAGGGAGTGATGCGCTGGTTTGCGAAAGAGCTTGGCTACGGTGAGGAAGAGGAGTTCTGGGGTATTACCGGACTTCTTCATGATATAGATTTTGAACTTTACCCGGAGGAGCACTGTAAGAAAGCACCGGAGCTTCTCAGAGAAGCAGGCGTAGGCGAGGATATGATTTATGCGGTCTGCTCCCACGGTTATGGACTTTGCAGCGAAGAAGAACCAAGGCTTGAGATGGAGAAAGTACTCTTCGCGGCAGATGAACTGACCGGGCTTATCTGGTCCTGCGCATTGATGCGTCCGTCTAAGAGTACGATGGATCTGGAAGTAAAGAGCTTAAAGAAGAAGTTTAAGGATAAAAGATTCGCGGCAGGGTGCTCCAGGGATGTGATTGCTCAAGGAGCAGAGCGGCTGGGCTGGGAACTTGATGAGCTTTTTGATAAGACGATCCGGGCGATGCGAAGCTGTGAGGCGGCTGTGGCAGAGGCAATGGAGAGATAGCTTGTAAGAGAGGAGTCAGACGCGATGTATGCGCTCTGGCTCTTTTGCTTTGAATTTATTTAAAACAGAAATGAGGCGGCAATATGGAGAAAGACCCGTTTAAAGAATATTTGAAAGAGAGTGAGCCTGATAAAGTCAGTAAAGGTTATGCGTGGAGTACGGCAATCGGGCTTCAGGCAGTAGACGGACTAAAACCATCAAAATATTTGATTGATACTGCCATTCGGAATATCGAAGGAAAAATTACAATAAAAGAAGCACAGAACCTCATTGATAATTATTACGAAGAAAGACCGGCACATTTATCTGACGAGGAGCGCACGGAAGAAGCGGATAAGGTATCTTCTCGCATTGCAGAGATATTGTCGGAAACGGCATTCTCGTTTTCCCCAAATGAATATATTTCTATTCATCGTAAACTTTTTCAAGGCATTTATAACCATGCCGGAAAAATAAGAGATTATAATATTACAAAAAAAGAATGGGTACTTGATGGGGCAACTGTTATGTACGGCAGTGCTTCGGAACTTAAAGCAACACTTGAATATGATTTTTCACAAGAAAAAGATTTTAGCTATAAAGGTCTTTCAAGGGATGAGATTATCCATCATCTTGCTGTTTTTGTTTCGAGGTTGTGGCAAATTCATATTTTCGGAGAAGGCAATACAAGAACAACAGCAGTATTTTTCATCAAATATTTAAGAACACTTGGATTTTCTGCTGCAAATGATATTTTTGCAGACAATGCGTGGTATTTTAGAAATGCTCTTGTCCGTGCTAATTATACGAACTTGCAAAAAGATATTCACGAAACAACGGAGTATCTTGAAGCGTTTCTTAGAAATCTTCTTTTGGATGAGAAAAATGAACTTCGCAATCGAAATCTGCATATAAGTGGACTTTTGAATGGTGAAAAAGTGGATATTGAAACTAAAAAAGTGGACATTCAAAGTGTGCTTTCTGAAAAAGGCAGCACCTTCTCGGTAAAAACGACTGTCCATATCCATAGACTTTTTGAGAAGTTTGGCTTTGATGAAGTGTTCGGTAGAAGTGCAGTTATGGAGCTTTTGAAACTGAAAAGTTCAGGTGCGTCTAAATTTCTCTCAAATTTGGTTCAGGCAGATATTATTGAAGCGGTATCCGGTTACGGAAAGGGAAAGTATAAATTCAAAAGCGACGGATATGGAGAATAATCCGATGACATTTGTTTAGGGAAATTGGTTACCTGGCTATCAAATAGCAAGTGAAGAATTACAAGGAAGGAAAGCAAAGAGCAGAAAACTGAATGAATTAAGAAATTTGAGGTGTCAGCAAATAAATGGCACCTCATTTCTTTTAAATCGATAAAAATAAAAAAAGTTTGTAATAAAAGCCGGTTATGTTACTCTTAATAATATAAGCAGATATAATAAATGCTTTGCCGGCAGGATTTTTACTTGATGGAGGTGTACGGATGAATGAGTTTGAAGAGATTTATGGGAAGTATATGAAAGTCGTATACAATTTCGTCATGAAACTGTCCAATAATTCTCATGTCGCGGAGGAAATCACCCAGCAGACATTTGTGACCGCGCTGGAAAAGCTTGACACTTTCCGCGGGGAGTGCAAGATGTCGGTCTGGCTGTGCCAAATTGCGAAATATGAGTACTTTGCGTGGGAGAGAAAGGCAAAACGCCACAGGCCGTATGAATCGGATGAGAGCAGCAAAAGCGACGGCCGGGAAACCGGGCGAAGGAACCGGATGGAAGGGCAGATGAGCCAGGCGGTAAGCCGGGCCGGTCAGGCGGAGACAGGAGGCGACGAGCTTGTCAACGCTATGATAGACCGGGAGGATTACGGGCGCATCATGGAAGTGTGGCATGGGCTGCCGGAGCCGTACAAGGAAGTGTTTATGCTGCACACTATGGCGGAGATGGCTTATCCGGATATCGGAAAGCTGTTTGGGAAAAGCGCAAACTGGAGCAGGGTAACTTATTACCGTGCAAAGAAGATGATTATAGAAGGTCTTGGAGGTGTATAAAATGAAGTGCAAAATTATCTGTGATCTGCTGCCGATGTATATTGACGAAGTATGCAGCGATGAGACGAAAGAGCTGGTGGAAGAGCATCTTAAAGCCTGTCCGGAATGCCGCAGGGAATATGAGCAGATGAAAGCGGATATTTCTCTGAATGAGGCAGAGGATCTTGACGAAAAAGAATTGATGAAAAGGGGGAAGGAGACTATGACGGAACATATAAAAGACAAGATTTACAGGAAATGGATCCTGGGAGATACGATTTTAAATCTGATGTTGGCAGTTTACCTGTTTGTATACGGGATGAAAGGAATGATGGAGGAAGGCGGCGTCACCTTTGAAGGAATCAATATAAGCGGCTCATACTTTGGAATCTTATTTGCCGTGAATATTATTTACTGGGTGCAGTATCTAAGAAAAGGCGACTCGGGGATTCCGAATTCTGTGGACGCGATATGCAAATGGTCGCTTGGGCTGAAATTCGTATTTGCGATATGTGCAGTGACAGTGGCGGTGGCGATAGGATTTTATATAATGTTTGGCGGCGGGAGTGTTTAAGACTGCTTGATATTATTGCTGAAAATCCGGAAATAATTAAATACGCAAAATAAGCATCTTAGCTGCCGATACCTGCAACATGGTACGGCAGCTATTGTTTTTTCGGGAGAGGTTCTATATATTGTGTGTATGAGATGTCTCTGAGAATATTAGGGGAGGTGCTTAAGGTGGAGATTTTTATCCATGAGGACAGGGAGCTTTCCGACAGCAGGATTGAGATTTACTGTCCTGAGGTAAATGAAGAGATTCTTGACATGGCGGCAAGGCTCAGGGTGTACGATAAAAAGATTACCGGGATGAAAGGCGGGGGAACGTATATTGTGGAGGTTGCGAAAATCCTGTACCTGGATTCGGTGGACAAAAAGACGTTTTTTTATACGAAGGATGCGGTCTATGAGACGCCTCTTAAGCTGTATGAGCTAGAGGAGCGCCTTGGGAGGAGCGATTTCTTCCGGGCATCCAAGTCTGCAATCATCAATTTTAACCAGATTCAGTCGCTGCGGCCGGATTTCGGCGGGAGGATGCTAGTCCAGATGAGAAACGGGGAGAAACTATATGTGTCGCGGCAGTATGTGCCGGTGCTTAAGAAAAAGCTTGGTCTGTAGGAGGTATTTTGTAATGAAGGATTTTTTAAAAGGTGTCTTAATTTGGAAAACTTATGCCTGTATGATGTTTACGGGGAGCGTGACGGTGTTTTGGGTGGCAGCGTATTTCCTGGGGTGGAAAGGGATTCCTCTGGGAGTGCTCTTGCAGCTTTTGCTGCTGTCTGTAGTAGGTTCGCTTTTGCAGGGAGTTATGTTTACGGAGCGGCTCATTAAGTCTATGGCGTATTCGGCAAGACTTTTGCTGTTTGCGGTGACGTTCCTGGCGGTGCTGTCGGTGTTTGCGTGGAAAGGGAAATGGTTCCCGGCGGGAGAGTTTGGAAACTGGCTGACGTTTGCGGGGATTTTTTTGGCAGTATTTGCAGTTATGACGGCTGGGTATGAGATTTATTTCCGGCTGGCGGGGAAGAAGTATGACGGGCTTTTGGGAGAGAGGCAGAGAGGGGATGATAAGTAATTATGGTAATCAATGCTTTCATAATTTTGCCGTCCTTTCTGTTCGCGATTCTTCCAGAGTAATATCCGCAGGGATGACACCGAGAAGTGATTTTGCCATTTCTACACGGTCGGCATTGGGATTAGAAAGTTTTGCTACAACTTTGCCGTTGCGTGTGATAAAGATATCTTCGCTTTCCGCAAGTTGTAAATACTTGCCAAGATTCAGTTTTAATTCTGTAGCAGTAATTGACATGACTTGACGCCTCCTTACTCAATTGGTATATCCTATCATTATTATACTCAAATCGAATGAAAACAGCAATGAATTTGTTCGATAAATATTAAATAGTAACAAATGTGATTGAAAGCTTTGCCGATATAGGTTATATTATAAAAATAATCAGGAAATGAGACAGCTATATGTCATATTAGATATGCTATGATTGATTTGTAGCAGAAGGAGTGGACGCAATGCAGATTGAGCGTTTGGTTCAGATGGTTTTTTACATCGCAAGCCGCGGTCACGTTACGGCGAAGGAGTTAGCTGATTATTTTCATGTATCGACGAGGACGGTGTATCGTGACATCAATACTTTGACCATTGCCGGGATTCCTGTGATGTCTGCAAAGGGAGCCGGAGGGGGCATTTCTCTGATGGAGGGTTATGCTATTGATAAATCTCTGCTTTCTAAAGAGGAGCAGCAGCGGATTTTGCAGGGGCTTAGGATTTTACAGGCGACAAAGTATCCTGACGCAGAGATGGCTTTAAGTAAGATTCGTGCAGTGTTCAGAAATGCTGTGGAGCCGAGGTGGCTGGAGGTTGATTTTTCCTATTGGGGCAGTGATAATAAAGAGAAGGTCAAGATTTCTGAATTGCAATATGCGATTCTGGAAAAGCATGTGATTACTTTTGATTATTTTAATTCTGAGCTGAAAAAATCGGAGAGGGCGGCAGAGCCGCTGCGTCTGGTATTTAAGTCACATGCATGGTATTTGGCTGGATTTTGCAGGCGAAGGGAAGAAATCAGGTTTTTCCGCCTGTCCAGGATGAAAAACCTTCGGATTTTGCCGGAGATTTTTAAGCGGGAGCTGCCGCCGGGGGACTTTATGGCATCAGAATGCGGAGAAGAATGCAATTTTCCCCCTTTAACACTGAAGTTTTCCCCGGAGATTGCACATAGGCTGTGTGATGAGTTTGAGGAAAATCAGGTCAGTTTAGGTGATGACGGGAATTATTATGTCACAATCCAATGGGAGCTTAATAATTGGACGATTCATTATCTTCTCTCCTTTGGGAAATATGTGGAGATTGTGGAGCCGGAGGCGGCGCGGGTCATGCTTAAGGAAAGGGCTGCGGATATTGTGGATATCTACTCCTGAATAATATTTGATTCAATTGGAGGTAAGACTATGGAAAAATGGCTGTATGTGATGATGATCAAAAAGGGGAAAACTTATAACAAGGTTACGAAAGCGGTAATTACAAGGCATGTGGAAAACTTGAGAAAACTGGATGCCGAGGGGAAGATAGAGCTTTGCGGGCCGTTTAAGGGCTATCCGGGCGTTGCGGGGATGGTTGTCTTTCGGACAGAAAGCTATGAGGAGGCAGAGGCTTTGTGCAAGCAGGAGCCGCTTGTAGCGGAAGGGTTTGCGACGTATACGCTTGCGGCTTTGCAGGTGGCTGACAAGGAGAATGACTATCTGCTTTAATGGGGCAAGAGGCATTTTAGGAGAAGGAACGGGATATGGCGGGAGACAGACTTTTGATCATTGAGGATGATGCGGATTTGCGGGAGGGCCTCCAGTTTTCCTTTGAGGGCGACGGGTTTGAGGTGGCATGTGCGGGAACGAAGGAGGACGGGTTGCGTGAGATAAAGCGGGGAACGGCGGACCTGGTCCTTTTGGACTGCAACCTCCCGGACGGTACGGGTTTTGAATTGTGCCGGGAGGTGAGGCGGTTCAGCAAGGTTCCGCTCATCATGCTGACGGCAAGGGATACGGAGATGGATGAAATAAAGGCGTTGGAGCTTGGGGCGGATGATTATCTCTCCAAGCCGTTTTCACTTGGAGTCTTAAAGGCGCGGATGAAACGGATTTTAAATGACAGGGCGGAGGTGAAGGAGCTGGTCTCCGGCGGCATCACCATAGATAAGAGTACATGTAAGGTCTGCCGGGATGGCGTGGAGATTGCGCTCAGCAAGCTTGAGTACCGGCTGCTCTGTTTTTTTGTTGAGAATAAGAACCATGTGCTGTCTAAGGAGCAGATTCTTGAGCGGCTTTGGGATAATGAGGGAAAATATGTGGATAACAATACCGTCTCTGTGAATATCAGCAGACTGCGGAAAAAGCTTAATGCGGAGGGAAACGGTGCAGAGCTTATCCGGACGATTCAGGGAATCGGTTATATATGGAAGGAAGAGTGAGATGGGATATGTTTTGCTTTTGGCGGTGATGGGAGCTGGCGTTCTTTTTGCCGTTTGCCGGAGGAGAAGGATGTACCGGGAGATTGACCGGCTGCTGGACTGTGTGCTGAACCGGGAGGAGCTGTGCCGTTCGGAGCTTTTGGAGGGGGAGTTTTCTGCGTTGGTGGGTAAGCTTGGCAGAATCCGGCGGATGACAGAGCAGCAGGTGGAACGCGCCGGGGAGGAAAAGGAGCAGGTGAAGAGCCTGGTGTCTGATATGTCGCATCAGCTTAAGACTCCTTTGGCGAATCTTTCTGTCTATGCGGACATCCTGGAAGGGCAGGAGCTTGATGAGGAAAAGAGGCGGGAGATAACGGGGAGGATGAAACGGCAGGTGGAAAAGCTTGACTGGATTATAGGCTCTCTTGGGAAGATGGTCAGGCTTGAGCAGGATGTGATTGCGTTTGACGCGGAGGAACTTCCTATCCGGCAGACAATCCTTGACGCGATTGACGCGGTATATGAGAAGGCGGAGAAAAGGAATATTGACATTGTTTCGGAACCGTATGAGGATGTGCGGCTGTTTCATAACCGGAAATGGACGGCAGAGGTATTTGCAAATATTCTGGAAAATGCGGTGAAATACTGCGAGGCGGGCCGCAGAGCTGACGGAGGGACAGTCCGGATTGCGGTTCATTCTTTTGAATTATATACGGAGATTCAGTTTGCGGACGATGGCTGTGGGATACGGCAGGAGGAGATACCCCGCATTTTTGGGCGGTTCTACCGGGGGAAGGACGCGGCAGGAGTGGAAGGCTCCGGCATCGGGCTGTATCTGTCGAATCTGATTCTTGAGAAGGAGAAGGGGTATATGACGGTGCAGTCAGTGTATGGGGAAGGGAGCTGTTTTTCGGTGTTTTTGCGGAATGGTGTGGGGGATTAGGTGAAGAGGGAGGTGTTTTTCCATGCATTTGCCATATTCGGAGGAAATAGAAATTCAAAGTCTGGGTAGATTGTTTGACAATACCAGCGAGTGCTATAAGTTTTTCTGGTTTCAGGCGTTGGTTACGAAGGTGCTGGAGGGAAAAGAGACAATTACATATGAAGAGCTTATCAATGAAATGATTGCGGATGCGTGGTATATGGTGACGGAGTATCATCTGAATCTGGGACCGAAAGATACGCTGGAACGTCTGGTGAATGATGTCAGTGAACTCAGCGGTATGAAACCATGCGAGAAGAAGGAGACAATTCTTGACTTCGTAAATCATTGTACGGATAAGAGTGTTATCCAGAGGAAACGGACGCTTACCTACAATGTGCCGTACCGCCTGCAGGCTCCGTTTATGGAAAATGTAAAGGGAAAAGCATGGAATGTATCGGAGAGCAGCTTGATTTCCGCTATTAACCGGGAAAAAAGGCTGATGTATTATTTTACTGCGCTTAAGGGAATGCAGACGGCGATACAGATGCAGCCGGAGTGGACGGAGTATATATTTAAAAATCAGGAAGTGCTGAGAGGATGGCTCAAATATAACATGATCATATACTTGCAGAGGCGCAACCCAAGTGTGCCGGGAATCGCGGATAAATTGCAGCCGCCGCTGGAGAGGAAACTGGATAAGGTTCAGAAATACTGGAGACTTTTGCTGACACTGGAGCAGGTGCATGAGATTTACGGGAATGAGATTGTGACAGAGAGAGATATTTCTATCGACCATTTTGTGCCGTGGTCATATGTGGCACATGATGAGTTCTGGAATCTTCACCCGACGACGAAGAGCATTAACAGCAGTAAGAGCAATTATCTTCCGGACTGGAATCGGTATTTTTCAAAATTATGCCGCTTGGAGTATTTTTCATATATGATGATGAACAGATATGGCAGAGTGAAAGATGCATTTGAATTGTGCAGCCGGTGTACCAGTCGGCGAAAACATGCGGGTTCCGGAGCTGGGTATATGAGAGAGAAGATGAAGGTAAGGGGGTGGTGACGGATGTATAAGATGTCAGGAAAGAAGGAAGAATCGAGGTTAAAGGAGCAGACGATAGAATATTATAATCAATATGCAGAGCAGTTTGCCGAAAGAACGGCAGGCGCGGATATGAGTTTCTGCCAGAACGCTTTCCTTAAATACTTGCCGGAACATGCCCTGATTTTGGATGCAGGGTGCGGCAGCGGGCGCGACAGCAGGATTTTCATGGAGAAGGGGTATCAGGTGTGTGCGATTGACGCATCGGAAGAGATGTGCCGGGTAGCGGAAAGGCGGATTGGACGGCCGGTACAGTGTATGCGGTTTGAGGAGTTGGCGTGGCGGGAGCATTTTGACGGCATATGGGCGTGTGCATCGCTCCTCCATGTGACAAGGCGTGAACTTCCCGCGGTGCTTGGAAATTTCCACAGAGCGTTAAAGTCCGGCGGGATGCTGTATGCGTCTTTCAAATACGGCGTCGGGGAGGAAGAACGGCTCGGGCGGTTTTTTAATGATTACCGGATTGGGGAGCTTGAGGAGGCATTTTTGCAGGATGGGTTGTTCTCGCTTGTGGAGAGCTTTGAGACGGAGGATGTGCGTCCGGATTATAAGGAGAAACCGTGGGTGAATATTATTGTGAGAAAGATTTGTGTATGAAAAAGTGAAAGAGGTGAAACAAACGAAGAGACGCTGTAAAAAAATACGTTGGATTTTACAGCATTTTGTGTATAATAGAAGTAGCAGAAACAATATGAAATCAGGGAAGGAGCTGAAAGAATATGGCAACTATCTTACCAGTATCTGATTTGAGAAATTATAATGAAGTCCTGAAGAACTGTCATAAAGGAGAACCGGTATATTTGACTAAGAATGGCAGAGGACGTTTTGTAGTTATGGATATTGAAGATTATGAGCATGATCGTGCGGAGAAAAAGCTTTTGATGAAGTTGCAGGAGGCCGAAGAGGCAGTGAAAGATGGCGAAGGCTGGCTGGACTTGGATGAATTGAAAGCACTTGTGGGGGAATAAGATGTTAAAACTGCGGATTAATCCGATTGTAGCAAAAGATCTGAAAGATATCCGGGATTATATTGCAGAAGATAATGAAGAAAATGCTGTAAAGACCATAAAGGAAATTTATGTAAAATTTGAAAATCTTCAGATGTTTCCGGGAATGGGTTCGGATCTTTCCAAGAGAGTCAGTTTTCGGACAGACTATAAATATGCGATATGGGAAGATTATGTGATTATCTACAAGGTGGGTGGCGAGTATATAGAAATCTACCGTGTGGTCAACCGTTATCAGGATATTACAAAAATTTTCGATTGATCATACTTTCAGAGTATTCTTACAAAACTGTAAGCCCTATCCCCTCTATCTGTAATAAATATGCAAGACTGCGGCGCTATACTGTCTTTACAAATCATACAAAGGAGTGACGACAGATGAACATTCTGGAATTCAGCCACATTGAAAAGACATATGGCACGAAGGAGAATCAGGTCAGGGCGCTTTGCGACATCAACCTGCGGATTAAGGAGGGAGAGTTTGCCGCAATCGTGGGAACTTCCGGTTCGGGCAAATCCACGCTCCTCAACCTGGCGGGAGGCCTTGACACGCCTACAAAAGGAAAGATTCTCGTAAAAGGCAGGGAAATCGATTCTCTGACAAGAAAGGAGCTGACTATCTTCCGGCGCAGGAATATCGGTTTTGTGTTTCAGAACTATAGCCTGATGCCGGTTTTAAATGTATATGACAATGTCGCCCTGCCGGTGACATTTGACCGGGGGCGGCATGTGAGCCACAAATACATCGAGGAGCTTTTAAGGGAGCTTGGCATCTGGGAAAAGAGAAAGAAATATCCCGGCGAGCTGTCCGGCGGGCAGCAGCAGAGAGTCGCAATTGCCCGGGCGCTGGCGAATAGGCCGGCTATCCTCCTGGCGGACGAGCCTACCGGAAACTTAGACTCTGCCACGACGGTAGAAGTCATCGGGCTCTTAAAGGCGAGCTGCCGCAAATACAGCCAGACTATCCTAATGGTCACGCACAATGAGGCCATCGCCCAGACCTGTGACCGGATTATCCGTATTGAGGACGGGCGTATTGCGGACAGGAATCTGGTCAGAAATCGCGAAAAAGGCGGTGACGGCATATGTTAAAGCTTGCGTATCAGTATATGAGGCACTACAAAAGCCAGACCTTTGCCATATTTGCCAGCATATTTCTGACCGCTGCGCTGATGTCCGGGATTGGCTCCCTTATGCATAGCAGCCGGAAAAATGATGTGGAAAACAGCCGGAGGATATACGGAGACTGGCACTACTGCGTAGAAACAGGCGAGACGGCTGAAACGGAGATGTTTACAATATCTGGAATGGAAACATCTGATAAAAGAAAGGCGGCTGGTTTCCGGCTTGAGCAGTACGCAAGAGCGCAGGTTGTGGGCGGGCTGTCGGAGCCGTATCAGATACAGTTCCTGCATGTGGACGAATCTTACCGCAGGATGCTGCACCGCGAGATTACAGAGGGCAGGGAGCCGAGCGGGGAAAATGAGATTGCCGCGGACAACTACACGCTGGCGAACGTGGGGTTCGAGGGCGGTATAGGGGATACGCTGGAACTTGGCGGGAAGAGTTATGCCCTGACGGGTATCGTGAAAAGTAAATGGAGCTCCGGCGCAGATGAGATGGAGGTTTTCGTTGGGGAGGGAACCGGGCGGACAAAATGGTATCTGAGATTTGATGAAAATGAAAAGCTCTATAAGCAGATGGAGGCGTTTCAGGAGCAATATCGTATTCCCGGGGATGCGGTGGAAACAAATGACAGCCTTACGATGTATCTTGGCGGCGAAAGGCCGGACAGCATCGCAGACATCATAAAGTTTGCGCTGACGGACGAGCGGGGCAATTTTACTTACATTATATTAAAGCTGCAAAGCGAATACAATCTTGCGTTTCATGGTATGATAGCGCTGCTTGGGGTGTTCAGCCTGTTTGTGGTCTACAGCGTTTTTAATATTTCTGTCTCCAAAAGAAAGGCGGAATATGCGGTGCTGCAGACTCTTGGAATCAGCGAGCGGGCGATTGGCGGTACGCTTGTGATGGAGCTGTGGCAGCTATTCCTGGCGGGGTATCCGTTAGGGTGCCTGTTTGGAAACGGCATACTAAAGCTTTGCTATCAATGGCTTGGGGGAGTGTTTGCCGATAAGACGACAGGCGGAGGAAAAGCGGCGGTTTCCGTAACAGACCGAATAGCCACGCAGGGAACATCCATGCAAGATGCGGGAAATCCAGTCTTTCAAGTGTCGTGGGGTGTGATTCTCACTGGCTTTATCTTTTTATTTCTTGCGCTGGCGGCGGCAGGATTTCTTACGGTGCGGGCAATGAGGAGGCATACTCTCCGTGAGACGATGGGAGGAGACGTGTCATTTTATAAAGGACGCAGAAAAATATACAGCCGGAGAGGGGCGAACCTTGCAAATGTGGCCGTGAGAAAGTTCATGTTCTTGAACAAAAGAAGAGCGATAGGCATAATCTTGTCTTTGTCCGTCGGCGGCTGTATTTTCCTATGCACGACTTATATGGCGGAGAATCTAAAGGTTCACGCGGAGATGTCCTTGAAATCGGACGATGGGCTTGGCTCCGAATATCGGATTTCCGTTAGGTCAGACTGTCTGGCAGACGTTATCCCTAAGTCAGTTGTGGATGAGGTAAAAAAAATGCCGGAGGTGTCTCGGACGTATGCGTCAAAATATATTTTTGGCGAGCTTTCTGTGGATAAAAAGAGGATGGAGTGGGTGGATTATTTTGACGAGCAGAATAAAGACTCATATTTTGCCATGCATTATGGCGGTATCTGTGTGGATAAGGGAGACGGAACTTATGGGATAAAATATAATGTCTATGGGTATGACAGAGGGATGCTTGAGGAACTGCGTGATTTCCTGCTCGAAGGTGAGATACGGGAAGGGGAGATGAAAAAGGGAAATAAAGTGATTGCCGTTGCAAATGTGGATGGACAGGGTAATTACAATTTCTATGGATATCATCCGGGGGACAGCATTACGGTGCGTGTGCCGAGAGAGAGGAACTGTCCGCCGGAGGCGCTTAGATTTGACGGCGAAAGGTCGGACTATGTGGAAAAGGAGTTTGAGATTGCCGCGATTGTGAGCCGCCCGTTGGCAAAGGAAGACAATTTTCTCTGCATAAATGGCTGGGAGGATGCGGGCATACAGAGCCTTATCATGACAAACCAGCAGATGGAAGATAATTATGGTATTGAAGATTACAGTATCATCAATGCCTCGCCCGTCCATGGCGCAGATACTCAGAGGATAAGCGGTCAGATTTTGAAAGCGGTAAAAGATATCCCCAAAACAGTATTCCGCGATTATGCGGCGGCGATTGAAACACAGAAAAATTATCTGCGGCAGCAGCAGTTGTTTTTTACGGGAATTGCGGCTATACTACTTGTAATCAGCCTGTTCCACATTATGAACAGCATGAATTATTCCATTCTTGCCAGACGGAGGGAATACGGCATCATCCGGGCGATGGGAATTACCGATGCAGGATTTTACCGGATGATTCTCTGGACGGGGATTCTTTACGGGCTTTTGGCGGATATGGCACTCTTCCTGATTTATCATCTGGTACTGCGCCGGGCGATGGATTACTATATGACGCATGTGGTGCAGTTTTTACACCTTACGTCAGGTATTCCGGGCGGGGTATTCGCGGCGGTTCTGGTGATGAATGTGGTGATATCGGCTGCCGCGGTCATGGTTCCGGCAAGGAAGATTGCGGCGGGGGATATTGCTGCGGAGATTGCGGAATAGTTGGAGGTGTGTAGTAATATGAAAAGAGAGTTAAAAGGGAAAAATGGAATCCTAACGCTCCGTCCCTGCCACGAGACGGATCTGGATGCCTTGATGCTCCTGCAGGAGAAAATCTTTCAGGGTATGGAACATTCCGATTGGTTCGCGCTTACTTCCAGAGAGGAAAATAAACGCTTTTTAAAAGAACCTAATATTATCTTGGGCGTGTTTGATAATGATACGTTGGCAGCGTATGGTTCCGTCGGCTTTTTGGGAGATTCGCCGGATAACTTGGGGCGGGATCTTGGGCTTGAGGGAGAGGAGCTTCTTCGCTGTGCAGTCTTAGATACGATCGTTGTTGACTCAAAGTATCGCGGGCTGGGCCTGCAGAGAGAACTGATCCGTTGCTGTGTGGATTATGCTTTGGAGAAAATGCCGGGATGCAAAGTCTTAGCGACTGTATCACCAGAGAATATTTATAGCCTGCGCAATGTGCAGGCGGAGGGGTTTGTCATTTTGGATAAAAAGGAAAAATATGGGGGAAAAGAACGATATATTTTAGGCAAATGATTAAAAGGTAGAAAAAAGTAAAAAATATGCCAGAAAATACTTGCAAAAAAGAAGTGTATATGTTAGTATAAATTTCGGTCACCTCATAGAATGTTGACTGAAATTTATATGGCTCCATGGTCAAGCGGTTAAGACATCGCCCTTTCACGGCGGTAACACGGGT
>CAJUMF010000053.1 GCA_910586965.1 uncultured Dorea sp. | reverse complement strand
AAAATTTATTTAAAAACCTGCTAAAAAGTCTTGACTTTTGTTAGCAGGTTTTCATCTACTTTTCTGACCGGATGAGATCTTTTAATGCCTCCACAGTAACCCGGATAGCCATGTCTGTATCGTGGACAACCGGATTTTCAAGTCCCGCCTTCTCCCGCTCCTGATTCGCCAGCACCAGAAGACAAGTGCCCGCTCTCACCTTAAGACTCGCTGCGACAATAAACAGTGCTGCCGACTCCATCTCTGAGGCCAGACATCCCATCCGCTTCCATGCCTCCCATTTATCGATCAGTTCATACCCGGCCGGCTTCTCCTCTGGCGAATGCTGCCCGTAAAAAGAGTCCTTGCACTGGACGACCCCCACATGGTATGTCTGCTCTAACTGCCTGGCTCCTTTGATCAGTGCATTTACAAGCCGGATGTCCGGTACTGCTGGGTACTCAATGGGCGCATATTCCTTGCTTGTCCCCTCCATCCGGACAGCTCCGCTCGCGATGACGATATCTCCGCTCATCACATCTGTCTGCATCCCTCCGCAAGTCCCGATCCTTAAGAATGTGTCAGCTCCCGCTTTCACCAGTTCTTCCATGGCTATAGCTGCCGAAGGGCCGCCGATACCCGTAGAAGTCACACTCACCTTCGTCCCTTCTAAGTATCCTGTATAAGTGACATACTCCCTGCTGTCCGCCACAAGCTTTGCGTCATCAAAATACTGTGCGATCTTTTCACAGCGCTTCGGGTCTCCCGGCAGGATCACATACCTTCCCACGTCCCCTTCTCCTACCTGGATATGATACTGCTTATCATTCTCGGAATAATTCATATACCTTCACCTCCGATATCTTTATAGCTATCAGCATAGCATCCGGGGTAAATTCTGTCAAATCAATATCCAAGCTTCATGATCTTGAAGGAACACCGATCGTCTCCCGGATATTCATATCCCCGCAGCACGATCGCCGAGTCGTCGGCAGAGACGTAAAACTCAACACCTTCACAGGAATCTTTATAAAGTACCTGTTTCGCCGTCGGCTGCGTGCCTTCGAGCTTCACGCCGCTGATCTGCATATTCTGCATATCGTCGATCCATTCAACATGGAAAATATGATCACCATTTCCGCAGATGGCAATTTCCATATTTGAAGCGCGAAAAAGCTCTTTCACCGATGGTTTGTCCTCCACATTCTCTGCAAGCAACAGCATCCCTTCCTCATTTTGATAATATAACCCCTTTTTTGTGTATTTGACAGGCCAGACAGTCTCTTTGGAATATTCCGATACTTTTTTCTTTTTTTGTTCCTCCGGTATGAGCAGCCAGTTTTTTGCCCGCATCATCTTTTCCTCTGCTGCTTCATCTTTTCCCGGATATTCCTGGTTTTTGCTGTCCGAGAAGCTATCATATTCCTCCCTCACATATACTCTTGAACCGTCAGCATTAGGCAGGATGTGCCTCTGGGCATAATTGCTTCCTTTCATCTGAAACTCCGTTTTTTCAACCATCCATTTTCCGTCACTGTCCCGCTTAACAGTCTTCATATCATAGCAAGTCACACACCAGTCTGTATCCGGCTGGAACGCATAATTATCCCCATTCTGCCAGGAAAAAAGCCTGTTCCCGTCATCACTCCATACATAGGAAAATCCCTGCAGACATTCATCCCACTTACGCAGCACCATATGTTCCCCTTCCTCTGCCAGAAACACAACCAGCTCCGGACCGACTTTTTCCTCAGTCTCCGCTTCGTAGGAAATAAACTTGCCGCCAGGCGCGATCTGCATGTTGAATGCCATCCTCTCATCCATAAACTCTTTTCTTATCGTCTTCTTTGTATGAATATCGATTTCGCGATAGATATACCCCTCTTCCTCATACCTGAGCTGACAGACCGTATTTTCCCCCGCCTTTCCCCAGGCAAGCTGCAGATGATCCTCGCTTTGTCCCTCATAGGTATATTCCTGTATATTCTTTATAACAAACCCGGAAATCCCCATGTCTTTATCTTCTGTGTCAGGAAGAGAGATTGTCCTTATCATCTCCTGCCGCGAACATCCGCACAGTATGTTTCCTGTTGCCAGGACTGTGGTCATCACAAGGACGAACCGTCTCATCCATCGCTTCTTTAACTTTCTCATGGGCTCACCTCACTTTCTGCCCCAGGAAAGCTAACCGTAAAAATCGTCTTCTCCCCCGGTGTACTCTTCACCTCGATGTTCCCTCCATGTTCTGTCACTATCTTTCTGGAGATCGAAAGCCCCAGCCCCGTGCTGCCAAGTTCTCTGGAAAGTTCCCTGTCTGCGCGGAAAAACGGTTCAAAGATATTTTCCAGTTCATTCGCTTCAATTCCCTGTCCCTTGTTTATTACTGAAATACACACCCTGCCTTTTTTTGCAGCAGCCACAATCAATATGGTCTCTTCCGGCTCTCCGTACTTAATGGCATTGTCCAGCAGATTGATAAAAACCTGGCAAAGTTTATCTTCCCGTCCCTCAATATAATAGTTCTTTTCTATTCCTTCCAATCGGATTCTGCTGCCATGCCGTTTCGCTTTGATCTGCATCGTGTCTGCCACATTTACAATAAGCCCTGTCAGATTCAAAATCTTCTTTTTTTCTGCCCCCTTTTCTTCCTGCATCTCCAAAAGCTGCACGACCATCCGATGAAGCCTCATACTCTCCTTCAAAATGTGCTCCGTCCCTTTATGGAACAGTTCTTCATCTCCCTGCCCATTCGTTTCCATAAGCTGTGCATAGCCTGAGATTGTAGTGAGGGGTGTCTTAAGTTCATGGGTGACATTGTTGTAAAATTCCTGACGGCTGTTAAGAAGCTTTCGGATCCGACAGTTATCATCCTGTATTCGCTGAAACTGTTCCTCTGCCACATCAAGCATCCTGGTAAAATTCAAAGACAACTCCCCAATCTCATCTTTGCGCACATTAAGCGTTAACCGTTTTGCTGCGTCGCGGTCAAACTGCCCTTCTGAAAGCCGGGAGGAAATCTCAGTTGTCACACTGCTCAAGCTCCGTATGGAGGAAATCACCCGGTACAGCATGATCCATGTAATGAGACAGATCAGTGCAAAAATAACCGCCGTGATCCACAACGTCCGCTCAAAAGTGTTCCATTCCCGCCGGTACTGTTCCCCGTAATCAAAGAAATAACTGATATAGCCAATCCGCTTTCCCATAATCTCTACCGGCATTGTAAAATACACTTCGCACTGGCTGTCTTTCCTGCAATTTAAAGTAAAGGTGCTGTCTAACTCCTTTGCCCTTTCAAAGTCCTCCCGCTTCACGCCGGGTTCAATCCGGCTTCCGCTTTGTTCTAACAGTTCCCCGTCTAAATTGTAATATGCCGCTTCCCGGTATCCGACGCTTTTCAATTGCTGCATCACTGCCCGTACACTTTCTTCAAATCCTTCCTCCCCCACAACTTCATTGTTAAGAAGAAGTATCTGGTGTACATAGAGAAGCGTATTATCCCGAATTTGCTGCATCTCCTCCGTTACCTGTTTCTCTATATTGTGTCGCATCTGCAATCTCACAAAGCATGTGATCAAAAGGATCCCGCCGATTCCGACTCCTAAAACCCAAAGGCTCATCCGAAACAAAATACTATTGACAAACTTTATTTTTTTCTGGTACATACTTATACCCCACACCAAATACCGTAATGATCGACTCTCCTGCATGAAGCTTCTTTCTAAGTCTCTGAATATGCATATCTACCGTCCGGGTATCCCCGGCAAAATCATACCCCCATATCTCATCCAAAAGACGGTTTCTTGTGAAGACGAACCGGGGATGGGTGACAAGCCACACAAGGAGATCAAATTCCTTGGGCGTAAGCTCTACCGGCTCGCCGCATTGTATAACCGTCCGCTCCTGGATATGGATGACAGCATCCTTAATATGCCTGGTATGCGCCCCATCCTTTTTCCCGTGCCCGCCCTCTGATTTTTGAAATCTTCTGAGCACCGCCTGCACCCGCATATTAACCTCCCTGAGGTCAAAAGGTTTCGTGATGTAATCGTCTGCCCCGCAGGATAAGCCGTACACTTTGTCATCGACAGTGCCTCTGGCCGTCAGCATGATCACAGGCATGGTATACCTTTCCGTCAGAAGCTTCAAGATATCCACCCCGCTCAAGTCAGGAAGCATCCAGTCCAGCAGTACAAGCTGCGGGGCAAACTCTTCTGTTATCTTTAATCCTTCTGCACCTGTATAGGCACATCTGACTTCAAAATCCTCTTTTTTAAGATCATATTCCAGAATATCCGCAATAGGTTTCTCATCTTCTATGACAAGTATCCTTACTTTTTCTGCATTCATCCCATCTGTCCCCTTACCGAGCATTCTCTGTATCTATTATAATCTATATTTCCATGTGATTCAAAAAAAATATGATACCACACAAGGAAAACATACACCGTCCATATCTTTCTGCTGTTATCCGCTGTCCCCTTTTTATGCTCTTCCAAAAGTTCCATCAGATAATCTGTATGAAAATAAATGGCTGCCGTTTCTCCCCCGAAGGCAGCCTTTATATTCTCATACCAGTCTTCATCCTTCAGCCAGTTGCGGATTGGCACAGGGAATCCAAGCTTTGGTTTTGAAAAAGACGGTTTTGGGAGGTAAGCGCAGGCGGCCCTCCGCAATATATACTTTGTTGTATGACGGCGAAGCTTCATCCGGCAAGGAAGCCCTCTCGCAATTCGGAATACATCCCAGTCAAGAAACGGCACCCGAAGCTCCAGGGAGTGAGCCATGCTCATCCGATCGGCTTTCTGTAAGATATCTCCCGGAAGCCAATACTTTAAATCCACCGACTGCATCTTCTCAGAATCGTTCAGATGGCTTGTATCATCGTAAGTTCCCTCAATAATTTCCTTCGCCTGCTTCGTCACTTCCCGCTTTAAAAGCCGCGCTTTTTCCTCCTCATGGAAAATGTATGCGTTTCCGATATACCTTTCGGCTACCGGAAGCGAAGCACGTATAAGATATCCCCGGCCTTTCATAGATTTGGGAAGCTTTTGTGCCATACTGGCCAGCTTTTTTCGAAAACTTAAGGGCAGCCAATCAATCAGCTTTAACATCTTCGGCTCCCGGTAAATATTATAACCGCCGAATATTTCATCCGATCCTTCCCCCGACAGCACGACCTTCACCTCCTTTGACGCTTCCTGCGCCAGAAAATAAAGCGCCACAGCCGATGCATCTCCGGATGGCTCATCCAGATAGTACATGACTTCCGGAACCGCTTTTTTAAATTCTTCTTTTTCTATGTACCTGCAGCTATTCTTCAGGCGAAGTGTATCCGCCAGCTCCTTCGCATCCCCTGTCTCATCATACAGGTCTCCCTCCCCGCAAAAACCTACGGTGAAAGTCTTAATACATCCGGATATGGCCGCAATCAGTCCTGAATCCACTCCGCCTGACAGAAAACTCCCCACCTCCACATCACTGATCAAATGCCTCCTTACCGACTGCCTCATAATATCCTCTACATCTTTCAGTGCATGTTTCATGCTTTCATGTCTCTCCGGTTTAAGGGAAGCCTCAAAATACCGCACTACCTGAAGCACATGATTCTTATAGGTAAGATAATGTCCCGGCAAAAGCTTATATATCCCCTTGAAGAATGTCTCCGGCAGGACGGAATACTGGAAGGAAAGATATTGTTCCAATGCCTCTTCATTTATCTTTCTTTCATATCCCGGATACTCAAGGATACTCTTGATCTCTGAAGCAAACACCAGCGTCCCGCCGATCACCGCATAGTAAAATGGCTTGATGCCAAAAAAATCCCGGGCAGCAAATAGCTCTTTCTTCTCCTCATCCCAGATTGCGAATCCGAACATCCCCCGAAGCTTAGAAAGCATCCCCTCCCCGAATTCCTCATATCCATGCAAAAGGACTTCCGAGTCAGAGGTCGTCCGAAAAGTATGTCCTTTCTGCACCAGCATTTCTTTTAATATCCAATAATTGTAGATCTCACCGTTGAATACCAGCACCTTGTCCCCCTCCTCATTGAACATCGGCTGCATCCCCGTATCCAGATCGATGATACTGAGTCTCTGAAAGCCGAGCGCCGCCTCCTCGGCAATATAACTCTCGCTGCCGTCCGGCCCGCGGTGTTCGATTGCTTTCATCATCCCTTGAAGTATCTGCTCTTTATTATCCACCTTTCCGATCATCCCGCATATCCCGCACATACTTACTCCTCCTCTTTTGTTATTATAGTTTCTGTATGGCAGTATTCTACGAGAGAGAAATCTCCAAAGTTCAATAAAAATGTATCTAAAATGTAAAAACAGACAGACATATACTGTCTGCCTGCAGTTATTTATCGGATGCCCTACTTCTTTTTTATCTTGATCGTTATCACTGCTTTCTTCTTGCTTCCGTCCTTCGCAATAGCTGTTATCTTCACAGTTCCGGATTTTTTCGCAGTTACTTTCCCTTTGGAATTAACAACAGCAATTTTTTTATTGGAAGACTTCCAAGTGACTTTTCGGACTGCCGCACTGGCAGGCTTTACAATCGCTTTTAAAGTCTGCGTTCTATCCTTGCTCAGATACATGGTTCTTTTTTCTGCAACAATTTTTACTTTTGCGGCCTTCACAGCGCTTTTACCGGCTTTCAGCCTGACTTTCGCCGCGCTGCCGTCCGCCGCTCTTGCCGTGATCGTGACTGCGCCTGCTTTTTTCTTTACAGTAACTTTCCCTGACGAAGTAACGGATGCTATCTTTTTGTTTGATGTTGACCATGTTACTTTTCCGCCGCTGCCTGTGATGCGTTTCCCCGCAGCATCGGTGACTGACGCTTTAAATGAATATTTTTTCCCATTGGTCACCTTAAGCAGCGCATCATTCTTCAATTTCTGACCATTCAGGCTTAGAACAGTTGTCAGCTCTTCCTTCTCATCGTTCAATTTCAGTATGCTTTTCCCAAGCAGAGATTTACTGTCGGAATCATACGCATACATTACAGAACGCTTTTTCGAATTTAAAAATGTATACCCGGTCTTCACAGTCCCGCTCTTCGGCTTTGCCAAAAACAGGGAACCATCCGAACCAACTCCGCCCGTATCACAGTTTGTCACATCCACCAGATAATTTTCTCCATTTAACGTAACAATGTTCCACATATGATTTTCGGAATTTACTCCGTCACCCATCACACCGGTAACCGTATAGCAGACAGTACCGCTTTCAAATACGGACAGATCGCATAGATACTGGAACGCTTTCGCGTAGCCTTCACATACAACTTTGGTGCTGGGATTCCCGTCAAACACCCATATGAGCTGCCACGGATTCCCGTAGGCCATATCGCTGTAGGCAGCTTTTGTATTATAAGATACCAGATCACAGATCTCCCGGCAATAACTGCTAAGCTTTTCCCGATCGGACTCACCCGCATGTTCTTCTACAATTGTCTTGGCATTGGACACAGCTTTCTTGGCCGCACCTATCTTCGCGGAGTCTGTCATATATGCCGTATCTCCCTGATACTCCAATGCAACTGTAAAAGAAAACGTCACGGTATTGATCGTACTTCCATAACCTTTCACAGATACAAGTGCTGCATTCTTATCAAACCAGTACAGATCGTAGGGACAATCCATCATCAAATAAGACATGACCTTTCTGACAGACTTCTCCCACCCGGACAGGCTGATACGCAGACCACCAACTTCAATGACCGAGGACCTTCTGGTGCCATTTGCTATTTTCTCTACAGAAGCCTTTAATTCTCTGTAAATCTTTTTTTCATTCCCATTGGTCAACTTCTTGTCACCGACCATACCGTATTCAGAAAGAGTTGTATCTTCATCCCCGAAAAACTGCCGGTCGATATAATCCATCAGCAGTACATCGTTGTCAGCAAGTTCATCAAATACAAACTCCTGCGTCTCTGCGAACTCTTCTGTATCGTCTTTAAGCGTCATCTGTACCGTGTCTTTGGCAACTGCCGCATCTTCCGCCCGTACATTCAGAGTCCTGTATCCTCCTATATTGCACATGCACAGAAAGGCAGTTGCCATTAACACGATCATCTTGTTCAATCCCAATTTACACCCTTTCATATTTACTCCTGTCATCATTTCGCTTTTTTCTTGTAGTTCATATATTATACTACATTTCGAAATAGAATGGTACATGTATATTATCAATATTGGAATTGAATGATTTGCTGATATTATACTGTCAACCCAAGGGAACGCATCTGTGCGCCAACAAGCTTAAGCGTCTCTGGTTTTGGTGCGATCAATGGAAGGAGCTGCGACTGCCCGCAGGAAATCCCTGCTCTTTCCATAGCATATTTTAACGGACCCACATAATTCTCACTGAAGATCGCATGAAACAGCGGAGCATACTTAAGGAACAGTTCCATCGCCTCATTGACCTTTCCCTTCTTTACCAGCTCATACATCTTAACCCACGCATCCGGCACCACATTAGCCGTAGCCATGACTGCCCCGTCAAACCCGTAAGCCATCAGCGCAACGGCCGCGAACTCCGAACCGGTAAGGACATTGATCTTCTTTCCTACTTTCAGATACAGCTCGATCGCCTGCCCGATTGCCGCACACTCCTTTATCCCCACAAGATTCTTCATCTTTTCTGTGAGCTTTACCATCGTATCCGGAGTTACATTCACCCCTGTCTTTGACGGTATATTATAGACAAGGATCGGCAGATCCACTTCCCGGTCCACGGTGGTATAGTATTCCACAAGGGCTTCCTGAGTGCTGGAAAAATAATACGGTGTACAGACAAGCAGTGCGTCCGCACCTGCCTGCTTACAATATTTGCAGAATTTAAGGCATTCTCCGATACCGGTGTCTAAGACCCCCGCCACAACAGGTATTCTTTTATGTACTGCACGGACACTGATATCGATCACCTGACATTTCTCTTCATAGGTCATGGATGTGTACTCTCCCGTGCCTCCAAGAATCAAAAGACTGCTTACCTTATGCTCGATCTGATAATCGATCAGACTTATAAGTTCCTGTTCATTTACTGTACCATCCTCATTCATCGGCGTTACAAGTGCCGTCATAATACCCTCTAATCTTATCATCTTTCTTATCCTCCTAAAATTTATTTACCTGGTTATATACTTCCATCCCGTCAAGTGCGTCAATGACACTCCGGGACAAGATCTCTGATGTGCGCATCTTCGCCTCCCGTGTATCACCGCCGATATGGGGAGTGAATATCACTTGATCCATGGAAAGCAAAGGATTGTCAGCCTTCGGCGGCTCCACAGACAAAACGTCAAGGCCGGCTCCGGCAATCTCCCTTTCTTGCAGCGCCTGAATAAGAGCTTCCTCATCCACAACCGGTCCCCGTCCCATGTTGATGATATAGGCGCTGCTTTTCATGACTTTGAACTGTTCTGCGGACATCATCCCCAGGGTTTCTGCTGTCAGAGGGACATGCAGCGTGACAAAATCCGCTTTCTTAAGTCCGTCCTCCAGACTTGCGGCTTTCTCAACGTTTAACTTTTCCATATCCTCTGCCGGGACAAACCCGTCGTAAGCCGTCACCTGCATACCGAAAGCCTTTGCCCGTTCTGCCACTGCCCTTCCGATACGCCCCAGTCCCACGATCAAAAGACTTTTCCCGAAAATTTCCATCGTATACCTGTTTTCTCTGGAATACCATGCATCTCGGCGCACACTGCAGTCATTGATCCGAAGGCTGCGGCTTAAGGCTAAGATAAATGCCATCGTATGTTCTGCAACAGAGATATAATTGCCGTCCGGGACATTTAATACTTTGATCCCATGCCTGGTTGCTTCCTGTACATCTATATTGTCAAGCCCCACACCGTGCTGGGCGATCACTTTCAGAGACGGACTTGCATCCATGATCTCTCTATCAATCTGTTCACTGCGGGTTACGACTGCTTCCGTCTGATTTTCATTTATATACCGGATAAGGGTCTCTTTCTGTCCGTCCGGCGCATAGCGCACATGGCTGTTCTCTTCCAGATATTTTACGCCGTTGGGCTGAATCGTGGGGAGAACCAGTAATACATTATGCTTCATCGCCAACCATCCTTTCTTCGTTATTTTTAAAGCCAAGCCTTTCCATCTCACGGTCGGCCTCCTCCTGGGTGATCATCTTGATCCCAAATCCGGTGAATCCGTAAATGATTGCAAGCACCGGGCAAAGGTATGCCATAAAATGCCACGGAGCATATTGAAGCACCGGAACTCCCAGTGCCGTTGCATAAAACAGGCCGGAAGTGCTGAAGGGAACACAGGAGCAGACCATTGTACCACCGTCTTCACAGGTCCTTGATAAGTTGCACAGATCCATATGCTGTTTCAGATATGGTTTGCGCCAGAGTTCTCCTGTCATGATCAGTGATATATAGCCGCTAACGCCGATAATAGTAAGTATCACCGCCGTACACACAGCAGCCAGCACCGTACCGCCCCTGGTCTTGATCTTCTCCACTACAGAATCGATGATCTTCTCCATGAATCCTGCCTCCTCAGATATCCCTGCATATGAGTAAGCACAGAAAATGGTAAGTACAATGTTTGACATGGACGACAGACCGCCCCTTTGCAGCAGCGTAAGAATGTTCGCATCCGTGACTGCACTGTCCATCCCTGCCAGCTCCACCTTAAACCCGGTAGCAAATGCCGTAAAACCATTCCGGAGCGAAAAGCCCTGAAAGACTACCCCCAGGACAAGCCCGACCCCGATCGCCAGATACATCACCGGCAGCGTAGGCTTTTTCATCAATGCCCCGATGAAGATAATGACAAAGGGAAGCAAAAGCAGCAAATTCCAGTTGTAGATAGAATCCAGCGTGGATATCATCGATGTCACGCTCTCCGGCACGCTTGCATCCGCGCCGAACCTCAATCCATAGACAGTATAGATCACAAGGGAGATAAGAGCAGCCGGAACCGTCGTGTACAACATGGAACGGATATGGTCATAAAGACCTGTGCCGGCACTCAATGCCGCAAGTAAGGTTGTATCTGACATGGGCGATAACTTATCCCCGAATGTTGCACCTGCGACAACGCAGGCCGCTACTGGGGCGAGCGGCATATCCATGCCGATAGCGATACCGATAAGGGCGATGCCCGCAGTGCCCGCCGAACCCCAGCCTGTGCCTGTCACGATAGAAAGTACACAGCACACAAGGAAACTGCAGGGGAGCAGCAGATGGGGCTTTACAATCTGCAGTCCGTAATAGATGAGCATCGGGATTGTTCCCGAAAAGATCAGCACCGCAATGAGCCCGCCGACAGTAAACATGATATAGACGATCGGCATGACCTTAACAACCCTCTGAGAGATCGCCTTTTCACACATCTCCCAAGTAAGCCCGATCCGCATCGACATAAATACGGTAAATATCGCCGTGCATAAAAGCATTGCCTGAAGTTCAAATTTACACAGGCCAAATCCGATACTGACAAAAAACACTAATGCCAATATTACAATAATTGATTCTGCCAGAGTAGGTTCCCTTTTGATTCTTTTTTCTTTTTCCATAAGGGGTTACCCTCCTTCCTTTCTTTGTTCCTATCAAGTAATGTGCTGCAGCAATACTTTGAATATTTAGATTAATCATAATATTGTCTTTACATTTTGTAAATTTCATAATATTCTATATTTGATTGAATCATTTTCAACTTATATCAACGAATGATTTTTAGAAAGGAGCATGTCATGTCTCTTGCTACTTATCAATTATTCTGCATCATTGCAGAAACACGTAATCTGACCCATGCGGCGGAAGCTTTGAATATGACGCCGTCCGCTGCCAGCCACGCCATATCCAGCCTGGAAAAAAGCCTTGGCTTTGCACTGCTGAACCGAAGCCGCTACGGTGTTACCCTGACAGATAACGGCGAGATACTGCTGGAACATTTTCAGGCTGTACTGGCTGAGGAGACAAGGCTCAGAGAAGAAATCTCCCAGATCAACGGCCTGATGAAAGGCGTCGTACATATGGGCGTCGTAGACAGCATTTGCCGGATCTATCTTCCGGACATCCTGTCCCTGTTCACACACAAATATCCGCAGTTAGAAGTTTGTGTGCATCAGGATGACTGCTATTCGATTGAGACTATGGTTTTAAACGGAGAATTAGAGATTGGATTTGTCTCTCTTCCGACGTCAGAGCAACTGTCTGTAATCACACTTTTGCACGATAAACTGCTGTGCATCACTCCTGAGAGCTTTATCCCTGAGAATAGCTCCTACATAACAGTGAATGAACTTAAAAACCAAGTCATGATCCAGGCAAAGAGAGGATATGATAAATGCATCTCTTCATTTTTTTCGGAAAACGGCTTAAGATGCAGTCCCAAACATAATATCGCATTGGAGACCTCCGCGATTGCTATGGTAGAGGCCGGCATGGGGTGCAGCATCCTTCCGGAATCATTCATAAAAGGTTATACCGGGAGATACAATGTGTTCCCCCTTGAGAATAATCTCCACCGTTCCATCGGCCTTGTCACACCGAAAAACCGCCGGCTGTCCCTGGCTGGTACACGGATGCTCCATGAGATTCGGCAGATTATTAAATAATATTCATACTATTGTTGAAAAATATTCCGTTTGTACACTGGTCTAAAAAAATATCCAGAAGACGAAACAGGAGACCGGCCATTGAATAGCTAATCTCCTGTTTCTAAACTTTTGCAATCACATAGGAGGAGAACATAGTAAATGCTATGTCATATCAACCCTCCATATTTCCTGTGTCTTTCGTATTTTCTGCAATCTCCGCAGACTTTATGCCCTCACCGTCTTTCGCGCGCTGAACGTCATTTGCCACTTTCATCCCAAGGAATCCTGACAGCACGGACTGAAGGTCAACGCCTGTAGATTCCTTAAGGCCGTCTGTCACCTGGGTAAGAGTCCCTACGATGTCCTTCACAAGTTTCGACGAATTGCCATCCCCGTACATCGTGATCTTATCCACCTTCGCAAGCGGCTCGGCGATGTTCCTTGCGATCTCCGGCATCGCTTTAAAGTACATCTCAAGGATAGCGGCCTCGCCCATCTGTTTCATGGCCTCCGCTTTTTTCTCGATACCTTCCGCCTCCGCCAGAGCCTTTGCCTTGATGGCCTCCGCCTCCGCAAGCCCTTTGTTTCGGATACCTTCCGCCTGCTGTTCCATGGCGAACCTCTCCGCCTCCGCAGTAGCTTTCAGCGCCTCCGCCTCTTTCTCGCGCTCGAACTTATCGGCTTCCGCATTTTTCTGGCGCTCAAAGAGCTGCGCCTCGGAATTTCTCTGCACCTCATAGAGCCTTGCGTCAGACTCCTGCTGTTTCGCGTACTTTTCCGCGTCCGCCTGTTTTTTTACCGTAGCCTCTAAGCTGCGCTCTGTAAGTTCTACTTCCTTTTCCTTTAGGATGATTGCTTTTTCCTGCCGCGCAAGGTTCGCCTCGGCAGTGGTGATCTCCACCGTCTTACGCTCCGTCTCCTTCTGGATCTGGTATGCCGCGTCCGCGATCGCTTTTTTCGTATCCGCGTCCTTCTGGAGCTCTGCTTTACGGATCTCCAGCTCATTTTCCCGCTGGGCGATAAGCGTAGCCGCACTGATCTCGGCCTCTTTCGACTCCCTTGTAGCCTCCGCCTGAACGACAGCCTTTTCCTTCTGCGCCCGCGCCTTGGCATTGGCAATCTCAAGCTCGGAGCTTACCTGAGCGTCATTGGCCTCCTTTTTCGCCATTGCCTGCGCCCTGGCAATCTCTTTCTCGCTCTCCGCCCTGGAAATGGCGGCATTTTTCTGTATCTTTACAATGTTGTCAACGCCGAGGTTCTCGATGACGCCGTTTCCGTCCACAAAGTTCTGGACATTGAAACTTACGATATCAAGCCCCATCGCCGCAAGGTCAGGCTCCGCGTTCTCTTTCACCAGGTTGGCAAATTTCTGGCGGTCGGATACCATCTCCTCAAGATTCATCTTACCTACAATCTCACGCATATTGCCTTCCAGCACTTCCCTTGCGACCTGCGCGATATATTCTACCGGCTTATTTAAGAAGTTCTGCGCCGCAAGAGCCAGCCGGTCATTGTTGTCGCTGATTTTTACGTTTACGGCGGCGTCCACCCGGATATTGATATAGTCCGCCGTCGGAACCGCGCTCGAAGTCTTGACATCAATTGGAATCAACTGTAAATTCAGCTCGTCTTTCTTCTCAAGAAACGGAATCTTGATGCCGGCCTTTCCGATCAGCACCTTTGGCTGTTTCCGCAGACCTGAAATTATGTACGCGGTGTCCGGCGATGCCTTTACATAACCTGTAACCATCACCAGAACAACGAGCAGAATTATCACTATAACCGGAATAAAAACCTGTGCCATCCCCAAAATCATACTCATCATCCTATGTCCTCCTTTGAATTGCTGTGTCCTTTTCTACCATTATACTACATTTCCGGACAGAATGGTATGTTAAAATCCGCCGTCATTATAGGCTTTTGTAATCACATAGGACGGCTCATAGTATGCGCTGCTGTTGTAATTATCGATTGTCTCACAGATATCGTCATTGTATACCCGAATCATCCCATCCACGAAATTCTCTCCCCGCTTAAGGGTTGAAAGAATCAGCCTTGTATAGACCTTTCCCATCTGTGTCTCCGACGGAATCTCATCCACAAGCTCCTTGTCCACATCCGCGATATCAAACTCCCCGCGCACCAGATGATATTCTTCAATCCATTCGCTCTCCACTTTCAAGGGATTCTCACAGTGCCAGGCACCGGCAAGGCTGATAAGCCGCTCCCATTCTTCTCTGGAAATATGATTGACAACATACCGGTTCTTCTGATGGAGCTTTCTTGCAATCCGCTCAACCATATAGCACAAAAAATACAGGTCATTGTCTGTTACTTTCTCGTCAGGAAAAAAAAGATTGGTCATAGCACATAACTCCCTTCAAATGTTAATGTCTCCAGCGCATCTTTGGTACAAAATACAATCTGGTGCGTCGGATACTTAAATCTGACCAGCTCCCAGAAAGCTGCTTTATGGATTTTCCCGTCAATATAGTCTTCGATATAATCCCATATCGTATCGTCTGCCATCGCCCCTTCAACAATATCGTAATCATGTTTTTTTCCGCGGCGGCAATCCACAATAAACTGCAGCCATTCTTCGGTCATTTCTGTAAATATTTTCACGTTTAATTGCGGATTCACCCTATATGCATATTTATTGACAATATGATTCCTGCGCCTGGTCAGAGCCCATCTCTTCGCTTGTTTTTCAATATTTGTACAGTAAAACCCGTATCCAAAATCCTTATAAAATCCATTTTCCAATATTTGCGGAACTTCTACCACAACATTGCTGCCGTGAAATAAAAACATCTCATCCACTCCAAATCTCCAATCATCATCATATGACGACCATACTTCCTATAGTCTACCATGCATCCGGTTTACACTCAATCAAAAAAATATTGCCCAGCTCTACTTATGGTACGGCTCCCCATTGATAATCCGGAAACTCCGGTAAATCTGCTCCAATAGAATCACCCGCATCAACTGGTGGGGAAATGTCATCTTCGAAAAACTTAGGGCAAAGTCCGAGCGCCCCCTCACTTCCTCCCCAAGGCCGATGGAGCCGCCGATAATAAAGATGATATGGCTTTTCCCCTGTATGCCGAGGTTCTCAATCCTTTCTGACAGGCTTTCCGAAGAAAGTTGCGCGCCGTCTATCTCCAGCGTGATGACATAAGCGTCATCCCGCACAAATTTCAAAATCCGCTCCCCTTCCTTCGCCCGGACGGCACTTTCTGCCGCACTTCCGGCGTTATCCGGGATTTTCTCATCCGCCACCTCCAAAAGCTCAAGCTTACAATATTTGCCGAGCCGCTTTGCATATTCCGCAATGGCGTCTTTCAGATATTTCTCCTTTAACTTTCCGACGCTTATTACCGTAATCTTCACAACTGATTCCTTTCTGAGTTCCTCTCGCCTGTTGACATTTCTATTTCCCTGTCCTATCATACATATGTGCTGGGAAACTTTGGACTATCTCTTACATGAACCGGCACAACGTTCAGGCACAAGGAGGCATTTATGAAACGCATTTTAACCATCATCCTGGGAAATCTCCTGATTACCGGGGCATATGCATTCATCACCGTACCCCGTGAAATCATCAACGGCGGCATCACAAGTTTTTCCATGGTTTTAGGGCAGGTCTGCCGGATGGACATCTCTGTATTCGTCAATCTGCTGACACTTTTCCTGCTCCTTTTGTGCCTTGTATTCCTCGGAAAAGAGTTCTTTGCAGGCAGCGTCTTAAGCTGTGCCTGCTACCTTTCCATGTTCACCTTTTTCCACAGCCTTAACCTGTCTCTTTCCCTGCCACTGCCCGTCTGCGTCGCGCTGGCAGGCGTCCTGGTAGGAACCGGCTATCACCTGTGCATCCGCGCGAAGTCCACTGCCATAAGCTTTGACATCATCGCGCTGATCCTGAATAAAAAGAACCCGAAAGTCAACATTGCCTACACCATGGGCATCATCAATGCGGCTGTCCTGTTGACCGGATTTGCCGTATTCGGGTTATTGTCCGTTTTATGCGGGATAATTTTTACGGCAATCCAGACACTTAGTTTAAATATCCTGCAAAAGCACTTTACTGCCCCAGATACTTTTAAACGATAAATCATACATTGTACTCATATACTACAAACCCCTCCTGCAATATCTAAATATGCCGTAACGATTTTATTTAACGCATCAATTTCTTTTTCGTTTAAATAATTCTTTGCGATTTCTACATCAGAACGTTTAAGCTCTCTTCCAGCCCACGATGTTAATCCCATATTGTCTTTATCCGCATCTGCCCGTTGATAGATTACTTCTGCCGCTGTGTGCTTATGAGCCGCCCAGTGCACATATATTTCCAATACTTTTCTCCAAAATACTTTTTCAGAAGAACGAATATCACGGATACGAGCCAATAATTCATCAAAATAG
>CAJUMF010000052.1 GCA_910586965.1 uncultured Dorea sp. | reverse complement strand
AGAGCCCTTGGGGGCGTTTTTCAAACCCCCACTTGAAGTGGGGGTTGGTGATTAGCCAGCAGATCCTCCCGGAGATTTTTAATGATTCCTTTTAAATACGTGTCATAACTGTCACAAAAATCCGGAAAAACGCTGAAGTCAATGTGTATCACATTATACCGGTTTATATAGTCTTCATATATTTTTTCGCCGGCAATTGTCAGGTGGTCGAAGAGCACATGGGAATTATGCGCTTTGCAATAATATGCTCCCAGCATATTTGCATTCACGGTTTTTCCAAACCGACGTGGCCGGGTGATGCAGATATACTTTCCGTCCGTGCGGATCAGGGGAGAGATTTTCTTTATCAACAGGCTTTTATCTACATAGATATGGCTGTTCAATGTGTCCTGAAACAGGATGAACTGGGTATTGGTATTCAGATAGTACATATCTTATCCCTCCTTTTCGGATATAGAAAGTTCGTTTGCTTTGGCTTTGCCTGATACACGCGCACAAGTTTTCCCTGGAATAAAGATGGAATCTACAATTTTTTCCGCAGGTGTATCGGGCTGCTCGGTCAATGAGTAGAATAATTCCTCGGCAATTTTAGGAATATTCTGCTCTACGGTCGTTAGCGGCACAGGAAGAAATTCGTCTAAAACATGGTCAAAGCCGCATACGGATAATGAATCGGGAATATCGATATTCATGGACCTTGCTTCGTTGATCACCCCCAGCGCTACCATGTCATTGGCGCATAGAAGGGCTGTCGGCATCTTTGGAAGAGACAAGAAGTATCTGAGGGCCTGCCGTCCCAGCTTCGTATCAAGCGCTTCGCCTTCTCGGTATACATATTCTTCCTTAAACGGGAGATTTTTTTCTTTTAATTCATCCAAATATCCCTGGTATCGTTTTTCTACAGAAATGAATTGGTGCTTTGAGCCAACAAAGGCAATCTTTCTGTGCCCCAGATTGTATAAGTAACTAATTACTTTTCGTATGATATGATAGTTTTCGGAAGTCACAAAAGGAACCTTGGCTCCTTCTTTCCGGTCCAGGGAAACAAAGGGTATCTTTATGTCTTTAAAAAGTGTATTTGTGACACCTTCTGTCAATATAATGCCGATACAGCGTTTTGCAATACAGAATTTTAAATATTCCTTTTCTTTTTCTATATCGTTTTCCGTATCACAAATTAATAATGTATAGTGTTCCCTAAAACAGATATTGTTAAGTTCCATGATCAGGTTGGTAAAAAAGGGGTTGCTGATATCGTAGATAAATATAGCAATCGTATTTGACGATTTTGAGAATATATTTTTTATTGTTTCATTTGGGATATAATTATTTTCCTTTATGATCTTTTCTACTTTCCTGCGTGTCTGTTCCGAACATTTTTCAGGATGATTAATAACCCGTGAAACGGTCGCGGTGGAGACATTTGCCATTTGGGCGATTTCTCTGATGCCTAAAAATTCGTTATCCATATTTGCGCAGATCCTTTCTCTGATTATTAATATTTTATCATATCTTGCCCTGAATTTCTCTCATTAGAATAAAAAAGTAAAACAAATAAAAGTAACAAGTATTATTAACGATATTACGTAGACTAATAACTAATATATACAAAAAATAAAGGATATATATGTAAAATATTACCAATATGCATAATATATATTGACAAATATAAGGATTAAAAGTAGAATGAATGTAACAAGTTACATAAAGAAGCGTAAAACATGAACAGAGGAGGTAAAACATGAACTATCGTATACAAAAGTTACGTAAAGAATTAATGGAGCAAAAGCCCTATGTAGATGGTGAAAGGTGTAAGATTTTCACAGAATCCATGAAGAAAACAGACGGACTTCCCATAATCATCAGGCGTGCAAAGTCATTTTATGAAGTGCTGGATCAGATGACAATCTGGGTGAAGCCGGGGGAACTGATTGCAGGGAATCAGTCAAAGACTGCAAAAGGCTCACCGGTTTATCCAGAATACTCGGCGCAGTGGATATTGGAGGAGCTTGACGGAAAGCCCTATAGGTGGGAAGGCAGGCCGGGTGATAAGTTCTACATTACACATGAAGATGAGATGCTTGTCCGTGAATGTGCAGAGTACTGGAATGGAAAGACGGTCTATGATTATGTGAGGAAGAATCTGCCTAAAGAAGTGAATGATGCGTGGGATGCAGGGGTTACGGATGAGACATGGGTATGCGCGGCAGGGCTTGGGAATGAGATACCTGATTACAAGCTGGTTGTCGAAAAAGGATTAGAAGATGTGATGGCAAGGATCCAGGCTAAGCTTGACGGCCTTGATATGCTTGAGCCGGACTCCTTAAAGAAGAAGCAGTTTTTGGACGCAGCCCTTCTCGGCAATCAGGCGGTTGTTAATTTTGCAAAAAGGATTGCGGATAAATGTGAGGAAGAAGCAGGAAAGTGTGAGATTGAGGAGTACAAAAGGGAGCTTTATGAGCTTGCAGAGGTCTGCCGTAATGTACCGTTTCATCCGGCAAGAACATTCCAGGAGGCGGTACAATCGATTTTTATAATACTGCTCGCAGTACATCTGGAATCTAACGGACATGCAATCTCCGTTGGGAGATTTGACCAATATGTATATCCTTTGTATAAAAAAGATATAGAGGAAGGCAGGATTACAAAAGAAAAGGCATTGGAGATTCTGGAATGTTTCTTTATCAAGTGTAATGAGATCAATAAGCTTCGTTCGTGGCCGGATACAGAATTTTTTATGGGATATCAGATGTTTATCAATATGGCGATATGCGGACAGACGGCAGACGGCAAGGATGCAACAAATGATGTGTCTATGTTGTGTATAAGAGCCTGCCGGGAGCTTAAGCTCATCACCCCTTCTGTATCTGTGAAGTATTTTGACGGGACCAAAGATGAAGTGCTGTATGATGCGTTGGAGGCGGCTATCGCACACAAAGGAGGAATGCCGGCATTCTATAATGACAATGCATTTATCAAGACCTTGCGCGATATGGGTATCGCTGAAGAAGACTTGGCTGACTGGAGTCCGGACGGATGTATCGAGGCGTCTATCCCGGGAAAATGGGATTTTGCGGCAAAAGGACCATGGCTTAACGTGGAGAAGGTATTAGAGATTACATTGAACGATGGAACTGACCCGGCGACCGGAATCTTGTTTAAAAAGACAGATAAGAAGATTGCTGGCTGTACATCTATAGATGAAGTATTTGATGAATTTAAGAAGATGCTTAAATATTTTATGGATATTAACTGTATCACCGAACATGTCAATGATGATGTACATATCAGGTATGACTTGAACGCTTTCCGTTCTTCCCTTGTAGAAGACTGTATCGGAAGATGCTTAGATCTTGTGGAAGGAGGAGCCCTGTATTCGGCAGACGGCGGTCCGACCGCGGGCTCCATAAGTTCAGGAGATGCGCTTGCCGCTATGGAGTATCTTGTATATGACAAAAAGATCCTTACGATGGAACAGGTGCTCCATGCATGTAAGACGAACTTTCAGGATGATACCACTTCCCCGACAGGTGCCGAGATTCAGCTTCTTATGAAAAATAAGGCCCCCAAGTTCGGAAATGATGATGACTATGCGGATAAATGGGTGGTTGCTGTAGAGGATTATATCGGCTCTAGCTTAAGACATGATTATAAGAGTTCAAAGTATGGCAAGGGTCCGGTTCCCTGCTGTTTCTCTTACAGCCAGAGTCCGGTCACAGGCAACATCTCCTTTGGAAGCAGGATTGGGGCTACTCCGGACGGGCGGACAGCGGGAACACCTGTGAATAACGGAGTTTCCCCGGCTAATGGTTCAGAGAGGAGCGGTGCCACTGCAGCGTGCAATTCTGTTGGAAAGATACCTACCATATGGGATCAGAAAGGCAATATCTTTAATATGCGTCTGGCACCTTCTGCAATCGCGACAGAAGAGTCAAGAAAGAAGATTATCAGTATGATGCGGGTGTTCTTTAGCAAAGACGGACAGCAGATCCAGTTCAATGTTACGGATAACGAGACGCTCAGAGCGGCGCAGAAAAACCCGGAAGGATATTCTGACCTTATGGTCCGCGTATCTGGATACAGTGCACTTTTTACGTCTCTTGGAGAATCGGCGCAGAACGATGTCATCAACAGAACAGAGGTAACATTATAAGTGAGAATATTTAATATTGAAAGATGTTCGACAGAGGATGGTCCCGGGATACGGACGACAGTGTTTCTAAAAGGATGTCTTCTTAAGTGCAAATGGTGTGCAAATCCTGAGTCGCAGCTATATAAGCCGCAGATCCTATTCAAAGCAGTGAGATGTATCGGGTGCGGGCGGTGCCTTAAGGCCTGCCCCTCTGGGGCAATCTTCTATCATCCGGATTATGGCATGATCACAGACAGTAAGAAATGCAAGATGTGCAAAAGATGCATAGATGCCTGTTATGCGGATGCCAGAGTTGTCCAGGGGGAAGACTATACGGCAGAAGAACTTATGGAAGTGCTCATAAAGGATGAGGCATATTATCTTGCCAGCGGAGGCGGCATCACATTCAGTGGAGGAGAACCTTTTTTGTATGCATCGGATATAAAAGAATGTTCTGAGCTGGCACATAAGCGAGGGTGGAATGTATTGGTAGAGACATGCGGACAAGTTCCGCTGCCGAAGATAAAAGAAGCAGCCGAACATATTGACATTATTTATTGCGACTATAAGCATTTCTCGGGAGAGAGGCATCTTGCTCTTACCGGAAGGGACAATCGGGAAATATTAAGTAATATCCGATGGCTGGATAAGAACTTTAACGGAGAACTGTACCTGAGGTATCCCTATATTCCGGGGTGCAATGATGAAGTTTATGCGATTGAACAGTTTCTTGCATTTTCAGAAAGGCTAGAGAAAGTGAAAGAAGTGGTATTCCTGCCGTATCACAGGCTCGGGCTTGATAAATACAGAGGGCTTGGGCGTGTGTATGAGATGGGGGATATGGAATCGCTCAAAGTAAAGGATCTGCAGTTTCTAAAAGAATACGAAAAAAATTACCATATAAAAATCACCGTACGATAAGGAGAAGCTTATGAGTAAAGAAAAGACTATGGTTGCGTTGGATTGCGGCAATTCTTCTTTTCGGATTGTGGCAGGCCGGTATAAAGAAGGGAAGATACATAGCGAAGTAATATGTCAGAAGCCCAATAACATGACTAAGATCGGAGAATACTATTATTGGGATCTGCTGCGTATTTTCAACGAGTTTAAAGCTGTTTTAAAAGAACTGGTATCTAAGGATGAAAGGATAGATTCCATCGGTGTCTGTACGTGGGGAGTGGATTTTGCTTTTTTTGATAAAGAAGGACATATGCTTTCCAATCCGCTTTCATACAGGAACATGATCGGAGAGGAGCAGCTTTCAAGACTGGATCATGAAGAAGAAAAACAGATGTTTTATAAGACGGGTATCTTATGCGATAAGATCAATTCTGTATACATGATGGCTGGGATGAAGGAGGACTTTCCGCATATCATATCCGCGGCGGACAGGTGTCTTATGGTGCCGGATATATTGAATTATTTTCTGACAGGCGAGATGATAAATGAGCCGAGCGAATTAAGTACGACGCAGCTTATGTCTGTAAGAGACGGCAAGATAAGCCATGCGGTATGCGAAAAATTCGGAATTGATAAAAACATCTTTTGCAAAATCGGAAAGCATGGAGAGAAAATCGGTAATGTAAGAAAAGATATTCTGGAGGAAATAGGAGCGGATTATGATATTCCGGTAGTCTGTGTGCCTTCGCATGATACGGCGTCTGCAGTGGCCGCGATTCCTGCTTTGGAAGAGAACTTTGGTTTTATAAGCTGTGGAACCTGGTCGTTAATAGGGACAGAATTAAAAGAACCGATCTGCAATGAGGAAGTAAGAAATGCAAATCTTACGAATGAAGCGGGAGCATTTGGAAAGATTACTTTATTAAAGAACAGTGCTGGGATGTTTATTATCAATCAGCTAAAGAAAGAATATGATTTCCTTTGTAAAGAAAAAACATCCTGGGATACGATATCAAATCTTGCAGAGCAATGTGAAGGCAATACAGTGATAGATCTGAATGAATCTTTATTTTTTAATCCGCCGAGTATGTCAAAAGCTATCTGGAACTACCTGATACAGAGCGGGCAGGTATCCGGTGAAATGAGATGGGACATACTATTCAGGACATTTTACGATTCGCTGGCCCGAGTATATGCAGATACGATCCGGGATATCGAAAAGGTGACTGGAAGGACATTTAAAAAAGTATATATTGCAGGAGGAGGAACTGCAAGCAAGGTACTTCTTAAGCTGTCTGCACATTATATGAAAAAGGCGATTGTGGTGTGTTATGGAGAAAGCACAGCTATGGGAAATATAAGCGCACAATTAAAGTATTTTAACAGAGAGTTTACACTTACCGACCTCAGGCAGATTATTGCAGAATCATATGAAACAGAGACGTATACATAAGGAGGTGGAGTGATGGGCGAAAATATTCTGGAAATGAGGCATATTACAAAAAGCTTTTTTGGTGTAAATGTTCTTAAGGATACGGAACTTACTGTAAAAAAAGGAGAGGTTCATATTCTTCTCGGGGAAAATGGTGCCGGAAAGTCTACGTTGATCAAGATATTGTCCGGAGCTTACGCAAGAGAGAAAGGGAGTGTTGTATTCGACGGAGAAGAACTTCCCCAGATGCCACCGGGAGACGTGATAAAAAAGGGTGTCAGCGTGATTTATCAGGAGTTCAATCTTGTTCCGGAGATGTCCATTTATGAAAATATATTTCTTGGAAAGGAATACCGCAAGGGGGTAGCTGTTGACCACAGGCGGGAGATAAAAGAGGCTAAAGAATATATGGATAGGATTGGTCTGAAGGTGAATCCGAGGACGCTGATCTCCCGGTTGAGTGTGGCTAAAAAGCAGTTGGCAGAGATTGCAAAGGCAATTTCCAATGACGTTAAGCTTCTTGTACTTGATGAGCCGACGGCAGCGATTACGGATAAAGAAACAGAGATGCTGTTCGGGATCATAAGAGAGCTTAAGAACCAGGGAATCGGGATTATATATATTTCCCACCGCATGAGCGAGCTGTTTGAAATCGGAGATGTATGTACGGTCATGCGTGACGGGGAATACGTCGGTACGGTAAATATTAAGGACACCACCGAAGACGAGCTTACAGAAATGATGGTCGGAAGAAAAGTAAGTTTCGATAAGATTGAGAATAAGTACATTGACAGGAATGAAGTGGTTCTTTCGGTTAAAAATCTGGGATATAAGAATCTGGTAAAAGAGGTATCATTTGATCTTCACAAAGGAGAAATCCTCGGCTTTGCCGGACTGGTGGGAGCAGGAAGAACGGAAACTGCCAAAACGATCATCGGAGATTATAAAAAGGATAAGGGAGAGGTTGTCTATAAAGGAAAGAAGATCGGCACGAATCTGGCAGAGAATATAAAGAATGGGATTGTGTACTTAAGTGAAGACCGCAAAGATGAAGGATTGATCCTTATGCATTCTGTTGCTGGAAATATAGCCCTTCCTAATTTGGACAAGCTGTGCCGTCCTTTCTTAAACCGCAGGAAGGAAAGAAAGACTGCAAGAGAATACGTAGACGGCTTGAAGATCAAGACATTTTCAGAATTGACGGAAGCAAAGAATCTGTCCGGAGGCAATCAGCAGAAGGTCGTAATCGCAAAATGGCTCTACTCGGATGCGGATATCTATATCTTTGATGAACCGACTAGGGGTATTGACGTAGGTGCGAGGGATGAGATTTATAACATTATGTATGAGCTTATAAAAAAGAAGGCTTCGATCATCATGATATCGTCAGACCTTGTCGAAGTGCTTAAAATGAGTGATCGGATTGCAGTTATGGGAGAAGGAAGGCTCCGTGCAGTTCTTGATAATAACGGGAAACTGACGCAGCAGGATATTCTGAAAATTGAACTGGCAGAGGAGGTTAGTGATGAGAGATAAACATGAGATTAATTTGACAGATTGGATTATCTATATAGGCATGATTGGGATATTTCTCGTATTTACAGTTATTTGCTCGGCGATGGGGAAAAATTTCCTGAATATTAACAATATAATGAATATCGTAAATCAAGCAAGTATCAATGCGATACTGGCGATTGGTGCATCAATTGTAATACTTACAGGCGGGATTGACCTTTCGATTGGTTCGGTTGTAGGATTTGTAGGAATATTTCTGGCCATGAATATTAAAGACGGGATGCCGATTCCGGCGGCAATCATTCTGTGCCTGCTCTGTGGTGCCGTGATCGGATTGTTTAATGGAGTTTTGGTAAGCTATGGAAAAGTTCCGGCTTTTATCACTACGCTGGAATCTATGCAGGCGGTCAGGGGGCTTGCGCAGATTATCAATGAGGGACAGGCTGTGTCGGGTTTTTCGCTGAAAATCGGTGCACTTATGAAAACGAAATTCTTTGGGGTAATTCCAATCGGAGTTTTATATGTGGTTGTATTTTATGCAATTATGATCTTGATTCTTGCTTATACAAAATTCGGGCGTGGAATCTATGCGTTGGGAGGGAATTCCCATGCTGCGCGCCTGTCAGGTATCAGGGTTAAAAAACTGGAAGTTATCGTGTATATACTCTGCGGCGTGTTCGCGGCGTTTGCCGGAGTTATGCTGCTGGCGCGGCTTCTATATGCAGATCCAAGTGCAGGCGGTTCTTATGAGATGAATGCAATTGCTGCAGCCGTTATCGGAGGAATCTCTATGTCAGGAGGAAAAGGAAAGCTTGCCAATACAGTTGTAGGTGCAATTATCCTTGCAACATTGACAAACGGGCTTCAGATTATGAATGTTGCGACATACTATCAGACAGTTATCACCGGATTAGTTGTTATTGTTGCCGTTTTTGCAGACAAGAGAAAAGAACGAAAGGCAGAATAACTAATGATAAAAACATACACTTATCAATTAAAATTAAGGAGGCACACCATGAAAAAGAAATTAATAAGTGCGTTATTATGCGCAGCAATGGTTGGAACACTGTTAGTTGGATGTGGAAATGGGAAAGACAGCGGAAACAACGGAAAAGCAGACGGCAATTCATCGGATGCAGCAGTTGTGGATGAGTCCGCACAGGTTTCGGATAAGCTGGCAGAAGAGATCAAAGCACAGGTTCCGGATAAGGACTATGGTGAATATACGATTGGATTTTGCGGGATGACTCTTAACAATGAGTATCATATTATTGTAGCCAATTCGGTGCTGCAATCTGGCAAAGCATTAGGGATGAAGGTTGAGATTCAGGCAGGTGCAGAGCACCAGTCTGTAGAAGAGCAGCTTACTATCATCGAGAATTTTGTATCGCAGGGAGTAGACGGAATCATACTTGTACCGGCGGCGTCCGAAGGGTTGATCTCGGCGCTTCAGGAGTGCAAGAATGCAGGAATTCCAGTGATCAATCTTGACACGAAGCTGGATGGCAATACGATAAAGACCCTTGGAGAGGATATCCCGTTTTACGGAACTGACAACTATGTTGGCGGGCAGATGGTCGGAGAGAAAGTGGCCGAGTTATATCCCGACGGATGCAAGACAGCAATCCTCAGAGGTGTCCAGGGTCAGACAAACGATGACGACAGATATAACGGATTCTTAGATAAAGCAGGAGACGTTGTAGATCTTGTGGCAGAGCAACATGCAAACTGGGAGACAGATCTCGGTTACACGGCAATCCAGAATATCATCCAGGCGAATCCAGATCTTCAAGTTGTTTATTGCGAAAATGACTTAATGGGGATTGGCGCTTATCAGGCAGTTGACGAGGCGGGACTTACGGATCAGATCAAGATCTTCTCATATGACGGTGTAACAGAAGGACTTCAATATGTAATTGATGAGAAATTCGTATCGACCTGTGCACAGCAGCCAATCGAGATGGGCAAGCTTGGTGTTGTCAATATGGCAAAGATTCTTGCAGGCGAGAAAGCGGAATCATATATTGATACAGGCTGCAAGCTTGTGACAATCGATAACGCAAAGGAGACGCTTGCTGAGACAGAGAAGTATGCGGCGGAGATCAGCGCGACAAAATAATAAAGGTACGAAGAGGGAGAAAAGATGAACTTTAAAAAATTGATTGTAGAAAGTGGAAAGAAGATGTCAGGCTCGGGCCTTACCGTAGAGACATGGGGCAATATAAGTTTCCGGGATAAAGAAACAGGGCTTGTGTACCTGACTCCCAGCGCGATGCTCTATGATACGATCGTGGAAGATGATGTAGTAGTATGTACATTAGACGGAAGCATTGTCGAAGGCAGGAGAAAACCGACGATTGAAACGGGGATGCATCTGTCTGTTTACAGAAACAGGGAGGATGTCAATGCGATTATACATACACATCCCATCTACTCTATGGTATATGCATCTCAGGGAAAAGATATTCCCCTTATCATTGATGAGGCGGCCCAAATCCTGGGAGATGTATGCAGATGTGCAGATTATGCGCTTCCAGGCAGCCCGGAACTTGCAGAGAACAGCGTAAAAGCGTTGGGGGAGAAATCAAATACCTGTTTGCTCCATTCTCATGGAGCTGTATGTGTGGCAGATGACATGGAAGGCGCTTTTAAAACGGCAAAAGTACTTGAAGTAACAGCCCGGATTTATTATATGATTGAAGCGGCTGGCGGAGAGCCGGCAGGAATTTCTGATGAAAACATAAGAGCAATGCAGGATTTTGTTAAAAATTCATATGGGCAGGGAAAATAACGATTGAATAAAATAAGTGTATGTTTGATAGCTGCCGCGCTGATAGTCCAGTGCGGCAGCTATTCTGTGTGCACCTGACAGCTCCTGCCGCTAATGGAAATCTCTGCGCTGACAAACAGAAATCACATAAATTTTTCTTGACAATTAGTCCATATACAGACTATAATTAATATAGTACATGTACGGACTAAAAAGAAAATTTTAAAAGGAGCAGAAGAACAAATGCGTGACGTAAAAACTTTTTTTAAATATGTAATACCTTCTGTATTATCCTTTGCATTATCAGGGATTTATACGATTGTAGATGGTTTCTTTGTTGGGAACAGTATTGGCGATTTGGCTCTTTCGGCTGTAAATATTGCTTATCCGATTGTAGCAGTCATTCAAGCGCTTGGAACTGGAATCGGCATGGGCGGCGCCATTTATTATTCTATCAATAAGGCGGAAAAGAAGGAGGCTGAGGCAAAAGCGTATACGGCGGGCGCGTTATGGCTTTTGATTATTTCGAGCATTATCCTGACATTTTCAATCTTTCTTTTGAACAGTCCTCTTTTAAGATTGCTGGGAGCAAGCGGTCAGCTACTTTCTTTGGGAGAAGAATATATTGCCGTGATTGCCGTGGGGGCAACTCTGCAGGTGATTGGTACGGGATTGGTTCCTTTTATCCGAAATCATGGCGGTTCTTTCTATGCAATGGTTTCCATGATTGCAGGATTTGTTACAAATATGATTCTGGATTATGTATTTGTATGGGAGTTGGAACAGGGTGTCTCTGGAGCGGCTTGGGCGACCATTATCGGACAGGGCGTTACCATGCTGATTGCACTGGTTTATTTATTGAGGAAAAAGCAGTTTACCTTGCGGATTCCTTTTTCGAAAATGGGAGCGGTATCGGCCTCTGTGATTAAGATTGGGATTGCTCCTTTTGGACTTGCCATGTCTCCCAATATCTCCCTTATCATTATCAACCGCTTTTCTGTTTCCTATGGCGGTGAACCGGCTATTGCCACCTATGCGTGTATTGCCTATGTAATCTGCATTATCTATCTGATTTTGCAGGGCGTCGGCGACGGGAGCCAGCCGTTGATCAGTCGGTGCTACGGCGAAAAAAACTGGGCGGATCTGAAATATGTACGGAAATTAGCTTATGGATTTGCATTTTTAATGTCTGTTGTTGGCTGTATCATTATGTATGTGACAAGAGGAAGTCTTGGTATCCTGTTTGGAGCATCAAGCGAGGTAAATATGGAGATTGCAAAGATTATGCCGATTTTTCTGGTTTCCGTACCTTTCGTTGCGATTCTCCGTATTACAACGGCAAGCTTTTATGCAACGGAAAAGAGCGCTTTTTCTTATATACTGACCTTTATAGAGCCGCTGTTCATGCTAGGTCTGATGCTTGTTTTGCCGCCTTTGCTCGGCGGGCAGATTATGATTTGGTGGAGTACCGTATGGGCAAGAATTTTGTCGGCTGTTCTGGCTCTCATTTTAAAGAAACGTGTGGACAGACAGGAAATTTTGCCGTTGATAAATTAAAGTAATGTTTTAAAGTGAAAGTCCTGCAGGGTAATTCGTAGTCAGAGGAGTCTTGATAAAGGTATGCATAAATACTATAATAGTATTTAACATCATGAAACAGGAGGAGAGATTATGCTTACGGATGAACAGAAATTGTGGGGAATATGGGGGCAGTCCAATGGATTATACAGCGCTTGGGCGGCGTCAAGAAATATCAATTATTATCTGATGCTTGTTCTGTATACATTGGATGGGCAAAAATCTATGACGCAGAAAAAAATCTGCATCTGTACGGGGCTGACCAAGCAGACAGTCAATAGCGTAATCCGCTCTTTGAAGGAAGAGGGATATGTGGAGCTTATCCCAGGCTGCGAAGACCGCCGGGAAAAGCAGGTTAAATTGACGGAAAAAGGAATTGGCTATTCCCGCAGACTGGTTGCTCCCTTACGGGAACTGGAAAGCCGTGCGCTTACGATTATGGGAAGTGACAGGGTGAAACAGATGGTGGATAATATTGCTTTATTTAATACGATATTTGGAAATGAGATGGAAAAGGAAAATGCACTTGACAAAAACTGGAAACAAGATTAGAATAAATATAACAAATTTAGAATTATTCTAATTACTGGATATATGGGGTGGTGTGTATATGACGAAGTATGAGAAAGAAATATATCACATTATTACCGCATCTATGGAGCATATGACCGTTGAACAGATTTTTGCAGAGCTCAAAGTCAGGTATCCGAAAGTAGTAATCGCGACAGTATATAATAATGTGAACAAGCTGTGGGATGCCGGCCTGATTCGCAAGATATTTGTTGAGAACATGCCGGACAGATATGACCGAGCAGTGAGGCATGACCATCTGGTGTGCCGTCGCTGCGGGAAACTGGCAGATATTTCATTTGACGATTTAACGGATGCTCTGAGTGAGAAGGTAGGAGGAGATTTTTTGTACTATGATTTGAAAGTCTATTATCTATGTCCTTCTTGCAGGGAGAAAGAAACCGGGCAGCCATAAGCCCGGAAAACGGAACATATGTAAAAATGCCTGTGTGCAGATGGCGCAGGAACAAATCAGGAGGTGCCGTTATGGACAAAAAAGCAATGTATAAGATGAGCTATGGATTATTTGTACTTACATCAGCATATGAAGGGAAGGATAACGGGTGCATTATCAATACCGCCGTTCAGGTCACCAGTGAACCGAACCGAATCAGTGTCGCGGTAAATAAATCGAACTACACGCAGGAAATGATTCAGAAGAGTAAAATATTCAATATTTCTGTCCTCAGTGAAACTGCTGATTTTGACACATTCCGCCGCTTTGGATTCCAGTCCGGCAGGGATGCGGATAAATTTGCGGATTTCCCGGACCGCAGGCGCAGTGCCAACGGGCTTTTCTATGTTACGGCAGGAACGAATGCTTATATCAGCGCATCGGTAGAGCAGACGGTTGATTTGGGGAGCCACATGCTGTTTATCGCCTCGGTGGACGATATGGAGGTCCTCTCTGACGCGGCGTCCGCCACCTATGCATTTTACCAGTCAGAGATTAAGCCGAAACCGCAGAAAACAGCTGGTGCGGGGAAGACGGCATGGCGCTGCTCCGTGTGCGGGTATACTTACGAGGGCGAGACGCTGCCGGATGATTTCATCTGCCCGCTGTGCAAGCACCCGGCATCTGACTTTGAGAAAGTCACCATTTAAAACAGGATTCTTTGCATTGCAGGATGTAATGAATATAACAATGAAAAACAGGAGGATGATATTATGAGCAACAAGTATGCTGGAACACAGACAGAAAAGAACTTAGAGGCGGCATTTGCAGGCGAGTCTCAGGCGAGGAACAAATATACATATTTTGCCTCCGCGGCAAAAAAAGAGGGATTTGAGCAGATTGCGGCACTTTTCCTCAAAACAGCGGATAATGAGAAAGAACATGCCAAGATGTGGTTCAAGGAGCTTGCGGGCATTGGAGATACATCCCAGAACCTTGCGGCTGCTGCCGAGGGGGAGAACTTTGAATGGACAGATATGTACGAAGGATTTGCCAGGACCGCCGAGGAGGAAGGGTTCCCCGAGCTGGCAGAAAAATTCCGCCTGGTAGCGGCAATCGAGAAACATCATGAGGAGCGTTACCGTGCGCTGCTTAAGAATGTAGAGCAGGCTGAAGTATTTAAAAAGAGTGAAGTCAAAGTGTGGGAGTGCCGCAACTGCGGACATATCGTCATTGGAACAGACGCGCCGGAAATCTGCCCGACATGCGCCCATCCCCAGGCATACTTTGAGGTACATGCGGAAAATTATTAGAAAATTTAAAACAGATTGTTTTGCAGAATATGGAACGCTGATGGGGCGTTCCTTTTTTAATTTATCAAACTTTTGGGCATACTAATTTCAGGATGCAGCAGAACGGAGGTGCAAAATGCAATCAATCTGGACAGAAGAGGTTAAATTAAGGAAACGGGAGCCGCTCCCGGGAGACATGGAGATACCGGTTGTCGTTATCGGAGCAGGGCTTGCAGGGATTCTGACAGCATATTACCTGAACCAGGCGGGCATCCGGTCGGTTGTCCTGGAGGCGGACAGAATCGGGAGCGGGCAGACGAAGAACACTACGGCGAAGATAACATCCCAGCATAATCTGGTATATGCGCGGATTATCAAGATGTTTGGCAGCCGGATGGCAGAGCATTATGCCAATGTAAATGAAACGGCAATCGGGGAGTACGAAAGGCTGATTTCGGAAAAAGGGATTGACTGTGATTTTGTCAGATGCCCGGCATACCTGTATTCCCGTACCGGGTCAGAACTTCTGAAACAGGAGGCGGAGGTGGCAGCCTCGCTGGGTATCCGGGCGTCTTTTGGGACGGAGTGCGAGCTGCCTTTTTGGGTGGCGGGCGTGACAAAGTTCGAAAATCAGGCGCGGTTCCATCCTCTTAAGTTCTTGGCTGGAATTGCGGAGGAAATCGAGGTGTACGAACAGACGAAAGTCCTGAAGGCGGGGGACAGGAGAGTGGAGACTGCACTGGGAACCGTTACAGCAGAGCATATTGTATTTGCGGCACATTTTCCATTTATCAACGTACCGGGATACTATTTTGCCAGAATGTATCAGGAGCGGAGTTATGTGACGGCGCTTGAAGGGGCAGGAAGACCGGAGGGCATGTATCTTGGAATTGACCCGGACGGGCTTTCCATCCGCCCCTGCAGAGATTTGCTGCTGCTTGGCGGAGGCAGTCATCGGACGGGGCTTAATCAGGGGAACAAGCCGGGCGCAGGATGCAGATATGAGTTCCTTCGCAGAAAGGCGCAGGAAATCTATCCGGGGAGCAGGGAAGTGCTTAAGTGGTCGGCGCAGGACTGCATGACACTGGACGGGCTGCCCTATATCGGCAGATTTTCCGCGCGGAAACCCAATTGGTATGTGGCGACAGGCTTTGGAAAATGGGGGATGACTACGGCAATGGCGAGCGCCCGCATCCTGACGGCAATGATTAGCGGGCGGGAATGCCAGGAGGCGGATATTTTTTTGCCCCAGAGGCACTTTACGGCACAGGCGGCGAAAGGGCTGGCGGTACACGGCGCGCATACGGTGAAAGGACTTGCAAAGCATATCCTGCCTTCCGGCAATAAAAAGATTGTACAAAACTGCCCTCACATGGGATGCCGGCTTGAATGGAACCCGGACGGGGAAAGCTACGACTGCCCCTGCCATGGTTCCCGGTTTGACAGTGAGGGGCATCTGATTGACGGCCCGGCACAGACGGACTGCAAGAGGCGGGAAAGGCAGCCATAATATCGGTGGACATTCATTTCAGATGGTATATAATGAAAGTAAATATACAGGAATGAGGAGAAGATTGAAATGAATACGAATGAAAAGCAAACACAGGACAAAAAGCTTTCGTGCGCTTACTGCGCTGTCACAAACTGCAATGCCATGGACAAAACCTATCCGTCCTTCTGCCTGACAACGAATATGGACGAATCGTTCAAGGAAGAAACGATGAAGACCTATGATGAGGGAGATAATTTAAAAGTCATGCAGACAGCCGCCCAGGTGGAGCATGAGGGATATATGAAGTGGTGCAGGGTGCAGGAAATCATTGAATTTGCAAAGAGGATGGGTTATAAAAAACTTGGCATTGCAACTTGCGTGGGCCTCATACGCGAGACGAGGATTCTGACAGATATTCTTACATCTCATGGCTTTGAAGTGTATGGGGCGGCATGTAAAGTGGGCGCAGTCCCGAAAGCCGAAGTCGGGATTGGTGAGGAATGCTGCGACGTGGGAGTGAATATGTGCAACCCGGTGATGCAGGCAAAGATACTGAACAAAGAAAAGACGGACATGAATATTATCATGGGGCTTTGCGTCGGGCATGACAGCTTGTTTTATAAATACTCGGAGGCGCTGGTTACAACACTGGTGGCGAAAGACCGGGTGATGGGGCATAACCCGGTAGCGGCTCTCTATACGAGTGAATCTTATTATGGGAAACTGAAGGAAAGTTAAGATAGGACGATATAGTGCAGTTTTCTAAAGCTAGATACGTAACGCTTTGCCCGAAGAATTGCTAAGAGCAAGGTTGGCTCTTCTGCTGAAAGCTGTGGATTGATGGGAAAACTGTTGACTCAACGGAGCAGAATAGCGTGTTGAGCAGCATTTCCCAATATACAGAATTACAATTTGTTGCAATTAAAAAATATGACGGCTCACTTTGACTGGAAGGTCTGCTTTTCATAAATCTTAAATGATAGTAGTACCTGGGAAGAATATCGTTTGCTTAAAGGGAGTGTTGTATCGTCAAGCAGAGTAATCCGGTCATAAGCGATTGACCGGATTTTTGTCAAAGGAACAAGGAGGTTCTGGGTGCATCTGACAAACCCATATTGTGACAGGCTTTCCAGTTCTGTCTTAAGAGAGCCGTATTTCTGATAACAGTTGTCCGCAGTATAAATTGTGATAAGATGCCCGCATATCTGTAAATAATTGATTTCACAGATGCGGATTTTGAAAGTGGTGTTTTTAGTCTTACAGAGATATAGCTGCTGTAAGTTGCTGTAATTATCCATAGCTTGTTTTAATCCGTCGAGCCCATATGTGTCAAGAAAGGCGCGAACTTCTTTTTTAATCATGTTTTTGTTTATTTCATTAATCAGATCCATTATCTTTTTCCTTTGCGTTTTAATCATGTCTCAATAATAAAGACACACGAATCGACAAAAACTTACGGGTGTATGGAGAGGAAATAAATAAATTTTCCGCTTATGCTCTAAAAATGGCAGAATATGTAATGACGGAGTTGTAGGAGAGGGAAGAAAAAGGTATAATAGGGAAGAAAGATGGGGGTAGGCAGGGGTTCTTGGGAGGCAAGAAAATGAGGAAAAAATGGAGTTATGTGTAGTAAAGTGAAAGATAATTGTTAGTTATCCTTTAAATGGTATTGAAGAATCGATTGGATAATTGAAT
>CAJUMF010000051.1 GCA_910586965.1 uncultured Dorea sp. | reverse complement strand
TTAGAATTTTCAGGGATGTTGTCTATTATTTAATTATCAAGGTCCTTTTTGTTTCGCTGTTTTCCTCCGCCTCAGCGGCTCAGCTCGATTATAATATCACCATATAAAGAAAGTGTCAACCCCTTTTTTTAATTTTTTTACATTTTTTGCATTTTTTCTTTCTCCAATGACTCTACGGCGAGCTGGCGCCCCCTTAAGGACTGCCTGCTCGTCATAGTTACATAACATTTCTTATGTAATCGGAGCCGGATTAAATATACACATATCGTTGTGGAATCCGTATCTGTCGCTGTAAGGCTCTTTCATTCCGCTGGCAACGTCTAGTATCATATGGAAAATCTCTGTTCCCACATCTGCGATAGTCGCCTCGCCGGTCGCCACCGCCCCCGCCGAGATATCTATCATGTCAAACCAGTGGTTTTTCATCTCGTTGCGGCTGCACACTTTTATCACAGGGCTGATATCCAGACCATAAGGTGTTCCCCTGCCTGTCATAAATACCTGGAGCCCGATACCGCTGGCAACCTGGCTTGGTCCGCATACGATACCGCTGGCCGGAGTCGCCGCGTAGATAAGCCCATGTTTTGTCGGCTTCTGCGCCGGGCTTAACACCTCAACAATAGGGCTTGTGCCGGATTTGGCGATAGAACCCATGGCTTTCTCCACGATATTTGCAAGACCGCCCTTTTTATTGCCCGGTGTCGGATTCGCATCTCTGTCCACGCCGCCGGCGTCCAGATAATCATCGTACCACTTCATCTCTTCTGCCAGACGGTCACGCACCCTTTCATCCACGCATCTCGCCGCCAGCATCTGCACGCCGTCACGGACTTCTGTCACCTCGCTGAACAGGACTGTGGCGCCGCCCCGCACAAGCATATCCGCCGCATACCCGGCGCTGGGATTGGCGGTGATTCCGCTGAAAGCATCACTTCCGCCGCACTGCATGCCAATCAGAAGTTCACTTAACGGCAGTTCTTCTTTCCTTACAATGTTCGTGCCGTAGGGCAGATTTTCCACAGAAGGACTCTCCGGAAGATTGAGCATATGCTCATTGATCCACTGCCCCCTTGCGATTTCGTCTTTGGCATACCCCAGGACTACGCCGTATCGGATGATCTCTCCCCCTGCGGGAATATCCTCGAGTGCGATTTTATGCGCCTGGGGAATCTCATCGCACACCTTAAGCCCCGGCAGGACTTCCGTTCCGGAGGGCAGGTCATGTATGGCGACCGCTACATTATCATTATCTTTTATTTTGATGACATACTGTGATTTCATATCCTCACCTCATTTACTTTTTCCCTTCAATCGGATGTCTTGGTTTTTCCCCGGAAAGGACGAGATGAATGTCCTTTGCAGTATCCAGCCCAATCCGTGCCATGCATTCCGCCGTATTAGAGCCGATATGCGGCGTCAGTATTACATGGTCAAGTCCAAACAGAGGGCAGTCTGCCTCAGGAGGCTCCGTCCCGAACACGTCAATGGCCCCGCCCGCTATCTTTCCTTTTCTCACTGCATCTGCAAATGCATTTTCATCCATCACCCCGCCTCTGGATACGTTTACCATATAGGCAGTTTCTTTCATACAGGAAAATTCTCTTTCTCCGATTAAGTGATGATTTTTCCCGCCGCCCGGCACATGGACGCTGATAAAATCCGATTCCCGAAAAAGCGTCTCCCAGTCCGTCACTCTGACATAATCCGGGATATCTTTCCCTTCCGGGCGGGGAATATAAGCGGCAATCTTCATATCAAGCCCCGCAGCCGCCTTTTTCGCAGCAAGCCGCCCGATTCTCCCAAATCCGACGATGCCAAACGTTTTCCCTGCCACGTCCATCCCCTTATGCGTGAACTTATAATCAAAATTCCCGCGCCGCAGCTCCTTCTGGAATGTCTCGGTCATCTTTGCCAGCGTTAGTATAGAAGAAATGGTGAACTCCGCCACGGAAAGCGCTGTCGTATCCGGAGAATAAGTCGCCTGGATACCCATCTCTTTCGCAGCCTGCCAGTCAAGATTGTCATATCCCGCGCCGTGCCTTGCGACCACCTTAAGCCTTTTTGCTGCCGACAAAACTTCCCGGTCTATCCTAAGCGTCCGCAAAAGCATAGCGTCACATTCAGCAATGTCTTTCTTTAATGACTCCTTGTCTGTTTTTCCGCAGCCGCGCACAATCTGGTATCCCCTTTCTTCCAGATACCGTTCTCCCTCCCGGTCCACCGGCTGCGGGATAAATACCTTTCCAGACATCCTATCTTACCAGACATGGTTTCTTAGGATTGAATTTCCACCCCGGGATCAGGTACTGCATAACCACGGAATCATCCCTTCCGCCAAGACAGTTGTCAAGGTAAAGCTGGTGTGCTTTTTTAATCTGCTCCATATCCGCCTCGATGCCAAGGCCCGGCTTTTTCGGCACTGCCACACACCCATCCACAATCTGCAGAGGTTCTTTTGTCAGACGCTCAACGCCTTCCTGCCAGATCCAGTGGGTATCCAGTGCATTGTACTCGCCCGGGACCGCCGCGCCCACCTGGGTAAACATTGCAAGAGAGATGTCAAAGTGGTTGTTGGAGTGGGAGCCCCATGTATAGCCAAAGTCATGACACATCTGGGCAACTCGCACGGAACCACTCATGGTCCAGAAGTGCGGGTCGGCCAGGATGATGTCCACCGCCTGAGACTCCAGGGAATGGCTCACCTCTCTCCAGTCTGTGGCAATCATGTTTGTCGCCGTCGGGAATCCTGTCCGCCTGCGGAACTCGCTCATAATCTCTCTTCCGGAATACACACCCTCCGCCCCGCACGGGTCTTCGCAGTAGGTGAGGATTCCCTGCATGCCTTTTACATACTCAACCGCCTCCTCAAGGAGCCATCCGCCGTTAGGGTCAAGGTCAATCCGGGCATCCGGGAATTCCTTTTTCATGGCGCGGATAACATCCATCTCTTCATTGCCCGGGAGCACGCCGCCCTTGAGCTTAAAGTCCTGGAAACCGTATTTTTCCTGTGTTGCCTTTGCAAATGCTACAATCTTTTCCGCGGTAAGCGCCTCCTCGTGGCGGATTCTGTACCACTCGCAGTCCGCATCCGGCTCTTCATCATAAGGAAGGTCCGTCTTTTTGCGGTCGCCGACGAAGAAAAGATACCCCAGCATGCGGACCTTATCCCGCTGCTGCCCGTCTCCTAAAAGCTCGCACGCCGGAACCCCGAGGAGTTTTCCCAAAAGGTCAAGGCAGGGAGCCTCTATTGCCGTAACTACATGCACGCCTGTACGCAGGTCAAAGGTCTGATTGCCGCGCACATCCTCCTCGCCCCTGGAGTCCAGATACTTTTTCACCTTCAGCAAGGTGCTTTTGTACTCCGCTATGTTCGTTCCTTCTACAATCGGGATGCACTCCTCAAGGGCTTTCGTAATCTTTGTTCCTCCCGGCACTTCTCCGACTCCCGTATCGCCGTTGTCCGCATGTAGAATCACGATATTTCTTGTGAAAAATGGTGCGTGCGCGCCGCTTAAGTTTAACTCCATACAATCTTTACCCGCTACCGGATACACTTCCATCTTTGTAATCTTTGCCATCATTCTTTCCCCTTTCTCTACACTAATTTCATATCTTCAAGAACTTTGTGAAGTTTCTCTTTTTCCTCAGGCTTGAGTTCCGAAATGGGCGCAAGGCATTTTCCTACTGCAAATCCCTGCTGCACGAGTCCTTCCTTTATCACCGCCGGGAATGTTCCCATACCGCAGGCAATCCGCAGCGGCGCCAGTGTAAACTGTGCCTCCAGAGAACCTTTAAGGTCGCCTTCCATATATTTGTCGTAAATATCCGCCGCAATCCTCGGCGCCACATTGGCGCAGGAGGCGATGGCCCCGGTAGCCCCGTAGCAGAGCGCCGCATGAATCAGCGTGTCTCTTCCCATCAGTACGCAAAAGTCCGGAATATCCCTTGTCAGCCGGATATACTCTGCCGCATTCGTCATGTCGCCGGTGCTGTCTTTTACCGCCACGATATTGTCAATCTTCGCCAGTTTTGCAACCGTATCTGGTGTGATGGTAACATTTGTCTTCGGTTTGTTGTTGTATAAAATAATCGGCAGCGTGGTGCTTGCGGCGATTTCCGAGAAATAATCATACAGCTCTTCCTGTGTCTGGGATACGAACATCGGCGTAAGTACAGATACCGCGTCCACCCCTACTTCCTCGCAGATTTTCACCAGGCGGATCACTCCCCTTGTGGTAATGTGGTTGGCGCCGCCGTACACCGGAACCCGCCCTGCTGTCTCGTCTTTTACGGTCTCCAAAATCTTCCGGTATGTATCGTCGTCAAACGCATAGAACTCTCCGGTGGTCCCGAGCGGAAAAAGTCCGTGCACTCCCTGACCGATCAGATGGTTGACCATCTGCCTCAAGACTTCGTAATTAACCTCGCCGTCATCTGTGAGCGGCGTAATGATTGGGGGGATAACTCCCTTTGGTATAAATGCCATTTTACATGCTCCTTTCTATAATACAAACTGCAAAACTAATAGCTCAATGATTCCGACGCCTGCCATGATCAGGGAAACTGCCGTCTTACATCTTATCTGGTCCTTAAGCTCCGTCAGCCCGAACATTCCGTTGAATACCCAGAATCCGCTGTCGTTGAAGTAGGAGAAGGATATCGCTCCCACGCAGCAGGACAGTGACATCAAAAGCGGGCTGATGCTCAGCATTCCCATAAGCGGCGCTGTCAGGGATGCTGCCGTGGTGATGGCTACCGTTGCGGAACCAAGGGCAATCCTCATCAGAGCCGCGATGATAAACGGTATGAGAATCGCCGGAACCGCCCATGACAATACGGTCTCTCCAAGGGCATCTCCGATACCGCTGACTTTGATGACATTTCCAAGAGAGCCTCCCGCCCCGGTAATCAGCATGATGATTCCCGTGTCCTTGATAGCTCCGTCCATCATGCCAAGGACTACTTTGTTCTCCTCATTTTTAACAAGCCCGTAGATAGCAAGCACGGTTCCGATTCCAAGAGCTACGATTGGCTCGCCGAAGAACGCGATAACCTCTCCTAAGACTCCGCCGCCGATTCCCGCAAAGCTTAACACCGTCTTTGTGAGAATGAGGACAAGCGGGATGACGATTGGCGCGATGGATACCCACAGCCCCGGAAGTTCCTTTGCATCCATCAGAGCCTCTAACTCTTCCATAGATTTTATGTATTCCTGCTTATATTCTTTTCTCTCATACCCGCCGTCTTCCGTCGGTATCTGGTAAATCTTTTTTCCGATCCACTTTGTGTAAAATACAATGACGATAAGCATTGGAACGGAGATAAGCGCGCCTCCGATAATCATCTGCCCGACATCCACATTCAACATGCCCGCCGCGGTCAGAGGCCCCGGCGTGGGCGGCACCAGGCAGTGGGTAAGCTGTAAGCCGCAGGCAAGGGAAAGTGCTAAGCCTACAACGGATTTCCCGGTCACCTTGGACATCGCCTTGCAGAGCGGTGCAAAGATTACGATTGCAGAATCTGCAAATACCGGAATCGAGATAAACCAGCCGGTGATTGCCAGCGCCCATTCTTCTTTTTTCTTGCCGATGGCTTTGATAAAGCTGAACGCCATCTTCTCCGCCGCTCCCGACTTTTCCAGGATACCGCCCATCATAACTCCAAGCCCGATGATGATACCTGTGCTTTTTAACGTGTTCCCGAATCCGTCTTTGATGGCAGTCATCAGCCCGGCGACAGTCTCTCCGTTTGCTCCTGTAACATCCGCAATCGGCATGCCGCCGATAACTCCGGTCACAACTGCTGCTAAAAGCAGCGCGATAAAGGTATGTACCTTTGTCTTCATTACAAGGACAATCATCAGTACAATTCCAATTACGAGTCCAAGTAACATTCTTGTCGATTCACTCATTTTCTTCCTCATCCTCCTATACTTGATTTGTTTTTCTGATTCCATTGTATGAAAACCAGAACACAAAAACTATTGACCGAATACTCAAGGATGATCTTTCGATTTCTTATAAATGTTCTATTTTTTCAGATTATGTAATGTTCATTTCATATTACGATTATTTTATTTCACCGTATAATCCTCTCGGACAATTGCCGCTTTGTAGTTGAAATAAATGAAATGTTTTTTGCAATATTTTTATCATTTTCTGTCTTGTTATTAATTTGTCATAATTTGTCGAACGCATTTTTTCACACAATATCATGCCGGATACGCGCGCAGGGCATGACCTTTTCTTCTGGCCATGCCCTGCGTCATACATTATTATAAGGGATTAATATGGGGGTTATCTCTCTACGGAAACACCGGAAATCTTTTCATAATATTTCACGATTGCGCTGTGGTCGTCTTTTTCATTCCCGTCAGCCTTGAGCGCCTGCATAATCTCCATCACCTGTGAGGTAAGCGGCACAGATGCGCTGACCGCATGTGCGGCATTGAGCGCATTGTTTAAGTCCTTAATATGCAGCTCGATACGGAATCCCGGCTTAAAGTTGTGCTCCATCATCATCGGCGCTTTTGCGTCAAGGACGGTAGAACCGGCAAGCCCTCCGCGGATGGCCTTGTACACAAGCTCCGGGTCGGCGCCGTTTTTCACCGCCAGCGTCAGCGCCTCGGACACTGCTGCGATATTGAGGGCGACAATAATCTGGTTCGCAAGCTTTGCCACATTGCCGGAGCCAAGCTCTCCCACATATACGACAGATGCCGCCATCGCCATAAGAAGGTCATGGTACTTGTCAAAGTTCTCTTTTGAACCGCCCACCATAACGGAGATGGTTCCGTCAATCGCTTTCGGCTCGCCGCCGCTCACCGGCGCGTCCATAAGCTCTATCCCTTTCTTTGAAAGCTCCGCGCCGATAGCTTTGGACTCTACCGGGTCAATGGAGCTCATATCGATTACAACGGTTCCTTCCTCCGCGCCCTTGACGATACCGTTCTCCCCAAGGCACACTTCCCTTACCTGGGGAGAATTGGGAACCATGGTGATGATGACCTTACACTCCTTCGCGACCTCCGCCGGGCTTTCGGCTCCCTTCGCGCCTGCCGCGCAGAGCTCTTCCACGCTTGCCTTGCTCCTGTTATATACAACCAGCTCATGACCGGCCTTAAGCAGATTCTTGCTCATAGGCTTACCCATAATTCCAAGTCCGATAAATCCAACTTTCATTTTATATTTCCTCCTTTTTCCATCAATATCTTATCTACGGTACATATTTTATCGAATCAGGAAAAAATATTCTATTGGCAAACTATTTAAAATCCATTTTTTATTTTATCGACTTCTTATAGTTTTTCATTTTTTGAAATCCGTGTGAAATATTTTTTCACCCTATTTCCCGTAAGCCGCCTCAATCCCGTACTTTTTCATCCGTCTCCACAGTGTCGTAGTGCTGATTCCCAGTTCTTCAGCTACCAAACTGCGGTTACCGTGGTATTTTTCCAAAAGTGCGCCAAGCTCCACCGCCTCCTTTGACTTATAGACGATGACCTTATCCCTGCCGCCGGATTCCCCGATATACGGGTAAAGCTCCTCGTAAAGTTTCTGGACCATCACCTCATCGATACTTCTTTTTTCCGAAGTAAGCACCAGCCTCTCACAAAATCTCTGGAGCTGGATGACATTTCCCTTCCACGAAAGACGTCCGATTCTGTCGTACACTCCCTGTGTCAGCACGAAATATTTATGATACTTCTTACAGTTTTCCTTGAAAAATTTTTCAAAATAATACTTTAAATCCTCCGGCCTTTCATTCAGCGGCGGGATATCGACGGTAAGCCCCGACAGGAGATAGAAAAGCTCCTCGCTGAATTCCCCGCTCTTCACAAGGGAGCGCAGGTTCACCTTTGAAAATGCCATAATCCTCACATCCAGGTTATCCATAGGGCTTGCGTCCGTCCTGGAGATTGAGTGAGACATAAGCATCTTGCATATCTGGTGCTGGACGCGCAGTGTCAGATGCTCGACTCCTTTAATAAAGACAGTTCCGTGGTCTGCCTTTACGAATGCTCCGTTCCTTCTCGCCTGCCCGTCTGTCTCCCCCGTCTCTATGCCAAAAAGCACTTCCATCTGCTGCTCTTTGCTCATCCCTCTCGTATTAATGCTGATATAAGCGCCGGACTTGCGCGCGCTGTTATTATGTATAGCCTCGGAAATCAGGTAATACTCCGTTCCTTCCTCCCCGTAAAACAATACCGGGCTGTCAGACAACGCGTACATCTTCGCCAGCTCCAGGGCGCTCTTCATCCTTTCATTTTCCGTGTAAATGTGCCGGAATGTAGTCTGTGCCACGAACCCGTGCAGGAACATATCTTTTTGTCCGCCCTGGTCCTTTCTGAATGTCTGGCTCACTTTCTGAAGAGACAGTATCGCCCCCGTAATCTGCCCGTCATACTGAATCGGCGCCGCCAGGAGAATCCACGCCTGTTTTCTTAAATTTACCGAAGTCGTATAGCTCTCCCGCCTGCCCTTAAGGATGCAGTCCGCCGCCTCCCCGTCAATCTCCGGAAATGCCCGGTCAAGAGTGAGTCCGATGATTTCCTCCGCATTTTTCCCAAGTATATTTTCAATAATCTTATTGACAACGATAATCTTCTGCTCTGTATTTACCTTTATGATACCATTGAAAGAAGTGTCAAGCACCGTCTCAAACAATGCGGTATTCTGCTTTTCCGCCTCCGCCGCGTAAGCCATCTTCTTTGCCGCCAGAAGAGCCTCCGAGATAGACTCCTCCGTGGACTCATAAAAGAGCGCCGGATACCCCATCTTCTCCGCCTCCCGGCAGGTAATCTCGCCGCCGATGATAAGGTCGGGAGACTTCTTTGACATCTCCTCAAGCTTTTCGGAGACCTCCTCTATCTTTTCCAGATAATCGATAAACAGCTCGACGCCAAAAAGCTCCTCCATGTGAGACATGTCGCAGAGCATGTTTTTAAAGGCGATAAGCCCTACCCTCGGCCTTTCTTTTTTCGCGATTACCTTCGCTTTCTTAAGGAGCAGCCCAATCTCCTGGGCGTGAAGGCGGATTTCCACCAAAGGAATGTTCGTGTATCTCTTAATCAGCTTTGCCTGATATCCCCGCGCCACGATGATATGTGCGCCCGATTCCACCGCCATGCGCGCCTCATTTACCGTGTCAACCGTCTCAATCGTCTTGATGCAGGCGATGTCGATATCCTGCTCCTTTGCAATCCTCTCAGCTATCTTCGTCATTCCGCTGTAGCGGACTAATACTGCGATTTTCACCATGTATGGCCTCCCTTGTATTTCATGACCTGAGTCACTCCAAAACTTCTATCTTACAATCATGTACTTTCTTCTTCCGGTCAAATGTAATCCCCACTGCAAGTATCCGTCCGGTACACTTCGGTTTCTCCCCAAGCTTTCCTCTAAAATTCAACGCATAATTCCGGCTTTTTATCTGACTGATCGCCTCATCCGGAGTGTGATCGACCTTAAGCTCCAGAATGATTCCATCCGCCCTCCGGTCCCTGGGATAAAAGATAAAATCCGCATAACCGACCCCTGATTTATCCTCCCGCTCCATCCGGTAAGCATCCCTCGCCGACAAGTATACCAGATTCACCACCGCGGTCATCTCTATCTCACTGCTGTAGCTTAAAATCGGGCTTTCTGTATTGTGTGCATGCTCCAAAATCTCAGTCATCACGGCAGTATCCCCCGCCAAAGTAGCCTTAAGCATCCGCTCGGACTCTCTCGCAAGCCGGTATACATACCCCAATGAAGGCTCTTTAAATAACATATCTTCAAATCGGTTCATCAGTTCTTTATTCGGAATCGACACCTTTCCGTTTTCACTGCTCAAAAATCCGTAGACCACCATCGCAGAAAATATCTCTTCCTTTGTCGTGAGATTCATAGATGTCGCCGCATATTCCCTTATCTTTGCGGATACCGATTCCCCGGATACCATCAGGGCAAGGTCGTCCCGGACATCGTCAATATTTTTTTTTACATAATAAAAAATCTCATCATACGGACCGGAACTTGTCCAGTAATTTCCAAGGTTATTATTGTTAAGCGCAGCAACGACAGAACGGGGATTGTAAAGGCGCTCCCCCGATACGGTGTGATAGCCGTCATACCATGAGCAAAGACCTTCCCGCGTAATCTTTACTTCCTCGGTAACTTCCAGATATTTTTCATACAGGTTATCCACCTCTGCCTCTGTAAATCCAAAATATTCGCAGAACTTTTCTTCCGATGCCATCGTATATTCCAGAAACATATTAAGCTCTGACCCGCTGGAATACTTCGCTATAGGGAGAATCCCTGTCATATATGCCAGTTCAACATACGGCTGGTCCTTCAGCAGATTACTTAAAAAGACAATAAATTCATTCTTATCGCTGTCCGACACAAAATCCCTGTGAAAGATATAATCCCATTCATCCATCACAAATATGAACCTGACCTCTTCCTTCAGCTCATAGATACCATTCAGCACATCCCATAAACTGTCCTCTTCATCAATGTCCATATCCGGAAATTCCCGTGCCAGGTCCGCCAAAAGCCTTTTCTCAATCCGGGAAATATATTGCCGGTAGTTCTTACATTCACCCGGAATCTCACTGAATGTCATATATATGACATTGTGCCGGTTCAGATGCTTTTTGAACTGCTCACATTGCTGAATCTTAAGTCCGTCAAAAATCTCCCGCCCATCATATCCTTTTCCAAAATACGCCGCAATCATACTCGCCGCAACTGTTTTCCCAAAACGGCGTGGTCTGGTAATACAAATATATTTGTTTCCCTTTCCAATCCACCTTCCGGACGCGCTGACTATCCCGTCTCCGCACCCGACAATAGGAATCAGCTCTTCCAATAACAATGTCTTATCAACAAAATATGATGAACGGACTACCTCCTGATAAATGCTTTTTGCTTTCTTATTATTCAAATAAAGTCCCATAAATCCGGTGCCCCCTTCTTACCGTATAGTATAACCGATTTTCAACACCGAAACAACGATAATTGACAGCAAACAAATTGGCATGATAATATCTTGTTACACACCATTCTTAAGGAGTTTTTATATGATCACTGCCGTAAGCAAAGCCCTCGCCCAGCAGATTGTGAACACCGTCCACGACATCTGCGGCCGCGACATTAATTTTATCAATAAAAAAGGAATCATCTTTGCCAGTACAGACGAGTGCCGCATCGGAACCTTTCACGAAATCGGAAAAGAGGCTGCCGACACGCTGAAAACAATAGAAGTCACGGAAAACGAGAATTATAAAGGAACAAACTGCGGAGTTAATATCCCTGTTACCCACAACGGACTGTTCCTCGCCGTCATCGGCATCAGCGGCCATCCGGATGACGTCCGCAGTTTTGCCCGGCTTGCGGAAAGGATTACCAGGCTTTTGATACGGGAACAGGAGCTTGGCGGCACAGCACACTCTTTATCCGAGAAAAAACGTTTCTTACTGAATAGCCTGACGTCCGAGCATCTTGAAATGCCCGAATACATTTTTTCTGTTTTGAGAGATTTTTATATAGAAGAAAGTACGCCGAAACGGATTATCATTATCCGGCTCATTGCGGAGGATTCCTCTGTAACGCTTTCCTCCCTGGAAACTAAAATCACACGGTTCTTTGAGCGCCTTGGCATCACTTTATTTTGCGACTACTATCCGGATAAATTTATAGCACTGGCAGACGCACAGACGGTCCGCAAAAATATGGATGCCTTCAAAAACTTTTCTTCCGAAAATAGCGCACATTTGCAAATCGGTATCGGATGTGAGGCGGACATCTGGCAGCTAAATGCCTCTTTTCGCTCCGCACATACCGCTTTGGCTAATGCAGCCCTGGACAGCACCTCTCTTTCCTTATTTGATGACCTGACGCTGGAAATCATACTAAGCTCCGTTCCCGAAAACAACAGGAACGAATATCTTGCGAAAGTCCTATCCGGGCTTTCCGCCGAAGATATCCTGCTGCTGCATACTTATTATGAAGAAGGGCAATCTTTAAACCGGACTTGCGAAAGACTCTTCCTGCATAAAAATACATTGCAGTACAAGCTGAACCGCATCCACCGTATCTGCGGGTTTGATCCAAGAGATTTTAAAGATGCGGTTATCCTGTATCTCGCGGTCAGAATGCAGGAATATTAATGTATTTTACATATAGTACGTCATACTTCCGATGAAAGAATATGTTATATATAACATTATTATTTGAATTTATCCTTACATATTGTTATATATAACATGTTCTTTTTTAGCTCATATGCTATACTTGTAAAAAAGAACTTATCAAAAAAGATACGGAGGAATATATCATGAAAGTTGTCATTGCAATTGATTCTTTTAAAGGGAGCCTTTCTTCTATTGAGGCAGGCATGGCTGCAAAAAACGGCATATTGAAAGCAAAACCGGATGCAGAGGTAATCGTAAAGCCGCTGGCAGACGGCGGGGAGGGAACAGTGAATGCCCTGATCGAAGGGCTTGACGGAGACCGAATCGACATCACCGTGACCGGTCCCATGAGCACTCCTGTCTCCTGCTATTATGGTCTCTTAAAAGAAACAAATACTGCTGTTATGGAGATGGCGTCGGCGGCAGGCATCACCCTTGTTCCGGACGCAGAAAAGAATCCGCTCCTTGCCACTACCTACGGTGTCGGTGAAATGATAAAAGACGCCATGGAAAGAGGATGCCGCAATTTTATCATCGGCATCGGAGGAAGTGCTACCAATGACGGAGGCATCGGTATGCTGAAGGCGCTGGGGTTCACATTTTCCGATAAAAACGGTGAAGATGTCGGTGAAGGCGGACAGGCACTGGCAAAAATAGCATCCATCGGCACACAGAACCGCCACCCGCTTATCTCCGAATGTACATTCCGCGTTGCCTGTGACGTGAACAACCCGCTCTGCGGCGAAAACGGCGCTACTTACATCTACGGCCCGCAAAAAGGCGTCACCGACAACCTGAAAAAGGAATTAGACGCAGGAATGGCGAACTTTGCAAAGATTACCGCCGATTCTCTCGGACAGGACAACTCCAATGCTGCGGGCGCAGGCGCCGCCGGAGGACTCGGCTTTGCTTTCCTAAGCTATATCGGCGCAGAACTTACCCCCGGGATTGAACTGCTCCTGGATGCCACAGGACTTGAAAATGAATTAAATGATGCAGATGTAGTCGTAACCGGCGAAGGCCGCCTGGACCACCAGACTGCTATGGGGAAAGCACCTGTAGGCGTTGCGCGCCTCGCAAAGAAACACGGCGCGAAGGTTGCAGCATTCGCAGGAGCAGTCACAGAAGGGGCTGCCGCATGTAATGATGCAGGAATTGATGCATTTTTCCCGATTGTAAGAGGTGTCACCACGCTTGAAGATGCCATGAAAAAAGAGAATGCCCAGAAAAATATGGCGGCGGCTGTGGAGCAGGTATTCCGGTTACTTTAAAACTATTTTACAATATCATCGATTTTTGCTATAATGAAACATATTTCATAAATAGAGGAGTACCTATGGCAAGTATAAGAGATGTTGCGAAAAAGGCCGGTGTCGCTGCCTGCACAGTATCAAGAGTATTAAATGGGACGGCGACAGTAAGCCAGGAAACAAGGGAAAAAATCGAAAAAGCGATGAAAGAACTGGATTATATCCCCAATGAGCTGGCAAGGGGAATGTTCCGGCAGAAGTCCGGGATCATCGCCATGCTTGTGCCCAGCATAAAGCATCCCTTTTTTTCATCTTTGGCAGATTATATCGAAAAAGAATTATATGTAAAAGGGTATAAGCTCATGCTCTGCAGTACTTCCGGCAGTATAGAGCGTGAGCAGGAATATCTGAATACCTTCAAGTCAAATCTCGTTGATGGAATCATTATGGCGGTTAACAGCCTTCCTGTAACCGTATATGAACAGTTCGCAAAGCCCATGGTCATGCTGGACTGTCAGATTTCAGAGAATATTCCTTTCGTCGTGTCTGACCACAGGATGGGAGGCCGGCTGGCCGCAGAAGAATTCATTCGGAATAACTGCCGGCACGTCCTGCATCTGTGCGCGGAAAAAGAGGAAAAGAAAATCCTGTCCTACGAAGGGCATGAGACGCTGGAACAGCTTTTGACAGAACAGGGAATTCAGACGAGAGGACAGGAAATCCGCTGGAACAGCTTTGATCTTAATGGTTACCGGGAGCTGGCGGAGCTGATCCTTAAGAATTATCCCGACATTGACGGCATCATGGCAGCAGATATGGCAGCTCTGGCATTTTACGAGGCAGGGCGTAAGCTTAGAAGACGCATTCCGGAGGAACTATGCATCATTGCATATGACGGAACTTATATCCTGGATGTCATCGATGCAAGCCTGACAACCATCGTACAGAATCTGGAGTTGTATTCCACACAAGTTGTAGATACGATATTGGCACTGATCGAAAATCCTGAAAGAAACATCGGGAATATCTATGTTCCGGTTTCCTTGAAAAAAGGGGCGACCAGTTGAAATTTTTAATCAATTGAATTTAGTGCAAATTCGTATTGACACAATTCGAAAGAGATGTTATTATATAGTAAATGAAACATGTTTCATATTAAGTTTTATTCATGGACTCTCACTGAGTCCTAAAAAAATAAATATAATGAAACATGTTTCAGACGAATAAATTAAAAAGGAGTGAAAAACGTGAGAGGAAAGTACATAGGTGCTGCGGCAGCAATCGGCCTGACCGCAATCGCAGTGTGTGGGTGCGGGGAAAAGGAGAAAGATTACGATGTATATTTTTTCAACGGAAAATCTGAAATCGCAGAAAGCCTTGAAACAGTAGCCGATGAATACGAAGCGGAGACAGGAAAAAAAGTAAAGGTATTCACCGTGGGAACCTCCGAGTCAAGCGAAACTCTCCGGTCGGAGATTAAGTCAAAAGCCTACCCCACCGTATTCGCGTCAAATGCCATCGGCATCGAAGAGTGGAAGTCCGCAGGCTTTGCCATGGACGCATCAGAGGTTCAGAACCCCTAACTAAAAGAACTGTATGAAAGCGTTCCGGATTCCATGAAACTCGAATTTGAGGGGGAAGGAAATTACGGGATTCCCTACAACATCGAAGGCTACGGATTGATCGCCAACAAAAAGATGCTGACTGACATCCTTGAGTTAGGCGACATCGAACAATTTAAACAAGACTATAAAGCAGCAAGCTACACCGAATTTCAGGACATGGTCAAATCTTTAGACAGCTACATAAAAAACGGTTCGGGAGAGGATTTTACTTTGAATGGAAAGAGCTACCATATCCGCAACGGAAAGACGCCCTACACCGAGAGCCTGACCGGCGTACTGGCTATCGCAGGAGCGGAAAAATGGACCTACGGCAACCATTATGGAAATTTCCCCATAAGCGCTGTCTACAAGACCGTATATGATGTGCGCGAATCGGCACCTGATAAAGGAGACAATCTGAAAGAACCCATCATCAAGTCATTAAAAGAGCTGGAATTTGCCACAGATTACGCAACCGGAGCAGATGGTCCCATCGAGCGTGGCGCACAGTTTATCAATTCCACTGCTACCGGCTACGACCAGGCCATCCAGATGCTGGCGGAGAAAAAGGCTATTTTCATGAAAAACGGTAACTGGATCTACTCAAATGTCCAGAAAATCTCTGAGGAAACGGCCAAAAACCTGATTATGCTCCCGGTAAAAGTAAGCTTTAATGAGAGCGATGTCACCGCAGACGGCATGACACCTGAGAAGATGAATCGCTCTATCCCCGAATTCGTATCCCAGTATTACGTCATCAACGCAAAAGCAACCGAAGAAGAGCGAAGGGATGCCGAAGATTTCGTCTACTGGCTCAATACCTCGGAAAAAGGGCTTGATTTTATCGTCAATGACTTTGCTTTCGTGCCTTTTAACGCCGACGCGGACACACAGCTTGACAATCCACTCTCAAACGACTTGATTGAATATAAGCTTGCGGATGACCTGCTGGCAAACCCATTCGACGCGGCACCTGCAAGCTGGGGACTGGAAAGTTACGGAAAATATGTTATGGAAGATTTGTTTACACAGAAAGATACCTGGACGGATACGCAGCTTACAGAAATTGCGGATAAATGTATCAAAGACTGGAAATCCGGAATGGAAGAATGGTAGGGAGGTAGCAGGATGGAAAATTTTTATAAAAGATGGTTTAAAATCTTAGTAATACCAGCGGTGATCTTATTCTTTGTCGTCATCATCATACCGTTTATCATGGGAATCACTTATTCCTTTACTGCATGGAGGGGTTCCTATTTCAAAGGGTCTGAAAACTGGTGGGGCGCGCTGGTAGGACTGGCAAACTATGTAAAAGTGTTCCGGTCGGAAAAGTTTCTGTCGGCACTTATATTTACCGTAAAATTCACTGTGGTCGCAGTCATTATGAAAAATATCGTAAGCCTTAGTATGGCAATGATGGTGAAAAAAGTAAGCGCCGGAAAAGGTTTCTTTCGGACGATCTACTTCTTTCCGAACCTTCTTGGAGGGCTTGCCATGGGATTTGTCTGGAGCTTTATCTTCCAGAATATCTTTTCCCTTGTTCTCTTTGGCGGGGAGTCAGCGATTAAGATACCGTTCCTCTGCGATATGCTGCAAGACCCCAATAAAGCAATCTTCGCCATGGCGATCATGGCAACCTGGCAGTCGGCAGGCTATATGCTCTTGATCTACTTAAACGGATTGAACAATATTTCTGACGACCTCTATGAGGCAGCATCCATCGACGGCGCAACCCCGTGGCAAAAATTTAAAAATATCACGATGCCTATGCTGATGCCTGCATTTACCATCGTATTTTTCCTGACACTGTCACAAAGCTTTAAGATGCTGGATGAAAATCTGGCGCTGACAAGCGGCAACTTCGGAACAAGAATGCTGTCACTGCAAATCCTTTTGTCAACCAGAGAAAATATTCCTGCAAACTATGGCATGGCACAGGCACAGGCAATCATATTCTTTGTGCTGATCGCAGTGATATCTGTCGCACAGGTAACGGTAACTAAGAGAAAGGAGATTGAGGCATAATGAAACCTTCCATGAGTACGAATAAAAAGATAAGCCAGATCGCATTATTTGCCGTCCTGGGCATCATCGCAGTTTATACCGTATTTCCGACTGTGCCTATGACAGAGCCTTTGCTTACTGTTGCTCCTGCCGACACATTTCTCCTGTTCATATATGCATAAAAACTGTAAACTGTCTGCCCGTTTAAATTGTGCTGCAAGACTACATAATTTCCATTGGCACCGTTCCACCCGGAAGCCGCTACTCTTCCGTTGGCTGCCGCGCGTACATTATCATTGGAACCGATTATATCAATCCCTAAGTGGTAGACTCTTCCACCACCACCGCCATTGCGATTATTTCCCCATGACCAGTTCGAATAAGAACGCCATGTACATCTCGCATTGTCAAGAGGCATTTGGAGAGAGGTTGCTGTATTGCTGCTGCCTGACGTACCGCCGCCGGTAAGATACTGGTTCGCATTTGACCTTGTTATAAATGCATATTTATACCCGCCGCTTACCGGGTATTTTACCTGTGTATAATCTCCGCTGTTTCCTAATATTACAACTCTGTCTCCTGCATCTACATATCCATAAGAAGAACCTCCCGGACGGCGATATGTTGTAATCCTCGCCCTTGACGTATAAGCCCTTCCCGATGTTCCCCAAAGAATAGCTCCTGTACTGATATAGCCTGTCTTAGTTCTTCCACCTGATATCGGATATGTAACTTTTGTATACCTGCCAGTCACATCGATAACCCGAAGCTCATCGGAACCAAAGATTGTACCGTATTTCCTGGACAAGCCGGTATCACTGTATACAGGCGTATTGCCTCCTGAGATTGTGTAACACTTTCTGGTTGATGCTGCATGTGATGCTATTGGCAGTAAGCTGCAGGACACTGCAAGCGCCAACGCCGTCAGAACCATTTTCTTAAAGATTTTTTTCATAACTGAACACTTCCTTTCCTGATATCGATAACATTTTGTTACCTTGTAGTTGCATTATAGCTACATAAAATATCAGGAAAGGTAAAATGTAAGATTTAGATATTTAATACCTCATCATCGTCTGGAATATCACGACTTCATCATCTGCATTTTCATAACTATGGTCTTCATCTCCGTTAAATGTAATGGAATCCCCGGTTTCCAATTCATAAATCCGTTCTGCGATATGCAGCGTCAGTTTTCCGGAGGTTACAACGACGTATTCTTCCAGCGCATTTTTATGTCCGGTGGAAGGATAAGTTGAGTGAGGGTCAAGCTCGATATATAAGTAGTCAAATGAGGTAAATGGATCGAAGGGGAAGAGGTTGTATACGCGGATATATTTTTCCTCGTTCTCAAGCTGCGCTACATCTTCAAGCTTATTTACCTTGTAGTCGGTGCTTTTGTGCTGCGCCAGGAGGGTAGCGATGGGAATCTGCAGCCCGGAAGAAATCTTCCAGACTGTGGAGATGGTGGGGCAGGATTCATTGCGCTCAATCTGGGCCAGCATCGCCTTGGAGACACCGGTTTTTTCCGAGGCCTCGCTAAGTGACATATTTCTGAGCTTGCGCTGGCTGCGAATCACATTGCCGATATCGTAAGAGGGTTCTTTCATTTGTATATTCATTCCTTTCGTATAAACATAGAAAAATTATATCATAATTTATCTGAAAATCTATAATAGAATGGCAAAAATATGTGTAAACAAATGATATTTTTTGTTGAACTTTACAGAATAGTGTGTTAGTATGTTCAATATAGCATACATATGTATATTATAACGTGCGCACGGAACTATTTTAACGTAAAGGAGGAACAAATTTAATGAGTGATGTGATCTATGAAATTAATGGGAAGATCAACGAATTAGTATGGGGTCCGTATATGATTTTCCTGATTCTCGGGAGTTTGACACATTGAAATTCAAAAAAGTACTTCAAAGCCTTGATATAGGCT
>CAJUMF010000050.1 GCA_910586965.1 uncultured Dorea sp. | reverse complement strand
TACCACTTTTTCATCTGGAAAAAAACACATTTTCAACTAACTTTGGAAAGACTCTCATTTATACGCGATTTACAACTAACAACAATATCTTGACTTCCTAACACTATTAGGATATAATATTCCTAACAATGTTAGGAACGGAGGAGCGCTATGCCCAGGCAAGGTCTGAAAACGGAAACTGTCGTAAAAGCAGCCGCTTTATTGCTGGAAGAAAGCGGCTATGAAAATCTGACTTTACATAAGCTGGCATCGAAATTGGATATAAAGCCGGCCTCACTATACACCCATATCAACGGAATTGACGAACTGTATGTATCCCTCGCTGACATGGCGCTGAACCAGTTAAGTGACAGGATGCTGAATGCCGCAAAGGGAAAGGAGCGGGGAGATGCCCTTCGGGCTGTGGCTGCCGCATATTGCGAATATGTAAAGCAAAATCCGGAAATGTATCAAATGATCATGAAAATCCCCCGCAGCAATTCTGAAGAGTTAGTAAAATCAGGGCGGGCAGTCAAATCCATCCTGTTTGATATATTGTCGCAGTATACAAAAGATAAGGAGAAGATTATTTTCTACTCCCGATATTATCACAGCATTTTACACGGGTTTGTTTCACTTGACCAAGCCGGATTTTTTGACGGCACATATTCTTCAGATGCAAGCCTTTTAAGTATCATAGACGATTTTATTGACCGGTTTGAAAAGTTCGAGGTCAGTCCATAAGGAGGTTTTAAATGGCAACAGATATCTTATTGTTTGAATGTACCGGCATGAAAAACGGGGAGAAATTTCCGGTAGCAAACACCGGAAGAGGCCAGGATACTTCGCCCGCATTCTTGATAAAAAATTTATCTCCACGCGCAAAGACACTTGCTGTCACTCTTGAAGATACAAAGCATCCGCTTTTTAAAAACTTTACACATTGGCTCATCTGGAACATCCCGGCCAGCGAAAAAATAGACGGAAAAATTCCAGGCGGAAAAATGGTTCCGGGTCTGGGAAATGCCAGGCAGGGAATCGGCTATGGGATGTACAGGTACGCCGGCCCTAAACCGCCAAAGGGCAGGCAGCACTCCTATCGTTTTACCGTCTATGCTCTTGACCGTGAAATTGACTTAAGATTCCCGCATACAAAGAGCCATTTTTTAAGAAAGGCAAAAGAAAACATTATTCAGCAGGGCAGTATTGTCTGTGAATTTGAATAAGCGGGCGCATAATGCCCGCTCTCTGCCAATTGAGACATAATCCTCTCTCAAATTAATTTATTCTGTATTTAGTACCTCTGCCTTTCCCTTCCATGTTCACCACGCCTTTTTGCTCCATAGCTTTCAATAACTGTGTGGTCTTTGATTTGCCAAAAGATACATACGGTGCAATTTCGCTTATTGGTTTCAGCATTGTCTTGCTTAAAACTGTATAGACAGCTCTTTCGTCTTCCGTTAAGTTCAGATTGTTTTCAAAAACTGGGAGCACAATTTTTATCGTATTCTCTGACACTTCAAAATCCGGTTTTATCACCCCCTCTTCATAGAGTTGTTTTATCCTTGTAATTCCTGTTCCGAAAATTTCTACAAATCCCAATCTATAAAATACGTTTGCAAGATTTCTGTTTCTTAAAATAGAAATTTTACCAGACAAATATTCTTCCAATGTTATTCCAGACGGCAAACCGCCGGGAGAAACCACTTCAATTCTGTCATCAAACATCAACACTCTGATTTGAGATTCCACATCCCAGACTCTATGAATCAAAGCATTGGCAATCGTTTCTCTAAAAGCAGTTTCCGGTATTTTCTCCATCATTTTTCTATCAGCGCCCTGTATTACTTCATATTGGTAATAATCTCTAAATACAGCTATCGATTTTTCATATGCCTCTAATACTGATATATTTTCAAATGTTGTTCGCTTTTGTATAATGCTGATGTTCTCGCCGAATTTCACTATATCAATTCCAGGAAAATGATTCTTGTCTGCCAAAAGAGCAGCGGCATTATTATATCCTTTAACATTGTCATACAAATTCAACGTTTTTAATGTATCCTTATTAAAAGTTTCAATCTGAATATTTTCTTTCAGCATACGATGCAGAACTTCAAAAGATAATTCCTGTTCTTTACATGGCAGCTCTTCATATCTGATATTTTTCCCCTCTAAAATAAGTCTTGACAGTTCCGGCGTATCTACCTCTATCGTTGCTGTATCGTTTCGTTTGTACGCTTTTGATTTATATAAATACGGTTTCTGAAGACCGCTCTTTACAGTGAGTTTTATCGTCTGATCCTTATTCTGTACTTCAATTGTATAATTAGGTTGAGGAAAAATACTATCATTGATCTTATTTTCAATATCCAGGCAGGATTGCTTTACATCCACCAATCCCTTAACGATTCCCTCATCATTAATTCCAAAATAAATTGTTCCGCCATCATAATTTGAAAAGGCACTAACTGTTTTCAAAAAAGTATTCGTAATCGTTTCCTTGAATTCCAATGTCCTCATTTCATACATATGAATCGCATCCCTCCTAATATTATTGATTATATTATATGCAAAAACGCTCAAAAAATCAATCGTAAATATTTGTGATTGATTTTTTGAGTGTTTTTCTTCAAATGAATCATTCATTCCAATCCCCGTGAAAATGAGGGAGGATATACGCCTCCATGGAAACAATGCAGTATATGTAAATTTTCGGATTTACAAACTGCAGGATAAGGCCGGAGACAAAAGTGCCCTGGGAGTCTTTCTCCTCCAGAGCCGATGAACTCCTGAAAGTCTTCCATGCCAGCACGAGCATGTAGAGCGCGCCGGCGATAAGCATAGGCATCTTGATTTTCGGTATGGCGGCAGACAGGGAGCTGCAAAAAAACGTACATAAAAGCATAACACTGGAAAACCCTGCCCAGACACCGATGTTAAACGGCAATGCCCTCCGAAATCCCAATCTGCTCCCGTTTGACAAAGACATTAAATTGTTCGGTCCCGGCGTAACCGCAGTGACAATCGCGTAAGATAAAAAATTTAACCAACTGAACATAATCGCTTGACCCTCCTATATTGTAATGATATTATAATAATAGTCCGATATATCGGATTTCCTTTATATTGTACTATTAGTTTATTATAATGTCAACAGGAGAATGCTATGGAACTGCAAAAAATTGTCGGAAATAATGTCAAACAGTTAAGAGAACAGCGAAAGCTCACCCTGGATGCCGCCGCAAAACAGACGGGCGTATCCCGGAGTATGCTGGCACAGATTGAAAAAGGAGACGTCAACCCCACCATATCCGTACTTTGGAAAATCGCTAACGGCTACAAAGTATCCTTTACCAGCCTGATGGACAGCAGCGCAAAAGAATCCCTGGTCGTCCGGTCAGAAGAGATTGAACCGTTGATTGAAGACGGCGGCAAATATCTGAACTATCCCATATTTCCTTTTCAGGAAAACCGCCCCTTTGAAATCTATCGGATTCAAATTGAGAAAGGCGGATTCCTGCCTGCCCAGCCCCACATGGCAGGAACAGAAGAATACATCACCGTATTTTCCGGCAACGTTGAGATTACTGCGGCGCAGGAAACATTCCGCCTGTCCGAAGGCGATTCACTGCGTTTCCGTGCCGATACGGAACACTCCTACAAAAATATCGGACATGCCGCCGCATCACTCAGTATGCTGATATACTATGACAGAGAATAAGCGGGCGCACAATGCCCGCTTACTATGCAATTGTCCTGCTTTTCTGCCCCCGGCAAACCCCAAAAACGGCTGCAGCGGCAATGACGGTTAAAACAAGGAACGCCATAACCGGATAGCTGACATTCATGCCGAATACACGGAAAACTTTATAGCCTCCGAATACTTCTTTTGCCAAAGTGACATTTGCCAGGCCGAAATCCACAAGTACCCCAAGCCTCTGCGTAACGGCATCGCCCATTGCCGCCAGTCCTACATTCACAAACAGAACTGCCATGCTTACGCCCACCGTACCCATCTGGCTTTTCATCCGTGAGGAAATAAAGCAGATGAGGAGACTATAAACCGCACCGGTAAAAATAAGCCACACAGCTCCCACAGCGGCAAGCTGCCAGACTTTCCATCGGAACATGGACCGGGCATAGGCGGGAACGGACTGGATGGCAACATCCCAGCCCCGAAAACTCCCATGGGGCAGAAAACCGAAGATAAAAGTAGCGACCAGATACAGTACGACCACAACAACGGAGGCGATAAGTGCGCTCAGTAATTTTGCTGCTACTATCTTCTGCCTGCCGTTTTTGGAACTTAAGATCAGGCTGTCCATACCGCTGGAGCGCTCCACAGAAAAAACCGGAGCAATGACAAAGGCCAGCGGCACAAACAGCAAAAACTGCATCATATGCTCCCCCCAGTTATTAAACAGATTCTCCCATAGCAGGATGTTGGCAAACTCCGGCTCACCCAGTTCTTCCAGCCTTTGCAGTGAGCCGCGCAGTTCCCGGCAGGCAGCGGTATCCTGTTTCCCCTGGCTTTCCAGTTCCGCAATCTTCCCTTGAAGAAGGGCAATACCATAAGGTTCCTCTGCTCTCTCCGGCGGTGTGCCGTTCCAATATTCCTCCACCCGTTCCGTATAGGCGTGGTAGTCCACCGCCAGTATGACCTCTGGCTGATCTTTGACACTTCTGGCAATCATCCGTGCATCCGTGCCGTACCGGGCGCTGACTTCCTGATAGATTTTTTCTGCCTCCGCGGCCTTTTGGCTGTCAAACGACCCTTCCCAGGCAGCGGCTGATTCCTCGTATGCGCGGTAGCTGTCATTGCCGCCAATCAAGAACATGGTGGAAGTCAGTCCGACCACACTGTAAAGGGCAAGCAGACACAGCAGCAAGATTACGGTTTTTTTACCTAGCAGCAGTTTTCGCAGTTCAAATCGAAACAATGACATAACATCACCTCCCGGACTTTTCAGGCAAGTAGTTAAAGAGATACAGGTAAGCGTCCTCCAGCGTTGGTATGGCCTGTACCGCATCACCGGCAGGCTTTGCCTCCTCAATGATGCGGACTTCCATACGGCCGTCTTTCGCCCTGACATTGCTGATGACAGCCTGGTTCTGATAATCCATAAGCTGCTCGGCGGACATCTCTGCGAGCCAGACCCGCCCCTCCATCATCTGGATATGTTCTCTGCCCGTATGGATGTGCCAGATAGCGCCGTACTCCATCATCATGATATGTGCGGCAATCTGCTCCACATCAGATACAATATGGGTGGAAAGCAGCACCAGGCGGTCCTTTGCATAGGCGGAGATAATGTTGCGGAACTTGATGCGCTCATAGGGGTCAAGACCGGAAGTTGGTTCATCCAGCAGCAGAATCTCCGGGTCGTCAAGAAGTGCCTGGGCAATGCCCAGCCTGCGCTGCATCCCGCCGGAATAGGCGGTGCATTTCCGATTCAGATCGTCTGACAAGCCGACACTGTATGCCAATTCCTCAATCTGCTTTTTCGCGTGAGTTTTCTCCATCCCTTTCAGTGCCGCCGAATATTCCAGGTAATCCCTGCCGGTAAAGTCGCTGTAAAAGCTGACATCCTGGGGCAGATAGCCGATTTTCGCCCGGTAGCCGTCCCCCGTAGCATGAATGTCCTTTCCGTCATACAGGACACTCCCTTTTGTGGGGCGCAGCACATCAGCCAGTATCCGGATCATGGTGGTCTTTCCTGCTCCGTTGGGACCAAGAAGGCCGTAGACCCCTGTTCCCATGGTGAGTGAAATCCCCTTTAGAACCTTTTTGCCCTTGTAGTTTTTTGTGACATTTTCAAATCGCAATTCCATAAGCTACCCCCTCGCCGGAGCGCCGCCCCGCATACCGGCGGCAACCTTGACGGTGGAGAAGTCCGCCCGGTTAAATTTACGGACACATAATGCAAAGAAAAATGCGCCGATTAAAACGGTAATTGCCAGTCCCATAAACGGCGTAATAACAAATCCGCCGACAGAAAACGCTATGCCCTGCTCTACCAGTTCCTCTGTGGTCAGCGTGTGCGCCCCCAGCGCGATATATCGGAAGATGGAGGTCGTATAAGTCAGCGGATTCAGGTAGACGATGGGCAGGAGGAAACCGGGTATGATGGTGGTGGGTATATACGCACCGGAAACAAAGGTCAGGGGCATCATGACCATGGAGCTGATGGTCTGAAATGCCGGGGAGTTGCGGGAAACCGTAGCCAAAAACAGTCCGATGGCGCTAAATGCCATAGCGGAGACCAGCATAACCGCAGCCAGAATCAGGATTTGCAGGACACTCACCCGCAGCCCGAGAACGATGCCGCATATCATGGTAACAACACCCTGCAGAGAGGCGATGACTGCCCCCGACAAAATATGCCCCATGGAAATCTGCGACCGCGCAATAGGCGCGACCAGCACCTCTTTCATATAGCCGCTGGAAATATCGGATAAAATATCAGAGGAATTGTTGACGCTCACCTGGAACACGCTCATGATAATCACACCGGAAATCAGGTAATTCATGGGCGTATCCAGATTGCCCATGGAGGACTTCATCAGGAATGAGAACATCACCAGCATAAACATGGACATAAAGAGCGAGCCCAGTACCCGTCCCTTGCTCCTGACATAATTCAGTAAGTTTCTTTGTACAATAGCTGTAATTGGGTTCATGATTCTCGAATCTCCTTTCCTGTAATAGCCAGGAACACTTCGTTCAGCGTTCCGTTTTTCACTTCAAAATCTTTGACCTCAGCCTTGTGCGCGGATAAAATTTCCAATGCGGCAGGCGCCTTCTTTGTATGGAAAACCAGCTTATTCCCATCTTTCCGCCAGGAAACACCCCGTTCCTGCAATGCGGCTATGAGCGGCTCGGCCTGTGTGCAGACAACATCCACCTCTGTACCGGTATATTGGTGTTTTAAATTTTCCGGCGTATCGTGGGCAATAATCTTTCCGTGATCCATAATAACGATTTTTGAACAGACTTCCGCCTCGTCCATATAGTGGGTGGTAAGAAAGATTGTCATGTTTTTCTGCTTTTGGAGCCGCTGGATATATTCCCACACATTGGCTCTGGTCTGCGGGTCCAGACCAGTGGTAGGCTCATCCAGGAACAAAACTTTTGGGTCATGTACCAGCCCTCTGACAATCTCGGCACGCCGTTTCATGCCGCCGGACAGACTGCCTACTGCCGCACGCCGCCACTGCGTAAGCTCCACCAGGTCAAGGGCAAAGTCGATGCGCTCCCGCACCTCGTTCTTCGGCACCTTGTAAAAACTGCAATGGTATTTTAAATTTTCTTCTACTGTCATCTGGGCATCGAGAGTGGAATCCTGAAAGACAATCCCAATGTCCTTCCGCACCAAACTGCGTTCTTCACAAACATCATGGCCGTTGATCATCAGACTGCCCTCCGTTTTGTCAAGGATGGTACACAGGGTATTTATTGTCGTGCTTTTGCCCGCGCCATTGGGGCCGAGGAATGCAAAAATACTGCCCTCGTCTACGGTAAAAGAAATATCATCCACCGCTGTAAAATCCCCGTACTTTTTTGAAAAATGCTCTACTTGTATGATTGGGTCCATGTTATTACCTCCTAAAAAAAATCAAATCCTATGCGGGATGCCCGCATAGGACTTATCTCTATAGTAATCTATAGTGCCTCAGCTATTATGTTGTTCAATCCTGCGTTTTTACAAAAGCCATCACCTCCAAATATCACCCAGTTCAATCAGCCTGGCCTGAATGCGGACATAGGCTTTTGCATCCTCTTCCCCTAAGGCCTCCAGCATCTTTGCCACCGAATGAATCATTCCTGTCCGGCGTTCTTCGGCCAAAGCTATGCCTTTTTGCGTCAGGCAGACAATGACCTGCCGGCTGTCTGAGGGGTCAGGGGTTCGCGTAATCATGTCCTGTTCCTCTAAAGATTTCAGCATAGCCGCGACCCTCGCCGTGGTCAGCATAAGAGCTCTGCTCATATCTTTCGGGTATGCCCGGTTTCCGTTTGCCGCCAGATAATTTAACGCTAAAACCTCGCCCCTTGCTATTTGGGACATAGTTCGCTCCATCTTAATGTGCGGTGCAGCAGCACGCATATCAATGAGTTGTATTGCCAATTCGGTGTAGTCCATGAGCTGCCCCTCCTTATTGCTTTTATTATTACTAACTCTATTAGCAATATTAGCACAGACTTTTTTAAATGTCAATGGGGTATGCAAAAATTTTCTGGCCTCCTCACAGATGACGGACACTTTTCCTGTATCTTAACAATTCTTCTTCACTGACATTCTTTATGATTCCATCAAGAAATGACAGCAGTCTTTCCCTGTCTCCCGGGAGTTTCCCGTAAAACTGATAGGCATTGGACGCCCCCATCGCCGCAAATACCGTCGGTATCCGCAGATTTTCAAGGAGCGTGCGTATTTCCCTGTATTTTTCAAGCTCCCCCTCTTCCTGCCAGTTCCCCCGCCCTATCTCCCTGTAAAGCTCAGAGTCGGGATAGATTGTAAGCATATTTGCCCCGATAAGCCTGGGGCGGAGCTGATTGCAAACCTCGGCGGTCAGCCTTGCCCCAATCTCGCCTCTCCCTGCCCCGGAGATGCTCACCAGATAAAAGAAACTGTAATGGATGCCCGCCGCATCCAGCCTCCTGCACTGCTCAAGAATGTCCGCGGAGCCATACCCTTTATCCATAAACCGCAGAGCATCGTCATCTCCCGTCTCAATCCCTATCGTAAGCCCATCATATCCCAGGCCGCGAAGTTTCGTAAGCTCTTCATCCGTTTTCGGCGTAATGTCCGTAATCCTTGCAAACGCACCGATAGACGTTACCGACGGGAGGTATTTGCGGACAAGCTCTGCAATCGTCCTTAATTTATCAAAGGACAGCACGAAAGGGTTCGCCCCGGTGAGAAATACCCGGCTAAGCCCTCGTTTCCCCCATCCTTCAGCCGCCTTCTTGGCCTCCTGCAAATCCGCCTCGATGTCCTCCATCGGCGACATCCTGAACGAAAACGGCAAGTCATTATATAACGTACAAAACTTGCACTTATGATGGGTACATCCCGCCGTCACTTCCAGCAAAAGCGAGCTTGATTCATACGGCGGCCTCCAAATCGTTCCTGTATAATGCATAAACACATCTCCTTTCCCCGCTGCCGGCATACGTTTGCCCGCAGCATCCTCCAGGACGCTGCCGTTCTTATTTGTTCTGCCTGACAGCGTCATGCCCTGAAGGTCTTTCTGTTTTACACTCATTATACGTTTGTACAATCTTTTTACAAGTACTGTACTTTTTTGTAGTACCTGTATTTTCAATTGTACATTATCTGCAAATTGTATTTGCAAAAAAAGTGTGCTATTCTTAAAAAAAAGGATTTTCAAGGGAATAAGTTCTTGAAAGAAAGGAATGCCGACATGAAAAAAAGCAAATTGTCAGTCGAACGCTGCAAGACCGTTTCTGCCATACAAAAAATCTTAGGCGGCAAATGGAAGATTGAAATCATCTATTATATCGCTTTCCAGGACGTACACCGTTTCGGGGAGCTGCGCCGGCACATCGGCGACATCACCGAGTCGAGCCTCACAAAGCAGCTCCGCGAACTGCAGGCGGACGGTTTCATCACCCGCCATGATTACAAAGAAGTGCCGCCCCATGTGGAATACCGCCTCACCGACCTGGGAAAAAGCTTTATTCCGGTCTTTGAGCATATGAAACAATGGGGCGACGAGAATTTATAGGAAATATTTATAGCTTTTCATAGCTGACCAGCTCATCCATAGAAATGCGCTGCACGGCATGACGCTCCGGGTCGGCAGGATTTTCATCCCCATACCCTATCGCCAGAATATTGATTGGCTCAAGCGTATCCGGAAGTTGGAATTCCTGCCTGATAATGTCAGGCTTAAAGTAGCAGATCCAGACAGACCCCAATCCCAGCTCCGTCGCCTCCAGCATCATGTGGTCTGTGAGAATCGACGCGTCTATATCCGTCGTCTTTTTCCCGTCAAACGGGCGCGTCCATGCCTTGGTATGCTCGGCGCAGACAAGAATCGCCAGCGGCGCTCCATAAATATTCGCCGCCTTGCCAATCTTACGGAGCCCCTCATCCTCCTGCACGGCAATGAGCCGGACAGGCTGCAGGTTCGCCGCTGTAGGCGCCGCCTGGGCCGCCAGCAAAATTTTCTCAAGCTTTTCCGGCTCCACCTTTCTGTTTTTGTAAGCACGGACAGAATAGCGTGACTTTGCCATTTGTAAAAAATCCATATGTTCCTGCATAAGTTTTCCTCCTGTTATGATACTTGATTTTTAAGTTTCCCTGTACTACAATTATACTGCAAACCAGCCGGAAGACAAGAATGCACTTTTCGGGTATATACTACCCAAAAAGTAAGTAAGGAGAATCATCAATGAGCGTACATTGCAAAGATAGCTACAACTGTCCCGTAGAGGCTACCATCGATTTAATCGGCGGCAAATATAAATCCGTCATCCTGTGGCATCTCATGGGGAAAACCCTTCGTTACAGCGAACTGCACCGGTTAGTCCCAAAAGCAACCGACAAAATGCTGGCGCAGCAGTTGAGAGAGCTGGAAAAAGACGGGCTGGTAAACCGGAAAGTATATCCCGTCGTACCGCCCAAAACAGAATATTCCCTGACAGACTTCGGGAAGACATTGTTTCCGATATTGGATGCTATGTGTAATTGGGGGAATGATTATTTGGAGCTTTAACCTTGAAATGTTCCTCCGCAATTTTGTCTAACTGCGCCCGTATGCCCTTAAAGTCCTTATTCAAATCCAATGTCTTCATGCTGATTTTATTTCCGCTCATCATAAAACTGCAGTCGGGCGTGATTTCCTCGTCTGTCTTTGCATACAGCAGCAAACCTGAGACATTCCCCTCACCGGACACGTCCTGGTTCTTGACATAGGCAAAAATCTGGTATATATTCCCCGAGTGCAGTGTCTCTTTGCCGTACTGCGTCTGCATGGCCCTGCTGTAATATTTCGTGTCTATAATGAGTATCTGTTCATCCTGCCTAAGAAAAATATCCGTCCGCATTTCCGGCAAAAACTTCAGCGCAGACTCCTCCGCACCCTCATCAAGATTCCACTCGACCCGGGCTGCTTTTATCTCCGACAGATACGAATGGTGGCGCTTAAAATATTCCAGGACAAATTTCTCATACAGCCTGTGCATATGTTCATCTGAAAAAGACTTTATTTTATAACGCCCCTTCTCAGTCGTCAAAAGCATACCGTCCAGCACAAAATAACAGATATTCATCAGCATTTCATAATTCTTGTTATTCTTCCGGAACTTCAGGCTGCCCCAGCGGATACTTGCCGGGTTTATCTTTTCAACCCCATCAAAAAACAAGAGCGCTTTTTTCAGATTTGCCTTCTGTTTTGGCTTAACCCCCTCATCCTTAACCAAAATAAGCGCCGTAGCCTTTAAAATCTGATTAAAAACATTGTTCTCCGACAGCTCGTCATACTCACAGGAAAGAACCCTTTTCCGCTGAATGTGGTTTCTCATCGTTTTGCAAATGTCCGGCCTTCCGCGCAGCACCGGCAGGTTCTCCTGCCTCAGGACATACTCACGGTGCAGCCCCTGCTTTAACTGCTGGGAGATTCCTTTCGCAAGGACAGCCGCAAACAAATCCTGCATATCTTCAAATTCCTCAGCCGCAACCTCATCATAATTTTTCTGTCTCAGCACCTGAAACGCATACGCCAGCATATAATAGATATTCTTAATAATAATGCTCTTATCCTTCGTCATGAAATACTCCGCTCAAACGATTTTTCCACTGCCGCACTTTTTGTCTGTCATCAAACCAGTATTCCCGCAGCATAGGAAGAATATCATAATCCACAACAGACTTCATCCACTCCACAGTACACTCTGTCTGCCCGCAGAAATAACTGTGTCCTATCTGAAAACCTTCCCCCAGAGAATCATCTTCCCGAATCTCCCGATTCAGCTCCTTCACCTTCTCCACCAACGCGTCAAAAGTCTCATTCCAAAGCGTTTCCTGATATGCCCGGAACCCGTCTGAATCAAATCCCGGCTCCATCTCGTAAAAGCCGAATCTCCGGCGCAATGCATAATCAATCATGGCAAGACTTCTGTCTGCCGTATTCATCATGCCTATAATGTAAAGATTCTCAGGCACCCGAAACTCCCTGCCGCCATACGCAAGCTTTACCGGCACATTTCTGTAGCCTTTCTCAATCAGCATAAGCAACTCCCCAAAAATCTTGCTCATATTCCCCCGGTTAATCTCATCAATAATAAAGAAATAGTCCTTATCCGGCTGCTCCCCGGCTTTCCTGCAAAATTGATAGAAAATTCCCTCCGTCAGCCGGAATCCTTCATCCTGCGGCTTATATCCCATTATAAAATCTTCATAAGAGTAACTCTGGTGAAACTGGATAAACTCCACTCTCGAATCATCCTTCTCACCCATCACAGACCAGGCAAGCCTCCTGGCAGTAAACGTCTTTCCGACACCAGGCGCGCCCTGAAGGATAATATTCTTTTTATTCTCCAAAAGCATGACCAAATCATGATAGCTTTCCTCATCCATATAGACATCCTCAAGAAAGTCATACACATCATAATACGGACATGTATCTTCCTTTTGAGAAAGTCCTTCCTCCTGAGAAGACCCTTCCTCCTGAAAAATCTCTTCTTCCTGAGAAAACCCTTCCTCCCGGAAAATCTCTTCTTCCTGAGAAAACCCTTCCTCCCGGAAAGTCTCTTCTTCCCAAGAAGTCCCTTCCTCCTGAAAAGCCTTTCTCTCCCGCGGAATCTGCCGTTCCTGAAATTGTTTTTCCCTTTCTTCCCTGTTTACTTCCTCGGAATACCGCCACGCCTCAAAGCTCAGCTCTTTAAAATCTTTCAGCTCACTTGCGCCGCTCTCAAGATAATCCCTTATCTTATCCACAATCTCAAAATATTTCGCGGAGGCTATCTTAGGCTCAATGTCCGGCAGCGTCTGCACCAGCTCATGCGGGAGCTTTCCCGACTGGTAGATGTACCAGATATTCCGGCGGTCCAGGTTCAAAATAGCATCCGGCGCAACCCAGTACATGCCCATCGTAATCTTGCTGTTCCCGTTTCCTTTTTTATTAATGTTCAAGTCAAAATATTTCGACAGCAGCTCACGGTTCTCCATTGTCGGGGCGTCCGCATATCTCAGCACCGACTCAAACAGGCTCCAGAGGTCATCAATATCATTTTCTCCCCTGTCGCCCACAAAATAATAAAACGTAGCATTTTGATTGTTCAAAACAGGGATGCTGGCAAAAGATGCCGGCATCGGAGACTCAATGCCAAACAGTTCCGCCACGGCAGATATAATCTTTCTCCTGTTGGCATCTGTCATAGAAGTCTTATTGAAAAGCCCAAACACCGTAAACGGGTCGATGTCCACAATCTGATTCCCCCTCTCAAGCGTGGGAATTTTAATGTCCGAAATAATATATATATCCTTAACCATCGCAACCAGCCGCTTCCGGTCATCCTTGCAGCCCAACAGCTTGTCCGCAAACTCCCTGTAAAAATCAACCCAGTCAAACTGGTTCCTGCTGTTCATATGTATCGTCTCCCTCCCTGTAATAAATCATATTCTTAATTCATACACAATAATATGATGCCTGTCAGCCGCCTCAAATACGTCCTTATAACATTTTGTCAATTGAGACATTTTTTCCTCTCCAACCGTTGCCTCCATCGCCTTCATTGCGCTGATGAACTCGCTGCATTCCTGCCCTATTTCAACTGCACCTAACTTTTCAATGAATCCTAAACATAATCCACCTTCTCCTGTGTATATATCTTCACTTCCAGATTTTCTTCTATAGTTCCATTCCTAATTTCGGCAAATTATTTAAACTTACTGATTCCAACGTTTTTAGTTGCTGTATCGCTAACTGCCGAAGTAATTCCATTCGTTCTTTTTGATTTTTCCCCTGGTTAATCAAAACTGCATTATAGCTTTCCAAATTCGCAAGTACCAATAACTGATTCAACGTTGCTACATCCCTCATATTTCCTTTCGCGGTTGACTTTTCTTCTTTCCACTGTTTCGCTGTTTTTCCAAACAAAACAACATTTAACATATCCGCTTCATTGGCATATGTATAAGCCACCTGTGCTGACGTCAATTCTGGAGGTATTAAATTATCCTTGATAGCATCCGTATGTATCCTATAATTCAACTTAGAAATCTCTCTGTTCAAATTCCAATTCAGAGATAACCGACTATTTTCATCTGCCTTTAAACGCCTATAGTCTTTCATAATATATAACTGAAACTCAGGTGAAATCCAAGTTGCAAAGGACATCGCAATGTCGCTATGAGCATATGTTCCCCCATAACGCCCTGCTTTTGAAACAATACCAATAGCGTCTGTTGCTTCTATCTATTTCTTAGGTAACATTGTAAATGCATTGGCTCCTGCCTGTTTTCTAAACCCCTCGAATTCGAGGGGTTTAAAATCTGGATTGTGAAGTCTTTCCCATAATCCCCAAAAATCTATCACATCTCTATTTCTCATCCAATTTTGTATAACCGCTGTTGGGTCATCACTTTTATATCAAGCTATATCCGTCAATGAAATAAATTCATTTTCATAGTCCTGTGTATAAATCCCAATATCTATCCCATTTGCATGAATTGTATCCTTAACTATTTTTCCCATTACTCCTCCTGTAATAATATCAAAAACTTTCTCAAGTATTTTAACTGTTACTTCTCTTAGATATATTCTGCCTAATAGTCATTTGTTTTCATCTTCCCACATCTCCCGGTACGTTTCAATTTAAAACATGCAAAATCCAGTAGATAATCAAGCAAACGCGATATTTCACCCCCTGACACGATCCTACTACACACATCTTCAACCAACGGCAAATAAATCTCATAGACTTTTTAATATATTTCAATTATCCGCTCTGCAATCTGATAAATCCTTTCGTCCATTAAATTACCCCAAAATATTTCAGTACATCCGTTATCACTTCTACTTTTTCTTTCGGTGGACGCTTCCTCGGATGTTTTAATTCTTCTACCGCATTAGGAACATCATACATTGTTAATCCCAAGGATCTTTTTACCTCTGCAATATACGCAGTATGTACTTTAAATCCATATTTCTTTTCAACATATTCCTGTATCATTTTATTTTCGGTTTCGGCTAATATTTCTTTGCCCGCTCTGCAATCGCATCCAACGACACTTTCCCCTTACCTTTTCCAAATTCCACCTTTACATTGACAACACTATCTGGTGATTTGTGGAACAAAAGTACAATGGTTTCAACTGTTGTTCGATTGGGTAGGGAATGGGGGTTTCCCCCTCATCCCTTTCTTCATCTTCTTTTTCCATGCTTTCAATAATATCTCTATACCCCAATGCCTGAATGTTTTCGCCATTCTGTTTCAGGTTCATTTTGAATTTCACAGACTTTATCCATCTTCCATATTTCTGCCTGTCGGGGAAAATCTCAATGCCCTCAATCGCCATGTTCATCAGATATTTCAGTTCCCTGTCATGCGCCTGTTCAAGATTTTCAATTATTATCTCCAGCAATCTATAATACTGCTCCACTGAAAATGTTTCTTCCCTTGCATTTTCCATAGCAAGGTGATTCCGTACAAGGTCTGTATCTATCTTTGTTATCTGTTCCGTTAATTCCCTTACAATGCCCATGAAATCTTCACAGAGGGAATCATACAAATCGTCATCCACATCCAGATTTCCAATCTTTGCCAGAAGTTTTTTCTTCTTATTTTCTGCCTTTTCCCGCCCTGACTGCAACCGTTTTTCTTCCTCCCGAAGTTCATCCAATGAGCCTGTCTCACTGTCGCCAGTCGCTGTTGCGACCCGTTTCTTAAATTCCGGGTCGTCAAGAACCCATTTTACCATTGCAATCACTTCTGAATTAAGCTGGTCCTGGCGTATATTGGTTTTGTATGAACAGGGTTTCCCCTCCACTTTTATCCGGTTCTTACATTTATAATACCACATATCCGTGTAATATTCATCAGAACCTTTTTTCTTTTTGCGGTTGACAACCCCGTACATCTTTGCTCCGCACTCTGGACATCTAACAAGTCCTGATAAAATATGAAAATGCTCCATGCTGTGTGTTTTTTCATGCTTTACGCCAGTTATTTTACGCTTTTCATGCGCCTTATGCCACATTTCTTCTGAAATGATTTCTTCATGTATGCCATTATAAAACACATACGAATCCTCGTCCTGCTTTACAACATGGAACTCATTCCTTGTACCGTCAATCTTTTCCGTCTTACGCCGCCCATAAGCGATTTTCCCCATATACACGGGGTTATCCAGCACTAATTTAACAAAATGCGAGCTGAACGCCGACAGCGTGCCATTTTGCCGGACAATCTTTTTATATCCATGTTCATTCAGCCATTTTGCAACTGCATTCGCCCCCATCTGCGTATTTGTGTATTTGTCATAAATCAGCCGGATATGTTCCGCCTCTTTTTCTTCCGGCACAAGCACTTTTGTTTTCTCCCCCTCCTTATGTATGAGTTTGTAGCCATAAGGGGCAAAGCCGCCATTCCACTTGCCGTCACGGGCTTTTTGCTGCCGCCCCGCCATCGTCTGCTCCTTAATGTTCTCACGTTCAATCTCTGCGACCGCCGCCAGTACGGAAATCATCAGCTTGCCGGACGCGCCGGCAGAATCTATGCTATCTTCGACGCATAAAAGGTTCACGCCGAAATCTTCCATATATTGCAGACTGTTAAGCGTGTCGGCGGCGTTTCGCCCAAATCTCGACAATTTGAACACAAGGACATAATCCACTTTGTCTTTTCCGTCTTTAATATCATCCAGCATTTTTTGGAACTCCGGTCTGCCCGTTATGTTTTTGCCGGATTTCCCCTCGTCGCTATATTCGCCAGCCACTTTCATCCCACGATGTTCCGCCTCGCTCCTTAACCGTTCCTTTTGGGCGTTCAGGGAATACCCGTCAACCTGTATTTCCGTGGAAACCCTTGTGTATAGGTAACATCTTAGTTTTTTCACCATAAATATTTTCCTTTCTTTTCTTCGTTTATTTTATGCGGCTTTTCCAGTCTGTATAAAACCGCTCCCGTTCCTATTATCATTTCTTAAACAGGCAATGAGCCTGTATGCCCGCTTTCTTTGGCTTGTGTGCCCTCAATCCTGCGTTCGGATTCCAGTCAAGATCTGTTAAAAACACGTTCTTGACTGGAATCCGAACGCAGGATATGATTGGGCAGACCAAAAAAGCAGACGTTTTTTTGATTATGGTTTTTATTCTTGTGGATATCTACGTTTAAGGCCAGTGATGACATTACGCCCCTCAAAAGCCTTGTCAAGCAGGTCTTTATTTAAGGCATAGGCGAACAGCCATTCATCATTTTGTGCAATATCTTTTCTTTCGATTTCGCCTTTTAAGATTCCCATCTTCAAAAAATTGATAAGCTCCTTTGCACTCTTTACACTGATTTCAGCCCTGCCCTTTGTCCATGATTCATACTTTTCACGGTAATATTCAATATACTTTTTCCCGGTAATCGTGTAGACTGCGTTGACATCATATTGATACTTTTTCTCATATTTAATATGGATTAAATACGAAAGCATATTGTCATAACTGTGACTTCCGCTTTTTGGCTTTTCAATATAATTTTCTTCAATGCCGATTTCTCTGGCAAGCTCCGGCAATGTTTTTCCTTTTCCTTTTTCAAACTTGATGACAAAATGGGCGTGATTGGATTTGAACTGTACCTCGTAATCTTTTTTGTACTCATTCCACCACCGCTTTTCGTCTTTATCGTGTTTGACAGCGTACATTTCCTGTATTTCGCACCCGGCATTCTCCAAACGGGACTTGATGATTTTTCCCATTTCCTCCACATCTCCGAGCTTTTTCTTCTCCTCGTCTGTCCAGTTCCAGTGTCCGGACTGAAAATCCTGTGCAAATGTTAATATTGTCAGTTTTGCTTGTTTAGTAGCCATTTTATCCTACCATCCTTTCTTTTTTATTCGTTGTGTTCTGGAAGATATTCTTCAGATTTTTAATCGTTTTCTATTTGAAATTGATTGACCGGAACAAGTTGCAAACTTCTCCTGACTGTTTACGAGGTATCCACATCATCACCGCCCTTTCCTGCTCCATTGGAAAAGCCAAATAAAAAAAGCGGTGTAACATATACAAACCCTGATTAGCGAAATTCACTAATCAGAATCCATATTTGTTACACCGCCTGCCATACGTGGCTCTACCAGAAATTTCCTCTGGTCTTGGTTATTCCAATGCGATATATTTCCCCCACGTCCGTCTTATCAGCACTCATATATTTGGAAATTAAATATACTGGTTATCTCCGTCTGACGGAACTTCCTGTGAGGAAAGCACAATAATATTTTATTTTTGGAGATTATTGTATCAGCTATTTTTCGATTTGTCAATCTTTTTCCAAATTTAAAATACTGCACAAAAAACAATGTCAATAAGCCTAAATTTTTGTTTATCCATTCCAAATCCATGCAGGATTAATAAAGAATAGTCTTTTGTGTATATTGCACAATAGATAAACAGCAATAAGGTCTCAGAAGTTCAAATCCACAGGTTTGTATGCAGGATATTGTCTTTATCTCCCATCCGTAACGCATTCTGTATACAAACAGGTTTCCAAAATGTAGACGCTCAAAGCCTTGCCAGTACTGGATAATCTCTTTCTGTATACATTTTGTCTACATTTCTGTCTACAAAAAAAGACACCTTGTAGACGCTGGAAGCCTTGCCAGCGCTGGATAATCCCTGTTTGTCTACAATGTCTACACTTTTCTGACATCCTTTTTATGTCGAAATACATTTTTTAATTATACCCACTAAAGCCTTTATTTTTCAGGGTATTATTGGATTCTTCCATTTATCCTCCCCCCTCTTTGTACCACGCACATATATGCCCGTGCAGTAGGGCTTGTCGATACTGCACGGGCATTTCGGCGACGGTTTTGCCTCCGGACAGCCATTGCCAGCAGGAATAGTTAAAGGAATAATTACAAGAAAATCTACCTAATTATTCCATTTAAAGCAATTTGTGAAATTTTACCAAAGAAAAAGTCTAAGAACGATTTCAGACAAAAACAACGCCCCTAAATTTTGTTGCGATAAAGTGAAACGATAGATCGCAACGAAATTTAGGGGGCATTATCCCGGTCATACATACCCAAATAACATAGAGGTAAGTCACTGCCGAATACGAACTGTGCACTTCCTATGGCTTTCATCACCATTCCAAGAATTTTCCAAGAAGTGCTTGTTCCATTCCTCATAGTTTTTGAATTCCTTTTTACAACCTGAACAAATTACCGCTTCTACAGGATGTGAATATTCATCATCCCAGTCCTTAAAGCCGCATATATCGCAATAGTAATACCAAATCCAACTTTTATAAACGGTTTTACCGTCAGAAAAGCCATTATGTACCGCCCACTCCGGCGCAGGACGACCATTCAATGTTGCTTCTAATAATATATCATCATATTCAAAAGCGTGCGGTTCCCATTCTTCCACAGATGCAAAAACTTTTCCACAGTAGCAAACTACACCAAATATATTTTCAGGTTGAGGGTCATCATACGCTGCCCAATGATGTTTGTGAGTATCGTTCACAACAACCTTACATTTTAGCGTCCTGTCATTTATTTTTGCAGTAATCACAGCAGAGCCTTTCCTCCTAGCGGTCACTTTGCCAGTTTTAGAAACAGTGGCAACTTTTGTATTAGAAGTCGTCCATTTAACTTTTTTTCTCGTGCCTGTGACTTTTAACTGAATGGTAGGATTTCCCTTTTGATTCGTCATAGTCAAAGTAACCTTAGTCTTATTCAGCTTTGGTGTCGTTTCTGCCTTAACTGTCACCTTGCATTTATAAGTCTTTTTATTTACTTTTGCAGTAATTACAGCAGAGCCTTTCTTCTTTCCAGTCACTTTACCGTTCTTTGATACAGTAGCGACTTTCTTATTACTGCTTTTCCACGTCGCTTTTTTAGATGAGCCTACGACCTTTAACTGATAGGATTTCTTCATGCTTACCGTGACTTTTGTCTTGTTCAGCTTTGGCTTTGCTTTCGCCTGTGCAGTAACAGGCATAGCCAGTGTCAAAGCTAAAGCCATGATGATTACAGTTGTGATTGATTTTTTGATGATTTGTTTCATAATGATTCCCCTTTCTTTGGTATATTCAAAAATATCATTCTTGTGAAAATCTTCTCGTTTTCGACAGGATTCTCCTTAACCAGAATTATACTTCATACTTTAGGCATAGTCAACACATTGAGCATGGTATGATTTTTACAAAATTGAGAGGAGATTTCCATATGATTTCGTACCAGCCATTCTATGACACCCTTTTGAGAAAAGGCATTACAGAGTATGCCTTGATTTTTAAGCATGGCGTTCCGGCGAACACGTTACACAGAATGAAACATGGAAAAGATATTACAACAAAAACTCTGAACCTACTTTGTGAAATATTAGAATGTCAGGTATCGGACATATTAGAATACAGAATAGAAGATAATTAAAGGCAGGGCGATTGATTCTTGATATAGTCAGCATATCCTGTCTTTTTTTGTGAGATTTTCCATTCAAAGAATGTCAAAACATCCCCATTTTCCACATTTACAAATTCATCCGTCCATTCTTTTATCATACTGACAAACTTTTCATTGTCAAGATTCGTCCACGGATTGAGCGTTTCAGCAATTCCATACAGACGTGCGAAAAGCATTGCAGATTCCAAATATTTTTCATTCATAGTATCAGTTCCTTTCTTTTTACTCCTGCACCCGATTCCTTAATTATAACTTATCACCATAGATACCGAACAGGAAAAAGGAGATACAGTGCCGGGGCAACAAAAGCAAGGGGTTCAAAGGGGATGTGCAGCATTCCCCTTGCAAAATTATCCATACTCTTTAGGTATGGATGTATTTTGCTACACCGGGAGGAAAGAGATACCTTTTCGAGAAAGCAAAAGCCTACCGCCATAGACAGCGCAACCTAGCAAAAGCCAGAAACTAACCGGAGAAAAAAATACAGAAAAAATTTTTAAAAAATAGAATCTTTCCAAAGTTAGTTGATTTTGCGCCTTAACTCAAGCCGCAACAGCTTC
>CAJUMF010000049.1 GCA_910586965.1 uncultured Dorea sp. | reverse complement strand
GAAGCTGTTGCGGCTTGAGTTAAGGCGCAAAATCAACTAACTTTGGAAAGATTCCTTAAGTTCTTGACAAGCTGGTTGAGAGACGGCGTCTTGATTGCCATGTTCTTCTGGTACTTTTCGGCAATCTCTTTTTCTTTCTTGGAATCTATAACACTCAGCGTAGAATTTCTCTCGTAAATGGGCATATTGATATTGTTCTTGATGGATATGCCAAGCATCGCGCCGTGGCGTTTCCGGTCCTCCGGCACCAGTGCGATTCCTAAATCTATCGCCTCTCTCGGGCTCTTCGGATTGATTTCTTTTCCTTTAAATATGACCTGCCCGGACTCTTTTTTCGCAGCCCCGAAGATGAGCTGTGCAAGTTCTGTACGCCCGGCTCCTACAAGCCCCCCCAGACCGAGAATTTCGCCCCTGCGGACTTTTAAGGATATATTCTTGTCTCCGTTGCCGGTGACGTCTTTAAGTTCCAGGACAACATCGTCTTCCTTGACGCAGTTTCCTCTCGGCGGATAGGATTCCGTAAGCTCACGCCCGACCATAAGCCGAATAAGCTCCTGCGTGTTGCTTTCTTCCGTAATCAATGTCTTCACATACTCTCCGTCACGCATGACCAAGATACGGTCGGACAGACGGTAGAGCTCTTCCAGTCTGTGAGAGATGTAGATAATCGAGATTCCTTCATCTCTGAGCTGCTCTACCACTTCAAACATGCTTTCCACTTCCGCGCTTGTAAGAGGAGCCGACGGCTCATCCATGATCAGTATCTGCGCGTTCTGCTGGATTGCCTTCGCAATCTCCACCATCTGCTGGTATCCTACCGTCAGGTTCTTCATCAGTGTCTTCGGGTCAATCTTGATGTGCAGCCTTTCAAAGGCCTTCACCGCCTCTTTTTCCATGGCAGCCTTATCTACGACGATGCCCTTCCGTATCGGACGTCCTAAAAATAAGTTCTCTGCTGCCGATAATTCCTTTACGTTGTTAAATTCCTGATAGATAATCGCAATTCCATTCTCTGCCGCGAGCTGAGGTGTCATGCTTGTAAATTCTTTTCCGTTCACAACAATTTTTCCGGCAGTCGGGATAACCGCTCCGGAACAGCATTTGATCAGGGTGGATTTCCCGGCGCCATTCTCTCCGATCAATGCCAGGATTTCGCCCTTCTTTAATTCAAGCGTAACATCTTTCAACGCAACAACACCCGGGTATTCTTTTCTTATATGCTGTAATTGCAATACATACTCTTCGCTCATAGTCTTCCCCCGTGATTATATTATTTGGAGGCAGCTTTCGGCCGCCTCCATCTCATCATTTATTAGCCGTGCCACAGACAAGTTTTACATTCCGGACTGAATCTCTTCAATATTGTCCATGTTGATCTCAGACAGCGGTCTGAATACGTTCTTAGCATCTCCTGAGAACTCTTCGCCGTCAAGGATTCTCTTGAACATCTCGAAACATGCCTGAGCTGTGTCAGTGTTGGAGCCCTCGAAACCTACGATAGCCCTTACTGCTGTCTTTCCGGACTGAAGAGCGTCTAACTGCTCGGATGTAACGTCTGTTGTGATAACTCCGCAATCCTCCGGAATCTTTCCTTCTCCGCCGTATTTTGCAAGAAGAGCTGTGTTGGAACCGATCATCGCGCCGGCGCCAACGCCTACCCATACTTTACAATCCGGGTGAGCCTGAAGAACTGTCTCAGCCTTGGACTGAACTTCGTTGTTAACAACACCGTCAATCGTTGCTACGATTTCATAGTTATCCTGGCAGTTCTCCTTAAGGCCGGCCTCGATACCGTTCTGTCTCTCTAACAGAACCTGTGTATCCGGCTTGCCGATTACGCATACTTCTGCCTTCTTGTCTGCTGTGTAGTGCTCGTTAATGAAAGCTGCTGCTGTCTTGCCGATTTCTTTTCCAAGCTCTGTGTTGTCAAGAACCCAGTTCGCTGTCGTGTTTTCCATCGGGTTATCCCAGCACATTACTTTGATGCCTTCCTTCATAGCACGTCCGCACACTTCCTCAACTGCGTCCGCATCATTCGGGTGAACCATGATAAGGTCGCACCCTGATGTGATGAAGTTTTCGATCTGCTCAATCTGTTTGCCGGAGTTCTCCTCGCATCCAACGATCGTCGCCTCATATCCTTCGTCTTTAAGAATCTTGTCGAGCTTGCTCATAACGCCTGCCCAATATGCATTCTCATAGTTCTGGATCGTGATGCCGATCTTCTTTCCGCCGGTTTTAGAATCTCCGCCTTCATCACCGGAATCATTTGATGCCGGACTCTCTGTTGTACATCCTATGAGCATTGATGCCATCATAGCGATGCAAAGAATTGTACTTAACACTTTTTTCTTCATACTACTTTTCCTCCTTTATTTTATAAGTGTTATTTATATGTATAGCATTTCGCTATAACAAGCTTTGGATTAGAAACAGGTGAATGCCCCGTCCACTACGATATCAGAGCCTGTTGTAAATGAGCTTGTGTCTCCTGCTAAGTATACAAGGACGGACTGCAGCTCTTCCGGCTTTCCGAGCCTTCCCATAGGAGCCATGGCATTCCACTGCTCGATCAGCGGTTTTAAGTGAGGCGCATTCATGATAAGGTCGGTCCCGATATATCCCGGGCTTATGCTGTTCACGCGGACGCCTGTCTTTGCCCACTCAACTGCGAGGGATTTGGTCAACATGATAACGCCTGCCTTGGATGCGTTGTATGCACACTGGGGCTGCGGCACATTCACGATATGTCCGGACATGGATGCGGTGTTGATGATGGAGCCGTACCCTTGCTTTAACATCACGCGTCCTGCTGCCGTAGCGCAAAGGAACACGCCGTTCAAGTTGATATTGATAACTTTGAGCCACTGCTCATAGGACATCTCTTCCGCCGGAACGTTCAGCGCAATCCCTGCGTTGTTGTAGCAGGCGTCAAGCTTTCCGTAAGTCTCCACAACCTTTGCGACCATCGCCTCTACCTGCTCCTGGTTCGTAACGTCGCACTGAATCGCGATTGTCTTGGAGCCTGTAGCCTCTGCAATCTCATTAGCAACTGCCTGCGCCCCTTCCATGTTGATGTCTACGATGGCAACATCCGCTCCTGCCTCCGCGAACGCCATCGCCGCGCATTTGCCGATACCGCTTGCCGCTCCTGTAACATAGATTGCTTTCCCGTCCAGTCTCATCTTTTCAATAATTCCCATCTTTATGAATCCTCCTTTTTTTGTCACGAGTCAATTTTGTTAGATGTTTGGTATAAGACTTTTATAAATGTATTTTATAAATGTTATTGCAATTATACCTCTAAGCGTCTCATTGTGCAAGCCGTAATATTCGCCAAAATATTTATGTCATTTTTAGTTATTTTGCATAATATTATTTTTTTATCATTCTTAAACTTCTTTTGTATATTTGTTTATCTCTTTATTAGAGTGTTTTTTTAAGTATCTATTTAACTTGTTTGCATTGTACCATAACATGCACGATTTTTCAATACATTTTTCACCTCCCATTGAAAAATTCTATTGAAAAATCCATTAAAAAACTCCGCGGCGCCAATCAACTGACGCCATGGAGTTTTTCCAGAATATCCGCTGCTTCAAATGACCCGTAAGGAGTTTCGACGGTAGTGCAGGGCCAATCCCCGGTCCTCGTAAAGGTTTCCGCCCCGCTTTCGCCCAAATAAGTAGTCTCTTCGCACTTTGTACCCTGGATGGTAGGGTTCCATGCATAAGCCTGTCCCGTCCTTATCTTCTTATCCATCCCGGGAAGGGCGACGTACTCCCGGCATCCGTACCCTGTCGGGCCTCCCTGATGGTGCATCTTCCACTCCTCCGGATAGCCGACTTCCCGATACAGGTTTTGTACCTCCTCAAAATATTCCCCATAAGTTTTTTCATTTTCCATCATCATCTGCATACATGCAAATATATATCTTGTCTTTTCGTAACAGCTCCTGATTTCCTCCGGCACGGGCGCAAACCAGACCATCCTTGTAATGCTCACGTTAAGCCCGTATTTTTCTCCGCCCAGCACTGCCATAAAGCTCTTTTCTATCTTCTTGTCCGTGGGCATGGGGTGGCGGTATTTGAGAATCCTTTCATCCGCCCCCACCAACACGCAGTCCGGGCTGATTCCGCTTTGAAGGCATCTTGACCTGATCTTCCATGAGACTTCTTCCTCCGTGTCGCCGGGAACCGTCTCCCTGCACACGCCCTCTACGATACGCGCGCAGAGCTGCCCGGCCTTCCGGTAATTTTCAACCGCCTCCCCGGATAATTCCATGCGGAGCTCTATCAGCTCCTCCTGCACATTTTCCGTGCCTGCGATTCCTGTATCCGACACATAAGCCTTTCCCTGGACAAGCCGGTGCATATATTCTTCCAGCGACACATACCAGGGAACAAGCGCGGTTCTTGCCCCAAGGGGATCTTGCTCCGCGCTCATCCTGAGAAGGTCGCTGCTGTCCGCAACCAGCCTGATATCGTCTCTCGAAATTACATAAAAGGCGACTCCGTATTCCGTGCTGGTCAGCACATGGTTCTTTGCGCCGCCGCTGACCCACGTATAATTATCACGCCTGCCAAGAATCACTCCGTCATACTTATTTACTTCAAGCCATCTTCTGATTCTCTCAACTGCTCTCATCTGCCGCTCTCCTGCTCTTGTTCTGTCTCCCGCCGCATCTCATGGTTTATGCACACTTTGCCTGTCTTTCCCGTGGCAAATACTTCAAACGCCTGAGCCGTCTCCTCAAGGGGAAAGCGATGCGTGATAATCTGGCTTGGATGGATTTTCTTCCGGTCTAACAGCTCCACCAGCTTTTCCATGTTGCCTACGGAAGTGACCCAGGAGCCGTGGAGGGTGAGATTTTTATGGAGCAGCAGGGGGCTTGGCTCAAAGGTGACCGTTCCCTGCTCTCCGAGATACACTACATTTCCCCACATCCTAGCCGCCTCTAAGCATCTGTGCCGCCCGACGGCGCTCCCCGAGCAGTCAACCGCTACTTCCACGCCTTTTCCGTCCGCGGCCGCCATAATTTTTTCAATCACATCATCATCGCCCTTGAGCACATGGTCCGCGCCTATCTTTTCTGCCATCGCCATACGCTCCTCGGAGATATCCACACCGATTACTTCCGCCCCGAGCGCTTTTGCGAGAATCACTGCCGCCTGCCCCACCGGGCCAAGGCCCATCACAAGCACACGGTCATTTCCTGAGACATTTGCCCTTAAAAGCCCCTGGTACGCCGTTCCGAACCCGCAGGCAATCATGGCTCCGTCCTCATAGGTAAGGAAATCCGGAAGATGGATGCAGGTGCTTGCATCCGCCGCCATATATTCTGCCAGGGCGCCGTCTCTCTGCCACCCGTAGGCCCGCCGCTCCGGCTGCTGGCAGTTGATGAAGAATCCTTTGCGGCATTCATCGCAATATCCGCAGCCCTGGATATGATATACAACGACACGGTCGCCCACTTTAAAATCATCCACTTTCTCCCCCACCGCGACGACCTGTCCGCTTGGCTCATGCCCTGCAATGACATCATCATATCTCGCCCCGCCGGTCTTGTCCGTATGCTCGTAATAGATATATTTCAAATCGCTCCCGCACAGGCTCGCCGCTTTCATCTTAAGCAGGACCTGCCCCGGGCCGGGCTTTGGCACATCTACTTCCACCGGCTGTACCTTTGCGCCCCCGGGAAGTTTCATCCCAAGCATCTTTTCAGGCAATTTGCTCTCCATAGTATTTTCCTCCTTTTCCGTGCGTATTGCTGTCTTCTGGTTCCGAGTATATCACGCCTTCTGTCTCTCCTGAATTCCATATCTTCCCTTTTGATGGACTATCTTACTCACAATAAAAATAATCCCCGTCTTTGTAATCCCTGGGAGACATGCCGACAGCCTTTTTGAATATCCTGGAAAAATAATACTGGTCCTCATATCCAAGCCGTGCGCTCACCTCATAGATATAAAGATCCGTAGATTTTAAGAGCTTACACGCCTCCTTCATCTTAAGATGGATAAAAAACTCTACCGGCGCTCTTCCTGTCTGCGACTTAAACACCGCATTCAAGTAGCTCTTGGACAATCTCACTTCATCCGCAATCTGCTGCAGCGAAAGGTTTTTGTCAAGATTCTGGTACATGAACCGTATCACCATCGTCACATGGCGGTCCTGCATCGTACTCTCGTCAAATTTCTCCCGGAAATAGATTTCGGACAAAATAAGCGACAGCACCTGGGAGATGTAGATAAAATTCCCGAGGGTGTAATTCTTTTCCAGCACCCGGAACAGCAGATTGAACAATACCATCATCCGGTTATCGCTGTGCCGGGAATTCATATGGACAAGACGCTTTTCTTCCACAGGGAAATACCTGATATTCTCCCCCTTAAAATGCACCCACAATATACTCCATGGATTTTCACTGTCTGCATAGTACCTGTGCTTTGCGCCTCTCGGGATGCAGAAAGCGTCCGAGCACCTAAGTACATATTTCTGCCCGTCCACTTCTATGACCCCGCTCCCGTCGGTGCAGTAGATGAGGATATACTGGTCCGCTCCCTCTTCCCGCTCCTTGTAGTGGGAGCGCGCCTTCGGGAAAAATCCCACATCCGTCAGGTACATCGACTTTATGAGCGGATGTCCTATATATTCCGCAAATGATTCCGTCGGGATAATCACATGCTTTTCATCCTTAAATCCTTCTTCCTTTCCTGATATATCCTCCATCCCAGACACCTCCTGACTGTCTTTTCTATGATATCCAATATAGCACCGAAAAAGAATATCGTCCATCTTTTTATGCTATATGCCATTTTCCGCGCCGTACCGGCATGATATCCTTAAGCCAGAAACCCGCATCGCCCGGCAGATATTCGGGCAGGCAATTGCGAAATTCAGGTATTCGCCAAGGTCATTGTGCAGATTATATATTCCAACACAGACACGCTTTTGCTCCAAGTTTACCGTAGCGGTACATAAGCTGCCAAAATACGGCAGCTAAGTGCCGACGGTAAACTAAGGTCTGCTTATGGAATATATAATCTGCACAATTCGGCACCGGCAAATCAGAGTTTCACAATTGCCTTGCATGTGCGGGGAAGGAAAGGAGAAGATTTTATGAAAAAAGTACATGTATGGGAAGAGACTGTCACCATCCCGACTTACAGACCTGCCGCCCCGGAAAAAGCCCCTCTTTTTCTTGAGAACAGAGCTTATCAGGGCAGCACCGGAAAAGTGTACCCTCTTCCGGTAACGGAAAAAATATCCGACACAAAAGAGGACGCAGCATACCGCGCCGTCTATCTCGAAAATGACTATCTGCTGGTCATGATACTGCCTGAGCTCGGCGGACGGATTCAGCGGATGCTTGACAAGACCAACCATTACGACGCCGTATACTACAACCATGTCATAAAGCCCGCCCTTGTAGGGCTCACCGGGCCGTGGATCTCCGGCGGCATCGAATTCAACTGGCCCCAGCACCACCGCCCTTCCACTTACTCCCCGGTTGACTTTTGCTGGCAGGAAAATGAGGACGGCTCCTCGACGGTATTTGTCAGCGAGATTGACAAAATGTACGGCACAAAGGGGATGGCGGCTTTTACCCTCTATCCCGGCAAGGCATATATCGAGATTAAAGGACAGCTCTACAACCGGACAGACACCCCTCAGACTTTCCTCTGGTGGGCAAACCCTGCCGTTCCAGTAAACGACTATACTTACTCTGTATTCCCGCCGGATGTACACGCGGTCATGGACCACGGGAAACGCGCCGTGTCCACATTTCCCATCGCAACCGGAGAATACTACAAGTACGACTATTCCGAAGGCATCGACATCTCCTGCTACCGCAATGTCAAGGTTCCCACTTCCTATATGGCGGCAAGCTCCGAGTATGATTTTATCGGTAACTTCGACGAAAAAAAGGACGCCGGACTTCTCCATGTGGCGGACCACCACATCTCCCCCGGCAAAAAGCAGTGGACATGGGGAAACAGCGACTTCGGACAGGCGTGGGGTAAAAACCTTACCGAGACAGACGGCCCGTATATCGAATTGATGACCGGGGTCTTCACCGACAACCAGCCGGATTTTACATGGCTAAAACCCCACGAGGAGAAGACATTTACCCAACATTTCATGCCTTATAAGCATGTAGGGCGCGTAAAAAACGCCACAAAAGACGCCGCCGTAAATATGGAGCTTTTTAACGGCAAATGCCTTCTCAAGGTGTACGCAACGGGCATATTCGACAATGCGCGCATCCGGCTCACAAAAAACGGGGAGACGCTTTTTTCGGACTGTACGCAGCTTTCTCCCGAAAGGGCATACGATGCGGCATTTGATATTGCCCCCGGCATCTTCACTTTGGAAGGATGCACCATATCAGCCGAGGACAGCTACGGCAACCTTCTTGTCTCCTACACGGAGGTCAAAGAAAAGCCGGAACCGACGCCGGAGCCTGCCGAGGCGCTGCTTTCTCCCGGGAAACTCAAATCCACGGAAGAACTTTTTCTCGCCGCACTCCATCTGGAGCAGTATCGCCATGCAACCTTCTCTCCGGACGACTATTACCTGGAGGGCCTGAGACGGGATCCGGACGACATCCGTCTGAACAACGGTTACGGGCTGCTTTTGTACCGCCGGGGAAAATTCGAAGAGAGCATCCGGCATTTTAAAAAGGCGATTGAAAAACAGACATGGAAAAATCCCAACCCTTATCACGGCGAATGTTACTATAACCTTGGCCTTGCCCTTGCGATGCTCGGAAAGGACAGCGAGGCTTACGATGCCTTCTACAAAGCGACCTGGAGCTACGAGACCCAGAGCAGCGGATACTACTGGCTCGCCTGCCTCTCCTGTAAGCGCGGGGAATATAAAGCCGCCCTGGATTTTGCCGGTCAGTCTTTAATCCGCAACTGGCATAACATGAAAGCACGGACATTGAAAGCCGCCATTCTCAGAACGTTAGGAGAAAACCGCGAAGGCTTTCTTTCCGAAAGCCGGGAAATCGACCCGTTAGATATGGGCATCCGCTACGAGTCTGCCCTCTCTTCGGGAAACCTGGCAGAGTGGAAACATGCCATGAGAGAGCCGGCACACAATTATCTTGAAATTTCCCTGGATTACATCAAGGCAGGGTTTTACAACAACGCGCTGGACATCCTGTCGGCATGTACGGACTCCTCTCCCATGGTCTCCTACTACCAGGGCTATGTATATGCGTTAAAAGGCGACTGCCAGAAAGCCGCCGAAATGTACCTGCAGGGCGAATCGAGGGATTACGCGTACTGTTTCCCGAACCGCACGGAAGAAATCCCGATACTAAAAAGCGTTATCCGCCTGTCGGAGCATGCCCCATGCGCCCACTATTATCTGGGCTGCCTTCTCTACGATAAGAAACAGAAATCGGAGGCAGCCGCCCACTGGGAAACCGCCGTATCACAGGAGCCAGGATTTGCAATGGCTCACCGGAACCTTGCCATCGCATATTACAACAAGGAAAAGGACGTGAAAAAAGCGCTCGTTTCTATGCGGAAAGCTTTTGAGCTGGAGTCTCGGGATTCCCGTTTCCTGCTGGAGTACGACCAGCTATGCTCCAAAGCCGGGTATCCGCTGAGCGAACGCCTCTCCCTCTTAGAGGCAAACCAAAGCCTTGTCAGAGAACGGGACGCTTTGTATATTGAGTATATCACGCTGCTCAACAGCACCGGGCAGTACGAAAAAGCACTTGAATGCCTGCTGGCGCACCGTTTCCATCCCTGGGAGGGCGGCGAGGGAAAAGTCAGCGCACAATACCGCTATGCGCTGACCCAAAGGGCTGTCTCCCTGCAAAAGGAAAAACGCTATGACGAGGCGGCAAAGCTCCTCGCACAGTCAAAAACATACCCGGATTGCCTTGGAGAAGGGAAACTCCCCAATGTGCAGGATACGATTGCCGATTATTATCTCGGCGAAATCTATGAGGCCATCGGCAATAAGAGCAAGGCAAAAGAACATTTCCTGAAAGCGTCAACCGGGCTTGACGAGCCGGGCAGCGTCCTCTACTACAACGACCAGCCCTCCGATACCATCCTTTATCAGGGATTCGCCAATGAAAAGCTTGGAAACACCGCTGCCGCCCGCAAATGCTTTCACCAGCTTTTGTCTTTCGGGCAAAAACATATATTTGACAATGCAGGGTACGATTACTTCGCCGTATCCCTCCCCGAAATCGAGGTATTCCCCACCGAAATCCAGGACAGGAACACTGCCTACTGCCGGTACCTTACGGCTCTTGGATACCTTGGTCTCGGTGAATACGGAAAAGCAAGAGAAAAATTGCAGGAGATTCTTTTAACCGTTCCCGATCATCAGGGCGCAATCCGGCATTTCATCCTGTTGGAACACTTATAAAATATCTTGGCAACCGCAGAAAACGATGTTATAATAAATCTATATATAAAGCGCTTTTATAAAGGAGGTTTAACTATGAAACATGGCATTTACTACGCATACTGGGAAAAAGAGTGGGCGGCTGACTACGAGTACTATGTAGAAAAAGTGGCTCGCCTGGGTTTTGATATCCTTGAATTGGGCGCCGCTCCCCTCCCGGATTACACTCCCGCGCAGATTCGGTCATTAAAGGCATGTGCCGAGAAAAACGGGATTGAACTTACGGCAGGCTACGGTCCTACCAGCGACCACAATATGGCATCTTCCGACCCGGCGGTTGTAAAAGGCGCTGTCGAGTGGTACAAGCGCCTGTTTGACGTGATGGCACAGCTCGGTATCCACCTGATCGGCGGCGCCCTCTATTCTTACTGGCCTGTGGAATTTGACGGCATCGACAAGGCAGAAGACTGGAAACGGAGCGTGGAGGGTATGCAGACCCTTGCCCCTATCGCAAAACAGTATGACATTAACTTAGGGATGGAAGTGCTGAACCGGTTCGAAAACCACATCCTGAATACCGCAGAGGAAGGTGTGGCATTTGTAACAGAAGTCGGACAGGACAATGTAAAAGTAATGTTAGACACATTCCATATGAATATCGAAGAGACAAGCATCGCCGACGCCATCCGCACCGCCGGAAATCTCCTGGGCCATTTCCACACAGGGGAATGCAACCGCATGGTTCCGGGCAAAGGGCGGACCCCGTGGCGTGAGATTGGCGAGGCGCTCCGGGATATCCGTTATGACGGCACCGTTGTCATGGAGCCTTTCGTAGCCATGGGCGGACAGGTAGGACGAGACATCCACATCTGGCACGACCTAAGCCGGGGCGCAACAGAATCACAGCTAGACAAAGACGCACAGGATGCCGTTACCTTCCAACGCTATATGCTGGATTGGAAGTAATCTTCCCTCAGACAGAAAGCCTTTCAATTACATAAAGATTAGGCGATTGCAAAACTCGGATTTTCCGATACCGAATTGTGCAGCTTGTATATTCCATACCCTCAGTGGACAAAGGAACACACGCTCTGAACCATGATATTTGGGCGATTTTCAGCGTTGTCCTCAATCGGCGTACGTCCAGTACGCCTCAATCGTCCGCCTTGAAAATCACCCAAATCTCTATAGTCAGGGTCGCAGAGTCGGAAAGAAATCAATTTTTGTTCCTGCAAGGCACTTGACTGACGCGTACTGGACGTACGCGGAAGGAAAGTAACGCAACAGGAGCAAAAATTGATTCTTCTCCGACCGTGTGTTCCTTTATTCACTGAGGGTAAGCAGACCTTAGTTTATCGTCGGTACTTAGCCGCCGTATTTTGGCGACTTATGTACCGCTACGATAAACTTGGAGCGAGAGCGTGTCTGTGTTGGAATATAAGCTGCACAATGACCCCCGGTTAACACCTAAGTTTCACAATCGCCTAACATAAAGATACCTTTACTCTTCCGTGATGCGGATGACTGCTTTTACGATATCCGCCTTATTGCTCACGCTGTAATCCATAGCCTTCTGCACTTCATCCAGCGAGAAGATATTTGTTGCAATTCCTTTTAAGTTCACCTTTCCTGCCGCTACTGCCTCGATTGCCATCGGGTAGATATGGCGGTAACGGAATACGGTCTTAAATGTCAGCTCCTTATCAAGGACCAGGCTCATCGGAAGGGTCATCTCTCCGCTCTTGCTGTAGCCTACCAGCACGATATTCGAGCCCTTTTTCGTCATATGTATCGTCTGCACTGTCGTAAACTCTGTACCTGCCGTCTCAATCGCAAGGTCGCAGCCTTTGCCGTCCGTAAGGCGCAGCACTTCCTCCACCGCGTCCTTCTCTTTTCCGTTTATCACCCCGTCAGCGCCCAACTCCATCGCTTTCTCCAGACGCTTTTCCATAATATCCACAACATACACTTTTGACACGCCCATAGCCTTCAACGCCATCATGGTCACCAAGCCGATGCAGCCTGCGCCCATCACAACCGCAGTCTGTCCGGCTCTTGCGCCGCCCTGCATAGCCGCGTGGAAACCTACCGCCAAAGGCTCAATAAGAGCACCCTCCAATGTGCTTACATTGTCCGGCAGCTTAAAGCACAGGTCAGCCTCATGGGCTACATACTCCTGGAATACCCCGTCCACCGGCGGCGTTGCAAAGAACACAACATCCGGGCAGAGATTGTAACGTCCTGTCTTGCAGAATTCACAGTGTCCGCATGTCTTTCCCGGCTCCAATGCCACTCTGTCGCCGACCTTTAAGTGGGTAACGTTCTTTCCCACTTCAACTACCGTGCCTCCCGGCTCATGCCCAAGGACAAAAGGCGGCTCCACCACATAGTCCCCAATCGCGCCTGACTCATAGTAATGCAGGTCACTTCCGCAGATTCCCACATATTCCAGCTTGACCAGCACTTCATCGTCCTGAACTTTCGGGATTTCTCTTTCCTCAAATCCCATCTTGCCGATTCCAAGCATTACCGCTGTCTTCATCGTTCCTTCCATGATTTATATCCTCCTTTTTAATATACTTTATTAATATATTTTATTATGTATTTATCTTAGTATCCAAATATAGATTTGTCAACAGGAACTAATGATTCTATTTTTATTTCGTCATTGTCTCCAATAACATTGTTTATTTTTTAGCAAAATCCACAATACAACTTTTTATATGCCGCAAAAAAGGACTCCTTTTCCAGAGTCCTTCCATCAATATCTATATCTCTTTGATAAACAGCTCGACCACCCTCAATGCCGCTCCCAAAGCTGCCGCTCCTGTCTTATACTTGCAGCTCTTTACAAACGTGCTGCCCTCTGTAAAAATGCTCCTTGCCGATACCTTTTCCCAGATTTCGTGCATATGCTCCTCCACATAACTGCCTACATATCCCCCCAGGATAATATCGCAGTCCAGGATCATGTGGATATTATTGATGGCGATAGCAAGGTAATCCGTATACCTGTCCCAGAGTTTCCGAAATTCTCCGTCTCCCTGCCTCATCCTCACAAAAAACTGCTCCAGCTTTCCGCCCGCGGCATCCGACAGATACGACGCTGCACAGTAGGCGTCCAGACATCCCAGTTTCCCGCAGTAACAGGGCTCTCCGTCAGGTATGACCGTCATATGCCCGACCTCCCCGCACCGGAACCCGCTACCCTGCACCAATCCGTTGTCATTAAAAATCGCACCGCCCACGGTATTGCTCAGGGAGATATAGAAAAACCGCTCCATGCTCTCCGAGCGTATGCCCTCCGCATATGCCCCCGCATTGGCATCATTGATAAAATAGCATGGGTAGGCGAAAAAACGGCTGATTGATGCAAACGGCACAGAATCCACTCCGAGTATATGGGAGTGGACGACCATCTCCCTGTCAAGGTCAACAATCCCCGGGAAAGAAATCCCTATCCCTAAGAGCCGCTCCCTGTCTGCACACGCCTCATCGAGAAACTCCTCCATCTTTTCATTTACCGTAATATAATAGGCATCTTCATCCGCAAAAGGAAAGAAAATGCGGTTATACTTTAAGATTTCTCCGGTAAGATTGGTCAGCAGCAGCCCGATATGGTTCTTCGTGATGTCAAGGCCGGCCGCCAGCCTCACATTCGCCGCTACAGACAGCGCTTTCGCCCGCCTTCCCCCTGTAGACTCAAGCTCCCCCGTCTCCTCGATAAGCCCGCGCTCGATAAGCTCCTTCGTGTTCTGCGTCACCGTGGGGAGGCTCATCTTCACGGCATAGGAGATATCCGGGTTGGACACCACGCCGTGTTTGCATATGTACCGAAAGATAATATTCCTGTTGTTCTTTTTGACTTCTATATTCGTTGACTGTCTCTTCATCCTAAGTTCCTGCACTTTAAAGGTATTTTGTCCAGTATAGCATTACGGAAAGCAAAACACAAGAAAGGTTTCCGCCAATCACATATATCACTTCTCATATAGAAACCTTATATATTCATAAATCTCCGCAAAATCCACCTCGCACTTCCCGCCGAAGATCCCCACCGGTATCTTCGCATCGAATCCATAGATAGCGGGCAGCTCTTCATGTGCAAAGTCATATACCACCACACGCTTTTTGTCCGGATCTACAATCCAGTATTCCGATACGCCCGCCCCGATATACTTTTTCAGCTTTACGCCCAGGTCTTTCTTCCTGGTGGCAGGAGACAATATCTCAACCACAAAATCCGGCGCGCCGAACGTGCAGCGGTTGATAATCTTCTTCCTGTCGCAGACGACGAACACATCCGGCTGCAGCATCGTCCTGTCGTCGCAGTCCAGCTGCACGTCTGCCGGCGCCACAAACGGAACGCAGTCTCCGCCCTCGCTGCGGATATAGCTTTTTAGCTGCCCCCATATCTCCGCCCCCATAAGCTGATGTATATTCGTGGGCGATGCCAGGTCATAGATAACCCCGTCAATCAGCTCCGCCCTTCTCTCGTCGGGCAATGCGTAATAATCCTCCAACGTATACTCCCCCTGTCCCCTCGCATAATAGGAAAATGCCGGCTCTTTTATCATGTCCGCCTTTTTTTCCATATCCTTCTCTTTCTTAAAAATATCCGACAATGCCATGAGCGTAGCATATCTGGGCGAGCCTGTAACTCCGGCAAATATCTTCTGGACGGTCCCCAGCGGAACTCCCGAGAGCTCCGATATCTTCTCGTTGGTGTATCCCAATTCCTTTTTTCTTTGTCTCATCTCTTCAACCGTCATAGCGCCCTCCGATTTTCCGTTTTCTATTTTTTTGATGCCGTTTTGTTTCCATTATTTTACCATATTGTTTTCCGTTTTTCAACCGTTTTTTCAAAAAAACATCCTGTTCCGGCAATTTGGACAGGATGTTTTTATTTATTTTTATTGCTCTTCTTTTTGCTCTTCTTTTTGTTCTTCTTTCTGTCTTTCTTTTTCCACAGCCTCCTGCCTGCACAGCTCTTCAAAATCGTGTATAGCATCTTCCGAGCCCATCATCCAGAGGATGTCGCCCGCCTCAATGATGGTGCTGGCGGTAGGAAGTTCCAGAATCTTGCTGTAAGGCGTCTTTAACCCTACGATCAGGCAGTGGTAACGGTCCTGGATCCTCGACTCCCGGATTAGCTTGTCACAGAACGAATCTGTAGGCAGCACCTGATACTCGATACAGCTGAGAGGCGATTGCTTTTCCGTATCCCCGTAGCCAAGGAAATCCTTAAGCGAGCCTACGGAATACTTGGCTCCCACATCCTGGTAATCCCGGAAACGGTCCAGCGCTTTTGCGACGCCGACTGCAAATACACGGTCCCCGGCAAACACATGGATACTTCCTCCCGGCACAAGGATAATCTCCGTCTTCCTCTCAATCTTGATGATAAACACATTCTGCCTGCGCCCCCAATAAAGCTCTAAGAGCGTCTTGCCCGCATAATCGGCATCCTTCGGAACCACGAAAGACATCACCTTATAATCGTCTTCAAAACTGTCCACAAAGCCAGGCATACTGATGGTCGCATTGGATTCTGACATGCTGGCAAAAAGGAATGTCGCCCTGGTGAGGGTAGAATACTGTTTTCTGGCGCGGTAGTCTTTCAGGTAGAGCACTCCCCCCGCGAGCATCCACGCCGCAAAGATCAAAACCGCCGCGCCACCCATGAAGACCGGCTGCCCCGGCACGAACAAAAGAACAAACAGCCCTGTCATACATACCGCTGCAAACCATGCCGTCGGCAGCCCTCCCGGGATTTTGTACGGGCGCTTTAACGCCGGCTCCTTTTTCCGGAGAATGATCAGGCAAAATGCAGTGATCATCCAGCTCGCGACATAACCGGCGGCCGAGAAACTGGTCAGCGCTCCAATCAGACCGCTCCCTAAAAAGGGCCCGATAAGCGACGCTGCCAGGCTGACCTTCAACGCATTTACCGGCGTTTTATAGACAGGATGCTGCTTTGACAGGCTGAACGGCACAATGCTGACCCTCGCCATCGCCATAAGGATCTGAGACGACGCCATCATGAACCCGTTCCATGTCGTCAGAAGGCCGCAGACCGCCCCCAGCAAGATCAGCACATACAGGACATTGCCAAGCCCGCCCGGATAAAGCTCCCGGAACATAAGCGCCGCCGAAGGATTCGAAAACCGGATGAAATTCTTCCATGGAAGTGCGCCGCCCAAAGTAAACAGAAGGAGCGCGTAAAACAGACAGGATAAGACCACCGTCACCACAACCGTCTTCCCCACTCCCTTTGTATCGCCTCCGGCGCTCTCAATCCCCTGGGGAATCGTCTCAAACCCGGCAAGGAAGAAAGGCACTGACGCAAGGATGGATGCCATGCCGCCCAAAAAAGAATGGTGCGTACCCACTCCCGTATTCTCATAAAACGGCTGCAGGTTTCCGATATCAAATTTAAGCACGGCACAGATCATCGCCAGGATGCCCGCACCCACAAGCGCGATGCAGAGAATTTTCTGCAGGGACGCCGACGATGCCACTCCCTTTCTGTTGATAAAGTAAAGCAGAACAGAAATCGCCGTTCCAAGTATAATATGCCCGATATAGATATCCGCCCCGGCGAGGGAATAAAGCGGCGCCCCGGCTTTTAATACCGGGAAGACGATACTTAAGATATCCACCACATAGATAGCCTCCCACGGAATGATCGTGATAAACGCTCCGAATGCCGCCCAGCCTGAAAGAAAAGCAATGCGATCCCCAAACGCCCGGAATGCGTAAGCCATGCCGCCGCCGGACACCGGCAGCATCGTACACAGCTCGCAGTAGCACAAAGCAATCGGCACCATAAGGACCATTGCCACCATATAGCCTGCCGCCGCGGGCAGGGGGCCTCCGCTGCTGTTCATCCAGCTATTGATTGAAACCGCCCAGCCTACACCTACAATTGCACCAAAACCGATGCAGAAAAAGTCAAGTGCAGACACTCCCTTTCTTTGTTCTGTCTTTTGTTCCATATCCTCATCCCTCTCCTTTTACATTCTAATATCCAGTATACCCCTTGAAATACTATGATGCAATTGATTATTAATACAATTTTGAGAAGAATGTTTCGTAAAAATCAAACTTGAAAATCCCGTCTTATTTCAAAACTTCTTCCGTAATCTTATCGACATCAAAACCCGGTGCAAAGCGGAATGCAATATCATATATCCGTTTCACTTCATTAACATCCTCTTCCAACTGCTCTGCAATCTCCTCTGCCGCCATATCCTTTTTCATCTTCCGACAGATTTGTTTTATCAACTGGATTTTTGCTCCTTCTATTCTCCCCTCTGCCTTTCCCTCTGCTCTGCTGACCCTCCTTGTCTCCTGCACATCATACGCCTCAAAACTGTCAAACAACATCGCAAATTCCCTCCGTTCAATCTTCCCGGTAAATTCTCCAATCTCTTCCTTTGGAATATTTAATTTTGCGAGAAATACCGTGATAATCTTACTGATTACATTAAGCAGATATTCAGGGGTATTTTCACTTAAGTTTTCCAGATACTCCGGCGGTATCTCCTTAAGTTTCACAAATTCCGCCGAATTCCTCAGTTTATTGATCAGCATGACCAGAGACAATTCGTCGTTCTTACCAATCAGCTCCTGGTTTGAATACGAGGCCAGCGGTACTACCAGGTACTCAAAGTCCGGGATATACTTCCCAAGCACATCACTCAGATGTACTCTCTCATGGAAACTTTTGACCGCCGTCCACCGGGATGTTCCTTCATAATAAACGATTGGAAGTACCGGCGGATATTTAAAGCCTTTTGTCTTTGTAATCCCCTTATGCAATTTTTCCTGCTCATTTTCGTAATCAGTCAAAACAAGTACCACATAACGCAGCAGCTTAAACGCCATGTCATAGTAAACCTTAGACTGATGCTCTACAATCGCAATCAGATAGAGTTCTCTGTCCGGCAGACGGATTTTCTTCACTGAATCGGAATCCCTTCCCTCCTGCCACAGCGGCAGGAACCGCTCGGAAATATCCTCGATATCCTCCGGCTGCACATTTTTCAACAGGTCGATATCCACATACCCCCGCAGAAACTCCGCACACAAAACCGGGTCGTCAAAAATCAACTTCGCCCCGTTATCCCTTACTTTTGTGTTGTCTACTGCTGCATTTTTCTGTTCATTTCCCATATGATTCTCCTTTCTGTATGCTGAGAACATATGAGAAATGCCTTTGTTATAAGAGAATTATAACAATGATAAAGAAGAATGGCAACGCATATGTTCTCAACATTTTAATTTTAATCTTTAATTATTGCTGATTTTGGAATTCCTGCCGAACGGCACTGAAATTCAGAATTTTTGATACACAGACAGTATAACACCTGAGACTTCATATGACAAGAAGAATTTCCAGTATTTCTTTATGCCGGAAATCAGCTTTTTCTTATGTTTCTCCTTCTCCATAACTGTAATATACAGTATATAGTAACTATACAGTCAATAGGCAAACGCGAAAAAATATGCCCCGCATATATGCGGGGCATATCCTTATGTCAGATCATCAATCTGTAATTTTTTTAGTCTTCTCCGTAAAGAGTTACCAGTTTCTTCAGATAAGCATATCTCTCCATAGCCTCTGCCTCGTTCTTTGTGAACAGTCTCTCAGCTTTCTCCGGATTTGCTCTCTTCAGTGCATTGTAACGAACTTCTCCGTCAAGGAATGCCTGATACTCTTCCTTCTTAGGCTCTTTGCTGTCAAGGGTGAACTTCGCGCCCTCTGCCGCCGGATTGAACCGGAAGTTGTTCCAGTATCCGCACTCTACAGCTAACTGCTCCTCGGTCTGAGCCTTGCTCATGCCCTTCTTGATACCATGGTTGATACATGGAGCGTAAGCGATGATGAGTGACGGTCCCGGATACGCCTCTGCCTCGGCAATCGCCTTAACAGTCTGGTTGAAGTCAGCGCCCATAGCAATCTGAGCAACATATACATAACCGTAGCTCATTGCAATGCCGGCAAGGTCTTTCTTCTTCGTCTCTTTTCCGCCTGCTGCGAACTGTGCGGTAGCACCTGTCTTCGTAGCCTTAGAGGACTGTCCGCCTGTGTTGGAGTAAACTTCTGTATCGAATACCATAACGTTGATGTCCTCGCCGCTTGCAAGTACATGGTCAACGCCGCCGAATCCGATATCGTAAGCCCATCCGTCACCGCCGAATACCCACTGGGATTTCTTAGCGAGGAAGTCTTTATTCTTAACGATGTCTCTGCATACATCACAGTCACATCCGTCTAATGCTGCTACTAACTTGTCTGTAGCGTCTCCGTTGCTTGCGCCGCAGTTAAAGGTATCGAGATACTCGCTGCATGCTGCCTTGATCTCCTCGGAAACATCTGCCGCTGCAACCTCTTCTACCTCTGCTTTCAGTCTCTTTCTGATCGCCTTCTGAGCAAGCAGCATACCGTAACCGAACTCAGCATTGTCCTCGAACAGGGAGTTGGACCATGCAGGACCCTGGCCTCGTCCGTTTACCGTGTATGGTGTGGACGGTGAGGAGTTACCCCAGATTGAGGAGCATCCTGTCGCGTTTGCAATATACATCCTGTCGCCGAATAACTGTGTGATAAGTTTTGCGTAAGGTGTCTCGCCGCAGCCTGCACATGCGCCTGAGAACTCAAGGAGCGGCTGTTTGAACTGGCTGCCCTTAACGGTCTCCGGTTTGAACTTCGCTACAACCTCCGGTTTCACCTCAATCTCTCTTCCGAAGTCAAATACTTCCTGAGATGCAACATTTGCCTCCATGTTCTCCATAACAAGAGCTTTCTCGCCCTTCTTTCCAGGACATACATTCGCGCAGGAGCCGCATCCTGTACAGTCAAGCGCAGATACGGTCATGGTGAACTTCATGCCCGGCATACCGATCATATCGATAGCCTTTGTTCCTTCCGGAGCTTTGGAAAGCTCGTCCTCTGTCAGGGCTACCGGGCGGATAACAGCGTGCGGGCAGACATATGCACAGCGGTTACACTGGATACAGTTCTCCTCTTTCCATACCGGGATATCAACTGCAATACCGCGTTTCTCATATGCAGAAGAACCGGACGGAGTAGAGCCGTCTACATAGTCGTTGAATGCAGATACCGGAAGTGTATTTCCTTCCTGTGCATTAACCTTTGTCTGGATGTTCTTAACGAAGTCAACAACGTCTTCTCTTCCGCCCTTAACCTCTGGTGAGAACAGTCCTTCGTCCGGACAGGATTTCCATGAATCCGGAACGCTTACTTCTACAACCTGCTTAGCGCCTGCGTCGATAGCGTCGTAGTTCATCTGAACGATCTTGTCGCCCTTTCTTCCGTAGGTAGCCTTTGCAGCAGCCTTCATTAAGTCGATAGCCTCTTCCTCCGGAATGATTGCTGCCAGCTTGAAGAATGCAGACTGAAGTACTGTATTGATACGTCCGCCAAGACCAATCTCTTTACCTATCTTGATACCGTCGATCGTGTAGAACTTGATATTGTGGTCAGCGATATAAGCCTTAACCTGTCCCGGGAGATGTTTCTCAAGACCTTCCATATCCCATGGGCAGTTCAGAAGGAATGTGCCGCCGTCTACCAATTCCTGTACCATGTTGTACTTATCAACATAGGACGGATTGTGACATGCTACAAAGTTCGCCTGACGGATCAGGTATGTGGACTTAATTGCTTTCTTGCCGAAACGAAGGTGAGACATCGTAACACCGCCGGACTTCTTTGAGTCATAATCAAAGTAAGCCTGTGCATACATGTCTGTGTTGTCGCCGATAATCTTGATGGAGTTCTTGTTCGCGCCTACCGTTCCGTCCGCGCCAAGACCCCAGAACTTGCAGTTGATGGTTCCTTCCGGAGTTGTAACAAGCGCCGGGCCTGTCGCAAGGGAAAGATTGGTCACATCATCCTCGATGCCGATGGTAAATCTTGCTTTCTCAACATTGTTAAATACTGCAACAATCTGTGCAGGTGTGGTATCCTTGGAGCCTAAGCCGTAGCGTCCGCTGTTCACCGGAACCGCGTCGAACTTGCTGCCCTTCAGTGCGGATACAACGTCAAGGTATAAAGGCTCTCCCTGTGCTCCCGGCTCTTTTGTACGGTCAAGGACATTGATGTACTTAACAGTATCCGGAATTGCGTCGATGAGCGCCTGTGCACAGAACGGACGGTAAAGGCGAACCTTAACAACACCAACCTTCTCGCCTGCTGCCATCAGGTAGTCGATCGTCTCCTCGATCGTATCGCATACAGAACCCATAGCAACGATAACCTTCTCGGCATCTGCTGCTCCGTAGTAGTTGAATAACTTATAGTCTGTACCGATCTTTTCATTAACCTTGTCCATATACTCCTGAACAATCGCCGGCATAGCATCGTAGTACGGGTTGCATGCCTCTCTTGCCTGGAAGAAGATGTCCGGATTCTGAGCGGAACCTCTCTGGC
>CAJUMF010000048.1 GCA_910586965.1 uncultured Dorea sp. | reverse complement strand
ACCACTTTTTCATCTGGAAAAAAACACATTTTCAACTAACTTTGGAAAGACTCAACTTAAGCGGCGGCAATCAGCAGAAGGTAATCCTTGGCAGATGGCTTGCGGCTGATTCGGAGCTGATTATTTTCGACGAACCTACGCGTGGTATCGATGTAGGCGCAAAATACGAGATATACAAATTAATGAATGACTTAGTAGAGAAAGAAGGAAAGGCAATCCTGATGATTTCTTCCGAGATGGAGGAACTGATGGGTATGTCCGACCGGATTATTGTACTGGCAGAGGGCGACATGACCGGGGAACTCAGCAAAGATGAGTTCAGCCAGGAGAGGATTATGGCGTTTGCATCAGCAGCCAATGTTGAGGAGGTCTAAGGTGATATGAAAGAGAATAAAGTAGTAAATCAAATAAAAGATAAGGCAATCTGGGTCGTGCTTTTGGTACTGGTTGTTGTCTTCACGGCTGCAAATCCCAGATTTATCAACCCCAATAACCTGCTTACGCTGCTGCGGCAGGTATCCATGTACGGTATCGCATCCATCGGTATGACATTCGTCATCCTGCTTGGCGACATCGACCTTTCCACAGGTACGATTATTTCTTTTGTAAATATTATCTGTGCGTATATGATGGTAAATATGGGAGTCAACCCGGTAGTTGCAGTGCTGATATCCATCGCTGCGGCGACGCTTATCGGAGTTCTCAATGGTTTCATGGTATCGACGGTGGGCATCCCGGCGATCATTGCTACCTATGCATCCCAGACAGCGTTCTATGGATTGGCGCTCATTATCTGCGGCGGTATGCCGATTAGCGGGCTCCCGAAGGGATTTGAGATGATTGGCCAGGGTTACATATGGGTTATCCCGATTCCGGTAATCATCATGATCATCTGTTTCGCAATCGGCTCCTTTATCCTGAACAAGACTTATTTCGGACGTTACTTCTACGCAGTAGGCGGTAATGTGGAGGCTGCCAAGCTTTCCGGTATCCGTGTAGGAAGGATTAAATACCTTGTATTTGCAATCTCGGGATTTTTCGCAGGACTTGCCGGTATCGTCATGCTGTCGCGTACCGCATCCGGTAATGCAACTTCCGGTGCGGACGGATTCGAGTTCGAGGTTATCACCTGCGTTGTTTTGGGCGGCGTGTCCATCACGGGCGGACTTGGAAAGATGTCGGGCGTTGTGGCAGGTACATTCATCATCGGCGCATTGAAGAACGGTATGGTGCTTATGAATGTCAACTCCTATGTACAGAAGATTGTCATGGGTGTCGTACTTGCCCTTGCAGTTGGGTTTGATTGTCTGCAGAATAAAAAGCAGCAGAACTAGTATTTTAAGTAAGGAATTTATAATCCCGGCAAATGTGGCATTTGTCGGGATTTTTCATAAATGTGTTGATTTGTGTGGGATTGAGGATTATAATAACAATACAGATATTTTTGAGCAGGTAGTGAATGATGCAAACAGGAAAACTAAGCGTAAACGAGATTAAAATTAAAAACAGGCAGATGATCTATCAGCATATCCGCTCTCACGGGCCGGTGTCAAAACAGGATATTGTTGTTGCATTGCAGTTGAGCCTTCCGACAGTCACACAGAATCTTGAGAACTTAAAGGAGCGGGGGCTTATTGACGATTCGCAGCAGATAAAAAACACCGGAGGGCGAAACGCCACGGCGTATACTTATATAAAAGGGGCAAAACAGGCCATAGGGGTATATATATCGGCCCATCATATGAATGTGGTAGCCCTTGACCTTGCCGGGGACGTCCTTGGGGAAATCCGGCGGAAGGTGAAGTTTAATCTGGATGACGACACATATCTGAAGGAGATTGGAGAGTCGGTAGAGGCGGTGAAAGAAAAGGCCGGGATAAAGGACCGGGATCTTTTGGGCGTGGGAGTCTCGGTCCCCGGACTGGTGTCAAGCGACGGCTCACATGTTGTATACGGCAAGACCCTCGGGTTTACCGGCAAGACGAAAGATGAGATTGCAAAGTATATTCCGTATAAGAGCAGGATTTTTCATGATTCCCATGCGGCGGGGCGCATCACGGCATGGCATAACAATAAGAGCCCGGAGGCTTTTTACATCAGCCTGAGCAACAGCATCGGCGGCGCTATTATCATGAACAACAAATTATTCGGCGGCATCGAGTACAAGGGCGGCGAGCTGGGGCATATGACCGTTGTCCAGGAGGGCGGCGAGCTGTGCTACTGCGGCAAGCGGGGCTGCCTGGAGACGGTGTGCAAGACGGAAAAGCTGGACTGGTATACCAACGGGAATCTGGAAGAATTTTTTCAGAAACTGAAAGACGGCGATGAGACGGCGGCAGGACTCTGGGATGTGTATCTTGGGAATCTGTCCACGGCAATCCACAATATGAGGATGGTCTTTGCCGTGGATATTATACTGGGAGGCTATGTAGGAAAATATATCGGGGAATATATGGGCGAGCTGAGAGAGAGGGTGGATGAGAAGAACCCTTTCGGAGACAAGTCGCAGGATTATCTGTATGTGTCGCAATACAAGGGGGAGGAGTGCTCTGCCGGAGCAGCCATCTATTTTGTCGAAGAATTTATGGACGGAATTTAGATAAAAAAATCAGCTATTGTGCAATATAACTAAAAATAGGAACGATAATTTTGGGATTCTGCAAATTGACAGAATCCTTTTTTAGAGGTATTATATAAATGACTTTTATAAAACGTATTTTTAAAAATGGAAAAATCAAAAAACAGGAGAATGGCAATGAACTATTTATTGGGAACAGACATTGGAACATCAGGAACTAAGACGATTATGATGGATACGAACGGAAAGCTGATTTCCCAGGACCTTCAGGAATATGACGTGCTGACGCCAAAGCCGTTGTATGCGGAACAGTGGCCCGACGTATGGTATGAGGCGACAAAGACGTCTATCCGTAACTGTGTCGCGAAAGCGGCTGAGGCAGGAGTTGCAAAAGAGGATGTGAAAGGAATCGCTATCAGCGGCCTGTACGGCGGCTCCGGCATCCCGCTTGATGAAGAGATGAAACCGGTCCGCCCGTGCATGATCTGGATGGACAGAAGGGCAGACGAGGAGACAAAGTGGGTGCTTGACAATATCGGGGAGGAGAAACTCCTTGAGATTACCCACAACGGCGCAGACCCCTATTACGGGTACACGAAGATTCTCTGGATGAAGAACCATGAGCCGGAGAACTGGGCGAAGACAAAGCTCTTCCTCCCTCCCAACGATTATGTGATATACAGATTGACGGGCGAGATTGCAATCGACTATTCGTCGGCGGGGAATATCGGGGGCATCTTTGATATGAACAGGCGCGAATGGTCAAAAGAACTTCTTGAGGCTATGGGAATCCCGGTTTCCATGATGCCGCAGCGGATTGTGGAGTCTACCGACGTGGTAGGCGGGATGACAAAAGAAAGCGCAGAAGACTTAGGATTATGGGAAGGAATCCCGGTCATCGCCAGCGGGATTGACTGCGGGGCTGCCAATATCGGGCTTGGCGTATTCGAATCCGGCGTGTACGCGGCGGCTATCGGGACTTCCATGTGCGGAGCGCTGATTTCCGACAAGCCGGTAAACGGCAAAGGCTTAATCGTGTGGCCTTATCTGTATGACGCTAAAAATCTTTCCTACTACTTTGCGGGCGGCAACACGGCAGGGGCAATCGTAAAGTGGTTCCGGAATACGCTGTGCCAGTGGGAGATTGAGAACCAGAAGAACGGCGGACCGAGCATGTACGACGTGCTGAACGGACAGGCGGAAAAGATTCCGGCGGGCAGCGAGGGGCTTGTAGTCCTTCCGTATTTCATGGGGGAGAGGAGCCCGGTGTGGGATTCCGACGCGAAAGGAACCATCGTGGGGCTTTCCCTGGCGCACACAAAAGGGCATCTGTACCGGGCGTTCCTTGAGGCGGTTGCCTATTGCCTCAGAGATGCCATGGAGGCTACGGGGGAAGACTTGGGAGAATATATCCTCATTGCCGGAGGCGTCACAAAGTCAAAAGTATGGAGGCAGATATTTGCGGATGTGACAGGATATCCGGTCGTATGCCCCATCTACGACGTGGAGGCCAATATGGGAGACGTCATGCTGGCGGGAATCGGAACCGGGCTTTTGACCTACGAAGAAGTGAAAAAATGGCAGGTGCTGGACGACAAGATTATGCCGGATAAAGAGAATCATGAGAAATACAACGAGTATTTCCGGCTGTACAAGAGCATCTATAATCATCTGAAAGATGATATGAAGGACCTGACAAAGGCGCGCTGATTTTTCGGTAACAAAGACCACAGTCGATATAAAGGAGATAGATGATGAAATTAACAATAAGCGGACTGAAAGAACAGGAAAGTTGGGAAAAAGCGGGAATCAAGCTCCCGGGCTATGACGTGGAGGCTGCAGCGAAGGCGGCAAAGGAGAATCCGAGATGGGTGCATTTCGGAATCGGCAATATCTTCCGTATCTTCCTCGGCGGGATTGCGGATACGTTGCTGGAAGAGAGCGAGATGGACTGCGGGATTACCTGTGTGGAGTCTTTTGACTATGATGTGGTAGATAAGATCTACGACCCCTATGATAACCTGGTGCTGAGCGTAATCCTCAACAGCGACGGCACACAGGAGAAAAGGGTGCTCGGTTCTCTTTCCGAGGCGCTGAAAGCCCAGAGCTGCGACGGGGCGGCCTGGGAACGCCTGAAAGAAATCTTTTCGTCGGAAAGCCTTCAGATGGTGTCCTTTACCATTACGGAAAAAGGGTATGCCTTAAAGAAAGCAGACGGAACGTTTTTCGGATTCATAGAAAAGGATATCGAGGAAGGACCGGAGAAGGCGACCAGCGCTATGGCCATTGTCACGGCGATGCTTTTCGAGCGCTACCGTAAGAACAAAGCTCCCCTTGCCCTGGTGTCTATGGACAACTGCTCCCAGAACGGGAAACTGCTCAGCGAGTCTGTGCTTACCATGGCCAGGGAGTGGGAAAAGAACGGCTTTGTGGATGAAGGCTTTGTGTCTTATGTAAGCGATAAGGCAAAGATATCTTTCCCGTGGACGATGATCGATAAGATTACGCCGAGGCCCAGCGAGAAAATCGCGGATGCTTTAGAGGCATCGGGCGTGGAGGACATGCAGCCGGTGATCACTTCCAAGAGGACGTACATCGCGCCTTTTGTAAATGCGGAAGGGCCGCAGTACCTTGTCATTGAAGACGACTTCCCCAACGGGCGTCCGGCTCTGGAAAAAGCGGGCGTGTATATGACGGACCGCGACACGGTGAATAAGTCCGAGAGGATGAAAGTGACTGTGTGCTTAAATCCTATCCATACCGCGCTGGGACCATACGGATGCGTGCTTGGGTATGACCTCTTCTCGGATGAGATGAAAGATGCGGATATGTTAAAGTTAGGAAATCTTGTAGGCTACGGGGAAGGGATGGAGGTCGTGCCGGATCCGGTCATCCTCTCTCCGAAGAAATTCCTCGATGAGCTGATGCAGGACAGATTCCCGAACCCATATCTTGGGGATACATGCCTGAGGCTTTGTACGGATTCCTCCCAGGGTCTTGGCGTGCGCTTTGGAGTTACGGTAAAGGCTTATGTGGAAAAGTACGGGGATGCAAAAAAGCTTATAGGAATCCCTCTGGCGATTGCAGGATGGCTCAGATACCTTCTCGGGGTTGACGATAAAGGCGGAACCTACGAGCTTGCGCCGGACCCGATGGCGAAAGAGATGCAGGAGAGGCTTGCCGATATCGTGATCGGAGACCCGTCAAGCCTTACGGACCAGCTTAAGTGGATTCTCTCCAATGAGAATGTATTTTTCATAAATCTTTATGAGGCTGGAATCGGAGAGCTGATTGAAGATATATTCAGGGAAGAGATTAAAGGACCGGGGGCTGTACGGGCAACGGTTCAAAAATATCTCGGGTAAATTTCAGGACACAGCCTGTCTGGCAGGCTGTGTCCTGCTATTGTTAAGAAAAAGACGAAAACCACATAAAAACAATAAAATAATAGTTGATTTATGTTGGTATGTATGATAATATAATTTTAAAACAAAGAAAAACAACAATGAAATACAATAAAAACAACATGGTTAGTTGTCGGGAAAGGGGCAGGAAGGTGAAAGGATATTATCTGGCGGTGGATATCGGTGCATCCAGCGGGCGGCATATGCTGGCGCATATGGAAGACGGCCGTCTGTGCCTTGAGGAGGTTTACCGTTTCCAGAATGGGATGAAGGAGATTGACGGAGCGCTCTGCTGGGATTTTGACAGGCTGTTTTCGGAGATTAAGCAGGGGATGAGACGGTGCGGCGAGCTTGGAAAGGTTCCGGTGTCTATGGGAGTAGACACCTGGGGTGTGGATTTTGTTCTGCTTGATAAGGAAGACCGTGTCTTAGGCCCGTGCGTCGGCTACCGGGATAAGAGAACGAGAGGGATGGACAAGAAGGTGGAGGCGGTCATCTCGCAGGAGATGCTCTATAAACGGACCGGCATACAAAAGCAGGTCTACAACACCATCTACCAGCTCCAGGCAATCAAAGAGGAGCATCCGGAGTATCTGAGGGCGGCAGAGACCCTTCTTATGACGCCGGATTATTTTCATTTCCTCCTGACCGGGGCAAAATGCGCGGAATATACCATTGCGACTACGGGGCAGTTAGTGAACGCCGTGACCAACGACTGGGATACGGAACTTCTTGACATGCTGGGATTCCCAAAGAAAATCTTTCAGGAGATATCCATGCCGGGAACCTTGGCGGGGCATCTTGCCGAGGAGGTGAGGCGGGAAGTTGGATTTGACTGCAAGGTCGTGCTGCCGGCGTCTCACGATACAGGCTCGGCGGTGCTGGCGGTTCCGGCAGGAGAGGAAGATGTCCTCTATATAAGCTCCGGCACATGGTCGCTTATGGGAGTGGAGAGGGATGCGCCGGACTGCTCCGAAAAGAGCATGAGGTCTGGCTTTACCAATGAAGGGGGCTATGCTCACAGGTACAGATACTTGAGAAACATTATGGGGCTTTGGATGATACAGTCCGTAAGAAAAGAGCTGGCGCCGGAACTTGGCTACGCACAGATCTGCAAAGAGGCGGCGGGGGCAAAGATCCGTTCTTTGGTGGACTGCAACGACGGTAGCTTTCTGGCTCCGGAGAGCATGACAGAGGCGGTGCAGGACTTTTGCAGGAAGACCGGGCAGCAGGTCCCGGAGACTCTGGCGGAGCTTGCGGCGGTCATCTATCACAGCCTTGCGAGGTGCTATGCGGATACGCTTGGATTCATGGAAGAGATGACGGGAAAACATTACGGCACCATCTATGTAGTGGGCGGCGGCTCCAGCGCGGATTATCTGAATGAGCTGACGGCTGTCTATACGGGGAGAAAGGTGTCGGCGGGCCCTGCCGAGGCTACTGCCATCGGAAATATCGCGGTGCAGATGTTAGGCGACGGAGTGTTTGAGGATTTGGCGCAGGCAAGGAGATGCATCCGGGAGTCCTTCGGTATAAAACAATATAATCCGGACGGGAGAAAAGTGTGACAAGGGAAAAGTGTGACAAGAGAAGAGAGCGTAAAAGGAGAATTGCAGATGAAAACAGAGTATGAAATAAAAGAAGAGATGTGCGAGATTGGCAGGAGAGTCTATAACCGGGGGATGGTGGCGGCGAATGACGGTAATTTTTCCGTAAAGCTCAGTGAGGATGAATTCTTCTGCACCCCCACAGGGGTCAGCAAGGGTTTCATGACGCCGGACTATATCTGCAGGGTGGACGGCATGGGAAACGTGCTGGAGGCGAATGAAGGATTCCGTCCTTCCTCCGAGGTAAAGATGCATATGAGAGTGTATAAGGAGCGCCCGGACGTGGGGGCGGTGGTACATGCACACCCGATGTACGCCACGACCTTTGCGATTGCCGGCATCCCGCTTATGGAGCCTATCATGCCGGAGGCGGTAATCGCGCTGGGGGGCGTTCCCCTTGCGAAGTACGGAACCCCTTCTACCGCGGAAGTTCCGGATTCCATCATGCCGTACCTTCAGCAGTATGATTCGGTATTGCTTGAGAACCACGGCGCCCTTACCTATTCCGACACGTTGCTGAACGCGTACCACAAGATGGAATCGCTGGAGTTTTATGCCCGTCTTATGTACCAGGCAAAGATGCTGGGCGGCCCGCAGATTTTAGATGAAAAAAGGGTGGAAGAATTGTATGAGATCAGAAGGAATATGGGATTGCCCGGAAAGCATCCGGCAAACCCGTAGGCGGCAGGTGCGGACAGGAGGTGTGAGATGTTAGCGATAGAGAGGCGGAACGAGATTTTAGAAAAGCTGCAGAGTGAAAAGAGAGTTGTGGTCAGCGAGCTCAGCCAGCATTACGGGGTTTCGGAGGAAACAATCCGCAGAGACTTAGAAAAGCTTGAGAATGACGGCCTTGTGATTAAGAGCTACGGGGGCGCCGTGCTGAATGAACACAGTATTTTTGACCTTCCTTTCAACATACGAAAAAACCAGATGATCGTGGAAAAGCAGAGGATTGCCGAGCTTACGGACGAACTGGTGAGAGACGGGGAGGCGGTGATGCTTGACGCCAGCTCCACGGCGGCTTACATAGCAAGGGGCTTAAGAAAAAAGAAAAAGCTGACGGTCATTACGAACTCTGTAGAGATCATTATCGAGCTGTTTGATGTTCCGGAATGGAACGTAATCTCCACGGGGGGCGTGTCGAGGGAGCGCTCTTTTGGGCTGGTAGGACCCCGGACCAACCAGATGATCAGCTATTACCATGTAGACAAAGCATTTATTTCCTGCAAAGGGCTGACGATGGAGACGGGCCTTACGGACTCCGACGAACAGGATGCGGACAGCAAGAGGGCGATGCTAAGAGCCGCGAATGAAAGGATTCTTGTAGTTGACAGCTCGAAGTTCGGCAAGTCGGCATTCACAAGGATCACTGGCCTTGACGATATCAATAAAGTGGTGACGGACAGGAAACCTTCGGCGCAGTGGATGAAAGAGTTTGAGAGATTAGGGATTGAGTGTATTTACCCTGACAGAAAAAATAAAAATTAATATATAGGAGGTAGCGTTATGCCATTAGTTACATCAACAAAAATGTTAAAGGATGCACAGAAAGGAAACTATGCAGTGGGAGCGTTCAATGCGGAAAATATGGAGATGGTGAAAGCCATCATCCAGGCTGCGGAGGAATTAAAGGCTCCTGTCATGATCCAGACCACGCCGTCTACGATTAAGTACGGAACGCTGGAGACGTATTTTGCGATGGTGTCCGCGGAGGCCAAGAAAGCGTCGGTGCCGGTATGCCTGCACCTTGACCACGGCAGCAGCTTTGAGCTGGCAGTCCAGGCCATGAAGGCAGGGTACACATCGGTTATGATTGACGGCTCCCATGAGGATTTTGAGGGGAATGTGGCTGTCTCTAAAAAAGTGGCGGATGTGGCAAATGCCCTTGGGATTCCGGTGGAGGCCGAGCTTGGGAAAGTGGGCGGAAAAGAGGACGACTTGGAGGCGGACGCGGACACGAACACAGACCCTGAGGAGGCAAGGGAATTTGTGGAGCGGACAGGCGTTACTTCTCTTGCGGTAGCCATCGGCACGGCGCACGGTTTCTATCACGGAACGCCGGTTCTCGACAAAGAGCGCGTGTCCGAGGTGAAAAGCTTAGTGAGCGTTCCGCTTGTACTTCACGGGGCATCCGGCTTAAGCGAGGAGGACGTAAGGGAGTGCGTGGAAAGAGGAATGTGCAAGGTGAACTTTGCGACGGAGCTCAGGGCTGCGTATACGGATGCATGTAAGAAACTCCTGAGCGAAAAGCCGGAGACATTTGACCCGAAGAAATTGGGCGTTGTGGGAATAGAGGCAGTAAAGGAAATCGTTAAGAGCCGCATGGTCATGTGCGGATGCGACGGAAAGGCTGAGTAACCGGCGGGAGGTTTCGATGAGACAGTATTTATTAGGGATTGATATAGGTACAAGCGCCTGCAAGGTCGCCGTATTTGAGGAGAACGGAACAGTGGCTGCAAGCGGCAGCGGAGGCTATCCGGTGTACTATCCGAAAGCAGGATGGGCGGAGCAGAATCCGGACGAGTGGTGGGCGGCAGTGTGCAGGGCGGTGCGTGAAACGCTGGAAAAAGGAAAGATAAAGCCGGAGGAAATCGCCGGCGTGGGGATTGACGGGCAGAGCTGGTCTGCAATCCCTATGGATAAGGACGGAAACGTCCTTGCCAACACGCCCATCTGGATGGATACGAGAGCGGCGGATATCTGCAGGGAAGTGGGAGAGAAGGTGGGGGAGGAGCGCATCTTCGAGGTGTGCGGCAATCCCTTCACCCCTTCCTACACAACGCCGAAGATTCTCTGGTATAAAAGGAATCTGCCGGAAGTATACGCCCATACTTATAAGATACTCCAGTCCAACAGCTATATCGCATACAGGCTGACGGGCGAATTTACCCAGGAGTTATCGCAAGGGTACGGCCTTCACTGCTTTGATATGAGGAATGGTGTCTGGGACATGGACATGTGCCGGGAGCTTGGCGTAGAGCCGGGAGTTCTGCCGGATATCGTTCCCTGCCATCAGGTAGTCGGCAAGGTGACGAAAAAAGCGGCGGCGGAGTGCGGCCTTGCAAAAGGCACTCCGGTTGTGGCGGGAGCTTTGGACGCGGCTTGCGGAACCCTCGGGGCAGGCGTGGTGCATCCGGGAGAGACCCAGGAGCAGGGCGGGCAGGCCGGCGGGATGAGCATCTGCCTGGACACCTACAAGGCGGACCCGAGGCTCATCTTAAGTTTCCATGCAGTGCCGGGGCAGTGGATTCTCCAGGGAGGAACCGTAGGCGGCGGCGGAGTGATGCGGTGGCTGGAAAAGGAGTTTGCCGACTATGAGAGAATCAAGGGAAAAGAGCTTGGCGTAAGCTCTCTGGAGCTTTTCAATGAGATTGCCGGGAAGACGGCGCCGGGAAGTGACGGCATGGTATTCTTGCCCTACATGTCCGGGGAGCGCACGCCCATCTGGGACCCGGACGCCAAGGGGGTGTATTACGGGCTGGACTTCAGCAAGACGAAAGGGCATTTTGTGCGGGCGGCTATGGAGGGCGTGGCATTGTCCTTAAGGCACAATATCGAGGTTGCCGAGGAGGCAGGGGCAGCGGCGAAGGAGCTTAGGGCTATGGGCGGCTCGGCAAATTCCCTCCTCTGGACGCAGATCAAGGCGGACGTGACCGGAAAAAGAATCGTCGTTCCGTCGTCCGATACGGCTACCACGCTGGGCGCCGTGATTCTGGCGGGCGTAGGCGTGGGAATGTACAATAACTTTGAGGAGGCGGTAAAAAAGACCGTGGTGATCAAGCGTCAGCACGAGCCGAATCTGGCAAATAAAAAGGTGTATGACGAAAATTATGAGATATATCTTCAGTTGTATGAGAACTTAAAAGCAGTCATGGGAAGAAAGAGGTAAGGAAAATGAGCAAAATGAAAGCAGGAGTAGTACACGCAAGAGAGGATATCCGTTTTGAGGATATCGAAAAGCCGGTGCCGGGCGAAGGACAGGTACTTATCAAAGTAAAGTATACCGGAATCTGCGGCTCGGATGTGCCGAGGGTAAACGGGGATGCCTGTCACTTTTTCCCCAATGTGCTGGGGCATGAATTTTCCGGGACGGTAGAAGAGGCCGGAGCTGGCGTCACTTCCTTAAAGGCAGGAGACCGTGTGGCAGGAGTGCCTCTTGTGCCTTGCATGAAGTGCGAGGACTGCCAGAAAGGGAACTATTCCCTGTGCAAGAATTACAGCTTTATCGGCTCCAGGGAATTCGGCAGCTTTGCGGAGTATGTGGTAGTTCCGGAGAAAAATGCGGTGAAATTCGAGGAGGAAGTGTCTTTTGAGCAGGGCGCGTTTTTCGAGCCTGCAACCGTGGCTCTCCACGGGCTTAAGAGAGTTCCCTATGAGGGCGGCAAGACGGTAGCCGTGTTAGGAGGCGGAACCATCGGCATGTTCGTGATGCAGTGGGCGAAAATCTTTGGCGCCGCGGAGGCAGTCGTATTTGACATCGAGCCTTCCCGCCTGGAGCTTGGGATGCGCCTGGGGGCGACGGCCGGCATCAACACGCTGGAAAAAGACTTTATGGAAAAGGCAATGGAGCTGACGGAAGGAAGAGGCTTTGACTATGTGTTTGAGACGGCGGGCAATACGATTACGATGAAGATGGCATTCGAGCTGGCGGCAAACAAGGCGAATGTATGCTTTGTAGGCACTCCTACGAAGGATTTGAGCTTTACGGTGAAAGAGTGGGAGAATATGAACCGCAAGGAATTCACCCTCACCGGCTCCTGGATGTCTTACAGCGCGCCGTTCCCGGGGCATGAGTGGAAGGCGGTAGCCCATTATTTCAAGACCGGGGATTTGAAATTTGACGAGTCGTTTATCTATAAAAAAGTACCCCTTGAAAAAATCGCGGATGCGTTGGAGTGGTATAAGACGCCCGGAACAGTAAAGGGCAAGATACTGATTGACAGTGAGCAGTAACAGACAGAACAGGATATATGGAGGAAGAGACATGGCGGCAGTCCATCCGCTCCACAAGATGGTGGAGCAAAGAAGAAACGGTGAGAAGGTAGGAATCCCATCCTACTGCAGCGCGAATAAATATGTGCTGGAGGCAGCCCTTGAGAGGGCGAAAGCGTCCAGACGCCCGGTGCTTATCGAGGCGACGGCAAACCAGGTGAATCAGTTCGGAGGATATACGGGAATGCGCCCGAAGGACTTTAAAGCCCTCGTGACCGGGATGGCAGAGAGCCTGGGCGTGGATGAAAGCCTCCTGATCCTTGCGGGAGACCATCTCGGGCCGCTCACTTGGAGCGACGAGCCGGAAAAAGAGGCGATGAAGAAGGCAGAGGATTTGGTCCGTGAGTTTGTGGAGGCAGGATTTACAAAGATACATCTGGATACGAGCATGAAACTGGGAGATGATTCGAAGACGGAGATGCTGGCGACAGAGGTCATCGCAAGGAGAGGCGTGAGGCTTTATAAGGCATGTATGGATTCCTATGAAAAGGTAAAGGCGGCGAACCCGGATGCTATGCGCCCGGTCTTCATCATCGGGAGCGAGGTTCCGATTCCAGGCGGAGCGCAGGAGGCGGAAGAGGGTATAAACGTTACCAGGCCGGAAGATTTCCGTGACACCGTGGACACATACAAGCGCATTTTCGCGGAAGAAGGGGCGCAGGACGCATGGAATGACGTTATCGCGGTTGTGGTGCAGCCGGGTGTGGAGTTTGGCGACGCGCAGGTATTTTACTATGACCGGGATGATGCGAAAGCTCTGTGCGAAAGCCTTAAGGATTATCCGGAGATTGTCTTCGAGGGGCATTCCACGGATTACCAGAGCAGGAAGTGCTTAAAGGAGATGGTGGAGGACGGGATTGCCATTTTGAAAGTAGGCCCGGCGCTTACCTTTGGCTTGAGGGAATCCCTCTTTGCCTTGAGCAGGGTGGAGGAAGAGCTGGTTCCCGAAGAAAGAAGGGCGCGCTTTGAGGACGTTCTGATCGACGCTATGCTGGAAGAGCCCAAAAACTGGAAGAAACACTACCATGGCAGCGAGGGGGAGATAGCCTTTGCAAGAAAATACAGCTACTCTGACCGGTGCCGGTATTACATCGGAGACGAGAAAGTCCAGGGGGCAATCGATAAGCTGATCGGGAATCTTTCGGAGATAGAGATTCCGATGAACATTATCCATCAGTATCTTCCGAAACAGTATGATAAGATTGTGAGCGGGGAGCTTGCTAAGACGCCGCTTGCGATGATAAAGGACGGGGTCGCGCAGTATATGGAAGATTATGAGTATGCGGCGTATTAAGGGCTCGGGGAGTTACAGGGGGAAATCCTGACAGATGCGGCAGTTCTGCTTGGTTCTATATGTGTAGAGACAGGCGGAACTGCCGTTAAGATTTCCTGCGTGAATTTCTATGGCAATTTCGCCGCGCTTATGCTACAATGTTCCCAGAGCATTATATTTCTAAGTTTCTTTATGGCTGTGTGCCATTCTATTATCTTTTTCTTTTAGAAATCTCCAATGCTCAATTCCATACAATACACAAAGCAACAGAAAGGAGCATTCTATCTATGAAAAACAAATTACAGCAGTATTTCCCCATGATCCGGACAATGGATGAGGTTATGGAGGCCATCTGTGCCAAAGAGCACTTAACGGCGATGTTCCGCCGCTGGACAGAGCCCCAGAGGCAGGAGTTCCTGAACTTCTGCACGGGTGTCAGGGGCGTGAAACCCATGTACGACTTTATCAGCAAGGAAATCCTGAGTCCCGAGTACGTTCCTGAGCGGGTGGACGAGCTGCTCTCCCTGCTGCTGGGTCAGGAGGTCCATATCCTGGAGGCCCTGCCCAATGACAGCACGAGGCTGGCGGACGAATCCTCCCTGGTCATTATGGACATCGTGGTCCAATTAGAGGACGGCAGCATCGCCAACCTGGAGATCCAGAAGATCGGCTACAGTTTCCCCGGGGAGCGCAGCGCCTGCTACTCCGCAGACCTCCTGCTCCGGCAGTACAAACGGGCGCGCAGCCGGAGAAAAGAAAAATTCACTTATAAGGATGTCAAGCATGTCTACACCATCGTCCTCTTCGAAAAAAGTCCCTCCGGCCTCCGCCAGTTCCCTGACACCTATCTGCATTATTTTGAGCAGATGTCCAATACCGGCCTGAAGGTCAACCTCCTGCAGAAGTATCTGTTCGTTCCCCTTGACATCTTTCGGGAAATCAAGCAAAATAAAGATGGAACTATAGAGATTAACAACCGTCTTGAGGCCTGGCTTGCATTCATGTGCATGGACGAACCAGAGGCAATCATCACAATCATCGAGAAATACCCGGACTTCAAGGCCATCTACGAGCAGATATATGCTATCTGCCGGAATATCGAAGAGGTGATGGGCATGTTTTCTGAGGAACTGAGGATAATGGACCGGAATACAGTGCAGCTAATGATTGATGAGATGCAGAACGAGATTGACCAGAAAAGTGAGCTGCTCAGTCAACAGAATGAGCAACTCAATCAGAAAGACAAACAGCTCACCCATACCGCCCAGCAGTTAAAAGCCGAACAGCAGGCTGGCATTATCAACATCATAGAACTCTGCCAGGAGCTCAATACCCCTTCGGAAACTGCCGTACAAAAGCTTATGCAGAAATGTTTCCTCTCCGAGGACGAGGCTCGGCAGTACATGGCTATCTACTGGCAGGAATCTTAATGCGTATCTCATGTAAAGTATGGGCAACAATTCCACAAGGCTAAACTGTTACAATTTTTCAAATTGCCTTTATCTGGCAGTTGACAAAATGTTGCTTAAGTGGTATGATACAAGAAATGAGACACGTGCATCGTAAATGAGAGGAAGAATGGTATGACTCAGGAAGAATTAGCCAGCAAGATTGGAGTCTCCAGAGCAACATTAGATCGGGTTATCAACAACCGGGAGGGGGTAGGCGCAAAAAAGAGGAAAGAGGTTTTGGCGGCGATAAAGGAGCTGGGATATAAACCGAATATTACGGGAAAGATGCTGTCTATGCAGAATCGGACCTCTATCGGAATTATCATAGGCGCGGACAAGACTCCCGAGGACGGGCGTGTATTTGAGATTATCTATCAGAGTATGCTGCAATGTTCGGAAGGGCTTGAGACGAGCGGCGTGCGCTTTGTCTACCGGCGCATGGAGTCAGGCGAGGTGGAGGAGCAGATTAAGATTATAGAAGAGATGGCGGAAGAAGGCATCAAAGGCATTGCCCTTGCATTTCGGAAAAGAACAAAAAAGCTGTATGATACGATTGCAGAATATCAGGCAAAGGGGATACAGTTCGTACCGTATTTTAATACGCTGGTGGAGCCGGGTACAGATTTAAAGTTCCAATGCTACCTGGAGACGGACCAGGTCAGGGAAGGGCGTATCGCGGCAAGCCTTTTGGCGAAATTCATTGGCGGAAAAGGGAAAGTTGCATTGATCAGCGGATTAGAGGAAAACTACGCACATCAGCTCAGAGTGGACTCAGCCTGCGGCCTTTTAAATGACAAATATCCCGGAATCGAAGTGCTGCCCATCTACAGGAACTGTTATCCCGAGGCGGAGGCAGAAAGATTATGTCAGGAAATTCTGGATAAAAACCCTGATCTGAGAGGAATGATTGTGAGCTGCGGCTTTTTCGGGACGATTACGTCCTACATCGAGAAAATAGGAAAAAAGGGGCAGATATCCGTAATATTATTTGATATTACAAAAAAAGCAAAAAAAGATCTGGAAAATGGAAGATGCGAGGCGATTATAGGTATCGATCTGAAGAGGCTGGGGTATAATACAATAAAAGTCATTTATGAACTGGTATTCCGCAATGAAGTGGACAAAGAGAGCTGGGAAATGCCTCTTCAGATTTTGCTCAAAGAATCGATTGAATAGTTATATTGGATGATGCTTGCATAAAAGTGCAAGCAATCCTTTTACCGATGTACGAGACACGTACCTCGTAAATAAAAAAGAGTAATTGTGTGAATAGATATTTAGGTGAGGGGGGATTTGTATGGGAAAAGAAGAGTATCGTCTGGAGATGAAGAACATTACAAAACATTTCGGAGGCGTGAATGCTCTTGCGGACGTATCTATAAAAGTCCGCCCAGGAGAAATCCATGCATTGATTGGTGAGAACGGAGCGGGGAAATCCACGTTGATGAAGATTCTGGCAGGGGCATGTAAAAAGGACGGCGGAGAGATATTATTGGATGGCGGACCGGTTGAGATTAACAGTCCGAAAGATGCAAAAAACTTAGGGGTGGCGGTCATTTACCAGGAGTTTATGTTAGTGCCGGACTTGAGCGTGGCTGAAAATATTTATCTCGATGAGCTTGGCATGAGATGCTCTGTTATAAACTGGAAAAAAATGAGAAGGAATACAAAAGAGCAGTTGGAAAAACTGGGATTTGCGGATATCGCCCCGAATACAAAAGTCCGGGAATTGAGCGTTGCTTATCAGCAGATGGTGGAAATTTGTAAAAATCTTGTGCATGATTCTAAGATACTGGTCTTGGATGAGCCTACGGCAGTGCTGACATTCACAGAGATCGAGAAACTTTTTCAGGTACTTAAAAAACTGCGCGCAGAGGGTGTGAGCATTATTTATATCTCTCACAGGCTGGATGAGATTTTTGAACTGTCAGACCGCATCACTGTCTTAAAAGACGGAAGATATGTCGATACGGTTGAAACGCAGAAAATCAAGAAAGAACAGTTAGCGGCAATGATGGTTGGACGTAAGATATGCCAGATGTTTCCGGAAAAGAAGGCGGTCATCGGGGAGGACGTCCTGGTTGTGGAAGGCTTGAATGCGGGGAAAATGGTACAAAATGTCAGTTTCCACGTCAGGAGCGGCGAGATACTCGGATTCAGCGGGCTGGTGGGCTCCGGGCGAACTGAAACCATGCGGGCTGTGTTTGGGGCAGATAAAAAAGAGTCCGGAAAGATTACTTATCTGGGAAAGCCTGTTCATTTTAATGATTGCAGGGAGGCGATAGAAAACGAATTCGGGATGCTCCCCGAGAACCGTAAAGAGCAGGGCATTTTATTGGAGCAGTCCATCCGCATGAATGCGACGTTGACCGTATTAAATAAAAAAGTATGCAAATTCGGGATTATCCGCCATAAAAAAGAGAAAAAATATGTGAAGGAATTGCTGGACAGCGTCTCCACAAAATACGGGAACACGGAAGACCATGCAGACAGCCTTTCCGGCGGAAACCAGCAGAAACTGGCGCTTTCAAAATGGATAGCGGCAGACTGTAAATGTATTGTTTTTGACGAGCCCACAAGAGGGGTTGATGTCGGGGCGAAGGTTGAGATATATGAACTGATAACCCGTATAGCGCAAAAAGGCGTGGCAGTCATTATGATTTCATCAGAAATGCCGGAAATCATAGGTTTGTGTGACAGGGTTATGGTGATGCATCAGGGGAAGATTACAGGTGAATTTGAAAAGGAAGAGATTACAGAAAACAACTTGATCAAAGCGGCTATGGAGGTGCAGGAAAATGAAGAAAAAGAATAAGCTGGTAGAATTTTTACTTCAAAACAATACATATTTCATATTTTTGATTTTGGTGGTTGTCTGTTCAACGCTGTCGGACAGTTTCCTGTCAGTGATGAATATGAAAAATATCGCACTGCAGCAGTCAGGACCGATCTGTATTGTCCTTGGGATGCTATTTGTTATTTTTACGGGAGGCATTGACCTTTCTGTCGGTTCCTTAATGGCATTGGGAGGAGCAGTCGCCTCATGGCTGATCGTGAATAAGGACATCCATTTTTTGCTGGCGGTATTTGCCGGATTGTCAGTGGGATTTTTAGGCGGCACGGCTACAGGCATACTTGTTGCCTACTGCAGATTCCAGGGCTTTGTGGCCTCCCTTGCAATTATGACAATGGCGCGCGGCATGGCGTTGGTTGTCACAAATGGCAGCCCCATACGGGTAGATGACAATACGTTAAGCAACCTGGCATCTCCTCAGTACGGATATCCGATGCTGATTCTGGCGGTCGCCCTTGTTCTGCTGTTTGTTTTTGTCCAGAAATACACCTCATACGGGCGTATCGTGATTGCCATCGGAAGTAACAGACAGGCGGTTGAGCTGGCAGGAATCCGCGTAAAAAGATATCTGACCTCTGTATATATGATATCCGGAGTCTTAAGTGCGCTGTGCGGCTGTTTCGTGGCGGCGCGTACATCAACCGGCACTGGGACGATGGGTGAAGGGCAGGAGCTGGATGCAATTGCAGCCTGCGTGATCGGCGGAGCCAGTCTTGCCGGCGGGAGAGGAGATGTCATAAAGGCTGTAATAGGTGCGCTCATATTGGCAAATATTGTTAATATTATGAATCTGCTGGCGGTGCCGGCATATCCGCAGGACATTATCAAGGGCGGAATCATCATTGCAGCAGTATTATTGCAGATCAGCACTGAAAAGTCAGACAAAGCACAGTGATCAAATGGAGAAAGGAGCTACACATATGAAAGCAGCGGTCTTAGCAAGTCCAGGCACTTTGCGGTGCCAGGAGATTCCGAAACCTGCGGCAGACGATGAATTTATGGTGATTGAGGTAAAAGCCTGCGGAATTTGCGGAAGTGATATACGTTATTATAAAGGGGAAAATCCCTGGGCGCTCCACACATTAGGAAAGAATATCCCCAATCCGCCCAATATTGTGCTTGGCCATGAGTGGGCAGGAGTTGTCAGAGAAGTTAAGAATCCGAGATATAAAGAATGGATTGGACGCAGAGTCGCGGTCCTTGCTTTTAAATCCTGCGGCGTGTGTGATGACTGCAGAAACGGGAATTATCATCTGTGCCGGAAAACAGCCCATATAGGACATGGAGCCGGCTGGGGGAAAATGGATTATTATCCGGGCGGCATGGCAGAGTTTTGCCAGATATGGAATACAAATGTATGCGAACTCCCGGAGCGTATATCGTTTGAAGAGGCGACGATATTAGACCCGCTGTCGGTTGCAGTCCATGCCATCAGTTTGTCGGGGATTGAAGGAGGAGATGACGTGCTGGTGCTGGGAACAGGTCCGGTGGGGCTGTGCATCGGACAGGCAGTACGCGCCTATGGAGCAGGTAAGGTACTCTGTACGGATGTTATTGACTATGCATTGGAATTGGCAAAAGAGCTGGGAATCGATGATGCCGCGGACATGAAAAAAGAAACGGTATCGGAAGTACTAAAACGGCAGGGCATGAAAAAGGTGCGGATCGTGTTTGATACAGTTGGAACCGAAGAAACGCAGAAGATAGCATTAAGTGCATTAAAAGAAAGTGGAACATTGGTGAATCTTGTAGTAAATAATACAAAGCTCCGTTACCAGCTTTTAGACCTTGCAGGAGAACGAAGGATAGTTTCTTCGGCGAACAACAGAACAGAAGATTTCATTATGGGAATAAAGCTGATTGAAAACGGGATTGTCAATGCAAGAAAAATGATCACGCATACATATGCATTGGAGGATGTGCAAAAAGGATTTGACGTCATGCTTTCGAAAGACAGGAACCGGGTAATGAAAGTAGTGATCAAACCATAGGAAGGAGGTCAAATATGAAAGCAGTTGTTTTAAAGAAAGACGGGAATATCCATTATATGGATGTGCCTGAGCCGGTTCCGGGAAGAGGGGAGGTTCTGATCAGGGTAAAGGCTTGCGGAATCTGCGGAAGTGACCTGCGTTATCTGCAGGGAGAAAATCCATGGTCTGAGCAGACATTGGGGGAAAAAACGGAGAATCCGGATAATCTTATTCTGGGACATGAATTTTCCGGTGATGTTGTGGAAGTCTCTGACCCTTCAGAAGAGCATCTTCTGGGTAAGAAAGTCGCGGTCATTGTGTATGACACATGCAAAATCTGTGATTTCTGCCGTCATGGCCGTATGAATCTCTGCAAGGATACCGCCCATATAGGTCATGGAGCCGGCTGGGAGGAGATGGAGTACTATCCGGGCGGCATGGCGGAATATTGCCAGGTATGGAGTGATAAGGTATACCCGTTTGAGAACATCTCATATGAAGAGGCATCCACGTTAGACTTTGTGGCGGTAGCACTTGCCTCAATCCGGAAAGTGCCGAAGATTTTTGCAGAAGACGCAGTTGTGATCGGCGCAGGTCCGGTTGGGCTTATGATCATGCAGCTTTTGAAGTTGAACGGTGCGAGACGGGTTTATTGTGTCGATGTTTTGGACTATTCATTTAAAGCAGCAAGGGAATGCGGAGCGGATGAGTGTTTCCTGATGAATGAAGACACTGTTTCCGAAGTGCTTGAGAGGACAGAGGAGATGGGAGCCGCCGCGGTGTTTGATACAGTCGGGGCGTCGGAGTCTCAAAAGCTTGCTTTTAAAATCTGCAAGGTCAAAGGAACAATTGTGAATGTTGCCAGCAATGAAAATACGGTACAGATACAATTGTCCGACCTGTACGGAGAAAAGAGCATCGTATCGGTGGCGAATGCGAAAGATTCATATTTCTATGATTGTTTAAAAATGCTGGAATCAGGAAGAATAAATGTAGAGCCGCTGATTACGGACAGAATTCCGCTGAGTCAGGCAAAAACCGGATTTGAGCGTCTGATGGCGCGAAACAAGACGGGAGCCATAAAGGTTATTTTAATTCCGTAAAGGAGACTGGCGATGAAGATTATTGATACACATATACACTTGTATGATTTCAAAAAAGGAAGACCGGGAGCCTCTCACATGCAGCCGCTGGGTTATGGGAAAGTCTGCCGAAGTGAAAAGCAAGGGAGAATCGCACCGCCGTCTTTTGCGGATTGTACAAGCAGTCCGGAGATTCTTCTGGAATATATGGACTGGTGCGGGGTTGAAAAAGGCATTCTCATGTCTAATCCATATTATGGTTATTTTAATGGATATGTAAAAGAGGCTGTGATGAAAAACCCGGACCGGTTGAGGGGAGTTGCCCTGGTTGACGTACTGAAAGGAAGGGCTGCGGCGGATGAGCTTGAAAAGATTTATCAGGAGGGCGTCTTATTCGGAATGGCTTTTGAAACTGCCAACACTTTTATGGCAAAACCGGAAATGCATCTTGGCGATTCGTTCCTGGAGCCTCTGTGGCAATGCATGAATGCTTATAAGCAGCCGGCTTTCATCCATATGTTCACGGGAACTGATATAGAAGATGTAGAAATCCTGTCGGAGGATTACCCGGACATTAAGTTTATCTTATGCCATCTGGGAGCAGATGCAGTCTGGGGTGCGAATGCGGGTCCGGATGGTCTTGCAAAGCTTTACGAAATCGCGGCGGGCAGAGAAAATGTGTTTGTCGACCTGTCCAGCATACCTGATTATCTGGATGAAGAATATCCTTTCCCAACTGCTGTCCGGCGTATACAGGATGCATGGAACAAAATAGGCGCACAGAAGATGCTGTGGGCATCGGACTATCCGGGAATGCTTACGCAGGCAACCTATAAACAGTTGATTAATCTGGTTTTAAAAGAATGCCGGGAAATACCGATGAGAGATAAAGAGCTTATTGTCGGACGGCAAATTGATGGAAACGCAAACAGCGAATTATTTTTCCGACATTTA
>CAJUMF010000047.1 GCA_910586965.1 uncultured Dorea sp. | reverse complement strand
AAATGTCGGAAAAATAATTCGCTGTTTGCGTTTCCATCAATTTGCCGTCCGACACCAAAATCGTATAGACAGCCAAAAAAGTTATATCGGGGACAGATAAAAATAGTAAAAACGACAGTTTTCTTTACTGCTTAATACTTTTTAATTTTGCCCCCAAGGGGTGTACGGGGGTGTATGTCCACCTTGGCAGGGGTGTACAAAATCCGTACACCCCCGCCAAATAGCGAAGGCAGCTTTGTTTTCCAAAGCCACCGTAAAATCAAGACATTAAAACATGGCTGCTGTACGACGGCTTTTTTCTTTTGCCACAATGTGGCAATGCCGTCGTGTGGCAGATTATTATTCTATATTCATTTCTAAATGCCCTGTAAAGTTATTTCCAATAATGCCAATATAGTTTCCGCCTTCCGGCAATGTTATTGTTTCTGAATAGCTGTTTGTTGCTTCAAGCAGGATTATCGGATCATCACTTCCAGAAACCCAAAACACTTGCGCCGTTCCCCCGGTAATTTCTAAATCGCAGGAAACAGAAATGTCTTTGCCATTTTCACGCTCGATAGAAGTTCCACCAAAAAGATATTCTGTTTTAGAAAAATCCTTATAATCTGCTGTATAGGTTCCGGTATAGCAATCATCCCCATATATCCGATTTCCTTTAAGTGAAAAATCACTTGTAAGAGCTGCATTTCCGGCTGATTGGACAACATTATTATACTGATCCAGAATTTCATTTTTTGAACATCCCACAAGTAACAAGCTCAACATCAAAATGCCCATTGACAAAAAAGAGAAATATTTTTTCTTATAGCACATATCATCAACCTTTCAGTTATTTTATTTATCTAAAGACAATTAACCTTACTCATTTGCCGGTGCCGCATAATTGCTCTGCACAGAAGCAGGAAGTTCATCATATTGTACCTCTTTCCATTCAAGAACGCCACGGATTGGCATTACTGTTAAACAGATAAAAGCTCCCTCTTTCAATTCTTTTGATGTTCCAAATGTAATATCTTTTCCCTTTCCATTCTCGTTGTAAGAAAATAAGGTGTATGAATAATCCATACTTCCGCTAAAGTTAATTACACCGCCTTTCGATTCGGCCTGTTCTATTTTGGTGTTATCAATTTGTGAATAATAGTATGTGCTGCCAGTTCCCGAAAGAAACCATATGCAAAAGCAGATAAGGCCCGCTATCATTACTGCGACTACTGAAAGCCCTGCAATCATTTTCTTTTTCATTTCTATATCCTCCATTTACCAACCTTTTTTAACTACTGCCTTTTTATGTTTCTTTGTTTTTTTAACAGGTACATTTCCTTTTGCAGTAAATATAAAAACAGCAGAAACTATCAATGCCGCAATCATACTAAACAGACAGAAGAATACATTCCAATGTACAGCTGAATCATAGCTTCGGTAACTGATTAAACCCAAACTTGCAGTAACAGGATAAATATTGGCTAAAGTAGCATTTCCAGAGGCAAACATACCGCCATACCCATAAACAAAAGCGATAATTGTTCCAATCATGTGTCCGTTTGGTATGCGGGCAGCGAATGCAATAACAGGCATGACCGCAATATACAAAAACAGACAGTTAAGAATAATTTGGATAAATGTCTGCATTACTGATGTTACAGAAATTCCCGGAAATCCCATCATCAGATCAGCAATTACCGTAAATGCCGCACTCACCAGTCCAAAAAACAAAGAAAGCAATGCGCATACAAGCAGCTTCCCCCACAACAAGTTGCTATACGAAACAGGTATCGCCAAAATACTTTTCAGCGTATCGTCTTTCCCTTCCCTTGCTATGATATATCCAGCAATCAAAGCAATACACATGGGAAAAATCATGGTAACATTATTTTTGATTACCTGCTCCGTAAAGAAAGAAAATGTCCAAACTGTTCCATCCAATGCAGTTGTGGAAAAAAGCGTTAAGAGGACAGAGAGCAGCATCAGAAAAACACCTGCCCATATCATATGATACCGCTTTAATTTCCATATTTCGGTCTTAACCATGCGAAACATATCATTCATCTCCTCTCTTTTTATACATATAATCAATCACTATAACGGAAAGCAAAGCGATAACGGCTAAAATAATGATTGTCTGAAATGTAGTCGGAATTAAATTTTCCAGCATTCCCACACCGTCCATAGCGCCATGTGCGGTTAAATTTCCTGCGCTCCATAGGGTTGTAAGCGGAATAGGCATCAGCCAGCACATCACTTTGGGCAGTGCGCCAAAAGAGGATTCGGCTGTCAGGCTCAGGACACTATAAAAAACACATAATAAAACAGAAAATACATAGTTCTTACTAAAGAAAACCACAAGAACGACTAACGGCAGCGTTCCGGCTGTAATAAAAATTCCCATTTCCAACGCAAAAAATAATCGATAAACAATGCTGTTTACTTCTGCGATCAGCCCGCCGCACAGGATTGTTATAAGAACCGATGTCAGACTGAAAATAATTCCAAAAAAGAACAGGACAATTATTTTTGCCAGAATCATCTGTGTGCTTGTGATGGGAATAGTACGCAGGTTTTTAAATGTATCGTTATCCCGTTCCATAAAAAAGAGCATGGCTGCAAGCACCCCGATCATGCATGGCAAAAGCAGCTCTACCCCATATCCCATGACAAACTGAAAATAATCGTTGAAAATCTCTGCTTTGCTGTCGTATTGTCCCGCTGTCTGCGGCATTGTCATCATTGCTGTCAGCGGCACAGGAAACAGAAACGCTGAAAGGACAACCAGCCATATAAATTTTTTCCGCTTTAGTTTTGAAAACTCACAAATAACAAGTTTAAGCAATCCCCTCACCCCCTGTTACACGTTTGAAGTAATCTTCAAGGCTTTCTTCTGAAGTTGCGGCTTCCGATACTTCCAAGCCATTTTCTACAAAAGCAGTAACAATTTTTCCTATTGGTAAATCAAGGTTATGCACCTGTATATTGTGGTCATCCTGTATGGTAAACTGGCTTTCATGGAAGATACGCTCTAAAATTCTTGCCGCCTGTGCCGTATCAGAAACAGTAAATCGAATATGTTTGCTGCTCTTTGCTTCCAGTTCTACAAGGCTTTCCTCTTCCAGCAATGCGCCGTGGTCAATAATGCCTATATCATCAGCCAATAATGCAATTTCAGAAAGGATATGGCTGGAAATCAAAATTGTTTTTCCACGCTCATTGCAGAGGTCACGGATAAAGGAACGGACTTCTGCGATTCCAATCGGGTCAAGACCGTTAATCGGTTCGTCCAAAATCAAAAGTTCCGGGTCATGCATAATGGCAAGGGCAATCGCCAGCCGCTGTTTCATGCCAAGTGAATATTGGGAAAACAGCTTCTTATCTTTGTAAGGCAGACCAACCAGGTCAAGTGCGTTTTTAATTGCGCCTCGGTTCGGCACGCCCCGCAGGGTAGCAAAAATACGCAGGTTTTCCGTAGCAGTAAGATTAGGATAAAATCCGGGGGATTCAATCAGGCTGCCAATACGGGGCAGCAGCTTCTTTTCATTTGCCGCCAAAGGCTTTCCCCAAATCGACACTTCCCCGGAAGTCGGTTGTGTAAGTCCAAGCAGCATTTTCATTGTCGTCGTTTTTCCGGCTCCATTTCTGCCAAGCAGACCATAGATACGCCCTTTCTGAACATGGATATTCAGATTGGCAACACTTTTTTGTGTTCCATATTGTTTTGTAAGATTTTTTGTTTCAATTACATATTTGCTCATTACGAAACCTCCTTTTCATGTCTGCTATTCTATCACGCCAACCTTGCATGAACCTTGCACGAACCTTGCATTAACCTTGCATTTAAAGAAGCAAATCTCTGAAAAAATAAAATCCCCGCAGGACGGAGATTCTATTGCCACCATAAAAAACAGCGCTGATTCATTCTGCCAGTGAAAAAAACAGGATAAAAACGGTTCCCTCTCCCGGTGTGCTTTCCACTGTTATTGTTCCATTCAATTTGGCTACAAGCTGATGTACGATAGACAGACCAAGTCCGCTGCCTTTTTCAGACCGCCCTCTATCGCATTTATAAAGCCGCTCAAAAATATGCTTTAAATCCTCCTTATCAATCCCCACGCCGTTATCAGACAAAAGGATTTTTACATTTCTCCCCTGCTGTGATAAGGCTATTTTTATTTTATCCGCATGGCTGTGGGAAATCACATTCTGTATCAGATTGTTTAATATCCTCATATATCCGTCCGGGTCAATCTGCACCCGGAACGGCTGCTCCGGAATGTCCACTGTGAAATCTATCTGTGTATCCTCAAATATGGGTATCCAGTCAATCAGTATGTTCCGTGTCAGTTCCGTTAAATCAACAATAGATATATTCATCGAAAATTCATTTGAACCCAGCTTGAACCAGTCAAAAAGCACATCTATATATTCTTTTAAATCGTGGGCTTTCCGGCGGGCTGTTTCTATATAATCGTCACGTTCTTTCCCATCAACAATCCCTTTATGTGCAGCGTCCAAATATCCTATCAGTGTGGTGAGTGGTGTCCTTACGTCATGGGAAAGGCTCGTCATAAGCTGCCTGTTGGTTTCTTCTGTTTGACGATAGGCAGAAAGCCTGTTCTCGTAGGACAGGATAATATCGTTGATTGCATAAGCAAGTGGAGCCACAAGTTCATGTGTTTCCGATAAGATACGCCTGTTTCCATTTCCATTTTTTACATCTTCCAAAGCGTCAGACATTTCTAATAGCTGCTTTTTCACACGCCGGACTATAAAAACAGCCCCGCAAACCGAAGCAAACGCAACACTCAGTGCAATCATTGTAACTGCTTCTGTATACAATATTCACACCTCCCTATTGAAACGATAGCCAATCCCCTTCACTGTCTGTATATACCGTGGATTGCCCGGATTCTCTTCTATCTTTTTCCGCAGACGGCTGATAATTGCCATAATATTGCTGTCATCATAGACATAATCTTCTCCCCATACAGTTTCATAAATTTGCTGCTTTGTCAGTATCTTTCCCTGATGTTTTGCAAGAAGCAATAGTAAATCAAATTCTTTCGGCGGCAGTTCATAATCACCATTTACCGCATGGATAGAACGGTTATTAAAGTCAATAACCAGCCCGTCAAAATCAAATGTCTGTAACTGTCCGTCTTTTGGGTTAAAGCGAGTATAGCGTCTAATCAATGATAGAATACGGGCAATCAGCTCGTCCATGTCAAAAGGTTTTGTTAGATAGTCATCAGCCCCCGCCCGTAAACCACGCACTTTTGAAGCGCTATCATTTTTTGATGTAAACATCAGGATTGGCAGGCTGCTTTCTTTTCTAATCTGCTCCAAAGTCTCAAAGCCGTCAAAGCCGGGCATCATAACATCCAATATGACAAGCTGGTATTCTTTTTCCTTCAGTTGCAGTAGACCGGATTTTCCGGAATAACAGCAGTCGGCTTCTATGCTTTCCTGTAAAACACTCTGCTTGATTAGTACACAAAGTTCCTTATCATCATCTATAATCAAAATCCTGTTCATTATTGACGTTCCTCCGTTCATTAAATTACACATCCATATGCCGAGATTACAGCTACATTACAATTATATGTGGAGATTCGGGCAATGACAAGTACCTAAAATTGCATTGTGGAAATATGCATAACTGGCTATTCCATTGTGAATAACTCCATTCACAGTTCCATAAACAAGCCAGTTATACACATTTCCACGAATGCCGGTTACGGCGGAATCCCACTCATTCATTCTCAAATATTTGATAAGGATTATATTTGTCTTTCCTTCTTTTGGGATGGTTTCCCAATAAGGCAATTCATCCACTACGATTTCTTCTTACATAAACGTTACACAAAACACAAAGCATGTCTTCCGGAGTACCATTCCGCATAATCTTATTCCTGATTCGTAAGCCTTAGGACCGCCTTAAGCAGTCGCCCGGCGCTGCGCCAAATCGTCTCTTCCGAAAGTTTACCTTGCTTATATGCTCTTTCGATATCCTCGGCATCCTCCCGGTTGCCCGGCATGATGATATCATTCCCGGCGGCGGCACACTGCCACGGTATGCTCCCGTCCTCGGGGACGGTAGTGTTCCAGTCGGACATGATCACCCCGTTAAATCCCCACTCATCCCGCGAAACTACCGTGCAAAGATCCCGGCTGTTGGCCGCGTGGATGCCGTTGATCAGATTATATGCGGACATGATGGCCACAGGACTGCTTTTCTTTACCGCAATCTCAAAGCCGCGCAGGTAGATCTCCCGGAGGGCGCGCTGGGATACGCGGACATTTACTCCCATCCGGTTATCCTCCTGATTGTTGCAGGCAAAATGCTTGATGGTCACGCCGCACCCTTTATGGCTCTGCACCCCGTCGGTGACCCATGCCGCCAGCGTTCCTGAGAGATAAGGATCCTCCGAATAATACTCGAAATTGCGCCCGCACAGAGGATTTCGCATAATATTCATGCCTGGCCCCAGCCACAGATCCACATGGAATTCTTCCATCTCTGTGGCAACCGCCTCACCGAACTCGCGCATAAGTTTCGTATCCCACGACTGCGCCAGCGCCGTTCCCACGGGAAACGCGGTGCAGTACTGGTAGTAAGTATCCGCATTTTCCCGATGCACATCCTCTTCCAGAAATCCATTTTCCAGGGAACCTAAAACACCTGCGCTGTAAACGGAGTCGTCTGCCCGGTCAACCTGGTAGCTCTGCCGAAGCCGTAAGCCTGCCGGCCCATCAGCCATGATAAGGGAGCGGAGTCCGTAGTTTTCCTCCAGCGCCTCTGTCGTCTCACCGGCGGAACCGGGAACCCGAATCCCGGACGAGCCAAGAGTGCTGGTTCCCTGGGTGATATTCCCATATAACGCCGGTATCAATTCAGCAACAGGGATTTTCTCTTCCAGAGGTTCCTGGGTTCTTCTCTTTTCCTCCTCCCGGGGCACATACAAAAGCTCCGGGACATTCTGCTCCTCCGCTTTCGCAAGCCACTCCCCGGTTTCCCTTTTTACATCCTCACCCGGGTAAAGCTCGTCAATAGCCTCATCCAGAGGGCAGATATCCTTTGTCTTTGAAAGCAACGTCCTTCTCTCCACGGTCAATCGCGCCGCAGGCTTAAGCGCCTGTGCATGTTCTCCGATCCAGATGCCATACGTGCCTTTGTCCATATACCACCCGTGAAGCTCCTCTGAGAAACTTACAAGAGCGGACTGTTCTATGGATATGGTAAGCGTCTCTTCCTCCCGGGGCTTTAAACGCTTTGTCTTCGCAAAGCCCGCGAGCCGCTTCAGCTCTTTTCTCTCCCCTGTCTGGGGCAGGGTAACATATACCTGCACCACCTCTCTGCCGGGATGGGCTGTCCCGGTATTTTTCACCGAAACAACTAAGTCTATGCCCTGCGCTGTCCTTTTAATCTCCAGTGTTCTCATGGAAAAGGAAGTATAGGAAAGCCCGTAGCCAAAAGGAAATAACGCTTTTTTCCCAAAGCTGTCAAAATACCGGTATCCCACGTAAATCCCTTCCTGGTATACTTCCGTCTCAAGATTACCATTCAGATATCCGAAGTCTTTGGCGGACGGATAATCTTCATACCGCCTTGCCCAGGTAGCCGTCAGCCTCCCACCCGGCACAGCGCGGCCGAACAGCACGTCTGCCGTCGCATGCCCGCCCTCCTGTCCGGGAAGGGAGATAAGGAGGACTGCACGGATATTTTTTGCCTCTTCAAGGATGTCCGTAAGCTCCACCGGCGCGCCTGCATTTAAGACCAGCACCACCGGTATCCCTGTCTTTTCAAGGGTCAGGATGTCTTCCCGCTCCCGCCTGCTTAAGTAGTAGTCCCCTTCCTCTTTCCTCCTGTCTTTTCCTTCGCCGGAAATGCGGCTGATCACATACACCGCCGCCCCGGCACCCTCTGCCTCTTCTTTCCGGATCTTTCGTCCCTCCGGCAGGGAAAAAGGATTTGCCGAGTAAGCGTCGAATGGATTTTCCACCGTCTTTGCCGCCTCAAGGACGGTTTCCTTCCAGGCCATCCTTTCCTCCTCATAGCGCCTTTCATAATCTTTGAGCCAGTCTTCGCTTACAATCGCCGCACCGAAGTCCTTCATCCCCTGATAAATGGAGATATTCCCCCGGTTATTCACATCCCCGGAGCCGGTGCCGCCCTTGACTGTCTTTACCGCGCCGCCCCCGAAAAGGGCGATGGGCGTATCTTGATCCAGGGGAAGGGTCCCCTTATTCTTAAGGAGGACCATTCCCTCCGCCGCGGCCCTCCTTGCAAATATACGGTGTTTTTCCTCTCTTACAGACGGCCGTGTCTTTAACGTGCCGCTGTGTGTCTGCTTTATCATAAACTTCCTCCTTTATTGATGTAGAAAAAAGGCTGCCGCAGCAGCCTCTTTACTTTTACTCTTTCACGCCGCCAAGTGTCACGCCTGCGATAATAAACTTAGACAGCAGCAGATATACAATGATAATCGGCACGATTGCCACAAGAATCATGGTATAAATCTTACCCATGTCAAAATTCATATAATCGGCTCCACGGAGTGTCGCGATCAAGATTGGCACGGTCATCTTTTCCTTAGACTGAATGACCAAGGCCGGAACGAAGTAATTGTTCCATGAACCGACGAATGAGAAGATTGCCTGCACCGCGATCGCCGGCTTCATGATCGGCAGCACAATCCGATTGAAAGTCATGAACTCTCCGCATCCGTCGATCCTTGCCGCCTCCACAAGGGACAGCGGGAGGGACGACTGTAAGTAGCTGTACATGAAGTAGAATACCGCCGGAGACGCGATGGACGGGATGATCAGCGGAAGCAGGGAATCATACATTCCCATATTGGTGATCAGCCGTAAGAATCCCATCGCCGTTACCTGTGTCGGCATAACAAGGATTGCCATGATAAATGTAAAGGCTATCTTTTTTAGTTTAAAATCATATGCATAAAGGCCATATGCCGTCAACGCGGAAAAGTATGTACAGATTGCCGCGGAGCAGCCGGATACGATCAGGCTGTTAAGGATACCCCTGAACATCGGAAAGGTTCCGTCGTTGGCGACATTTTTCAGATTCTCAAGCAGATAGTTTCCCGGCAGCGCGGAAAACCCTTTCTGGAGATCTGCATGTGACCGGGTCGCGTTGACGATTAGAATATAGAAGAAGAACAGGCACATAAATGACAGGATGACCAGTACAACATGTGCAACTATACTCCTTAAATGATTTGGCTGTTTTGATTTCATACCCCTATCTCCTTCCTTGTTTTTTCGCCAGTTTTTTTGCTTTCTTTGCCGCTGCCTTCGATCCGTCCGGATCGTCATTGTTGGTCATCCGGTATACGAAGAAGCAAAGGATACCGCTGACGATGAACAGATATACAGACAGCGCCCCGGCCATACCGTAGTTCCGGCTCTTTAAGTGGCTGTTCAGGAACATGATCAGTGTCATGGACGTCCTGTCCGGCGTTCCCTGTCCGTTTGTCAGAATCTGTGGAACATCGAACATCTGAAGGCCGCCGATGATCGCCGTGATCAGAGTGTAGGCAAGGATCGGCCGAATCTGCGGAAGCGTGATAAAGAAAAATCTCTGAAAGCTGTTGCAGCCGTCCAGTTCAGACGCCTCGAAGACATCCGGGCTGATCCCCATGATTGCCGCCATCAGCATAATCGTTGAATTACCGAACCACATCAGAAAGTTCATAAACCCGACCAGCGACCGGGTCCCCATGACAGACCCTAAAAAGTCAATGGGCTTATTGATGAGTCCTATGGACATAAGAATCCCGTTGACCGGTCCGTTAGTGGAAAACATGGTGAAAAATAACATCGCAAACGCGGATGCCATAATCAGGTTCGGCAGATAGATCACGACCTTAAAAAACTGCGTCCCATGAATCTTTAGCCGCGCGTCTACAAACCACTCCGCAAGCACCAGCGCGATAACAATCTGCGGGATAAACCCAATCACCCATAAAATCATGGTGTTCGCCGCGTATTTTAACATATCTGACCCCAAGAGGCTCATATAGTTCGCCATTCCCACAAAGTTAGGCCCGACTTCCTTGATCCCCGAACGATAGTATTCAAAAAAGCTGTACCTGATCGTATCAATCAGAGGGATAAAAGAAAAGATGAAGAAACTGATAAAAAACGGAAGGATAAAAAGATATCCCCATTTTGAATAATCAACTTTTTTCTTTTTTTGCTTCATAAACTGTCATTCCTTTCTTTCTCAGATATCCGGCGGGGCTCCTTTCATGCCCCGCCGGCTGGTCTTCCTACTCCGTCGCTGCCTCCGGCCACTGAATCTCCGTGATATCCGGATAACGCTCTTTGATGGCTGTCTCAAAATTCGTCTTTGCCTTTTCAAAGTCAACCTTGCCCTGGAAGTAATCGCTGAACGCATTCTGGATCAGCTCCACACAGCCCTGGTCATAAGCGGAAAGAGGCGCGATCTTGATGTTCTCCGCAACCGGCGCAAAGTAAGTAAACGCATTCTGCCCGCCAAGGAAGTCTGATGCATAGGAATCGTCTGCCGCCGCTTCCTGCATACCGCTCTTTGTATTGGTGAAGTCTGAGTACTCTTTGGAAATCTTTAACAGGTTGTCTTTATTTACCGTTACGGAAAGGATGATATCCTTTACATGCTCTATATTGTCCGTACCCGTGCATGCGTGGACATAAGAACCGCCCCAGTTGTATTCCTGCGGAGGATTGGTAACGCCCCATACACCGTCTTCACCGTCCCAGTTCGGTTTCAGCGTAAAGTCAATGCCCCATGCCGGGAAGAGGAAAGCGAATACCTTAGATGACGAACCCATTGCCTTGTTCCAGTCGTCGTTCCACTGGCCCTTTACATTCTTATCCAGATACTCCGCATCCAGCCACTCTTTTGAATCGCTTACCCAGTCCATGATCTTCTGGTCAACCTTGATGGTCGTCTCGCCAGGGCTTACCCATGACTCGCTGATACTGTTTCCGTAAAGACGGAAGGTGTCCGCATAGGATGAGAAAGTAAAATATCCCTTTGCTTTCAGCTCAGCCGCCGTCGCTTTAACAGTATCCCAGTCCGCTACTTTCTTGCCGATCTCTTCTGGTTCATCTGTTCCGAACACTTCTTTTGCGATATCCCGGCGGTATACTAAAAGTCCCGGGCAGCACTGCCAGGTGGAGCCTCTCTGTACGCCGTCCGTATCCGATGCCGTTACCTTTGTAAATTCGTACTGGTCTGCCAGATCCTTATCCGGGTCGATGCCAAGATCCGCAAGGGGCATGGCAGCGTCCGCATCCTTGTCTGTATACTTATTTACATAGTCTGTCTCTGACAGGAAGATATCTACCTTGTCATCTGCCGCTGCGTCCGCCTGTTTCATCAGTGCCTCGTCAAGCTTCTGCTGGTATACGCCGTCCTGGTTCGGATTGATGATCCAGTGGATCTCCGTGCCGTCATTTAAAGTAGTCACTGTACCGTCAGAAGACGTTTCCTTCACTTCCGGATAGACTGCCTCCACACGCTCACGGAACTCGTCATTCCAGCTATAGATGTTGATAACCTTCCCTTCTCCCGCGCTGTCTCCGGAACCAGATGACTTGCCGCAGCCTGCTGCCATGCTTGCCGTCATAGCCGCAATCAATAACATGCTAACTACTCTCTTTTTCATTTGAAAAAATCCTCCTTTACGTTTTTGCGAAGCATTTGCCCCGCTTTTGATATCTGCATTATAGCCAGAAATTTTTCTCAGATATACTAAAGAATTTACAAAAATGTCAAATCCATGACACATATTTTATTTTTCGTCCCCCGTCGGGATGCGATTTTTTAATCCCAGGCGGCCATGTATGGAAGCTGATATTTTGGGTCATGATTCTGATATTTTTCACATGTATCTTGTTTTTTTCATCCATAGTTTTTTCTATTATAGAGTACAGATATTATAGAGAAAGGAGCACAACATTGCGTGATATAACATTTATTGATGAGAACGGTAGTTTTCTCCTGAGGCAGCCGGAGAATACAAGTTACCTATATTTTCCCCTTGCCTCGGTAACCGGATTAAAAAGTGCGGTCACGCCGAGTCTCGGCGGCGACGCGAAAATCGACCAGGAAACCTTCCTCTTAGAGCCGGTAAGCGCCGAAAACCTGCACAACAACCGCTCTACCCGCAATTTCTGGTTCATAAAGAACGGGACCGACGCATATTCCGTCTCTGGTTCCAGCGCGGAGCAGGAAAACGCCAGGTTTTCAGCCATGCAGGATGAAAGCGAGCTGACTGCCGGGTTCATGTGGCAAACTTTAAAGCGATCGTCGAAGACCTTAAAAATCTCTACCGCCGCCACTTCCTTTATTCCAAAAGACGGCAATGTGGAGATTTTATATGTAACGGTGAAGAATCAGTCGGAAAGCATACAGAAGCTCAATGCCTGCGCGGCAATCCCCATCTATGGCCGAAGCGCCGATAACATCCGGGACCACCGGAATGTCACATCCATGCTGCACCGGATCGATACCATAGAAAACGGAGTCCTTGTGTGCCCTACCATGTCCTTTGATGAGAAAGGGCACCGGGAAAATACCCAGATCTACTATGCCTTAGGGTGCACAGGCGACGGCCGGATGCCGGAAAGATTTTATCCTACGGTGGAAGATTTCCTGGGAGAGGGCGGGACTTTCACCCACCCCCGCGCTGTATACGGACAATGTCCCGGAGTCCCGGCTTTTGAACACGCTGCCGGGAAAGAGGCGATGGGCGCTTTCCGATTTCCGCCCATCTCCCTGGACCCCGGCAAAAAGGCTGACTACATCGTCCTTCTTGGCGTAGAGTCTGACAGGGAAGAAATCTCCGGCATTTTTGAAAGATATAACACTTCTGAAAAAGTACGGAAAGCTCTTTCCGACACAAAAACTTACTGGCAAAAGCAGGTGTCGGTCAGCATCCGCACAAAGGAGTCGGATTTTGATCGGCTGATGAAGTGGGTCTGCTTTCAGCCTTTCCTGCGGAGGCTGTTCGGCTGTTCTTTCCTTCCGCACCATGACTACGGACGGGGCGGAAGGGGCTGGCGGGATCTGTGGCAGGACTGCCTCTCCCTCCTCCTTCTGGAGCCGGAAAAGGTAAGAGGTATGATCGCGGCAAACTTTGGCGGCGTTCGTGTTGACGGAACAAACGCAACCATCATCGGGGACGGCGACGGCAATTTTATCGCCGACCGAAACGGCATCACACGGGTCTGGATGGATCATGCGCTCTGGCCGCTGATGACGACAAAGCTCTATATTGACCAGACGGGAGATACCGAGCTGCTAAACCAAGAGATTTCTTATTTTAAAGACGCCCAGATCATGCGGGGAACTGAAGCCGACGGCCTATGGAGCCAGAAACAGGGAAATCTTCAGCTCACCAAAGAAGGTACGGTCTATACCGGGACCATCTTAGAGCACCTGCTCATCCAGCAGCTTACCGCCTTTTATGAGGTCGGAGACCACAATATCTGCAAGCTGCGGGGGGCTGACTGGAACGACGCTTTAGATATGGCCTCTGAACACGGGGAGAGCGTTGCTTTCACCTGCGCCTATGCCGGCAATCTCCTGACCCTAGCCACGCTGATCCGCCTTTTAGACAAGCGCACCTTCTCCCACACGACCAAACTTATGGAGGAAGTCACGGTTCTTTTGGAAAATGAGCCCGATATGTACGGCGATATCCCCAGAAAGCAGAAGATTCTCTCCGGCTATGCCGCCAGATGCCGCCACCACGTAAGCGGAGGGCGCTTTAGTATCTCCCTGTCCGCTCTCGCCGAGAACCTGAGCAGGAAAGCCGACTGGCTGATGGAGCACTTAAGGCGCCAGGAGTGGATCGACGGCGGAGAGACAGAAGGCTGGTTTAACAGCTATTACGACAATCACGGACGAGCCGTCGAAGGCTTTTTCGGAGACCATGTGCGGATGATGCTGACCGGGCAGGTATTCGCTGTCATGGGCGGGGTGGCGAAAGAAGGTCAAATCAGAAAAATAACCGCCGCCGCCGACCACTATCTCTATAAAAAGGAGATCGGAGGCTACCGCCTGAATACGGATTTTCATGAACTTAAGTTTGACATGGGACGCATGTTCGGGTTTGCCTACGGTGAAAAGGAAAACGGTGCAGTCTTCTCCCACATGACGGTGATGTATGCCAATGCCCTGTACCGCCGGGGATTTGTGCGGGAAGGCTTTAAGGCTCTTAAGACCCTTGCGGATACGGCTCTTGATTTTGACACCAGCCGCGTCTATCCGGGAATCCCGGAATATTTCCGCTCCGACGGACGGGGGATGTACCAGTATCTCACCGGCGCGGCAAGCTGGTATATGCTGACCATGATCACTGAAGTTTTCGGCGTGCGGGGTGAAGCAGGAAACCTCATTCTGTATCCGAAACTTCTGCCCTGCCAGTTCGACGAAGACGGGAAAGCCTCCATCTCTCTTCCCTTTGCAGGCAAAACCTTCACCATCATCTACAGCAACAAGGACAGGAAAGACTTTGGCAGCTACCGCGTCGCCTCCGCCCAATGCGGTGAAACAACGCTTGAGGTGGACGAAAAAGATTTTGTTATCCTTCCCAGGGAGATGCTCATTGCCCTGCCGGAGGATACGCACACCATCACCGTAAATCTGCGGTAATCATCCAAAACCGCCGCGAACCTCTCGGCAGCCTCCTGGCAGGTATACAGGAAATTTTGTCCGGTTCGCTGCTTCGCGGGAAATAAACTATGGAAAGGACGAAAAAACAACATGAACTATGGACATTTTGACGACGAGGCCCGGGAGTATGTCATCGACCGCCCGGATACCCCGACGCCCTGGGTAAATTATCTTGGCTCTCCGGATTACGGCGCGATCATTTCTAACAACGCGGGAGGATACAGCTTTGCCAAATCAGGCGCCAACGGGCGGATTCTCCGCTATATCTTCAACAACTTCGACCAGCCCGGTCGCTATCTCTACATCCGGGACAACGATTCAAAGGACTACTGGTCTGCCTCCTGGCAGCCGGTGGGGAAACCTTTGGACAGCTATACGAGCAGGTGCATGCATGGCATGGGTTACACCAAGATGACCGCCGATTATGATGAAATCCTCTCCGAGGCATCCTACTATGTTCCGCTGGGGAAAGCCTGTGAAGTGTGGGCGCTCTCTGTGAAAAACCAATCCGCCCGGGAAAGAAATCTTACCTTGACCGGCTATGCCGAGTTCACCAACCACAGCAACTATGAGCAGGATCAAGTAAATTTACAGTATTCCCTGTTCATCACAAAAACGATGTTTGAAGAAAACCGCATCATCCAACAGATCCACGGGAATCTTGACGCCCTGCCCGAAAACGGTCAGGTGGATGAAAAAAATGTGACCGAGCGTTTCTTTGGTCTGGCCGGAGGACGCGTATCCTCCTACTGCGGGGAAAAGGAACATTTCCTCGGAAGATATCACGGGTACGGCAATCCCCAGGGTATCCTGTTCGGAGACCTTGGAAATGTTACCAGCTATAATGAGAATTCCTGCGGTGCCCTGTCCTGTACGCTTGCGCTGAAACCCGGGGAGACAAAGACTATTGTATTCCTTCTTGGATGCGGAGGAAACCGTGAGGCGTCCTCCCTCCTTGATCTGTACCGGAATCCGGCAGCCGCCGTGGATAAAGAGCTCTCAGATCTCAAGCGCTACTGGCAGGAAAAGCTCGGGCATCTTAAAGTAAACACCCCAAGCCCGGAATTTAACACGATGCTCAACACCTGGAACGGCTATAACTGTTTTATGACCTTTATCTGGTCCCGGGCCGCGTCCTTTATCTATTGCGGCTTAAGAAACGGTTATGGATACCGGGATACCGTGCAGGATATCCAGGGAATCATCCACCTTGCGCCTGAGATGGCGGCGGACAAAATCCGCTTTATGCTCTCCGGCCAGGTAAGCAATGGCGGCGGCCTTCCCTTGGTGAAATTCACCCATGACCCGGGGCATGAGGACACACCGGATGACGCTTCCTACCGACAGGAGACCGGCCATCCCGCCTACCGGGCTGACGACGCGCTGTGGCTTTTCCCCACAGTTTACAAATATATCGCCGAAACCGGAGACACCCAATTCCTTGACGAAATCATCCCCTTTGCGGATAAAGAGAAAGCCAGCGTCTATGAACACCTAAAACGAGCCATCGCTTTCTCCCTGGACCATCTCGGCCCTCACGGGATGCCCGCCGGGCTTTATGCGGACTGGAACGACTGCCTCCGCCTGGGCACAAACGGCGAATCCACGTTTGTCGCTCTTCAGTTTTACTACGCCATCAAAATCTTAAAAGGCTTTGCCGAATATAAAAATGATACGGTCTATGCCGGATACCTGACGGGAAAGCAGGAAGAAACCGGCAAGACCATTCAAAACATGTGCTGGGATAAAGACCGGTTTATCCGCGGATACACCGAAGCCGGGGAGCGGATTGGCACGCCGGGAGACCCGGAAGCCAGCCTTTGGTTAAATCCCCAGAGCTGGGCGGTCATCAGCGGGGTTGCCACTGACGAGCAGGCTGATCTCGCGCTTTTAAATGTCTGCGGGCGGCTGAATACCGACTACGGCGCACTCCTCATGGATCCCCCCTATCATTCCCATGCCTTCGACGGCGCCCTTGCCGTTATCTACAACCAGGGAACAAAAGAAAACGCCGGTATCTTCTCCCAGTCCCAGGGGTGGCTGATTCTTGCGGAGGCCTTGCGCGGCCACGGGGAGCGCGCGTTTACCTACTTCATGGAAAACGCTCCTGCTGCCTGGAATGAAAGGGCCGAGCTGCGCCGCTTAGAGCCGTATTGCTACGGCCAATTTACCGAAGGAACCGCCAGCAGGCATCCTGGGCGCTCCCATGTTCATTGGCTGACCGGCACCGCCTCCACCATGATGGTGGGATGCGTGGAAGGTATCCTGGGCCTTCGCCCCAGCCTTGACGGCATCACCATCAGCCCATCGATCCCGAAGGGCTGGACACACCTGGAGATCAAGAAAGATTTCCGCGGAAAGCATTTGCATATCCAGATTGACAATCCAAGGAACCGGGAAAGTGGCTGCGAGAAACTTACGCTTAATGGCCAGGAGCTTGAAAGCAGTTACATTCCTGCCTCTCTTCTCGGCGATGAGAATGAGATCCGTCTGATTCTCTGATATCCCGCCGGCAAAAACTTTTATCCATAAAACAGTGGACACCGTGATGCAGTTCTCACTCAGTGTCCCCTGTTTCTTTTTTATATTTTACTTTTCCCGCCCGTTTTTTGATATATCCTCCTATACTTACGTCTCCACGGGCGATACAGCTTATAGTCCAGTAAATACAAGGAATTACGATATTCTGAACCATCAAAAATGCCCGGAATCTTCTCAAAGCTGACATGAAATCCCAGAATATCTTCCAGTGTTTTATTTTCATTCAAATTGTATTCTGTCAATAGTTTTTTCATCCTGCCGGCAACCTCTTCCGGAAGGGCTGTCTCCATGCCGCCAACTTCATTCGGCCTTTTCTTATAATCACCAACTGCAAACCATTCTTTTCTTGAATCACTGGTTCCCGTCTTCAATATGAGATGCAGCTCTTTGATAAATTTTTATTATAATAGCGATTAATCCAAATATCTTTTTCTTAAAAGAACCTTTTTTCTTGTCCTTCCCAGAGTTTACATTTTGAACTGTCATCTTTGTTCCTTTTTCACTTTCTTTCGTTTCATTGATCCTTTCTCCACAATTAGGACATACTGTCCATTCCTCTTCCAGTATTTTTGACACTGGTGCTATACTCTCTGCGTCATACCTCTTGTAAGCCCTGCTGAGATTCCCCTGCTTGTCATTATCCCAAAGCAACACCTTACAGCCCCTTCTCCACAGCTCATATGCCATGTTTACTACCGAAAAAGTCTTGGCTGCACCGCCTTTCATATTAAGCAAATTAATAACCTTCATCTTCTTCCTCACTTTCTGCACCTGTTTCAGTGCGTTTATTTTTCTGCATAATAAAAGCCGGAACATCTCTGCTCCGACTTCACCGTTATAATATATAACTCAAATATAAAGATATGCACATTTAATGTAAAACATCCACCTGTACTTTCCCTGACCTTACCTCACAGTCTTTCCTGAAAAATGATATTCCAAAGCACCCAATCTTCTGGTATCCTTCTGCATACAGTTCTTCCATGTATTTCTTATCATATATCTGCTCCAGCGCCTTTCCTGCGTCTTCATTTAATTCATCGATCGAATCCGACACTTTCACTTCCACAACAAATACCTTTCCCCGCAGGGACGAGCTTTTCACCATAATGTCAGAACGACCGTTACCGGATTCACGGTTGGATTTCACGATATAGTCCTCGCTCTGGCTTAAGATTCCGGTAAGGAAACCATGATAAAAGTTTTCTGCACTATCGTAAAAGCTGATCGCCTGAAAGAGCTGGCCGCTTAAAATACCCCTAATCCTCTCTTCGTCCCCGTCTTCCATCGCACAGTACAGGTCCTGGAAGTTCTCCTTCTTTATCCTGTTTCTGAACCAGTTAAGAATGGTAGTCTGGCAGATCGTCTTTACTTCTGTATCAGGTATCCTTGCCTTCAGAAAGATGGATGACTCCCTGAAATATTCACTCTCCTTTGTAAGATATCCGGTAAAATAAAGAAAGTTCCACAGATTTTCACCACTGCTGTGCATATCCCCGTAGGTGACCTCTTCATGCACCTGTATGTCCAGCGTGTCTCCGTTTAAAAGCTCTTCAATCTGTCCTTTTGTTTCACGGTCAGCCCTCATGACCAGATCTTTGATGATATCATTTGATCTGGTATTGATTCAGTACGGACACGGAAAGGCGTTCACATTTATCCCGAACATATATCCGTCATACCATTCTTTCATACCACGGAAGAGTTCCTTATTCTGCTCATTCTTTTCTGTATTTCCCGTATCCTCAAAAAAATATCGGAGCATACTTAAGTTCAGCGTCTTCCCGAAACGTCTTGGGCGGGTAAATAAATTGACTTCTCCTTTTAAGTCCAGTAATTCTTTGATAAGTATTGTTTTATCCACATAGTAATATCCACCAGCAATTAGTTTTTCAAAATTTTCCACTCCAATCGCCAATGAGCACTTCGTTCCCGCAAAATGCGAACCCGTACTTTCGTATCCGTTCTTTTTCAATCCCTTTCGCAATCAGAACATCCTCATAGTTCTTGTCCTCAATCTGCTTTAGGGCTGCTTGTACCGTATCCAAAAGCTCTTTCTCTTTTCTGGGCTGGAATACCTTAAATTCCAAAATGATCGCGTCATCACTTTCCCTCTTTGGTTCTAACATCACATCATACCGCCCAAACCCACTCTCCCTGTTGGATGTAATCGTATAACGGTCAGCAAGTTCCACCATCAACCCCAACACAAAACCGTGGTAAAATCTTTCAGGTTCTTTTTTAGACGGATTCTTTCCTGTATCAAAGCAACTGAATACAGACTGCGATACACAATTCATATAATCATTCATTGCATCCACATCGCCTAAAAGCAGCGCTTTAATAAAATCATTATAGTCTGATATATTATCTGAAAACCACCCATGTATGATTCCACCGAACATCAGCTTTACCTCATAATTGGTAATAGCCAGTTCACAGTTTAGGGCACACGTTCCTAGTTCATTCCCTTCATGTTCTGTGGCCTTAATGACCTTCAGATATCCGCTGGCAAGAAGAAGACTCCAAATTGCCGTTTCGTCAGCATCCAACATATTGTATACGACCTGCTCATCAATAGACGTTACCAGATGTTCCCCTGAAAGCAGTCTTTCGAATGACTGTTTCACATCTCTGTTCCCCTCCCGGATCAGTTTGCCGACTAAGGCGTTTGAACTGGTGTTTGCCCAGTATGCCCGGAGTTTTCCTTTATCCAAATAATGAATCACAGACCATGGATTATAGATATCTGTTTTATTTCCAAATGTAAAACCATCATACCATCTTTTTACATCCATTTTCTTTTTTGACATTCCAAATTCATCCAATGCAAAAAATACTTCTTCCTCCGTAAATCCAAAAGCAGTTTCATATTTATCCGAGGTTGTCGTAACTACTTCCAGATTATTCAGGTCAGAAAAGATAGATTCTTTACTGACCCTTGTGATTCCGGTCATAACTGCACGTTCCAAATAGGGATTTGTCTTAAAAGAAGAGTTAAAAAGGCTTCGGATAAAGCCGGCAAGGTCGTTCCAAAAGCCATTCACATATGCCTCCTGCATAGGGGTATCGTACTCATCTAAAAGGATGATCACCTTTTTCCCATAATACCGCGAAAGAAAATCAGACATTTTATGGACCGCCCACGATGCCGTTGCCTCATTCATACTGCTGTTTACACCCCGGAAATATTCTTTTTCATTCTCTGTCAAAAGCTCTCCTTCAAGCAGAAAGATATTCTTCCTGTATAAATCTTCCAAAATCTGGTTGATTGAATATTTTACCCCATCATAATTTGATTCTTTCACATTCGCAAAGGACAGACTGATCACCGGATATGTTCCCTGCAGTTGTCTGTACCTTTTGTCCTCCCACACGGACAGTCCTTCAAACAGCTCTCCCCTCCCTGCATACCTTATTGAGAAAAATTTTTCCAGCATACTCATATTCAGTGTTTTTCCAAATCTTCTCGGACGAGTGATCAATGTTACAGAATCACCGCTCTCCCACCATTCTTCAATAAATTTAGTCTTATCTATATAAAAGTATCCGTTCGTAATCAATTGCTCAAAATCCTGATGTCCGATTCCAACTGTCCTTGCCATATATACTCACTTCTTTCTAAAATCCGTTTTTTATTTAATATTATAACTTTCGGACTTTTAAAATACAACTGTTAATAAAAGTCATAAAACACAAAAGTCCATAGACAATCTATATGATATCTACAGACTTTTGTATATTTATACATATTCTTTTTATCCTGCATTTCATAACATCCTGACTTTTGATTCCGTATCGCCTGTATCAATATTCCACTGGATTGCGTGATTTAAATCCCGGTATTTCTTCGGCGTCATACCTGTGTATTCCCGGAACTGCTGGATAAAATGGCTCTGGGAAGAAAAGGATAATCGGTTCGCGATCTCGATCATGGAATACTCGCTGTACTGCAGCAGATTTTTTGCCATATCAATCTTTTGCCGGCGGATGTAGGCGCTGACCGAGTCGCCAGTCTCCTTCTTAAACAGCCGGGACAGATAGCTTGCTGATACTCCAAGCTCGTCCGCCAGATCTTCGATAGTGATCCGCTCTTTTAAATGGGAATAGATGTATTCTTTGCAGGCACTGATATGCCTGGAGTTCGTATCACTCCCGCGAATCTTGCGCATCTTCTCCGTATAATCCAAGACCATCTCATCATGGAGGGCCTTAAGCCCCTGAACCGTGTGAATATCGTCAAGCCTCTGGATATAAAAATCACTCATCCGAAACGCCTGTTCAAGCTCCATCCCTTTTTGCTTGCACAGCCGGGTGACCATCGCCGTCGTGATCACAAAATGATATTTCAGATTCGTGATCGGGTTCCGGGAAAGTACTCCCACTCCTTCGCTGTCTAAGAATCTTTCCTGCCTGCAGTTTTTCCTCACCGACTCCACATCGCCGTTGGTCACTGCCTGATAGAATAAAAACTCTTCCGTCGGCTGCCTGTGCTCTACTTCATCAATATCATCTTCCGCTTCCAAGAGAAGCCATTCGTCCTGATATCCCATAGAATACTCCTTTTCGCACCAATCCGGCAAATTTACCGGCTTTAGAATGGCGCCCCACCATATCATACGGCGTGACCTGATACATGTAATAAGATACCCAAATCAACATAGTTTTAGCAGTAAAAATCGAATCTAATTTCTCCCGCTTAAATTCATCGGTTACATGTACATATAAATCCATTGTCAAGTCTTTCATGGTGTTTATATCATACCATAAAAGTCTTGCGTTTACAAATTCATATTATCCTGACCCTTTATTTTGATTAAAACGGGTATAGCGTCTAATTAAGGAAATAATACGCGCGATCAGTCCGTCCATATCACAAAAGGTTTCGTCAGATAATCGTCTGCCCCAGAGCATAGTCCGCGTATTTTAATGCCATGCTCGGCACACAAATAAAAAAGCCTGTAAACACTGATGTTTACAGGCTTTTTTGAACTCCCCGAGTTGGGCTCGAACCAACAACCCCACGGTTAACAGC
>CAJUMF010000046.1 GCA_910586965.1 uncultured Dorea sp. | reverse complement strand
TCGCTTCTGCTTACTCTATTCTCCCCAGCATAGCTGGGGGATTAGCGTTTTCATTCATTTTATATCATTCATACATACTTAGTACATATTCTTCTATTATTCTTGCCACGCCGTCCGAATCATTCGACAGCGCCGCCAGATCTGCCGCATCTGACACTGACGGTATGGCATTTGCCATTGCAACACCGATCCCGGCTTCCTCAATCATCTTAAGATCGTTAGAGCCGTCTCCAAATGCCATAACTTCTTCTCTGTCAATTCCAAGCTCTTCTGCCAGCCACAAAAGCGCCCTGCCTTTATGAACACCTCCTGCATTTACCTCGATGTTCATATTAAGCGCCCCTGTAACTTCCAGATCTCCAAGCGCCTGCACTCTCTTCCAGGCCTCTTCCTGTTCTGATTTTTTATTGAAAAGAGCCTGTATCTTATCTAACTTTCGATTCTCCTCCTCGAACTTTGTCCGGAGATCATCAACAGACACTCTTGTCGATACTATATATTGTGCCATGGCAGGTGATGATACATACTCTCCGACGCGTTCAATAAATGCCTTTGGCATATATCCCTGACCATCATAATATATATCTCGTAGTGTATCATAATCTTCAAAAATATCCAAGATTTTTCGTGCCTTTTCGACAGATAACAAATTTTCATGGATTGTTTTCCCATCTTTCACAACCCTTGCCCCATTGGAAGTGATCATATACCGTATCCCTGGGAAATCGGCAATCTCCTTAGGAACACCGTTTAAGGGACGTCCGGTGACCGGAAGTACAACTACTCCTTTATCAATTGCTTTTTTTAAGATTTCTTTTGTATATTCTGTGAGCCTCTTATCTGTTGTCAGCAATGTACCGTCCAAGTCAAAGCCCACCATACGGATCCTACGCTTCATATACTGTCAATTCCTCTCTTTCCCGCGAGAACAAAAATACTGTATTGGTAATACGGTCTGTTCCTATATCATAAGCCCTCCGGCCATGCTCAAGCATTCCGGCCACCACCTTTTTCTGCTTTGCAGGAGCAAACAGTACGGTATCCTTACACGGCACCATGATCACAAGATCATCTTTTAACTTATTCACGCACACCTGCCAGATATGCTTAAAACATAGAGCGCTTGCCTCATGAATCCCATCGGCAACGATACTGTACGCACCGTCCCATGTATTTCCAATTACAAACTCAACATCTCTCACAAGATTCCCGCACGCAGTGTGATACATTGCTTCTATATCTATGTCCGGGGACAGCATATTGTCCATCACGATCTCATAACTCTCTCCCTCTCTTTTAATCGCAAAGACAATCTTCAGATCTCCCACAAATGCAATGGCTGCTGTTTGCTTCGACATCCGCTTCCCGTTCAGCGCATGGCTGTCCTTCATCTCATTCTTGATCCACGGATAAATCTTATCCTTAATATTATCATAACGATAATGTTCTTCCTCGTATTTCTTCATACTGTATTCCTTTCCAGCGTAGATTATTATCTATTTCTTAAATATTTTATCAAAATTTGCTTTATAGTGCAACGTGATGTATAATAAAGGACAGCTATTATAAAAACAGAAAGGAAATTTCTATGCTGACAAAGAGATATCATCGTATACTTAAGAAATCTATCGGTCTTATGTGTGTCTGTGTACTCCTTTTTTCCGATAGTGCTGTATGCGCCGCACCTGCATCCTCAGAGCTGGAAAGCAAGACCTCTGAGCTGCAAGATGACATTGATACCATGAATAATGAGCTTGACACACTAAGTACAAAACTTGAAAAAACATCCGCCAGGATCAAGAAAAAAGCGGATGAAATCGAAACAGCACAGCTTGACCTGGCGGCCGCAAAGCTGAATGAAGCAAACCATTATAAAGCCATGAAAGAACGGATAAAGTTTATGTATGAAGGCGGTAACCTTTCATTGCTCCAAGTTCTGCTGAACTCTGAAAGCATGGCTGATTTTCTCAACAATGCAGAGTATGTCACTCTGATCAGCGATTATGACCGTGATATGCTGTCTGAATTGCAGACTGCCAGAGAAAACGTCGAAAAGAAACAGGACAAGCTGAAAAAAGAACAAGACGAACTATCTAAACTTGAAAAAAATCTGAACAAACAACAAGATGAGCTTACTTCCCGGCTCACTGAGACTTCCGGGCAGCTGGAAAATTATACCTCACAGCTCGAAGAAGCAAAAGCTGCGGAAGCTGCCATCGAAGAAGCAAAGAATGCCGACGCAGATACCATCGTACTGCTGGCCGCCATCCTTGAATGTGAAGCCGGCATAAGCTACGAAGGCATGATTGCCGTCGGCACCGTTATTATGAACCGTGTAGGAAGTGCCAAATTCCCCAACAGCATCAGAGAAGTCATCTACCAGTCCGGTCAGTTTTCCCCGGTCAGGTCAGGGAAACTTGACGAGGTACTACAGAAAGGCCCCATGGATTCTGCTTACAAAGCAGCAAAAGCCGTACTTGGCGGAGAACGTAACAGCAAAGTCAAGAATTGCCTTTTCTTCTGGGCATCCTATACCGGCCATAAAGGAATCATCGTTGGAGACAACGTATTCTGGTAACTTGTAAAGAGGAGCTATGATTTTCCCAAGTCATAAGCTCCTCTTTATCAGACAACCTTCTCCTAACCTGCCACATCAATCCAGCGCATCAGAAAATCTTTTCTTAATTCATTCTCCTTCTCAAGCTGCGCCGCCGCCACAATGGGCAGCCATTGTCTCACATACTGTTTGGCAGTATCACTTTTCTTACAGAACAGATCCAAATACAAATCCGCCTTTTTCTGGTTCTCCAAAGCAAACAACAAGTATGTCATAGCTGCATCTGCACTGGCATTTCCCTGGGTTGCATGTGCCCAGTCTATAACCGTCATTGTACCGTTTTTCTCTACAATAATATTACTTGGATTAAAGTCCCCATGACATAGCTTCGCGTGTTTCGGCATCTTCTCAAGACGCATTAAAAGCTCATACCTCTGTGTTGCGTCCAGCGCAGTCAGACTGCTGATCTCCCTGACCAGTTTATCTTTCAATTTATTCAGCATCGGCGCCTTTTTCTTCTGCATCTTTAACTGCAGTTCAACAAAATCTGACATATACCTTTCCTGATTTTCCGGCTCGTTTTTCATAATCTCTTCCAACGTCTTTCCCGGCTTGTATTCGATGATGATCGCCCACTTCCCGTCAATCTGTCTTACCTCTTTTAGTTTAGGAATATCTAACTTTGTCTCCTCAACCCGAACCGTATTCAATGCCTCATTAAAAATCGCCGACTTAGGATGAATGGTCTCAAAAATCTTGACAATTCCCTCATCTGTCTTATACACCTCTTTATAAGAACGTTTCACAATCAGATTGTTTTTTTCAAGTCTCACTTCTGCTCCTTCTTTCTACTCGATATTGTACCAGATAATCTCATTCGCCTTAAGGTCTACATCAAAGCTTGTCCCATCACCTTTATACACTGTTGTTGACTGCGGTTCATATGTATTGTTCACGACGCAATATTTTCCATTTTCCACATAAGCATGGACTTCTGCATTAAAGTTGCTGGAAAACCACTGTAAAAGCTCCCCTTCGCTGCCACAGGACCAAAGAATCGCCCGATGCAAAAGCCTGCTGTTCGAAAAGCTGTAAGGAAGCCCGCTGATATAGACGCCCCGGCCCTCACCGAACTCTCTGACCGCTAGCTGGACGCTTCCTTTCTTCGTATTGATAACGGTTGTTCCTTCCAATGCAAAGATGTCTTTCTTTCCTTCTCCAAAATCAATCTCGCCTTCGCAGTCTTCTGTAATGAAATGCTTGTGTTCCTCCCAGTTGTATTTATCTACATTTAAAGTAAATCCCGTTTCTTTCTCGACTCCCAGCACACTTGCTAACTGGATAAATCTTCCTTCCCTCTGGTATGCTGCCGGCTCTCCTACACCGATAAAGCCGCCGCCCCGGTATACGAATCTTTTAACGGCCGTGATCATCCCTTCGTCTGCCCAGTTTTCTCCGCCGGAATAAGCTGTGTAGGCATCCCCGACATTAAGTATCACATCGATATCATCCAGGACAGACGGATCCTCACGGATATCATCAAAGCTTATATACTTCACGTCAAAAGGTGCTCCGCTCAAACTCTCGATAATGCCGGCATAAGAATAATTCTTCTGGTGATAGATGGCATGATGCACCATATGATTCCCCCAGGCACGCATCCTCCCCCAACTATTCAATACTGCAACCTTCTTGACACAGTAAGCTTTCGTTCCTTTGATATTCTCATACAAAACCCGGAATTCGTCACAGACACTTTCCACATAGTCAATAAACTCCGGAAACTTTAACGCCAGCTTCAGATAACCGCCGTATCCGATCCGGTCAATGGGCTTTCTTAAGATCGCTCGTCTTGCCGTCACCCAGTTCACTTTGGCCTCTTTTACCGGATCCCCTCCTTCACAGAATGTATCAGGGAAAAAGTAGGGAAGAAATCTCCCTTCCGTATAGCGTACTCCTTCAATGTCACTGATGAGCCGCAATGTGGCGCCATTCCCCACGCTTCCCACAACTGCATCCAGACCAATATCTTTGAACTCGTCCATAAACGGTTCCATACCGATCCAGTGATCGCCAAGGAACATCATCGCTTCTTTCCCGCACTCATGAGTAATGTCCACCATCTCTTTCGCAAGCTTAGACACTTCTCTGCGCTGAAATGCCTGAAAATCCCGGAATTCCTTTGACGGGATCCGGTAAGTGTTGTTCATATAGCCCTGATCGATAATGTACTCCGGACGGAACTTATAACCCACCTCACGCTCAAACTGTTCTAAGATATAAGGGCTTACCGATGCGGAATATCCGTACCAGTCTACATACTTTTCCCTTGCCAGCTCATCAAAGATTAAAGTGAATTGGTGAAAAAATGTAGTAAAACGGATAACATCTATATGCGGATTGTCCTGGATATATTTTCTGAGCCTGTCCATCGAAAAAGCCCTTGTCTTTGGCTGACGCACGTCAAAGGTAATCTGCTTTTCCACGTCCTTCCAATCATTTGTCACCGCATTATACATATGCACCGGATCCCACATAATATATGCCAGAAAGCTCACCGTATAATCGTGGAATTCTTCCGCCGGAAAGATGCATACATCTCCGGTTGTTTCATCATATTTCCAGTTCTCGCAGGGAACTGCTTTTCCCGTTGTCCGATCAATAACTTCCCACCATCTAAAGATATCATCACGGCTGTTTACCGCCAGCATATCCGGATACAGATGATTCATCAAATGTATACAAAGTCTGCTCTCCACAGCCGTATAGAAAGGGGTCATAATATACATCTGCTGAATCTCATCCGGATTGGCCTTCGCCCACGCATTATCCTTCCTTGTTGTATAATAAGTAGAGTACACTTTCGCGTCCACGCTGCGAAGCTCCTCCGGATAGTCTGTTCCGTCACAGTCACGAATTGCATCGGCCCCCCACCTGCCTGCAAGCTCTATCGTTTCTTTTACCACATCTACGTCTGTAGGAATCGTAACTCTCCCCATCCTTTTGTCACTCATCTTCGTTTCTTCTCCTCTCCCAGTGGCATCATAAGGTCAAAATATCTTTTAACCTCAACATCTTAATTTTAGTATAATACACTTTGTTTTTTTTGCAACTAATGTTTTATTGTATTTCTCTTTAATATCACGTATAATAGAAACAGTACATACATATTTGTCATGCTCTGCTCATGAGAATGAGCCAAGATTAATAAAGGAGATAAGGAACATGAGGGAAACAAAACGAACAAACATTAAGAATGCCAGAAAGGGGAAGCGGGGTATCACGCGTAAATTAACGAGTGCAATCGTAGTGACCATTGCTGTCATGGTAGCACTCCTTCTGCTAATTGTGTACAACAAGGTGTCTGGCGCATTATTGGAAAAAAGCGAAAAGCTTCTGACAGAAACCACTGACAAGACAATTCAGGAAACAAGTGCATGGATCAATAAGACAATAACTATGCTTGATATGCAAAAAGACACGATTGAGTACGAAAACATGGACGTCCCGGAGATAAAAGACTATATCAAGCACACGGTAGACCAAAACGCAGCATACCCGGCAGGACTGTATGTAGCTCTTACAGACGGATCTCTGTACCATGCATCATTCGTTCCGGGACCGGATTTCAATACTCTGGAAAAATCCTGGTACACAAACGGCATAGAATCAGAAAATTTCATCCTGGGAGATGTGTATTTTGATGAAGACAGCCAGTCATACGTCGTAGGTGCTTCCGGCGCATTAAAAGATTCCAAAGGTAAGGTACGCGGCGTTGCGGCAGCCGATGTATACCTCAACTCCATATCAGATATTGTGCAGGATATCAAGTTAGAAAAAACAGGCGGTATCTTCCTTGTAGACACCCGCACAGACACGATTATCGGACATCGCGATAAAGAGATCACCGGGAAAACTTTGGATGAATTCAATGGGGATATGTACGCATATGCAGCAGAACAGATCCACAATAAAGCATCCGGATTATCTCTCTATAATAATGATATGTACATACAGGTGTCTGAAGTACCGAACAGTGACTGGACAGCCGTAGCTTACGTCTCTAAAGCAGAAGTCTTAAGTGACTTAAAGGCACTGACCGGCATTATGGCCGGCGTATCCGTAATCGCTGTTATCATTGCAGTCTTTTTAGTTATCATTCTCGTAAGAAGGATCATCGGGAAACCTGTAGCCGAGCTGAATGGCGTTGCTGCTAAGATTGCAGAAGGTGAGCTCAATCAGACCATCCGCCATTGCTCTAACGACGAGCTGGGCGAATTAGCAGATAACTTCGGCCGTACAGTCGTTCGCCTGCGCGACTATGTCGTCTATATTGACGAGATATCAGAAAAGCTGCAAGATATCGCCCAGGGAAACTTAGCTTTCACTCTTTCCCATGAATATGTGGGTGAATTTGCAAAGATCCGAGAGTCTCTGGAAAAGATTTCCATGTCTTTAAACGGAACTTTAGGACAGATCAATAAAGCGGCCGGAGAAGTTGCAGAAGGTTCCGGATACGTCTCTGACGGTGCACAGACACTTTCGCTGGGATCCTCACAGCAGACCGATGCCGTAGAGCTTTTGGCTTCCCATATCAGCGAAGTATCTGACGGAATACAAAAGACCGCAACCGGTGCAAAGCAAGCCAATGACATCGCGCAGCAAGCAGGAAGTAAGCTTTTGGAAAGCAACGATAAGATGCAGCATATGAATAAAGCAATTCAAAGAATCAGCGACAAATCCTCAGAAATCCATAACATTATCAAGACCATCGAGGATATCGCTTTCCAGACCAACATCCTCGCTCTGAATGCAGCAGTTGAAGCCGCTCGGGCAGGATCTGCCGGAAAGGGCTTTGCTGTAGTAGCGGATGAGGTTCGCAATCTTGCCGGGAAATCTTCCGAGGCGGCAAAAAATACAACTGTACTGATCGACCAGACCGTTGAAGCCGTAGAAGAAGGGATCAGCATCGCCAATGATACAGCCGCTTCCCTGATGGAAGTTGTTGCATTGGCAGAGCAGGTAACTAAATTAATCGATGGCATTGCACAGTATTCTGCAAAACAGGCAACAGCCACAGAAGCAGTCATCAACGGTATCGACCAGATTTCCAATGTTGTACAGTCCAATATGGCAACGGCTGAAAAGAGTGCTGCAGCCAGTGAACAGCTATCCGGTCAGGCAAACATGTTAAAAGATCTGGTGGCAAAATTCCATTTGAGAGATCGCTAAAAGACTTAAAAATCAGTCATAAAAATGCCCTCCCGACTTAGAAAACTTTCTAAATCGGAAGGGCATTTTTTACGTTTAAATCCCTGCGAACCAGAAACTGAATTCCATCTTTTTACCGGCGTCAAGAAGGTATTCCGAATGGGTAAGCGAGCCCCAGCTGTCATCTCCTCCAACTCCCATCTGCCCTTTTGACGCCCGGACTACCGTGTAGTGGACTTTCGGAAGTTCAAACGGGTGTGCGGCATTCTCCAGCTCATGAGGAGTATAGGGGAGCGCCGAAAAGCTCATCGGGCCGTTTTCATCAGTCATAGCAAAGCGGATTCCCTGTCCTTTTTCATCCGTAACTTCCGCATACCGGACTCCTTCTTTGTTGCCGCACTCCTGAGGCACGAGATACGCCGCCATATTATCTTTCACAAGATTCTGGTAAATTCCAAGTTTTGCGCCCATTTTGCGGTCAGAATAAGTCTCCTCAGGCCCAAGCCCGTACCAGCGCACATGGTCATAGTCCGCGCTGAACTTAAACAACATGCCAAACTCCGGCATATCCCCGAGCTCCTTTGCCGGGTCATAGGAAAGAGTCGTCTTCACGCATCCATCCCCAAATACTTCATAAGTCACCTTGCACTCTGTCCTCGGCGTGGTAGGCATAAAATATGTGAACCCTACAGCGATGCTTTTTTCTTTCTCCTCAATCTCCGGCTCACACAGAGCAAACAAGTCCTTCCCTTCCGGCCTGTGGGTCAGGTACATGCTGGCGAGTTTCCACTGGCTGCAGCGGATTGGCATCTGGTTTCCAAGGTCATTATCAATCGGCGCGCGCCAGAAATTCGGTTTCGGGATTGTCTCAAGCATCTCTTTGCCGCCGAATCTGTAAGATACAAGCCCGCCGTACATCGTTGAGAACATCGCCTCAAAGTGGTCGCCTCTCACACCGATATTGTGGGCGCTCCTTATGATGACCGGTTTCTTTGCACATCCTGCAGACACTTCCCGGCCTGCGCTGTATACAAATTGCCCGAAAGCGACCTCATGCCCTCTCTTTGCCCAGACCTTATCTTCTTTCAGGTGGAAAGAAACCGTAACCGCATACTCTCCCGGCAGCGTCTCCTCCGGGAACGGAAGTCCGTAAGTCTTTTCCTCCAGCGGGCTTACATGGGTCTCCATGACTGCCCTCTTTATCACACGGCCGTCTCTCGCCACCGTCACGCGGCACTCAAAAACATCTGTATTCACAAACAGATTCTTGTTTGTAATCTTTACTTCCGTGCGGCTCACTTCTGCCGTAATATTCTGGTAATTGAACTTTACCTCCTGCATCTTCGGGGATGGCTCCCTGTCGCCCCCATACACGATTCCGTTCCCGCTGAAACTGTAGTCAGACGGGCGTTCCCCAAAATCACCGCCGTAGGCCTGGAACACTTTGCCGTACCTGTCTTTCTTTCCGATAGACTGGTCTATATAGTCCCAGATAAAGCCGCCCTGATAAAGCTCGTCTGTATCCGTCAGGTCGGTATATTTGTGCATTGCCCCGCAGGAATTCCCCATGGCATGGGCATACTCGCAGCAGATAAACGGCTTGCTCCGATCCTTTTCCAGGAACTCTTTAATCTTCTCCGCCGGCGTATACATCTGGCTCTCCATATCGCTCGTATCGTTGTATCTGCGGTCATGGAAGACTCCTTCATAATGGACAAGGCGTCCGGAGTCGAGCTTTCTGAAACGCTGGGACATCTCGTAGATTACTTTCCCGCCGTAAGATTCATTTCCGCAGGACCAGATCAGTATTGCCGGGTGGTTTTTATCCCTCTGGTAAACAGACTCCACCCTGTCAAGCATGGGCGCAAGCCACTCTTTTCTGTCGTTCGGCACGATTTCTTCCGTATTCCCGGTCATCGCCGCCAGATCCCAGGAACCGTGGGACTCTAAGTTTGTCTCGTCAATCATGTAAATGCCGTACTCGTCGCAAAGCTTGTAGATTAACGACGCATCCGGGTAATGGCAGGTGCGGATGGCATTGATATTGTTCTGTTTCATCACCTCAAGGTCTTTCCTAAGTTCCGCCTCCGTCACGGCACGTCCGCTCACAGAGCTGAATTCGTGGCGGTTCACTCCCTTGAACACAATCCGTTTCCCATTCAGCGTCATCACACGGTCTTTCATCTCAAACCTTCTAAATCCCACCTTCTCCGGTATGATTTCCTGAAGGTTCCCGTCCGCATCAAAAACTTCCACCGTCAGCTCATAAAGATTCGGCTCCTCCGCGCTCCAGAGCGCCGGATGCTCTACCGTACAGCTCCATACTGTCTCATCCTCCAGAGGCAGGGTTTCTTCAGATACAACTTTTCCCTCTCCCACAAGCTGGAACCTGGCACTGCCGCCCTTGCCTTCTGCCGCCATCATCCCAAGGCGGACCTCCAAGGCTCCATTTTCAAGCATTTCATCCGGACATGCACTAATCTTCATATCACGCACATGGATATCCGGAACGGTATACAGGTACACATCCCTGTAAATGCCGGAAAACCGGAAGAAGTCCTGGTCTTCGCACCAGCTTGCGCTTGTCCACTTAAATACCTGCGCCGCCAGCTTATTTTCCCCGTCCTTAAGATAATCCGTCAGCTCAAACTCCGACGGCGTAAAGGAATCTTCTGCATATCCTATAAACTCGCCGTTGAGCCACAGCGCCAGTCCGCTCTCCGCCCCCTGGAAGGAAATGAAGAGCCTCCGCCCTTTCATGCGCTCCGGCACGGTAAAATACTTCGCATAGCTTGCCACCGGGTTAAAATACTCCGGAATCTCCCCCGGATGAATCTCGTCATGCCCTTCCCATGGATACTGCACATTGGCATACTGCGGAGCGTCATACCCCTCCATCTGTATATGCGCCGGCACATGGATATCCGCCCAGCTCTTGCAGCAGTAATCCTCTCTCTCAAATCCCGGTACGGCCCCTTCAAGATTTCTGGCATAATGAAACTTCCAAAGTCCGTTAAGGCTCTCCTTGAACTCTTCTGTTCCCAGCTCCATGTCCATCGCTGAGGCATAATATCTATGGTCCGAATGGGCGTCAAGCCTCCCATCCCGAAAGTACTCCGGATTCTTCAAATTCTCATAGTCAAATACACGCATGTCATTCATCCTCCTATCTTTTAATCGTTTCCGTCATTGTAATACATATAGACAAATAAAAGTACAATATGTTAAACTAAAAAATATAACATTTTGAAACAGGTGATTCCCATGCCAATCCATTTTAGAAATACCCCTGCAAACGAGCCTTTTCTCTTTGACTCCATCGGCAACCGCTGGAGCCAGGACTTTGTGCGGCGCCGGGAAGGCTACCCCCTCTACCACTACTTGCAGACCGAGAGCGGCCGCGGAATTGTAAAAGTGCGCGGCGAAAGCTACGTCCTGAACGAAGGGGAGGGCCTTCTTACCGCCCCCTTCACCCCACATTCCTACACAAAGGACAGTCCGGAATGGACAACCCTTTTCGCCGCATTTACCGGGCGCATCGACAGCAGCATCCTTTCCATCACCGGGTATCAGTCCATCCTGTTCATTGATCGGGAAAGAGGTTTAAAAATCAAAGAACTGGTAGATGAGATTATGGAAAGATGGGAAACGCTTTCTACCGACACTTTCTCCCAGTCCATCTACTGCTACCGGATGCTGATGAATTTTACCGACAGCGCCTTGAACCGGGCGCTCTCGGACGACCCTCTCTATGTGCGCTATGTAGAGCCGGTAATAAAAGAAATCGAATCTCATTACGATGCGGAGCTTACCTTGCAGGAATTAAGCCGGATGGTGTATGTGACCCCCCAGTACCTTTCCCGGTTATTCAGGCGTTTCCTTAGCTGCTCTGTCTATGAATACCTGACATCCTGCCGGATCAACCACGCAAGGGAGCTTTTGATCATGCATCCCCACCTGAAAGTGCAGCAGATTGCCGGGCAGTGCGGATACTCGGATGTCAGCCACTTTATCGCCATGTTCCGCAAGATTACCGGGATAACGCCGTTAGAATACCGGAAGATAAACTGAGGCTTGAGTTTCCCCCGGCAAACTGATATGATGTATCTCAAAATCTAACCGAACAAAAGGAGGCCTCCCCGCATGTACAATTATAAAATCGTAGAACAGGTAAAAAGAAAACCAAAGAAAGCCACCCGCCTTCTTCGGAGGGTCATGCTCATCTTTGCCGTATTTTTTCTCCTCCTCGGCATTATGATCTCCCAGGGGTTCATGCTGCCGGGATTTCTCCTGGTCGTACTCTACTTTTTCTATGACATCTTCAGCCAGAAGGAGTACGAATACACCATGGAAGACCAGACCCTTACCATAGACGTGATCCTTGGCAGGCGTTACCGCAGGACTGCCCACATCCTGGAGCTTAACAGCATGGTCGTCACCGCTCCCAGCGCCCACCGTGCAGTTGACGCTTACCGGAAAAACACAGGGAATATACAGCTCCCGAAATATGATTATACTTCCTACGAGGAAGATACTCCTTATTATACCATGATAATCATGGAAAATTCTCAAAAAATCAAGCTGCTTTTGGATTTAAGCGAAAATATGCTGCAGACGCTGAAAAAATCTTATCCTGACAGAGTCTATCTGCAGGAGTAAATATACACAAAAACCATATTATGTTTTTGTATATACTGTACAACGACAACATTTTTGATTAAATATGCACACTATATGCTTGATTATGCAATCTTTGCTCCTTTTTGTCTTGTTATAATATGTCCATAAAACAATTTGACTGAAAAGGAGGATAAAAGTATGAAGAGAAAGTTACTCTCAGTACTTCTCGCAGGCGCTATGGTATTATCACTGGCGGCTTGCGGCAACAGCGGCACATCTGACGACGGAGGTTCATCCGAAGGCGGCGGCGGCTCTGAAGGCGGCAACAAATTAACAGTATGGGCATGGGATCAGACATTCAACATTAAGGCTATGCAGATGGCTGGCGAGCAGTATGCAAAAGACCATGACGGCTTTGAGGTTGAAGTTATCGAGACTTCTTCCGACGATTGCCAGACCAAGCTTACAACGTGTGCAAACTCCGGCGACTACAGCACGATGCCTGACATCGTACTGATGCAGGACAACAGCTACCAGAAGTTCTTAAAGAGCTATCCGGATGCTTTCACAGACCTTACAGACTGCGGTGTTAACTGGGATGATTTCGCAGCATTAAAGCAGTCTTATTCTATGGCAGACGACAAGCACTACGGCATTCCGTATGACAACGGCGTTTGTGCAGCATTCTACCGCACGGATATCCTGGACGAGGCCGGATACAAGATTGAAGACCTGACAGATATCACATGGTCCAAGTTCACAGAGATTGCTGTAGATGTCCACAAAAAGACCGGCAAATACCTTCTCACAAGCGAGTCCACCGGCGGCGACGTAATCATGCTCATGATTCAGTCCTGCGGCGCTAACTTTGTAAATGAGAACGGCGAGGCTTACATCGTAGGCAATGACGTTGCTGAGAAATGTATCGACCTTTACACAGATATGATCAAGAAAGATGCTGTCAAGCTTGTAAACAACTGGGATGAGTACATCTCAACCGTTACGGGCGGCGAGGCTGCCGGTATCGTCAACGGCAACTGGATGAACGCTACCTTGGCAGGTATCGAGGATCAGGCAGGAAAATGGCAGATTACTACACTTCCTAAGGTTGACGGTGTAGATACTGCTACAAACTATGCAAACAACGGCGGTTCTTCCTGGTATATCACATCCAACTGCAAGAATCCTGACCTTGCAAAGGATTTCCTTGTAAAGACCTTCGGCTCCAGCACAGAGTTCTATGATGCAATCCTTCCGGAGACATCCGGTATCGCTTGCTACCTGCCTGCAGGAGAGTCCCAGGTTTACAACGAGCCTGTAGAGTTCTACGGCGGACAGCCGATTTATTCTACACTTGTAGAGTACTCCTCACACATTCCGGAGTTTACAAAGACTCCTTTCCACTATGAGGCAAGAGAGGCTGTCAACACCGCTATCATCAACATCACAAACGGAACTGCTAAAGAAGACGCTTTAAAAGAGGCTCAGGAAACACTTGAATTCAAGATGTCAGAGTAAAGGCAGCTTTATATAGGGAACTGCTTGCGGTTCCCTATTTTTTTAAGCAGATTCATAGAAGAAAGGGGGATTTTATGTGAATTCCAACAAAAAAGGAATGACACTCGTTGCCAAACAGAAGGCGGCAGGCTGGGCATTTTTGACACCGGCGACACTGATGATCGTTGTTATGAGTTTCTATCCCATGGTCCGCGCATTTATCATCTCGCTCCAGACCGGAGCCGGAGCCAACATGAGATTTGCGGAGCCCATATTCAGCAACTACCAGAGGATGATGGCTGACAAGGTATTTATCAAGTCCATCGGCAATACGTTTCTCTATCTGCTTATCCAGGTGCCGATCATGCTGATACTGGCAATCCTGCTTGCACAGCTCCTCAACAACAAGGATTTAAAGTTTAAAGGATTATTCCGTACCTGTGTATTCCTCCCATGTGCAACCTCACTGGTTTCCTACGCATTGATCTTCCGGTCACTGTTTGCACAGGAAGGACTGATCAACAGTATTTTGGTAAAGCTCCACATCTTAGAGTCCGGGTATAACTTTCTGGGGAACGCGGCCAGCGCGAAGATTGTCATCATCATCGCTCTTGTGTGGAGATGGACCGGCTATAACATGGTATTCTACCTGTCCGGTCTGCAGAATATCGAATATTCTGTATATGAGGCGGCAAAGATTGACGGTGCCAACGGCTGGAAAACTTTCTGGGGAATTACGGTTCCTCTGCTGAAACCGACCATCATCATGACATTTATCATGTCCATCAACGGTACGTTGCAGCTCTTCGACGAGTCTGTCAACTTGACAAAGGGCGGACCGGCAAATGCGACAATTACCATGTCTCATTACGTTTACAATACATGTTTCATCAATGTACCGAATTTCGGCTATGCGTCGGCGATGGCATTCCTAATCTTCATCATGGTCGCAATTCTGGCATTTATCAACTTGAAAGTAGGTGATACGCGTGACTAAGAAAAACGGTTCTATGATTCAGCGCAGACTGATTCCTACATATATTTTCCTTATAATTGTATCATTTATTTCCGTGTTCCCGCTGTACTGGATGATATCCGCGGCGACGAATACCTCCGTGGACGTGTCCAGAGGGCGTATCCTTCCGGGCGGGCATTTTATGGAGAACTTCAACAACCTGACCGCGCAGCAGCCGCTGTGGCGCGCGCTGGGGAACTCTTTCCTCTACGCCATCGTGACGACTCTTGTGTGTCTCCTGATCTGCTCCATCGCAGGTTACGGATTCGAAGTTTACCACGACAAATGGAAAGACAAATTGTTCTCCATCCTGCTGCTTGCCATGATGATCCCGCAGGTAGCGACCATGGTTCCGCTGTTCCAGATGTTTTCCAAGGCAAGGCTCCTTAACTGTACCCTTGGTTTCATCCTTCCGATGATATCGACGCCGTTTATGATCATGATGTTCCGGCAGAATGCCCGGGCATTCCCTATCGACATCATCGAGGCGGCCCGTATCGACGGCCTGAATGAAGTGCAAATCTTCTTCCGCATGTTCTTCCCGACCATGAAGTCAACTTACGCGGCTGCGGCAGTTATCACTTTCATGAACGCGTGGAACTCTTACCTGTGGCCGAAGGTAATCATGACCGACAACAACTCCCTGACCATGCCGATGCTCATCGCCAACCTGATCACCGGATATGTGACAGACTACGGTATGCTGATGTGCGGCGTACTCTTCTGCTCCATCCCGACGATGATTGTATTCTTCGTACTGCAGAAACAGTTTGCAGAAGGTATCACAGGAGCTGTCAAATAAGTTTAACTTGTCCGGCATTGCTGACATGTATTACGGCATGCCGGACTTTTTTTACCAAAAATGCACACTAAATTTTCATAAATCAGGAGTTTTAGACTATGAGCGAATTTATTCTTAACGTAATCCACAGGCCCGAGATGGTCCCGGAGTATTCCGCCACCGTCACCGGACACGGAAAAGAAGAAGACATCGGGGATAAGAAACTTTTGACAGAATCCCTCGACATCTTCAAGACCCAGCAGAGGCTTGCCCACGAAAACGGGCTGAAGGTCACCATACACATGACCTACGCGGCGCTTTTTAACAAGGAGGCCGTCGAAATTGCAAAAAATGACCGCGAAGTGTACGGCGACGAGATTGCCCTCTCCCTTCTCGGCCTTCCCTGCGAGGAGTTCCGGGAAAAATACAAGACGAAAGATTTCTGCATCTGGATGTTCTCCATGGAGGACAAAAAGCGGATTGTGGATGATGTCTTCGGAAAATTTCACGATATCTTTGGATTCTACCCGGAATCCACCGGCTCCTACTACATGGACGCAGACCTTACCAATTATATTAAGGAAACCTATCCTTCTGTAAAATGCGCCATCGCAACCTGCTGGGAGGAAGGCCCGAAAGCCTATCACACCTGCAACAATTCCTGGTACACCCTCTTTGACGGCGGCCCCTGGGCGCCGTGGATTCCCTCAAAGCAGAACACCCACGCTCCGGCGGCGGACGCGTCCGAGGACAGCGGAATCGTGGCAATCCCCCACCTTTCCAGGGACTTACTCGCCTGCTACGACGGCAACGGCTCCAACTTCGGAACCCACCCCCAAAATGTGCTGCGGGGCATGATCTACGACTCAGAGACATGGGAATACCCCTATCTTTACAACCTCATCGACCAGTACCGGGCGCAGGAAAAATATAATAACGGCTATGCCTACAATATGATGTTCGTCGGCCCCGGCTGGATGAACAAGATGGGGCGCTGGGAGGCTCCCTACGAGCTACTCCTTAAGTCCTACTCCGACGGCTGCAGATACTACGGCGACTTAAAGAAACAGGGAAAGCTTATCGACATGACCATGTCCGAGTTTGCCGATTATTACCGCAAAAAGAAAACGTACACCGAGCCGGAATGCGCGCTCTGGCGGGATATCCTCTACGGCTCCGACAAGCAGCTTTTCTGGTACACCGACCCCTACATGCGCGCCGGCGTCAGCATGGACCAGGGCGGCGCAATCTTCGACCTCAGGCCCTATGCGGCAAAGCTTAGATGGGAAGTAGGCATCGGCACGAAACATGTGCAGGACGCGTCCTACCCCTTCCTTATCCAGGAAAAATACCGCGCCGGGTACTTTACCCACTATGCGGGGGAGGGGACCATCCGCAGCGCGAAACTGTCCTATAAGGGCGAGGAAGTGGACTTATGCCTGTGCCGGACGAAAGCGCATTTCTCCCGGGAAGGAAATACAAGAATCCTGACCCTTGACCCGGTGACTGTAGAATTTGCCGACCTTTCCGTTACCTTGCAGACAAAAGAGTATTTTGAGGAGGGGAGCGGCGCCATAAAGATTGAGCGGGCAATCCTTGAGATGAGCAGGCCCGGCGCGCAGATTGAGCTAAACGAGTATATGACGGCATGTTACGGAACGACAGAATATCCGGAAGATATGACCGGCATCCGCCTATCCTGCGTGAGCGAAGACGGCAAGGGCGATAAAAATATCTCCTACGAGTACCGCTGCCGCGAGGAAAGCCTTGAAGGCGCGTCCTCCGTGTCCGCCGTCATCCCTGCTATCGAGACGAAGGTATCCCTGACGGCATCCGAGGCGGCGGAAGGCTACATCCGGGAGGGCTATGCATTTTCCCCGATGTTCACCCTTGGGTATAAGAAAATATTAACAGATAAGGAGATGTTTGCGACATGGCTCAAGCTGGAAAAGGCAGATTAAACTACAGATGCCCGTCATGCTTTATGCGGGATCTGGACATTGATATGTTCTATGATAAAGAGAAGGACGAATACTACTGCATCCGCTGCCAGTTCAGGGGCAGCGAAAAGGACGTCCTCGCCGGAAACGAAATGGTACGCACCCGCTATGGGGCGATGAATAAGCGGTTCACAAAATTCGATTTTGACTAGTTACCAGCCCTTTTCCGAATGGATGCGGAACTTTAAGAGCTGCTGCTCATAATTTTCTGGGCGTTTTCTCCACTCATTGGGGGAGACGCCCACGATTCGCTTAAAATTGCGGCTGAATGTGGAAAATGTGGTAAACCCGCATTTGTTCGCGATATCCGAGATGTAATCATCTGTTCTTTTCAAGTAATCACAGGCAGTCTGGATGCGTACAAGGTTGATATAATCCAGCGGACACATGCCGGTGTACGCCGAAAAAATCCTGCGGAAATGCGACTGGCTGATATGGCAGTACGCCGCCAGCTCTTCAATATCTATCTGCTCCATATAATGAACGGAAATATAATCCAACGCCTGGACAATCGGTGCTGTTTCTTTTCCCGGAAGATTTTCCGGTAAGTTATCCACATTCCTTTCCCGCGCGATATTAAATAAAAGCTTTGCAATCCCGGCCTTTGCCTCTTCCAGATAATATTCCTTCTTTCCCCTTATCACGTCCATGATATCACATATCAATCCCGCTATTTTCGGGCTTTCCGCGGCAGACTTAAAACATGCCTGGCAATTAATGCGGTAGGAGATATTGCCTTTCCGCTTAATACCCCCCCCCTGGTAAAATTGGTTGAGAATCGCATCCACATCGATAAACAGATATTCCCACTTGCTCACCGTACCCGGGTCACTGTTCGTTGTATGGAGGTAGTTTTGCGGAATAATAGAAAACTGCTCGCCGCTGAACCGGTAATCTTTATCCCCGAGAATCAGTGACCCTGTGCCGTCATAGCAATAGCCAATCTCCAGATAGTTGTGAAAATGCAGATAATCCACATCCCTCCCGTAATTCTGCACCCATTTTTCCCCCAAAAGCGCCAAAAACGGAGTCTCCTCCGGCATACGGTAATACCGGAATTCTATCTTTGACTTTTTCTTCTTTCCCATATGCCGCTCCTCCTATCCCCGTTTTCCGGCACTTTTGCACATCTTTTCCACATTCTATTGCTTTTCCGGCTGTTTTTCCGCATCCTGACATTTTTCCGCCGTCTTCTCCACATCTTGGAATTTCTCCACTGTCTTCTCCGCATTCCCGCGTCTCTCCCACGCACCGGAATAATACCTGACTCCGCCTACGAGTGCAGCGCAAGTCCATGTAAGAGGCGAGACAAACCACAAGCCACGATAGCCGAACAGAAGTGGCAGCAAAAATGCACATCCAATCCGCGTAACTACCTCGCTGACGCCCATCAGCACCGTGACCGCCACATCCCCCGACGCCCGGAGGATGTTATGATACACGACCAGTATCCCCCCTGCCAGGAAAAACGCCGTAAATATCCGCATATATTCAACACCAAGGCTCACTGCCTCCGGCGTCTGCGTAAATGCCTCCATAATCGGCTCTGCGAACACGAATACCGCCGGGCAGAAAATCCCGTAGCACAGCACATTTAAAAAATATGCGCTGCGGACTCCCTTTTTCACTCTGTCATAATCTCCCGCACCGATATTCTGCCCGGTAAATGTTCCCACCGCCGAGCCGATGGCATCTGCAAGTTGGAAACCCAGCCCTTCTACCTTCATACACACCCCATAAGCCACAATCATCACCGTGCCGTAAGTATTGATTACCGCCTGCAGCGTCATATCCGATATTGAGATAATGCTCATCTGAAGACCCGTAGGAATCCCATAGCGCAGCACTTCTCTTATAAGCCGCATATCCGGACACCTCTCCCTGCCCCTCATCTTCAAAAAGGACAGCATCCGAAACGTATACCACACGCACAGCACCCCTGAGATTAACTGTGCAAGTATGGTGGCAAGCGCCGCCCCAGCCGTACCCATGGGAATCCACGCAATAAACGCCACGTCTAAACCTATATTCAGCACACTTGACAGAATCAGGAACAAAAGAGGCACAAAAGAATTTCCCAAAGCCCGCAGGACAGCCGCGCTGAAATTGTACAGCATCGTCGCGCTGCTGCCCGCATAGATGACCAGAAGATACGCTGCCGCCATAGGCAACAGCTCCCTGGAAGTACGCAAAAGACCAAGGAGCGGACGCGTCGTAAGGATACCCGCCGCCGTGATGACGAGCGCCATTGCCGCCGCCACATATCCTCCTGCCGCAAAAGCTTTCCTGATCTCGTCCTCCTTCTGCGCTCCGTAAAACTGGGATACCACAACCCCGACTCCTGTCGTCACGCCCATGATGATGGAAAATAACATGTAGGTCGCCGTTCCCGCTATGCTGACCGCCGCCAGCGCCTCATCTCCCAGGAAATGCCCCACAATGTATGTATCGGCAAAATTATAAAGCCGCTGGCAAAGCATCCCGAAGAGCACCGGGAGCGCAAAACGCGCCATCTGGGGAAACACCGGCCCCCGGGTCATATCTGTAATGTTTTCTTTTTTATTTATCTCCATAACGAAATACTTACTCCACCATTTCCCTTACCTGCTCCACGGGCAGACCGAACTCCTCAGCGATTTTTTCAGGAGAAACACCCGCCTTAAACAGCTTATATATGTTCTTTGCAAGCTCGAGACCATTTTGTAGGCCTTTTTTCATGCCATTCTCCTCAGATTCCTTCAACTCGTCTGCAAATAACTCCCTCAATGCCTCGCACATCTTTTTCTCCTCCTTTATCAATTCCCAGTTCGCGCGCACAATTAAATCCATCAGCTCCGGATAGTACGTTTTATGCTTTTTTCTTTCATAACGCATCAAAAGTTCCTGTATCTCTGCGCCCGCTTTCAGGTTATTCCTCAGGCTCTGCAGCCAGTAGTTTTCTTTCTTTGGCAATTCCTTTGTTACCAATATCTGCATCGGAAACATATCCCCAATCAAATAATATATCCCCGGTTCCTGTCTTTCACAGCGAATCTTTCTGGCTCTTCCAATATGTTTTACCACTTTCCTCGGATAATGATTGCACACGAAAGTTATGGTAATCTCTTCCGGGTCAATCTCCTGTACCTTTTCTGTGTCAGACTGGTAAAAACAGGCATATCCATATACCTTATAAAAATCGTTTAAGCTCAGATAATCGTCCGGCTCTTTATACTCTACGATGTTATGTTCCCGGAAAATCCTGCCTATATTTTTTCGGACAGCTTTTTCCTTTTCCTTTTTGATAATCAGCATGTCAATCTGTAATGGCTTTTTACTGAGCATATGCTCCTCTTCGATATACAAATTTTCCAGTTCGTCATTCAATTCAATATGAAACGCCGCGCTGAAAGCAGGATGCCACTGCAGCCTTCCCTCTGCCATATTTTCTCCTTTCAGTATAATCAACTTGATTTTCTTTTGCAACTGTTATGTGACTTTGGATTCTCTTAGATTTTTCTTTGATATGCCTGTAGGGCATCCTTGAACAATTTTGACGGTACACCACCGATAAGATTTTGAAGAAAGAAATTCTCCGCAGACTTTCCGGTCTCATTGATTTCTTACGAAAACATCCGCCGAAAAGTCTTCCAAAACACTCATTCTTTTTCACTACTCCAGCATTTCCCTTACCTGCTCCACGGACAGACCGAACTCCTCAGCGATTTTTTCAGGAGAAGCACCCGCCTTAAACAGCTTATATATGTTCTTTGCAAGCTCAAGGCCATTTTGCAGGCCTTGTTTTAAGCCGCTCTCCATTCCCTGTTTTATGCCAGTTTCCATTCCCTGTTTCAAGCCGTTTTTCATCCCCTTTTCCTCAGATTCCTTAAGCTCATCCGCAAATAATTCCTTCAACGCCTCACACATTTTCTTCTCCTCCTTTATCAATTCCCAGTTCGCGCGCACAATTAAATCCATCAGCTCCGGATAGTACGTTTTATGCTTTTTTCTTTCATAACGCATCAAAAGTTCCTGTATCTCTGCGCCCGCTTTCAGGTTATTCCTCAGGCTCTGCAGCCAGTAGTTTTCTTTCTTTGGCAATTCCTTTGTTACCAATATCTGCATCGGGAACATATCTCCGATTAAATAATATATCCCTGGTTCCTGTCTTTCACAGCGAATCTTTCTGGCCGTTCCAATATGTTTTATCACTTTCCTTGGATAATGATTGCATACAAACGTAATGGTAATCTCCTTTGGGTCTATCTCCCCCACCTTTTCCGTGTCCGACTGATACAGGCAGGCATACCCGTATACCTTATAAAAATCGTTTAAGCTCAGATAATCGTCCGGCTCTTTGTACTCTACGATGTTATGTTCCCGGAAAATCCTGCCTATATTTTTTCGGACAGCCTTTTCCTTATCCTTTTTGATAATCAGCATGTCAATCTGTAACAGCTTTTTACTGAGCATATGCTCCTCTTCGATATACAAATTTTCCAGTTCGTCATTCAATTCAATATGAAACGCCGCGCTGAAAGCAGGATGCCACTGCAGCCTTCCCTCTGCCATATTTTCTCCTTTCAGTATAATCAACTTGATTTTCTTTTGCAACTGTTAATATGATTTTGGATTTTCTTCGATATGCCTGTGTTACGGCATCTTCTGAATCTTTGTGCGAAAGAACCCGCAGACTGCGGGCAATGTATAGTTAGAAATGTCTCTGACTTTCTGAATGTACTTAATAATATATCGCAGCTCCACCCAAAATGTCAACCAAAATCTTGTATCCGGCACACAAAAATGTGGTGTTAGTATATAAATGTGGACAGGAAAAGTTGAACAACCTATACTATCA
>CAJUMF010000045.1 GCA_910586965.1 uncultured Dorea sp. | reverse complement strand
ATTTTTTTTGTTTGATAATGATGTAAAAATGTATGGTATATACTATCATCAGCTTGAGTACCATACATTTTTACATCATTCTCAAACTATGGCAGAATGAACATAAATTACACCATTGCTTGAGTACCATACATTTTTACATCATTCTCAAACTGAGTTTTTATTTCAGCTCCATTTATATCCGCTTGAGTACCATACATTTTTACATCATTCTCAAACTTCTGCACGAGCATTTTCTCCATCACTTTGGCTTGAGTACCATACATTTTTACATCATTCTCAAACCTCAAATTCAAAAATGATATGCCATCATCCGCATAAAATTTCGATACTCAAACCTTTTAAGGAGCATATCAATTATTTCAATTGGTATATTCCCATAAAAACCATAAACAAATCCGCAAGATTCTCTAATCAAAATATCTCGCATCTGTCTGTATCTATTATATATTGATATGCCCTGTCTTTCAACTCTCTTTGTACATTTTCAATCATCAACAGTGCGATTTCATTATAGGCTGAACCTTTCACAATTTGCTCTAATTGCTCCTTAGATACATAACTGCCGATATTCACTAAAACAATTACTTTCTTATACATCAATTCTGCCATAATCTTAATATATTGATTCAGATTTCCAACAAAATCATCCGTATAGTTACTGAATTTTATACACATCGCCTTGAAAATCGCAGTTATATCCAATTCTGTATCTATCTCTAAAATATAGGGACTAATATGTTCCAATTCCAGAAAATATGCCTGTAATTTGCTCTTTATTTCTTGCGTCTGCATATATTCCTCTTCACCCACTGCCAGTTCCGACAGCTCGGAATACAATCTATTCAATATCTTTCTGTCGTTTATATTCACGGCAAATGGATTGATTATCACTTCCGCATACTTTGAGATATCTTTCTCCTTATCTCCGTCTGACAGGACAAACTGCCCCTCTTCTCCTTCCGACTGGCGCAATAATTCCTGCACATATGCCGAAAAATCTTCCGGGGATTCTATCACCCACTGACAGGGCTTTTCATCACTGAAAATAATCTGTCCTTCCAGCTTTGGATGCACCAGTTTCATAAGACCACCAGCCTTTCATCACTGTCTAGCACCTCACTTTTCACCTCTCCGATGATCAGATCCATTTTGGCATACTGCTTTTCTGTCACAGTGAGCAATTGCACCAGTCCTTCTGCCGGGCTGTTTTTATGCACGCTGTCTACAATCCCCCTGACTGCCGTTCCATTTAATGCCATCTTGCAGTACACAGATTCCTGCAACATCAAAAACCCGCTTTTCAGGAGAAATTTTCTAAACTTCACATACGCTCTTCTATGTTCTCCGGTAGTCACCGGAAGGTCAAAAAATACTAACACTCTCATAAACCTATAACTCAAAACTATAAAACCGTATCAGCGAGCTATCATTTTCATTCAATGCGTCAAATACACTTTTACAATATATCTTTACCGCATTGTTCACATACTGAATCTTCCCGTCTATTCTCACTTCCTGGTTCAGCAGATTGACAATCTCCATTTTCTCCTGATGAGCGAACTCCTTCAAGCACATCCCTACTACTTTCTTATCCACCAAAACTCTGAAAGGCTCCATCAAATCTGATGCAAGATTAAATTGATTGAACATATTATCATGGAACAGCCCAAGCTGCGTGATATACCCATTTGCTGTAATCTCCCTGGTAAATGCAGACAAGATAATCGCATATCCATAATTCAGCGCAGCGTTTTCCAGAATATCCGACGTTCTTGTAAAGCTCATTCCAAACAATGCATTAAAATACACTTTTGCCGCATGTCCTTCCCTGTTTGTCTCATCATTCCACTGTATCTCTTTTATGTATGAATCTAATAGCCCCGATTCCTCCCTCCCCAAATATTCCAACAGTTCCTTTTGCTTTCTTATCTTCTCCGACACAATCTCTGTCCAGACAGCCTCTTTTGTCTCCGGCAGCCATTTTATCTGACACCGCACTTTATTGCTTGTATCATGGCTGCCGTAATAGCTGACCAGCTCCGAAGAGGGGTTTCGTTTCTCATCACAGAAAATTACTTTTATTTTCTTCTTTGCCAATTCTGACAATAAGCTGGCAGTGACAGATGCCGCCGTAGTTTCAATCAGTACCGTCGATATCTCCCCCAAATGAATCTTCGTTATCTCCTCGCTCCTGACCACCATATAGCCCAACTGATAATCCAGTTTCGCTCTTCTGGAAATAACGACTATACGCCAGCTCATATTTTCTTTAAATCAATCTCCTGCTCGTAAATCCCTGCCGGAGACTGATGTATAATAGAAATTTGGCTGCATTTTGAGACAACACTGTTTAACACTAAAATGCCTGCATTTCCAGGTCCATTTATTAATTTCAGATTAGCAGCACCGCTCTGGCACTGGAACATATGCAATATTTCCGATAGTACGATACATTTATCCTCATTGCTCAATCCACAAAACACCTCTTTTTTATCCGTCAGAGTTTTCTGCTGTGCGCTCAATCGGATATTATATACTGTGTTTGCAACCTTATCTAAAAATACATCATATAACTTTATCAGGTCCTCCTCATGCAATCCGTCCTGCTCCACAAGCACCGCATTTTTGTTCTCTTTTTTACGGTTTGTATATTTTATTACTTTTTTCAAAATCCTTGCATCCTGCTCGGAAAGCAGCAACTGATTGGCTCCTTTAAATACCAACCGATTTCCCGTCCTCCCTGACAGCCACATGTAAAACCCATCCACCTTAAACAGCGTGTCAATCTTTATCTTTGCTATCAGCACTCTGGGATTCTTTAATCCCCTCTCCCTTTCCAGATACTTTCTCGCCGCATTTTCATCTTTTTCAACGTGCTCACACAGATAAAGAGGCACATACTCCATACTTCTCATCTTTGCGCCCTTTTTATCCTCAGACTCCACCAGCATAAAATAAGTTCCTGTGGCTTTATTATAGCCGCCATACTTACTGATATCTGCCAGTCTTTCATCACTTCCCTTTATCGGAACCTGTCCTTTTCCCTTTTTCATGAGCTGCTGGTCAAAAAGCCCTCCTTTCACCTGATACGAGCGCCTTGTCACCAGTATATTATTCTTTCCCATCACTCTTTTCACGGTCGCAATAGTTCCGCCACTTCCCGCTTTCCATGCGAGTTCGCCGTTCCTTGCAACATCTTTTTCCGAAGTGAACATCCTCTTCAGATTATAACTTCTCCCCGGATTTTCCTTCACATACCATGCCACATTGCTTGTAAATTTTGTATAGTAAACGTTTCCTACCACAATATTGACATACGCATCCTTTGCATGATGCAGGTCGTTCATCTCTCTTACTTTAATCAGGTCAAAATCCTGCCTGAACTGCGAGGCGACTCTGGCTTTTGAGTACACAATCTCTGTCTCCGGGAAAACCTGCTTTAAGATTGAGGCGACAGCCTTTGTACCCTGGCGCGTCTCCACAAGCTGGCGGGCGATAAACCCTGCCAGTTCCGAAGGCTCGAATCCTGTTCCCCTTGTCAGCCTGTTATACTTTTCTTTTGATATAAGCTCTCCCTCCCGCAACATATTCCAGAAAGGTCTCATTTTCTCGCGTATATCCTGACGTATGGGATACTCGTCCGTCTTGTCTGCGTTATATACCTTTTTTACCAGCACCCGGTTATCCAGACCGTCATCCATCACCTTTGACTGAGGATAAATGTGGTCGATATCGTATTTTCTGTTATCCCAAAGCTCCGCAAGGTCAATCGATTCTCCTGAATACATGCATCTCCCTTTTTGCGTGTAATACAAGTAAAGCTTATCACTTCTCAGCTTTGTCTCCTCAGTATCTCCCAATTCTGAAACCCAGTCTCTCTCCTCTTCCTTACATTTCTTATACAGTTCTATCAGCCTTTTCTTACGCGATTCTGTACGCTTGCTTTCCGTTTTTTCACGCGCCATCTCTACAAATATACGTTTCGGCGGCTCTCCCATCACCTTACGGATTTCTCTTACCACCTGCAAGGTCTGCCAGATCTGACGCTTTACAGCAGGAGAAACACGCATTTCATCCACTGTCTTATAAGTAATCTCCTTTGTCTCCTCCTCATTTTCAGCCTGAATCGTCTCGGCAAAATGATACTTTCCGCTCAATACTTGCATCAGATTATCATTTGTCTCCCACATAGAGCGTATAACTGTCCAAACCTCCCCTGTCTCTGGCGCAGGCGCGGTGATTCCTTCCAGAAATCTCCGGCTCAGCCGGCCCCAGCCTTTATATGGCAGAGCACTTATTATTTTTATCTGAGACTCTGTCAGTTCAGGATAAAGGATGTTCAGTCTTTTCTTTAAAAGCGACTTATCATCTCCAAATAATGTAATATTTAAAATAATATTTTCTTTGTCGTTCTGAGACAATGCACAGTCCGTCAGCGCCTTAAAATCATGATACGCTGTCAATGTTCCTTTAAAATCACCGTCAATCCCAGTAATATCTACATCTTTATCCGTTATGCCTTCTCTTACAAGATACTTTTTCAATTTTTTCTGTGTAACCTTTCTGTTATGCTGAAATAAATCCTCATATATTCTTTGCTTTAATTCAACACTGACAGGCTCTCCATCCAGCCGAAGGTTATTAAGTTCGTTCAAAACCATAAACTTGCTGTACAGCATGGAGTTTTTCGGCAGTACATCTTCGCGGTTCAGATAAGTACATTTACTTGTCATCCTTCTGATAAATTTCTCCGCGCTTGCCTCTGCGTCCACCATCTCATCAAAATTCCACGGATAAATCTTGCCATTCTGTCTTCTCTGCACCCAATTAGTCTTTTCGCCGCCTTTCCTGATTCCATTCAGCGGCCCTACATAGTAGGGGATTCGGAATGTAAAGATATCGCGGATTTTACTTCCATTCTCCTTTAGGACAGGGATACGTCCGCTCAGATTCGCAAGTATTGCATCCAACTCATGCAAATGCACCTGGTACGGGACGACTCCATTATCTTTTGTTGACTGCCTTGGCAGGAAGGTCTCCGTATCCATCTCTTTTTGCATATATTCTGTCTTTTCCGCATCCGCTATGGCATTTACCACCGTTTTTTTCAGATAATCATAAAATTCTTTCCTGTCACAGCGCTTTCCTTCCAGCTCGCTTTTCCTTCCGTTTTTCTTTGTCATTCCGATGTAGGCACTGTAATTATTCAGTTTATCTCTTGTCTCTACAAATATCTCTTTATAGATATCCTGGCTCAGATTTTCTTTTACCAGCTCTTTTAAATATCTTAAATCCTTCTGGTGTTTCTCATATACAGCGACTTTTGCATCAGAAATAGATGCGTAGTCTCCCATGATATCTGCCAGCACACTCCAGTCATACACTGCCTTTGCCATTTCAATAATAACATACTGCTCCCCCAGCGTATCCTCTATCGCTGCGGCATACTCATCATAACCCGCATCTGCAAAAGAAATCTTAGGTCTTTCGCAGGAGTCCAGTTCGCCATTGCCAAAAATGCCGCTTAACTTGGCAGTTCCTCCCGCCACAAGATTTAAAGCCTCTTTCTCACATGTTGTATGCGCTCCCAACAGTTTTATCAGTCTTGCCTTTTTCGCCGTTCTTGTAAGGTTTCTGTCCTTCAATATATTTTCCGTCTCCCGAAGTTCTTCGTCCTCTATGCAGAGGTTAAAATCCAGCTCTTCGTCTTTTATACTTTTTATATATTTCCGGAAAGTCTCCTGAAACTCCTGAATACTCTCTATATTTCCTGAAAACAGAAAATGCCCCCGATGTTTCATCATATGGTGCAGTGCCAGATACACCAACCGGATGTCCGGCGTCTCGTCCGTATTCATCAGCCACTTACGCAGATGGTAGATACTGGGAAATTGCTTATGGTAATCCTTGTCCGTATATCCCTCATCCACAAACAGAGCATATGGCAGCTCCGGACAATTCCCAAGCGCATCCCGCTTATCTTCCGGCACATACCTGCTCTCCTTCATTCGCAGAAAAAAGCCAGGGTCCGCTTTACTGACCTCCTCGTCAAATAATTCCTGCAAAAGCTCTATTCTCCAGTTTCTTCTGTCAAGTCTTCTTCTGGCTGTCCGGAATGCCCTCCGTTCCTCCGCTGTATTCGCGCTGTCAAACAGGCGGACACCCCACAGTGCTTTCCCGTGGGCGCGCATGATTTCGTATTCTCTATCTGTGACCGCCCACCCCAGCGAACCAGTCCCTAAATCTAAACCCATAAAATAATCTGCCATCTTTCGTAACTCCTTTACTCTGCCTTTTGTTATATTTTAACATATAACTTTCATGTTTGCCTTATATCATGGCAAAAAATAAAAACCGCCATTACCCGGCAGTTCCACGAAAAAAAGTCTGCAAAGCAGACTTTTCTTTCCGCACACTGCGGGTCATCTGAGATGACGGTTTGAATAAATTCTTATTTGAACTTATGATGTAAAATTTAGTATGGTACTAAACTTATTTTTATGATACCCCTTTTATGCCAAAACGTCAAGATATTCCCGGCTTTTTTATAATTTACCCTCAACGAACAAACGACCCAATCTCCACCAGATTCCCCTCCGGGTCTGCCACATAGCATGTCCGCTGCCCCCACGGCATTGTCTCCGGCTCCATCACAGGCTTTGCCCCTTTCTTCGTAATCTCCGCGAATATCCTGTCCACATCCGCATAATCCTCCGCTCCCAGGGCAATCTCATAATGCCCGTTTATCCCGTCCGCATAGCCGAATTCACGCCCGGTCATCTTCTCAAAATCACTCCGCCGGTACAACAAGAACAACGTTCCGTCCTTTTCCAGATAAACATTCGTTGCCTCCTCGTCCTCCTTAATCTCAAACCCCAGCACATCCCGGTAAAAACGCACCATCACCGCCATATCCTTTACTAAGATTCCAAATCCATCCAGTTTCATTGCCATCCCTCCTCGTATCATCGGCACATCAGCCATTTACACGATTATAAAACGGATGCCGCATTTCTTTCTTGTAAAAATGCGACATCCGCCGTAATTTCCCCGTCATATAAAATAATGTGAATTTTTCGAATCACCACTGCTTGCATTTGTTTATCCCTTTTCTTACCGGAACATTTGAATTCTTATCAAAGATATAATTCTTACTATGCTCCTTACCAATATTAGCCTCTCGGCAATCCCGCATACACAAATTCAGCCATGGATTCTTCACGACAAGCTCATCAAGGATGTTTGTTACTTCAGTTGAGGTCAATCTCTAATGCTTTAGTGTCAAGATCAAAGGATATTTGTTTTCTCATCCCAGACATATTAATACACCGGCATTGCTAAAACTTTAAGAATGTCACAATTTTCATCAGGCTCTTCATCATCGACCCAGTTCCACGACGCAATTTGATTAAGCACATCATTTTCTCGCTTTAATTCTAACATCCCCAGTTCAAGGCAGCCGAATTTATCTTCTCCGCCTTTAAACACAAACTTATATGGATTGTTACTGGAATTTTTGACACTGCCTGCACGGTTCGAAAAAGCTTTTTCTACGGTCTTTCGCAGGCGTTCCAAGGTTTCACCGGGTACATTTTTCTTAATCTCAATAATTGAACTATACATATTTTTCATACTCCTTCGAAAAGGTTTTGCATTTAGTTATTTTCTCTTTTACTAAGTATATAAGATTTCGCTCCTGAGTTCAATCTAAACTATAATATAATGATTTCAGACTTGTTTTTTATCCAGCCTCCCTTACCCACGCATACTCTCTCGCCTCCGGTATGGACATGGCATGATAACGCTTAAATTCCCTGAGCAGATGAGACTGGTCTGTATATCCATACCGGAACACCGCGTCCTGCACATCAAAATCCGGCCCATATAAAATATCCCGCCAAAGATACTGGCAGCGAATCATGGTGGCAAGCTGCTTTGGGGAGGCACCTGTATATTCATTGAAAATCCGTTCAAGCTGGCGGCTCCCCACCGATGTATTATCCGCAAGCCGTCCGACTTCCACATTTCCCCTTTTCAAAAACATCTCCGCCATAGCATTTCCGACAGCGGTATGCTGCTTACGGAGAACATATTTTGCCAAAATCCTCTCCGCTGCCTTCTTGCGTCCTTCCATATCCGCCATTTCAAATAAAAGCGGCGCAATCTCCCGCTTTAACTTCGGAAAATATCTGTCCGCCGGGGAAAACTCATTTTTCGTACCCCGAAGGGAATCCTCCGCAAAAAGACTTGCGCTCCACGGGTAAAAACGGATTGCAAATACAGAGACGCATCTTCCTTCCCCGCTCTTATTTTCATCCGTAAAGACGCGGTCGTTGATGCCGCAGAAACTGTCCGCGATGCGGTTATTGGTGTAATCCACGGTAAATATAATATCCATGCAGGTATCCGGTATCACGACTGTCTTTTCCGAATCTTCTGCCTTCTCCTGCCTGTACGACCGCTCCGAGCCCCAAAAGCACCGGATATAAGGCTTTAACGCCGCACACGGCTCATACTCCGCATAGAATCCGCTTTTCCGAAACGGCGCGGCAGTGATCGGACGGTATATTTTATAAAAGTCAAACATCACATTCCTCTCCCGATGTGCGCCGCAAGCATTTCCCTGACTGTCTCCATCTCCCTTGCCGTCCTGGGGTTTGCATAAGGAATCCGGTCAATGATTCGCTCTGCATACCTTTTCTCCCGGATGATGTCAAGCGTCTCTTTAAAATTAATATCAAAGAAATATGCAAGATAGGAAAGCCAGTAATCCATCTTCGTCTTCCTTGTGGACGAAAGGATTGATTCCTTCCTCATAAACTGCTCCATCACCTCCGGGCTTATCTCTTCTCTCCCCACGTCCTTTGCCGGCACGCCAAGGATTGTCTCCACCGGGTCAACAACTTTCACCCGGCAGTTGTCAAGCTTGTCCGCATCCCGGATAAGTCTCGCGTGGAGCAGCATCCTCTCATCTTCGATTCCCTCAAGCTTAAAATCACTGTGCTTTGCAATCGCCGTGCGGATGAGCCCATCCCACGCGTCCTCCCGCACGAACTGCCTGACCATGCCCTCCTCAAATAAAATCTCCACCCCGAACGCCGCATGGTCCATGACATCCGGCTCAAAACTGTCAAACCGCTTAATCTGCTCAAATCTTCCGATATCGTGCAAAAGCCCGATAAGCTGCGCCAGCTTGATATCCTCCTCAGAAAGGCCCATGCGCTGTGCAATCTGGCGGCTGCATTCTGTCACTCCGTAAGTGTGGGCGATTTTCAGCCGCACCTTATCTGCTTTCCTGTCATAATTGTCAAGATATTGCTCAAACTGCTTTTTTGCATACTGTAAATCCATCTTGTACACTCCTAAACTTATTTTCTCAAAACTCATCCCTCTTATAAATTCAGCAGCAACAGCGCTGCAAGCACAAGCGCCACCGCCGCTTTCCGCCTTCCGTTCATTTTCTCATGGAACAGGATAACGCCCGCCGCGCTTACAAGCACGATGGAGGAGACACTGTATGTCGGATACGCCACGATTGCCGGAATGCGGGAAAGGGATTTCAGCAAAAATCTGGCGGAATAATAATTGGGGATGCCGATAAGGACTCCAAAAAGCATATCCGCCCCGGAAAGCCGCCGCCCATGAGCAAAAGCAAAATAAGCCCTCCTTTAAACGTGACATCTGATTGCCCCTTCTCCAGATGTATCATCACAATCGCCGCCAGCGCTATTGCAAAGCCGCACACCTGGAGCATCGCAGGCCTTTCCCCGAAAAACAGGATTGCCGTTGCCGCCGGCACCATCACGCCAAGTTTCATAAAGACCGTAGAAAGCACGACTCCGTTTTTTCTCACATTCATCTGCATCAGGATAAAAGCCGTCAGATACAGGAAACCATTCACGATGCCCAGCCCTGCCGCCATACCCGCACCTTCGCCCCGCACCGCCATGCCTCCAAATCCCGTGTAGAATCCTGCAAGCAGTACGCATACCGCATAATTTACCGCAAGAGCGCTGATATTGTTCTTGATACGTTCCTCACTCAGGCGCATCATGATTGACACGAGAGAGCTACTTACGATTGCCGATAACAAATAGAGCATATGCCGGAAACCTCCCTGATATATCATGCATTCATTCTATGCATCCATTCGAATGCAAAACTTTTGACTAATCCTCTTCTATACGTTATGATAGGCTTTAAGTATAAGGTATCATGCACGATTCGTCAAATGATGCCGTATATTAAATCTGTAAGGAGAATTTTGTTATGAACATGAATTTTAACCAGCTCGCCATATTGCAGCAGCTCAAATCCGGCATAGACCGTTTCCGGGCGGGCCACCCCAAATTCCCATTGTTTCTAAAAGCCGTATCCCAGGATGCGCTGCGGGAGGGCTCTGTCATCGAGATAACCGTCACCACCCCGGAAGGAAAAAATTACTGCTCCAATGTCAAACTGAATGCAGACGACATGGAGCTAATGGAAACACTGAAACAAATGAATTTGCATTAACATGTTCACGCCGCATAAGGGCTGGCAGAGGGCGGGGGAAATATACTCCTGCGTCACCGCGCTCCCGCTCTGAAAAAAGCATAGCAGTACTAAGCTCGAAAATACCTCGCCAAGTACTGCTATGCTTTTTTACGGGATTCCTTCGGAGTACATTTCCCCCGCCCTCTGCCAGCCCTTATGCGGCGTGAACTTACCGAATTATATTTTCCTGAATAAAAAACTTGCAATCATGCGGCATTTGGGCTAAAATCTGTTTATCTATCCATAATGATAAAAATATTTAGCGAGGTGTATAAGATGAAACCGATGAAAGAGGGAAAAGTCCGCGAGATTTACGATAACGGCGACAGCCTGATCATGGTTGCCACCGACCGTATCAGCTGCTTTGACGTGATTTTAAAAAATGAAGTGACCAAAAAGGGAACTGTCCTCACCCAGATGTCCAAATTCTGGTTTGACATGACGAAAGACATCCTGCCGAATCATATGATTTCCGTGGATGTGAAAGATATGCCGGAGTTCTTCCGTAAGCCTGCATTTGACGGAAACAGCATGATGTGCAAAAAACTTGAGATGCTGCCCATCGAGTGTATCGTGCGGGGCTACATCACCGGCAGCGGCTGGGCAAGCTACAAAAAGGACGGAACCGTATGCGGCATTACGCTGCCGGAGGGGCTGAAAGAATCTGACAAGCTCCCGGAGCCAATTTACACACCGTCCACCAAGGCGGAAATCGGCGACCACGATGAGAACATTTCTTATGAGCAGAGCATTGCCCACCTTGAGAAATATTTTCCGGGGAAAGGGGCGGAGTATGCAGCGAAACTGCGCGACTATACCCTTGCTCTCTACAAAAAATGCGCTGACTACGCTTTGAGCAAAGGAATCATCATCGCCGACACTAAATTCGAGTTCGGCCTTGACGAAGACGGCAATATCGTCATCGGTGATGAGATGCTCACCTCCGACAGCTCCAGATTCTGGCCTGCCGACGGGTATGAGCCGGGTCACGGGCAGCCGTCCTTTGACAAGCAGTTCGCAAGAGACTGGCTGAAAGCCAACCCGGACAATGACTGGACACTTCCGGAAGATATCGTGGAGAAGACCATCGGCAAGTACCTCCAGGGGTATGAGATGCTGACGGGAGAGACGCTTTAAAGCGAAATTCATAATATGATGCGAAAAAGCCCCGGCAGACAGTCTGCCAGAGGGCTTTTTCTATTTCTTATAGATGCAGATTTTTGCACCCGGCTCTGTATTTCTCATAATTTTGACCATATTTTTCTGGCTCACGGCAATGCATCCCGCCGTATAAGAATATTTGCCTTTGCAGTGCAGAAAAATTGCTGAGCCTTTTTTATAAGTGCATGACTTATTGTAATCAAGCGTTATTCCGTAATTATACTGCGGCACATAATCCGCCAGATGCTCCCCTTTGCACTTATGGGGCTTTTCCCGTATATCAATCAATTGATTGTAATACTTTTTGTCCGCGCACCAGTACAGGGATTCATTTACATCAATGTAGGGCAATGCTGTGCCGGGATTCCCTTTTATGCCGAAAGTATCTGTCAGGTTAAACACCCCTGTCGGCGTCTTTTTATCCCCCTCTTTCTTCTTCCCGATTCCCTTTTTCCCTACATATCCCTGGCACTCCAGGATGCAGTTCCATGTACCACCAGTCTTATTATACATCTCCACCCTTGCCTTTGTGCCGCCGGTGTACTTTACAAACACAAGCTGCCTGACATCATCGTTCCCTGCATATTGCTCAAGGAGCTTATCCCATCTTTCTGCCTTTACATACACCGTGCATTTCAGCTTGCTGACTCCTATCGTTCCGGTAATGACAGCTTTTCCGGCTCTCCTTGCCGTAACCTTCCCGTTTCTGCTGACCGAGGCAACTGTTCCGTCGCTGCTCTGCCATTTGGAAATTCTTTTTCCCCTCACCTTTATCGTAAAGGACTGACCGGATTTCAGCGTCTTCTTCTTATTTAACAGTCTGGAAGAAACCACTTTCACCCGGCATGTGTACTTCCTTCCGCCGTCCTTCACCGATATTTTCGCCGTTCCCGCCTTTTTCGCCCGGATAACCGCATAAGATGTAGCCGTTTTCGCAGCCCGTCCATCCGATGTCTTCGTAATTCCGGATTCTCTGTCCTCCGTCTTATTTTTCGGATACGCTGTCCATTCAATCCGGACCACAGATTTTTTACTGGTACTCCACGCGGCATTTTCAGATGCCCCCTGAAGTTCAAGCGTATATTCTGTTCCCGCAATCATTGTGATATTCCTTTTGTTAAGCCCTGTGCCTGCCGCCTCTGCCCGCATGGAAAATGCCATCGTCAGCAGCATCACCAGAACTGCCAGAACCGCGCCGCACAGAAAACCGTCCGCTCTCCTCATCTTCCTCTTCATATGTATCTTTCTCCTTTTCATTCTCCCTTTTTCTCAAAATGCTGGTAATCCTTCGAGCTGTTCCAATCGCCGCCCCAGGTAAACCCATACTTTTTAAACACCTTGAAACAAATATCGTCATGGGTAATCATATGCTTTCCCTTCTGTTTCCGGTCGGTGTACTTTTCCATATCTTTATAATACTTGGCAAAGCTACCGTCGCTGTTGTACTTTACATACGGATTCTGCAGAGGATTAATGTCAATGGCAAAACCCGCCGCATGGTTGGAAAGCCGGTCTGTATCCGGCACTACCCGGTAATTAAATGCCGAAGTATTGTTGTGCTCAATCGAGTTGGTGTCTGAATCCACGCTGTCTCCCGTCCAGAATCTGTCAATGAGATACATGGATTCAATCTCATATTCTTCGGCAAACAGCTCCTGAAACACTTCTTTTGTATCCTCCGCAATCTCCTTATTCACAATCAGCTCTCCCACCTGAATCTCATGACCGTAATTGTAATGCAGAAGTTTCAGGTATCTGAGGTCATCCAAACCGATATTGTCATTTTCAACATAGGACTTTCCCTCTATCTCCTGCAATATGTCACCGCTTATCTCACTGGCTGTAAAATACTTCTGACACTGGGGCAAGTCAATCTCCCCCGCATCCAGCACCGTTCCCGGCTCGATACCCTTAAGATTTTCGAGATATGCCGGCTTATCCTGTTTTGTCTCTTTTGCCTCTTTTGTCTTTTCCCTTTCCGCGATTTCCTCTCTCTCCGTCCTGCCATTCTCCTCCCCGGAACCTTCCCCGGCTGCCGCAGAAACTGACTGCCCGGCATCGGAATCATTTCCGCCGCTTTTCTTTGTGTCATCATGGAAAATGAGCAATCCCATAAGGAACAAAAACATGACTCCCGTTAAAACCCATGCCCTCTGCTCCGCCTTTTTTCGTCTTCTGATTCTTCTCCTCCTTCTCATAGCTCCCCCTTTGGCAGACTGTCTGAAAATTTATTCCCGCAAAGTATTTGACTCCTCCGCAATCCCCCGGACTTTCTCATAAGGCATCTCCACAAAATCCGCGATTTCTTCTATGGGGACACCTTTCTTGTATTTTTTCATAATCAGCTCTTTAATCCCCTTCTCAATCCCCTTCTCAATCCCTTTCTCAATCCCTTGGTCAACACCCTCTTCATATAAATCCCGCAATGCTTTACACATATCAATCCTCTCTTTCCCGGAGTCATCTTTCATAACTCTTTTCAGTTTTGTTTCCGAATTTAAAAACGCCTGTACTGCGCGGTATGTATCGATATCCAGCCTGCTAAAATACTCCCTGTGCTCATTCACATAACCTACCAGCGCCTCTTTCCTGTCTCTATATTGTAACATGCCCAAAATCAGTTGTAAATCAGAATGAAACGCATGAAGATTTTCCGGCTCAGATGCATCTATCAAGTTAATATGGTAATCCGGTATATACTTGCTTATCATCCTGCCAACTCCTTCGACCTTGCTTTTTCGGAACATCTCATGAAGATTCCTGCTCCCATCCCATTCTTTTTCCCCATAATAAAATACCAGTGTAATGACAGGATTTAATTTATCATCCTTTTTCATCCGCGAGAGGAACTCTTCTTCTGTCACTGTTTCCTTCTCTTTCTTCCTCTCCTGCCACATCCGGTCAATCTGCTCCGCATACGCCAGCCCGTCATAAATCATATTTCTCACAGGCATGGCATAATGGATCTTGTCCTGATTCTCGCAGGCGAGAAGTACCAGCTCCGCCCCGTACTTCCACCGCATGACAATATCCCGGTAACGTTTTACACCCCTGCTCTTTCCTTTTTTATCTGTAATAATAATAGCCGACTCACTGTCTGCCCTTTCCAAATCCTCTGCCAGAACCACCTGCTCCCCGCCAAACAATACAGCATTACACACGTCTGAAAACCGCTCTTTGTCCGACAGCCATTTCCTTACCGCTATGTCGTTTTTCCCCATAGCCTTTCCCCCTTTTGTACTTTTCATAAAATAATCTTTGGTCATCCCGCGCGAACCTGCGAAAGAACTTCCGAACATCTTCCAGATGAAGACATATAAAATAGACTTGATTCATGATCACACTTTAAAATCATATCCTTACATTAACACAAAAACCTTCGCGCCGCAACCTTTCTTTGTCAATCAATTTCACGATTATATTTACCCAATTCCGTTGACAGCAATAAACTTTACGCGTACACTTGAGACAGCAATAACTGTATATGGTGCAGCGGTTAGATTTACGCAGATAGGCACGGGAGGAATCTATTATGAGCAAGGTTATCATGATGTGCGGGGTATGCGGCTCAGGCAAAACAACCTACGCAAAGAAGAAGGAGGAGGAAGGGTATACCAGACTTTCCATCGATGAAGAAATGTGGAATGCTTACGGCAGGAAGGGCGTCGATTACCCGGACAGTCAATATGAAGAACTGTCTGAAAAAGCAGAATCCGTGCTCATGGAGAGATTGATTGCTCTCCTTAAAGACGGTAAAAATGCAGTTATAGATTTTAGTTTTTGGAATAAAGAAAAGCGAAAAGTTTATAAGTCAATCATTGAAAAATACGGCGGTACGGCAGAACTCATATATATGAAAGCCGATATAGAAACTTTACGGAAAAGGCTGAAAAAAAGAAATATGCTTTTAAATGCCAACTCTCCATTCATAATAACGGATGAAATATTAGAACATCATTACAATGGATTTCAAGAACCATGCGGTGAAGGAGAAATCGTTTATTTGCAGCATTGATCCCAAAATTTAATCCGACCGGGAATCTAAAACAGATTCCCGGTCCTGACATATAAGCCATTCTGCAATTATACGCAGACTCTCAGTTTCCCCTCCCATATAATCCGATTTCCGCAATACAGGTATCATCCCACTGGCTCCCCTCATACACGGATTTTATCACCACATCAATCTCCGATGCCAGGCATTCCCTGGAAAATTCCACCCAGTATTCGGTCTTTCCGTCCGGGAATGTAACGGTCTGGGTCACGTCGCCCACTGTTATCTCAAGCTCCTTCGGGCGGTTGTTCCCGTCAAAATATTCCCAGGAATTCCAGTTCCCGAGCTGGAAGGACATATATTTTACATTATACGGCTTTTCCAGCTCAAAATGGATGCTCTCCCCGATTCCGTCTCCTGAGACGCCCTCCTGCCAGGAGGTCTTCTCGTTGCCATCCACTGCTTTCATGGCGCCGTTATCCGTTCCCTCCTGGGTTATCACGGAGCTTGCCGATGCATCCTTGACAGACAGCTTATAATAATCACCGAAATCTCCCGGCTCGCTGACGAATGACATCTTAATCTCCCCGTCTTCCGTCAAAGCATCCTCCCCGGACTCTTTGCTCTCCGGGTTCTTCTTTTCTTCAAGCTCCCGTTCCTCTCTCTCCCGGGTCGCCTGCTCCCTCTCTTCCCTGAGCCGCCGCTCATTGGCATCCATCGTTGTAAATACCATCCAGATCGCCGCCATAAGAAATACCATGACAACTACAACCAGCCCGATAATCCCGAGATATCTTTTTGACTGCTTTCTTCCCCGCCCGCGCATATATTCCCGCCGCTCCTCACGGTCCCAGGGTACGGGCGGCAGCTCGCCTGTGATTTCCTTTGAAAGCTGCCTTAGTATCTGGTCCTGCAGCTCGTCAAGCGACTGATTCTCCTCCACATCCTGCCCGCAGTAGGGGCAGTACATAGAATCATCCGGTATCTCGCGGTCACAATGTATACATCTCATATCCATCACCTTTTTGTGCTTACTGCATCACTACTTTACAGAACTTCTTCTTCCCTCTCCTAAGGACAATGCCTTCGCCCGACAAATCCTCTCCTGTGTAAGACTTGTGGATATCTTCCACTTTCCCGCCGTCCACAGTCACGCCGCCCTGCTGTACCGCGCGCCGCGCCTCGGAACGGGTCGGTACAAGCCCTGACTTTACAAGCAAAGACAGGATGTCTATGCTACCGTCCTTAAAATCCTCTGCCGTCAGTTCTGTCTTCGGCATATCCGCCGCATTTCCCTGGCTGAAAAGCGCCTTTGCCGCACCTTTTGCTTTTTCGGCCTCCTCCTCGCCGTGAACCATCTTCGTAAGCTCGTAAGCGAGGATTTCCTTCGCTGTATTTAGCTGCGCCCCCTCCCAGGCATCCATCTTGTCAATCTCCTCAAGAGGAATGAACGTAAGCATACGGATGCATTTTAAAACGTCGGCGTCAGCCACATTTCTCCAGTACTGATAGAAATCATAGGGCGTGGTCTTTTCCGGGTCAAGCCACACCGCGCCGCTCTGGGTCTTTCCCATCTTCTTGCCCTCGGAATTTAAAAGGAGGGTGATGGTCATGGCGCTGGCGTCCTTGCCAAGCTTGCGCCGGATAAGCTCCGTGCCGCCAAGCATGTTGCTCCACTGGTCGTCGCCGCCGAACTGGAGGTTACAGCCGTATTTCTGGTACAGCATGTAGAAATCATAGCTCTGCATGAGCATGTAGTTGAACTCAAGGAAACTAAGCCCTTTTTCCATCCTCTGCTTGTAGCACTCTGCCGTAAGCATACGGTTTACGCTGAAATGCGCGCCAACCTCCCGGAGCATCTCGATATAGTTAAGCCCCAAAAGCCAGTCCGCATTGTTTACCATCAGCGCCTTCCCCTCGGAAAAATCAATGAAACGGCTCATCTGCTCTTTAAAACGGTCGCAGTTATGGCATATCGTCTCGTTCGTCATCATCTGGCGCATGTCCGTTCTCCCTGACGGGTCGCCAATCATCGCCGTACCGCCCCCGATAAGAGCGATGGGCTTATTCCCCGCCTCCTGGAGCCTTTTCATCAGGCAGAGCGCCATAAAATGCCCTACATGGAGGCTGTCCGCCGTCGGGTCAAAGCCAATGTAAAATGTCGCCTTCCCGTTGTTGATCAAGTCTCTTATAAGCTCCTCGTCCGTCACCTGCGCGATCAGGCCTCTTGCCTTTAATTCCTCATAGATTCCCATTTTTCATCTCTTCCTTTCTGCATAATGCCAATGCATTTTTTTCATTCATTTTCTTACCGCCGAAAGCTCCCTCACACAAAAAAAGCCCCTGTCTTACACAGACAAGGACGAAAACTTCCGCGGTACCACCTTTTTTCACCGGCAGTTCACACCGCCGGTCTCTGTAAGCTGCATATGCACAGCTCAGGCATTGTAACGTATGCCGGCACGTCACAGCCTACTCATGCCAGCCCATGGAATATTCATGATTCGTTATTCCGGCACTTTCGGTGCGAGGCTCCAAGATGTATTCGCAAAGCCACTTCCTTCATGCGCCTCTCACCTTCCGGCAGCTCTCTGTATGGGTGTCGCGACTGCTACTTCTTCTTTTCAAAGCCTTTTTTATATTTACTGAAAGTCTAAAGGATTCCGGGGGTTTTGTCAACTGGAAATTTCACTATTGACTTTTTCATTTTTACTATTGTATAATACAGAAAAATCGGAACCGATACTTCTTGCCGCCGGGTAAGGGGTTAAGCGTCAGACTTTCTGTCAGCAGGCCTTTGAAGACAGAATGCTCTGGCGCTATTTTTTTGTGATTGGAGGAAGAATTATGGAACAGCGCTGTATGCGGGATTTTATCAATTATACGGTTTTAAGCGTTCTGGGAACATTGGGGGTATCCTGTTATATTCTGGCCGATACCTTTTTTGTATCAAAAGGATTGGGAACAGACGGCCTTACTGCCTTAAATCTTGCCATTCCCATATACAACTTCATTCATGGTACCGGGCTTATGCTTGGCATGGGCGGCGCAACAAAATTTTCAGTCTGCAAAAGCCAGAAGAAAACCGGGGAAGTCCATCGGATTTATACGAACACCCTCTATCTTGCCGTATTTTTCTCTGTGATGTTCGTTCTGTGCAGCTGCCTCTTTTCGAATCATCTGGCAATGCTTTTAGGAGCGGATGTAACTGTACTTGAAATGACAGGCACCTACTTGCGATGGCTGCTTTATTTTGCGCCCGCATTTATCTTGAACGATGTACTGCTCTGTTTTGTCAGAAATGACGACAGCCCCCAGCTTTCTATGATTGCTATGCTGATTGGGAGCTTTGCCAATATCGGATTGGATTATATATTTATCTTTCCAATGGGAATGGGGATTTTCGGGGCGGTTTTTGCGACAGGAGCATCGCCGGTCATCAGTATCATTATGATGCTCCCCCATTGGCTCAGAAAGAAAAATACGTTTTGTCTTATAAAGACAGGATTAAGAAAAGATATCATAAAGCAGGACTTGTCATTAGGTTTCCCATCCTTAATCGCACAGCTTTCTTCCGGCATTACGATGATCACCTTTAATGCACTCATATTGAAACTGGCGGGAAATACAGGCGTTGCCGCTTATGGGATTGTTGCAAATATCTCTCTTGTGACGGTTGCGGTCTACACAGGCATCGCACAGGGAATCCAGCCGCTGGTCAGCACCTTTTACGGAGCCAGGAATCACAGGCAGGCAAAGACTATGCTTAAATATGCCCTGATCACTATGCTGTCTGTATCCGCGGCTACCTATCTGCTCATTTTTGTCCTTGCACAGCCGATTACCGCTGTTTTCAACAGTGAGAACAATATAAAGCTTAAGCAGATTTCCGAGACAGGGTTAAAAGTATATTTTACATCCATTCCGTTTGTCGGATACAACATTATTTTAGCCACTTATTTTACATCGATAGAAAAAGCTGTGCCCGCTCAGATACTATCCATCTTAAGAGGGCTGGTCATCATTATCCCTATGGCTTTTTTATTATCCGCTTTGTGGGGGATGACAGGCATCTGGCTCACTTATCCGATAACAGAGTGTTCCATTGCGCTGCTCGGATTTGTAATATATAAACATAAAAATAAATAGAAAGGAACAGCGGATGATAACCCTTTACACCGCAATCGCTTATTGCTATAATAAACATATCAAGTAAACGACGCTTACAAAAGGTGGTGGCAGTATGCCCGAAAAAGAAATGTTACAAAGAAACATCGAAGATTTTTCCAGATTACAGAGATATATGAGATTAGCCGACAAAGATTCCGAAGTATATGCTGAAATGAAAGAAAGATATATTGAATTAAAAGTCATCCTCACAGCATCCGGCATTAATCTTACAGAACTGGACCGAATCAAAGAGTAGCAACCACAGGGCAGCTTACAAACCAAACGGAATACAAGGTTACAAAAAGCAGGTACTTCTCTGTACCTGCTTTTAGACATTTTATCTGACACTCCGCACCTGGCACAACGAATATTCATTATCTGACATACCAGCAGCCATACTACAGAAAGGCAGAACTCTCCCATGGATACTCACAGAATCCTTCTTATTGAAGACGACACAGAAATCAGCAATATGCTTAAAACCTACCTGACGCGCGAAAACTTTGAAGTCATCTGCGCCCCTGACGGCCAGCAGGGGTGCGATATTTTTGACTCCTCCGCATTCAGCCTCGTCCTTTTAGACCTGATGATTCCGAAGGTAAGCGGGATGGATGTCCTTACGCACATCCGGCAAAAGAGCGTCGTTCCAGCTATCATCCTGTCCGCAAAGGACGGCGAATCCGACAAGACTTTAGGGCTCGGATTAGGGGCGGACGACTACATCACAAAGCCATTTTCCGTCGCCGAGGTCTTAGCCCGCATCAAGGCAAATATCCGCCGCAGCACCCAGTACGGGCAGCCCGCCCCCGATGCGTCAGACACCCCCTCGCTTTTGACTGCCGGGGCGCTGACCATGAACCTGTCGGATTACACGGTCACGAAAAATAAGAAGAACATCGAGCTGACCGCCACGGAATTTGAGATATTAAAGCTCCTAATGCAGCACCCGAAAAAGGTCTACACCAAGGAGCAGCTCTACTCCCTCGTATGGAAAGACGCATATTACGGGGATGAAAATGCGGTGAATGTACATATCAGCAGACTGCGGGGCAAGCTTGAGGACGACAAGCGGAACCCGCGGTATATTCTTACCGTGTGGGGAATCGGCTACAAGTTCGGAGAGTCTTTATGAATTCCGGGGCGCTCCTTTTCTTCCTGCTCCTTGTCATCGCGGTTCTCATCTGCATCGTCCTTTATCAGCGGTCTGCCTTCCGCCGCGATACGAAAGAGAGCCTTAAAAGCATCAGCAGGAAACTGAAAGAAATCAACGAGACAGACAGCGATGAGAAGATACTCATTTTTACGGACAATCCGGAATTAAAAGAGCTGGCGGCGCAGATAAACGCCCTTCTTGAAAAGCATCTGAAAGTGAAAGCGGATTTTTGCCGCTCCGAGATTGCCTCTAAAAAAATGCTCTCCAACATCTCCCATGACTTAAAGACTCCTATGACCGTCATCCTGGGATACTTAGAAATCATGCGGCTTGACGGCTGCGGCACGGACAGTATGCTTTTGAAAGCAGAGACGAAAGCCAAAAATATGCTGGAGCTGATGAATGAATTCTTCACGCTGGCAAAACTGGAATCCGGCGATACGGACATCGTACTTTCCAGCGTAGACGCGGCTGAAATCTGCCGGGAGAGCATCCTTGATTTCTATGAAATCCTGACCGGGCAGGGCTTTCAGGTGGATATCCGGCTGCCGGAGGAGCCGGTCTGCGTCCTTGGCAACAGGGAGTCCATAAAACGCATCCTCTCCAACTTAATCTCCAACGCCATCCGCTACGGATATGAGGGAAAATACCTTGGCATCTCCCTGCGTTTAGAAGGGGGCAGCGTCTTCATTGATGTGACCGACAGAGGAAAAGGGATTGACAGCGTATTCGCGGAGAGCGTATTTGACCGGCTCTTCACCATGGAGGATTCCCGCAGCCGCAGCGTACAGGGGAACGGGCTGGGGCTTACCATCGCTAAGAATCTCGCTGTGCAGCTTGGCGGAACCCTCACCTTAAAAAGTACGCCCTATGAAAACACTACTTTCTCCCTTCAACTGAGAATGGCAATTCCAAAAATGGCTGCCGAAAGAAATTCGTAAGATTTGAGCAAGATTTTTGAAAGCTTACGCTGTTATACTTCTTTTTGAAAGGAGGCATAAGCCATGCAATATATTTTACAGACAGACAATCTCACGAAAATCATCGGCAAAAAAGAGCTGGTAAGCGACGTGTCGCTCCACATAAAGAAAGGGGAAATCTACGGGTTTCTCGGGCCTAACGGGGCAGGCAAGACGACGGTGATGAAGATACTGACAAACCTCTGGAAACCTTCCCGGGGCAGCGTAGAGGTATTCGGCAGAAATCTTTCGCCCAACTCTTACGAAGTATTAAAACGGATAGGGAGCATTATCGAATTCCCCACATTTTACGAGCATATGACAGGATATGAAAACCTCGAGCTCCACTGTGAGTACATGGGGTACTACAGCCACGGATGCATCGACAGCGCCCTCTCCATGCTGGGTCTGTCTCACGCAAAAGACACCCGCGTCCGGGATTACTCTCTGGGAATGAAAGAGCGCCTCGGCATCGCCCGGGCAGTCTGCTGCAAGCCGGAGCTTTTGATTCTCGACGAGCCCACCAACGGCCTTGACCCGGCAGGAATGAAACAAATCCGCAGCCTGCTCAAGACACTCTGCACAGAATACGGAATCACCATAATGATTTCCAGCCATATCCTCCCGGAAATCGAGAGCATCGCCGACACCATCGGCATCATCCACCGGGGAAAGATGCTGAAAGAAATCAGCATGAAAGACATCGAAGAAAGCAACCTCTCTTACATCGAAATCCGCGTGACTGACATGAAACGAGCCGCATTTCTGCTGGATGAAAAGCTTGGGCTTTCTAACTTCAAGATTATGGGAGACAACGGAATACGCGTCTATGACAGCAGCATTTCCGCACAGGAACTTTCAAAAATGCTGACTCAGGGCGGCATAGAACTGACCGGGCTGAAACAGCAGTCAGAGACACTGGAAGATTATTTTCTCAAAATGACATCGGAGGTGGCGAGATGTGTAAACTAATCAAACTGGAATGGAAGAAAAACAATATCAGAAAATATATGATGAACGCCCTTATACTGGCGGCTGTCCTCTGCCTGTTCATCTTTGCCCTTGGCTACCTTGGGATTGCAAATGACCCGGATACGGGAGTGCCTGACGCAGCGCCGGGAAACGACACCATCTCCTCCCCCATCGAGCTGTTCACGGGCATGTCCTTCCTCGTATTTACAAGCGCCATGCTTGCCTCATTTATCGTGGGAGCCTACAAAAACAAGACCATGAACCTGATGTTCTCCTACCCCATCAAGCGGCAGAAAATCCTTCTGTCACAGATGCTTGCCGTCTGGAGCTTTAATTTCACTGCGCTGGCGCTCACAAAGCTCCTCCTCTACGGAACCGTGCTGCTCGGCTCAAAATTCCGGACTCCGGCATTTGCTATCGACTTTGACATGACGGCTTTCGGGTTTTACATCCAGCTCCTCTTAAAATCCGCCGTCACCGTCACGATTGGGTTTATCGCCCTCTTTATCGGGCTTGCTATGAAGTCGTCAAAGGCGACTGTCATATCCTCCTTCCTGCTCATCCTGCTTACACAGGCAAATGTGGGCGACTTCACGCTGGCAGGGAACGCTGCCTTTCCCCTTGTACTGACAGGGGTGTCGGTGTTGTTTGCGTTTCTGTCGGTGCGGGAAGTTGAGACGAAAGATTTGACGTGAAATGTAATTTGGTTATCTTGGATCTATGTCAATACTTTGGACAAAAAAAGTCGAAAGATTATGCTGCTTTTT
>CAJUMF010000044.1 GCA_910586965.1 uncultured Dorea sp. | reverse complement strand
TTGTATTTTCATGGATTGTGGCACCTGTATCTCTAATCAACTGTCAAAGATGAGAATATAACGCATTTGTACAGAATTTGCAAGTGTGCGTTGAATTTGGATAATAATTAGTGTATGATGGAGATGGAAAATGAGTATTGACTAAGGAGAGTATAGAGATTAGATTATGAATCAGAAATTTTATGATGAGTTAAAAAAGATTTTGCCAGAGGAATGTATAAGGCTTGATGAGCCGATGGAGCGGCATACGTCGTTCCGTGTGGGAGGACCGGCAGATTATTTTTTGACCCCGGGTACAGGAGAAGAGATCGGAAAAGTTGTTTCGTGTTGTAGGGAACAAGGAGTTCCGTACTATATTATTGGAAATGGGAGCAATCTTCTGGTAGCTGATGATGGTTATCGGGGTGCGGTTATCCAGATCTATAAATCAATGAACCGGATTGCTGTGAATGGTAGCTGTATGATTGCTCAAGCCGGGGCTCTTTTGTCTGGCATTGCGGCCAGTGCACTGGAAAACGGACTTACAGGATTTGAGTTCGCAGCAGGGATTCCGGGTACACTCGGAGGTGCCTGCGTCATGAATGCAGGAGCCTATGGCGGTGAGATGAAAGACGTGTTAAAACGAGTGCTGGTGATGTCTTTGGAAGGCAAAGTTTTTTCGATTCCTGCGGAAGAATTGGAGATGGGATACCGCACAAGTATTATAGCAAAAAAGGGATATATCGTACTTGAGGCAGAGATCGGGCTGAGCGCCGGAAAAGTACAGGAAATTAAAGCAAAGATGGATGATCTGAAAGAGAGACGCGTCTCAAAACAGCCTCTTGAATTCCCAAGTGCCGGAAGCACATTTAAAAGACCGGAAGGATATTTTGCGGGTAAATTGATTCAGGACAGCGGCCTTAGAGGATTTCAGGTGGGCGGTGCGCAAGTCTCGGAAAAGCACTGCGGATTTGTGATCAATAAAGATCATGCGACAGCAGCGGATATTGCGGAGCTTATGCGGCAGGTTTCGGAAAAGGTGAACAGGAAATTTGGAGTGATATTAGAGCCGGAAGTAAAAAGGTTAGGGGAATTTTAGGTATGAGGTTTGTTATTGTTACAGGAATGTCGGGGGCAGGCAAGAGTACAGCGCTTAAGATGTTGGAAGATATGGGATATTTCTGTGTGGATAATCTTCCGATACCTCTCATACCCAAGCTTGCGGAACTTCTTGCCGTACCAGGGACAGAGATGAACAAAGCGGCTCTTGGTGTGGATATCCGGAGCGGTGAAAGCTTCCGGCAATTGGAAACAGTTCTTAAAGAACTCGATCATATAGAATTTCAATATGAGATTCTATATCTTGAGTCCAGTGATAATGTGCTGATTAAAAGATATAAGGAGACCCGGAGATTTCATCCGCTGTCAGGCAGCAGCGGGCGCGTAGATGAAGGAATCGGCCGGGAGAGGGAAGAGCTTGATTTTTTAAAGAAAAAAGCGGACTATCTTGTAGACACCAGTCATATGCTAACAAGGGAGCTAAAGAAAGAGCTGGCGAAGATATTTGTACAGAATAAAGAATATAAGAACCTGTACATTACAGTACTGTCGTTTGGATTTAAGTACGGGATTCCCAATGATGCAGACTTGGTGTTTGATGTGCGTTTCCTGCCGAATCCTTATTATATAGAGGATCTGCGTGCTATGAGCGGGAATGATTTGCCGGTCAGGGATTATGTGATGCACAATGCCAAGGCGGGGGAGTTTTTAAAGAAGCTTCTCGATATGGTAGAGTTCTTGATTCCGAATTATATTTCTGAAGGAAAGACGCAGTTAGTAATTGGAATTGGCTGTACGGGAGGCAAACATCGGTCGGTTACATTGGCAAATGAACTATACGAAGCGCTTGAAAAAGCGGAAAATTATGGAATCCGGATTGAACACAGGGATATTGGGAAAGATACAATAACGAAGGCAAGATAGGAGTCTGAGATGTCATTTTCGGGTGAGATAAAGGAAGAGCTGGCAGTACAGTATGCGAAAGCAAGACATTGCAATCTGGCTGAATTATCAGCAATACTTGGCATATGCGGGGAATTTGCAGAGGATAAAAACGGAATATGTACGTTGAGATTTCGGACAGAAAATTTTCCAGTTGCAAGAAAATGCTTTACATTAATGAAAAAAACATTTAATATAAAGACTGATATTGTAATTCGCCGTAATTCCCAGAAAGGCGGCTGTAATTATATGCTGTATGGGAAGGGCGAAGAACTGCTAGCTGTGAAACATGCAATGGTACAGGCAGTGTGCTGTAAAAGGGCGTATATTCGGGGAGCATTTCTTGCGGCCGGCTCTATGAGTGATCCGAACAAATCATACCATTTTGAGATTGTATGCGGTCGAAAGGAGCAGGCGGAGTATCTCAAGAACATGATCCGTTCCTTTGGACTGGATGCCAAGATTGTAATGCGTAAATCTAATTACATCGTATATCTCAAAGAAGGGGCACAGATTGTAGATGTGCTGAATGTGATGGAAGCGCCGGGGGCATTGATGGAATTGGAGAATGTACGCATTATGAAGGAAATGCGTAACAGTGTCAACCGGAAAGTGAATTGTGAAACAGCTAATATCAAGAAAATAGTTTCCGCAGCAGTGAGGCAAAGGGAGGATATTGAGTATATCCGTGATACCATCGGGTTTGACAAGCTGCCGGAAGGGTTAAGGACAATCGCTCTTGCGCGTCTTATGTATCCGGATGCGCCGTTGAAAGAATTGGGAGCTGCTTTGGAACCAGCATTAGGAAAATCCGGAGTAAACCATCGTCTTAGAAAACTGAGCGAGATAGCTGATAGGTTAAGGGAACATAAGGAGGCATAACAATTATGATTAAAAAACCTGTTACGATTCAAGCCAATATGGATATGGAAGCGCGGCCGATTGCGCATCTTGTTCAGGAAGCAAGTCAGTATTCCAGCAAAGTATATATTGAACTGGAAGAAAAAAAGATTAATGCAAAAAGTATTATGGGTATGATGAGTCTGAAACTTACAAAAGGAACGAATCTGGTTGTTGTTGCAGACGGTGAGGATGAGTCAAATGCGATTGAGGGTGTGGAAGCTTTTCTGGCGGTAGGACATTAACCGTACATACTCTTTGGAGCATAGATTTGTATTGTAAAAGGGCATGAAGATGCCCTTTTTTGCTCGAAATAAGAAAATAGCAGTTGTGTGGAAAGGGGTAGAATCAAAATGAAAAGATTACTGTTTATTTATAATCCGCGGGCAGGAAAGGAGTTTTTGCGGCCTGCAGTGTCGGACATTGTTGATATCTTTGTGAAGTCTGGATATGAGGTGGTAATCTACCCGACGCAATCTTATAGAGATGCATTCCGCAAAGTTCAGGAGTTCGAAAACGGGGAGTATGAGCGTGTCGTATGCAGCGGTGGAGACGGGACTCTGGATGAAGTAGTTACGGGTATGATGATGCGTAAGGAGCGGATACCGATCGGCTATATCCCCACAGGTACTACCAATGATTTTGCAAACAGTCTCCATATTCCCAAACAGCTTTTTGAAGCGGCAGATAATGCGGTAAACGGAGAAGTGTTTCCCTGTGATGTAGGGGGCTTTAATGATGATATATTTGTGTATATTGCAGCTTTCGGATTATTTACGGATGTCTCCTATGAGACAAGGCAGGAGGCAAAAAATGTGCTGGGGCATCTGGCGTATGTCCTGGAAGGAACAAAGCGTCTGTTCAATGTTCCGTCCTACAGGATAAAATTCACGCATGACGGCGAGAGCATAGAGGACGAATTTATCTTTGGCATGGTGACGAACTCAAGGTCAGTAGGCGGTTTTCGAAGCATGATTGGAAGGAATGTAGTCTTTGATGACGGACTGTTCGAAGTTACGCTTATAAAGACTCCTAAAAATCCGCTGGAACTTCAGGAGATAATCGCGGCGCTCCTCATTGAGCAGATTGACACGAAATATATGTATACGTTCCGGACCGGGGAGATTAATTTTGAGTCGCTGGAAGAAATTCCATGGACGCTGGACGGAGAATACGGCGGCTCACATGATGAAGTGCATATCCACAATTACAAACAAGAACTGCCGATCATGGTTCCCCAAAAGCATATTGCTTCTTTAAGAAAGAAAATGTAAAAAAATAAAAAAAGTACTTGCTTTTTCTGACATTATTTGTTATGATAAACAAGTACGAAATACGGCTCCATGGTCAAGCGGTCAAGACGCTAGCCTCTCACGCTGGAATCAGGGGTTCGATTCCCCTTGGAGTCACTGGAAATTCCTCTTGAAGAGAAATCTTTGAGAGGAATTTTTTTGCTCAAATCCAGTGTTTTCAAGGGTTTCCGGGTTTCCCGAAAATTTCCGTTTTTTGATATGGGTGTGCTCCTTGTCAAAGATATTTGAGTACACTTGAGTACACTTTAGGCTAGAGCCTGTTCAATCTGCATCTGTTTTTCCAGTTCCGTATGGCGGTCAAAGCAATAGCTATTGTAAGTAGTCCGTTCGTCAGCGTGTCCTACCATTTCCCGGATTGTGTTTATATTTATCTGACCGTCAATCAGGGATGATATATATGTTTTGCGTGACTTGTGGGAAGACTTATGCACAATGCCTATCTGTTTGCAATACTTCTTATAAAGATTGGAGACAGCCGCCTCGGAAAGAGGGGTTTCGCCGCAGGAAAAAATATATCCGCTGGCGGAAAATCCCTGTTGTGCCTGATAGTCTTGGGCGGTATCTAAGATTTCCCTTGCTTTTTTGGTAAGAAGTACCTTTCTGTCTTCAAAGCCTTTGGTATGGTTTACCACTTCTTTTGTTTCATACCGGTACATTCTTTCGATATTGATATAATCGCCCTTGATGTCTGAAAAGCGGAGCGCGCATAATTCGCCGAGCCGTACACCTGTCTGAAACTGGAAAAGAATCGCAAGCGGTGCAAGCCGGTATCTAAGTTTGCCGTTTGAATGGAAATCATCCCATGCCATATCAGATAACAGCTTTAACTCATTTTCAAAATATACCTGTGTCTGGTCAGGCTTTTTCTTGACTTGGCGAAATAGCCGTCTGCCGTCAATCTGTACTAATGAAAATGGATTCTCCGCAATGATGCCTAAGTCTACAGCATACTCAAGAGCCTGACGCATGATGATAGTGCAGTTGTAGTACTGAGTTTTGCTCATATGATGTTGCTGTATGAGCTTATGCGCCCACATATCCAGAGTAAGCTTGTCAAGCCGTTTGATTTGTTTGTCGATAATATCGGAATCCTTGTAATACTTATCCCAATCGTTGTTAATCCGGCGTATATAGTTGGATGCAGTCGTATGCAGAGCCTTATATTCTATCCAATCGGGATATAGTGTTCTTAAGGTGATATTGGAAAGCCGATTCTCCTGCTCTTTATAATATTCATAAAGTGCATTATTTAATTTTTCTTTCGTGGATTTTACCAATTTCTTTCTACCGGATTTTTGGGTTTCATCTTTTACAAAGGTCTGCCAACGTCCGGCACTGAATGTAATTTTATATGGATGTTGATTTAAAATTCTTTCTAACTCACTTTTTCTCATGGCATTTTCCACGTCATCTAAGTTTATTATACCATTTTCCTGCAAATAATGCAACATTTGTTCGGAACTTGCGTTCGATAAATCCATAATTATTATATAATTCTAATCACGTTTTCATAATCATTTTCTTTTTGAAATCAATTAAAATTCTTCTTACAATACTTAACATTACGATACATTACATTACTTTTTTAACTGATTTAGAAACTCTCCTTTCCCATTTAATCTTGATGTTTTAGGCTGTACACTATTGTTAAAAAAGCGTCGGCTTTGGGGTTGCGTGGGCTTATGTTACAACTGCTTTTTTCGTCATAAAGCGGAAAATCTTTCTTCGCAAGAAACCGCCGCAAACCGTCAAGTGTAATGCCTTCAACTATAATTTTATTATCAGAATTTTGTATGACCTTATATATTTCCCGATAACCTTCCCGTCTGTTTGCCTTATATCCCTGCCATATGTTCTCAAGTCTGCAATCAAAGTCCTGCTCTAGTATCCGCCTGATGCGGTGGATTGTATAGGGCAGATAGTCATGTACTATATGTATGCCTTTTACTGCCCCTAAAGAGATGATATTGTTATCCTTTTTGTTTTTCTCTTCCATGTTCTATACCTCCCTTGGAAAAAAGAAAATATTTGTCTGTCAGAGGGGCAGTTGTACCTCTGCCCGTGACATTTATGTTTCTTTTTGGCATTGTTTGGACGTTTGGATTACCATATAGTTTCTGTGGAGAAGATGCCGCAACAGTCCTCTCTCCCATTTTGCCGCCAAGTAATTGACAACTCGTCTGAAAAGCCATCTTTCACATGGCAACGGGTACGCATCACACCTGTTACGAATGGCAGGTCATTAGCATAGTTTTCCAATGCATCTAACAATATGGGGGGCAAGGTTGCGACCTCAAAACTTTTTAATCTTTCAGGTGTGAATATATAGGGGATGATTTCTTTTAATTCTTTACACTTCATTATTTAATTCTCCTTCTTCTTTTAGTTTTTTATTGAACGGATTCTCTTGTAGTTCTGAATCTGTCATTGTATGGAACTTCTCCCCGCGCCTTAAGTATTTTTGTACGGAATCGTAGACCGTGACTTTGCCGTCATTATCATATGTCCTGACTTCATGGATACGACGCAAGAAAGCATTCCATGATTCTCTGTCTTTAGGCTGTATCTCCTGATATTGCATTTCTAGCGTCCAGTTGGACACGATAAAGATTGTTTCTGCACAGAGATATTTGTTTGAATATCTGGCAGGCAGTTCAATCGGGTAGATATCAAGATAGCAGAGCATGTCCGCCAGCCTTAGCTGTGACCTGTACTCATCAAAGCATAACACAGGCTGACATTGATAAGAATCAAACGGGTGTGCATAGTCAACTACCCTGAATACATTGCTGTCTCCGTATGTGTCCAATATATCCCGTGTCTTGCCTGTTCCTGTTGCGCCGCTTATATAGATAACTTTTAGAGCAATGCGCCGGATGCCTTTGAATTTGTCTGTCAACAGGATGGTACGAAGTTTGTCAATCTTGTCCAGATGAAGTATGTAATCATTATTGACTGCTATAATATCAGAATTGAGGTATCCAGCCTTGACAAGTTCATACAGTTCTTCCATATCCTGACGAGTTCCCTTCTGCTTGGGGAACTCTCCCCATTCCTCAAATGTACCCTCTACTTTTGTTTCGGCTTTATCTGTGTCTTCCCATATTCCGCATTTCTTAATATAATCAAGATTTGATTGCGCCGAACCATTTGTTACTTCTATATGTGCCGGAGGGAAATATTTCTTGACCATTTCAAAACGCACTCTGGAAGTAAAGAATACATAAACATGTGTATGGTATGTTCCTGTTGTTGCAATTTCATCTGCCATGCAGAAATATTTTAATGTCGTGAAGTTTTCTATAAAAGTTCTTTTAATAACGTCATGCGTGAATCCATTGGAATCAGGATTATTGATTGTGAGCTGGAAAGCATGACGTTGTATGTTGTTAGGTTTTGGATTTTTGCAATCCATATATTTACCCCCTTTTATTTAAGCAGGAAATACGGTACAATGTATCTGCTAGGATATGTTGACCGTATTTCGGTTAAGTTACATGGGGATACATCCTGATTGCCTGTCAGGGTGTATCTTTTTGTATGGCGGTGGTCTTGGGAACATGCATTCACTTCCTTTCCTGTTGGTTTTAATATGTCAGTGTGATGGAAACCCTATATTCTGTGTCGGGGTTCTTCTGCTTGAATTGCTCCAATTCTTCAAGAATCATCTGCTTTTCGTCTTCTGATATATTGGCAATGTCAGCGATTTCAAGAAGTTCTTTCCGTTTTTTCCTCTTTTTTGCTGTGTCACTTTCTGTATGCCCATCTTCCTGAGAAGATTTGTTCTTGTCTTCCTGCTGTATCTTTTTGATATCCCTGACGGACATCTCGGGGGTGATGTTTTTTAACAAGCTGTCTGGAAGTTTCGCCATAACAGCAAGTTTGGAGTGCTCATATTCCTTATATTCAGGTTGCAGACCTGTACATTTTTTCTCTTCAATTATCCCGAACCTGTCACAAATGCTGATATACTCGTGGCATAATCCCCGGCTTATTTGAAACTTGTCCTTTGCCATATCATAGATATTGTTGTAGTCTTCTATTTCATAAAGCTTTCTCTTATAGATGTTGTACAATGTGCTTGCGATTGCCAAAAAGGAAGTTTTGATTTTCGTCAAGTGGCTATCGATATCCTTACAGAACTTTTTGTAGCATTTCCTGTCCTCGTCATTAAAGGAATCGAATATTTCACCTGTTACTTTTTCAATTTCTTCTTTTTTAGCTGTCATTTTTCTGCTCCTTTCCTTATTCTCATGTTCAGACGTTTGAATTTCCTTGTTTTTTGCTGTCATGATTTTTTAACCCCTTTCTGATATTTGATATTAATAGTATAATTTAGAATCTGGTATCCGTCTAAATACTGCCCACCCCTGAGATTGTATACAATTCTGTTCGGTCTGTTCATCCGGCGCGAACAAGCTTTCAGGGGTTGCAGATGCCGTATTTATGGGCTTTTTGGATTCCTTTTTGCTTGTTTGTTCAGAGGCGGTAATACTAACCGCCTCTGAACCCCTCACGCCTGCACGTCAGCGCGAGCGCTGTCGTGCCGCATGAGGGCGGTCAGTATGTGGCTCTTCCAATCAGGAGCATCCTCAATGAGCGGATACTTAACCTCTGTAATCTCTTCCCCATCAGCAAGGAGCACCCCTTCTCCTGCATGGAAGATGCGGTCTGGTATCTCTTCACCGGCAAAAGTCATCGTACGCTGTTCTTTGGATAGTCTGCCTAATCCTATAATGACCATGAAATTATCCCGCGCTCCATTGGCAAATAAAGACGAATCGGAACGCTGTGTTATGAACCATACAGAACAGCTGTTTCCCGTGCCTCTGCCGAGCATGAGAATCTCTGAGACTGCCCCTAAGATATCATTGGCATGTTTTGTTTTATTTTGCTTATCGCACATCTGTAAATAGTTTATGAGGGAAGGATATTCATCGCATATTAAAAGATGGCGTCTTCCGTCAGACCCATTTTCGCGGATTTCTGAAAACCGTCTGTAGTATGCCATTATCCCTTTACAGCAGTCCTTCCCTGCATAATAATAGGGATAGTCCTCTAAAAATTTAAAATCTTCTGATTTTTTGAAATCGCAGACGTACAGGCAGATATCTGGATGTGCCTGTAACAGTTTCCCTATAAGGAACAGCAGAGCCTGAGACTTCCCCGAACCGGAAGAGCCTGTGATAAGGGCATGGCAGTGGGTGGCGATATTTAAGCGGATGGGCATAAGAATCCCCCCATCGCGATATGCGCCAGCTTGATATCCCCATACCATTTTTGCAGACTTATCGTCTGTATATCGGTCTATGGGTGTGCTTGTCCATTTTTCATAAAATGTTTCGGGTTCAGGTTTTTGCATGTGTTCCAATGAACGTAGTTTCCGTTTTATCTCTGCAATTTCTCTTATTCCCTCTTCGTTTCGGGCGAAAGAAATTATCAGACTGTCTGAGAACAGCTGGATGGAGGTCAAAGGCTCAGCAGGGAGCTGGCAGTCGAATTTTCGCATATGTGACACCAGACCCTCCTCCGCCTGTTTCTGAATCAGATTTTTGAAGTGCTCCATATCATCCTGTGCCGATTTTGGAAACAGCACGGGGAAAAGATATTGGATACGATTTTTAAGTACAGAATAATTCTGGCAGTAACAGCTATCAAAGGATTTCCTCATTTTTTCTAGTTCCTTATCAACAATCTGAGGAAGGATGTTCATGCCGTCATATCCGACATGGACTGGATATTCGGGGAGGGGAGGTTTCCCCCACCCGAATGAATCGAGAATTGTTTCCGCCCACCAGCGCAGAGCCTTTGCAACTGCCTGTCCAGCAGAGACAGGACGGGGCGAGTGGCAGGCAAAAACAGCGGTTGTACAGGCAATAACCAAGATAATAAATAATAATAGAACCAAGTTATTCATTTAATTTACACACTCCTTCAATGGCATGATACAAACATAAAATTCATAATCGCCGTTATGGTCATACTGATGGATTTTTACATCTACAACAAAGCGATGCCCCCAAAGTAGCCGCTCCAAAACATTAATGATATGTCCTTCCAAGACGTAAGCAAGGTCTTGTTTCGGGAGCTTGGCATAAGGAGACTTTATATCGTTAGCTCCGATTTTTGTGTAACTCCTGTCATGGGAGTTTTGTTCAATCTGTTCTATGATTGTAGCGGCTCCAAATATCTCTAATGCCGCGAGATTTGCAATAAGATTTTCTTGTTGCGTATCTATAATATATGTGTTTGTACGCATTACAAACGCTCCTTCCTTATTTGCCAGTGGGCGAATCCGCCCACTGATGAAATTAATTAACAGTTTCAACAAAATGAATATCTTGCGCTGAAATTGTATCAGCATAACTCTTTTGGTCTCTCGACCAGTACATTTTAATGATTGCATTATCAAACTCCACAAATATTTTTTCTCCGCTTTCACGCCTGAGCTTAAGCTCTTCGCTTGTAATAAGCGGGGATTTGCCTAAAACTTTAACCTTATATCGGTCAAAGGTATCTAAGTTTGCAACGGTATATGAATGACCGAGCAGTTTGTCCGTCCGGCGGCTATTGGAATCGTATTCGTATATCGGTGTCACTTCGAGCAAAGCATGTACCGCTTCACTGGTAATGACATTTAGCGGGATAGATTTCCCAATTAAAAGAGAATTTGTACTCATACAAATTTTCCTCCTTACAAAATTGGAAGTATGGCAGTACAATATCTGCTAGGATATGTTGACCGTACTTCGGTTGGCGAGTTGCAAATAGGGGATATCTTTGCAGAAAATATCACCCTATATTAATATTGATGAAAGCTTGTCCGGCGCACGTATATACCTCATGTAATCCACCTCCTGTTTACAATAATATGGTAGCATGGTATGCTTGCATTTTCTTGACAGTTCCAAACTTTTAAATGCAAATATTTGTCATTACCAATTGCAGTATTTTATGAAAACCATAATTGCTTTTTTCAGCTTGGGTGACAATTTGGCAAATTCCTGACAAAGCTCTGTGTTGCTGAACTCATTCCCGTAACACAGGTAATCAAGGCTTACGTTGAATCTTTTTGCATAATATACAACAACATAAGCAGGAACATCTGTTCGACCACTTTCGTATCCGCTAAGAGTACGCGGGCAAATCCCAAGTCTTTTCGCTAGTTCGTTTATTTTTTTTTCGCCTCTTGATATCTTCATTCTTTTACCGATATCTTCACTAATATTAAGCATAGTAAATTTTTATCTGACGTCATCTTTCCTTTCAAATTTTTAAGCGCTTGCCTATAGTATATTGAAAGGAACGGTTTAATGCTAATCTGTGCTTACCCCTGTCCTGACACTAAATTTTTTCAATAATCCTCTTACATTTTCTGGAAGATAAGAGTATATTGTAATTACATCTTATATAGGGTGAATGACGTAAGAAAAGGAGCTTGATAATATGGGATATTATTCAGAGATTATGAAAGAACTTGAGTTACTGCCTGACGGGGTATCCCTTCTGGGAGATTTAAAAAGAGGGTGCAACAGCCTGTTTTCTGCCTGCCATGAGTATGCGGAGGCATATAGGATTAATGAAGATATTAAAAATGTCAAAAATACCTTAAAGAATTATATGGACGATGAAGGGCAGTTAAAAAATATCACACAAAAAGAAAAGAAGAAAAGCAGTCAAGATAAAGAGGAAGGTTTAAATATCGACACTAAGTTAAATATTGAGTATTTCTTGAAGGGTTATGAGAAACATTATCAATTTAAAACGCAAAAAGATTTTTGCAATGAGATTATTAAACCTTTTGCGGAGGGTAACGAAAAACCATTTGAAGATATGTGGAGTGAGATATTTAATAACAGGAATCCCCAATTTTTAACTTTCAAGTTAGTTAAAAGAGCGATAAGGAGCTGGACAGAAAATTGTGAAAATATTACCAGTCTGGACAGCTTAAATCTGGAAAATCTTCATAGCGCTATGGATGTATTAGGGAATAGTCTGGAAAATACGGATATTAGTATGGATGACAGTGTGGAACAGGTGCTCCATGTGGGAGTATTGGAATTTATCCGCGACAGTTTAAGGGTAAAAAAATACCCGGATTGTCAGTTTATGGTGGCGGCTGTCAGGAGGGCATTGACAACAGGGGAAATAAAGAGCTATCTGCCGATTAAAGGAAATACCTCTGTTTTCTTCAATATGAAATGTGAATATAATTTATCTGTATTAAAGGAATATATAAGCGCATTGCATGAACTTTATGAGGGGTACATTATGACTAAACAGGATATGGAAGAGGATATCACCTAAAAAATACCCCTGTCAATCAGGAAAGCTGTTGGGGATTTCATTGATTGGCAGGGGTATTTTATTTAAAGTTCATACGTCTGAACAGTTATAAGAACAGGACGTTGTTAAGATTCTTCTATCTTTCCGTGTTCTTTTTCAAACTCAGCAATATGTTTTTTCATAAGGACTTCTAATTCGCGGTTGGCAGAACGGGCGTTATATTCCGCAACAGAACGGAACTTGTGCAAAAGCTCAGAATCTATCCGTAGTGTAAATTTAGACATATCTTTCATGTCGATTTCCCCTTTGCTTTTTATGACACTATTATAATGTCTAAATGACGGCAAATTATGTATTGACGGCATTGTGACGGCATGATATTATTTGTTTAGAGATTAATACGATAAGATGCTATCAAAGGTGGGATTATGAAGTTTAGACGTATCGCAGAAGAAATTACAGAGCAGGAGATAAGAGGGGTTCTTGAAATGGTTTTTGAATCGTCTGCAAAACTTCTATATTATGAAAGAAGAACGAGACATAATTATATAGAGGTATTTTATATCCTGCCGTCTGATGATACTGTACATAGAATGGATTTACTGCCGGACAATCTTTATGATATGGATGAAGATATAGACAAGGAGTTTGTAAATGGAGACATAAATTGGAGATATATGCAATTTACCGTTGCAAAGGGGTATTCAGAATTGTGGGCAGATAACCAGTATATGAAAAAATGATACAGTTTGACTGATGGGGAATCCCGGGGGGGGAAGAACAGTTCTTCCAGTCTGTTCCCTTTAAGGGAGAAAGGTGGGGATTTTAAGTCACCCCAAACCCCTCAAGGGGCATTGTGAAACATAGTTCACACGTTTGAACCCTTCAAGAATGTTCCTGCTTTGTATATCATAATTTCTCCTGCTTTGCAGTAAAGTATATTTCATAAAACATCTGAGATATGTGGGGATGCATTGTTGTTTGGGAGAAGTCTTGAAAATTGTCCTGTGGATATATACTATGGAAATTGTTTTTTGCAGTCGAATAAAGAATTGAAAAATTATGAAGAAGTGATACAATTAATTTATAATCGCTAAATGTCAGGGGGTAACTACAATGAAGAAAGGTACAGTGAAAGGTTTATGTTTAGGGTTATCGGCTATAATGTTTATGGGTATCGGAAGTCCGATGACGGTAGAGGCGGCTAAGAAGAAACCAGCGGTTAAGAAGGTACAGGTTATCGTAGGCGGGAAGGCTGTAAATAGCAAAACGCTTACGGTGAAGAAGGGTAGTACGGTTAAGGTTGCGGTTAGGGTCACGCCTAGCAATGCTAAGAAGTCTATAAGTTATAAAACAAGTAATAAGAAGGTTGCTTCGGTTAGTAAGGGCAAGATTAAAGCTAAGAAAGCGGGTACGGCTAAATTAACCATAAAAGTTAAAGGCAAGAACGGCAAGAGCAAGAGTGTCTGGTTTAAGTTCAAGGTTGTTAACAAGCTCCCTGCTAAGAAACCAGCTACAAAGCCAGCGGTTCCTAGTAAACCAGCAACAAAGCCTAGCACTCCTAGCAAGCCAGCAGTAAAGCCGGAGGAGCCAAGTAAGCCGGTTGTAAAGCCTGTTGAACCTGTTGATCCTAAGCCGGAAGAGCCTAGTATACCTAGCAAGCCGGAGGTGGACTGGAAGACTTGTAGTCATGATTGGGGTGTGGGGTGCAAGCATCAGGAAATGCGTAGTATATGTTCAAATTGCAATAGGGACTATGAGGATATCTACCATCATCAGGATGTTGAGTTTGAGAAAGATTGGAATACAGAGTGTCAGCGTTTTGGAACTCATTTAGTATCTTTTTGGGAGTGCAGTAAGTGCGGTGCTGGAAAAAAGTTTATCCCTAGTTGGACAGATGTGAATACGGGTACTGATTTAATATTCCAAACTTATGAAGAATGTTTGCAGTATACTCCATACTAAAAAAAACGTAACGGGTGCTTTCAACGAGCGCCCGTTATTTTTATAAATAAGTCTAAAGTGTTGTAAACTATGTGTATGTTTATAGTTATTATGAAACATTTTATACGTTAAAAATAGAATATAGTCTGATAAGGTTTTCACTTAAATTTGTAGAAATAAGTATATGTAGCTGTAGAGTTTGAAAAGTTTAGAAGGAACATTATTTTATTAAATTAAGTATGTGCGAATATCTCTATTTTGCAAGATAGTTGGCATTTATATCTAGGTACTTGTAAGAGTGCTGTTTTTTTTTTGTTAATTTTACCAGTTTTGTAATCACCTGTATTTCATTGTATTAGCTAGTTCACACGTCTGAACTTATTTGTGATTCTCCTACTTTACATGTATCATGATGTCTTCTACTTTACAGTCAAGTATATCACATAGTACATCTATGGTATGTGTGGATACATTGTTATTTGAACGGAGACGTGAAAGCTGTCCTGCGGACATGTGATAGTTTTTGATTAATTGATATTGGGTAATGCCCTTTTGTTTTAACGTATTCCATAACGGGGTATAGGATATCATAAAAATCTCCTTTTTTATTTGCATAATACCCGTTATTGGTGTATAATAATATTAGCCATAAATGGATAATATAAAAAGAGCGATTTATTACGAAAATTGTTCATTATTGTCGAAAAAAGAATTGAAAAATTGCGTAGAAGTGATAAAATTAACTTGTAAGTACTAAAAACAAGGGGGAATTGTAAATGAATATTACAAAATACTCACACAGAAAAAGATTTTCATTTATAATAATGTCTGTATTGGTATTGTCAATGTGTTTCTCGCAAGTGATGCCGATGACCGTAGAGGCGGCTAAAAAGAAAAAGCCGGCGGTTAAGACGGTAGAACTTAGGGTGGGCGGTAAGAAAGTAAATGGTAAGACTGTTACTGTTAAACAGGGAGCTAAAGCTAAGGTTGCTGTGGTTGTTAAACCCGTAAACGCTAAGAAGTCGGTTAAGTGGTCTAAGCTTAACAGCAAGTCTAAGAGGATTGCAACAATCAGCAAGAGCGGAGTTATTTCAGCAAAGAAGAAAAACGGCACTGTAAAGATGACAGTAACAGTTAAAGGCAAAAACGGCAAATCCAAGAAAGCTTGGTTGAAAGTTAAGGTTGTAAAGCCTACTGTTAAGAAACCTGCTACTACTAAACCAGCTACTCCTAGTAAGCCTAGCACTCCAAGTACACCGAGTAAGCCGAGTACGCCTACAACAACTGGTAAGAGCTACACAGTAAGGCTTAGAGGTGTGGGTGGAGATGTTCATAAGGCATCCTATACTGAAGGTACTGTAGTGAATCTCAATAATTTTGTAGACACAACTCATTCGGATTCGAGTTATAAGTTTGCAGGGTGGTATACTGGAACTAATGGTAGAGGCTCTAAAGTAACTTCTTGGAAGGTAACGGGTAATGTATCTTTATATGCTTACTGGGTAAAGAAAGATATTAATAAGGACTGGAACCCAACTTTCGTACAGGGCGACGGTTCAACCTTAGACACTAGCTTACCCGTATACGACAACGACGGCGTAAAGACGTATAATGAGATGGTTAGTTCCTATATCACTGATGCAACAATTGTATGCGACTGTGGCAAGGCTTGCCAGTTCAAGGTAAAAGACCATAAAGGTAGGGTAATTGTAGTAGACAAATTTTTGTTTGATGCCCCAACTGGTAAGGCATATTTGTTAACAGGCAATGTACAGTCTACCAAAACTTTAAGTTCTGATTGGGCTTATCTCGATATTACGGGTGCATTTCATAGCGTAAGGTCTACTTCCTGCCCATGTGATAACATTTGGAATTTCCGCTCTGAGAGGATTGATTGTAGTGCATCTGCTGACTACAAAAGGTAGTATTATCTTATAATCAATATGGCATAGTTAGTATTAAATGTCAATACCCAACTTGTAAGAGCTGGGTATTATTTTTTGTAAAGATATTGCAAGTAAATTTAAACTATGGTAAAATATAAAAATACCACTGTAAAAACAGTGGTATTACAATCTAACGTGTCCACTTATTCCCTATGTAGGAACCTATGAGGATAAATATAAGTATACTGACAACGTAGTGTTGAGGTAACTCCATAAAATACACCCTTTCGCCATTTAGCTTGTGTGGGCAGGTAGCCTAGGCGTATACGTTGTAAGTATATAATATGTTAAGTGGATTGTCAATACCCAACCCTTTCAAGTTGGGTATTATTTTTAGTAGAGATATTGTAAATAAATTTGAAGTATTGTAAAATATATATATAGTATACAATATATGTAGCAAGACTTTATAATTACCTATTTATGATGGCTGTTATAACTCTTTTGACCTCATAATATGTAATTATCAACCCCAAGGGTAAAACAACGAATATTGAGATATTTATAATATTCATAAAATCACTTCCTTTCCTAACAAAAAAAACTATAAATTACTGTAGTTAGTTGAAGTAGATTTATGTTTAAGTCTTGCTATATTATATAGTATAATATACTATAGCTTAAGTGTAAATAATGACTTGTCTGTTTGGTAGTTACATTAGTAAGTTACAAAAGTAAAAAAGATAACTTAACTTAGTGATTGTACTTACATTCACTGTATGTATATAACCCAAGAAAAATGACGATGACTAACTTAAAAATAGTTATAATCATATGAATCACCTCACTTGAATAGACAAGCTATACTTATTATGAATGTGCAACACCCAACTTGAAAGAGTTGGGTGTTTTTTACATAGATGTTGTAAATAACTTTGAAGTGTTGTAAAATATATAAAATGAAATCGGTATTAACTGGCTTACTGAGAGATAGTTTATAAGTTACAGAATAAAAGATAACCCGCTAATGTTTATACTTAAATTCGTAGAAATAAGTATAGGTAACCGCGAAGATTTGTAAAGTTATCTAAGCAAAGGGTTCAGACGTGTGAACTTTTGATTGTTCTTTGTGTACCATTCCGTCACCCCTGAAAATCCAGTACGCAAATATTGAGAGGACATATTTGCTCCCTGAGCGGATTTCCCTTCCCCTCTGCCCGTCTCCCATAGGGGAAAGCGAGTTGCCTTGGAGGGCGGCAAATAAATAGCATACTATATATATTTGGAAGAGGACGCTCAGACCGACGACCCTAAAACCCCATGGGAAACCGTCGCTCGGTCTGTCCTTCGGAGCGCTGGGTGAGATTGCGGATAAACGGGGAGGGGGTATTCGTGCCGAGGTGGATTCATAAAAAATCATATACATCAATTGTATATGGTCTTTTAAGTGTAACGTATTTTGAGTACACTTTTTGAGTACATTTCGGCTGATTTTTGAGTACACTTCTTGAGTACATTTTTGAGAACACCCGTTAGATGACGTGAAATAGCCTCCTTTCTATGCGGTTTTCGGGTAATTTACGGGGTTCGATTCCCCTTGGAGTCACTGGAAATTCCTCTTGAAGAGAAATCTTTGAGAGGATTTTTTTCTGTTGTTTTTTTGGCGTTTATGAGCTATAATAAAAAAAGTGAAATTATTAACGTCTGTACTGGATTTGCAAAATGCGGCGCAGACCAGGAAAATTGGAGGAATAAAGATATGATGGTATCAGCAAAAGAGATGCTGCAGAAAGCAGTAGCAGGCCACTACGCAGTAGGACAGTTCAACATCAACAACCTTGAGTGGACAAAAGCGATTCTTCAGGCTGCTGAGGAGTGCAAATCACCGGTTATCTTAGGTGTTTCCGAGGGCGCTGGAAAGTACATGACAGGATTTAAGACTGTTGAGGCAATGGTAGAGGCAATGGTAGAGGAGATGGGAATCACGGTTCCGGTTGCTACTCATCTTGACCACGGCAGCTATGACGGATGCAAGAAGTGCATCGAGGCGGGCTTTACATCTATTATGTTCGACGGCTCCAAGTATCCCATCGAGGAGAACGTTGCTAAGACGAAAGAGCTGATTGATATCTGCAGAGAGAAAGGGATGTCCATCGAGGCAGAGGTCGGAGCTATCGGCGGCGAGGAAGACGGCGTTGTAGGACAGGGCGAGTGTGCAGACCCGAACGAGTGCAAGATGATTGCTGACCTTGGTGTGGACATGTTAGCAGCAGGTATCGGAAACATCCACGGAAAATATCCTGAGAACTGGGCAGGGTTAAGCTTTGAGACTCTGGATGCGATCCAGAAGCTTACAGGCGATATGCCGTTAGTTCTTCACGGCGGTACAGGAATTCCGGATGATATGATCAAGAAAGCGATTGACCTTGGCGTAGCTAAGATTAACGTTAATACAGAGTGTCAGTTAGTATTTGCAGAGGCGACACGCAAATATGTTGAGGCTGGAAAGGATCTGGAAGGAAAAGGATTTGACCCGCGTAAGTTGTTAAAGCCGGGTGCAGAGGCGATCGTTGCTAAAGTAAAAGAGAAGATGGAATTATTCGGATCTGTTGGTAAGGCGTAAGTATTAAAAATTTTTCTTGCCTTTTTGGTTTGATTGAGTTATACTAACAGACGTAGCAAGAACAAAGGCGTTCCAATCTGTGTTGGGATGCCTTTTTTTCTAATGTACCGTGGGAATTCGGTATATTTGTGTTTGGCGGTGTTAAGCCGGGCAAGTAAATGAAATGTAAGAAAGGGACATGAACGTTATGAATGGAGCATTTAATGTGGCAGATATTTTCGGTGAGGACGTGTTTAATGACAGTGTTATGCAGGAACGTCTGCCAAAAAAGGTCTACAGAGATTTGAAGAGAACGATTGAGGAGGGCAAAGAGCTGGATCTGGCTACGGCGGATGTTATTGCCCATGAGATGAAGGAATGGGCAATAGAAAAGGGAGCAACCCACTATACCCACTGGTTTCAGCCTTTGACAGGAGTCACTGCAGAAAAACATGATTCTTTTATTTCGGCACCTCTTGATAATGGGAAAATACTTATGAGCTTTTCCGGAAAAGAGCTGATCAAGGGAGAACCGGATGCATCTTCATTTCCGTCAGGAGGGCTTAGGGCAACCTTTGAGGCGAGAGGATATACAGCATGGGATTGTACATCTCCGGCATTTGTAAGACATGATGCGGCAGGTGCCACACTCTGTATTCCTACAGCGTTCTGTTCCTATACCGGGGAAGCACTTGACCAGAAGACTCCCCTTCTTCGTTCTATGGAGGCGATCAGCGAACAGTCAATAAGGCTTTTGCGTTTGTTTGGAAATACCACCTCCAGCAAAGTGACACCGTCTGTAGGGCCCGAGCAGGAGTATTTTCTTGTGGATGCAGAGAAGTTTTTCCAGAGGAAGGATCTGATATATACAGGGCGTACCTTATTTGGTGCAATGCCGCCGAAAGGACAGGAGCTCGATGATCACTATTTTGGGACGATCCGTCAGAGAATTGCAGGGTTTATGAAAGAGGTCAATGAAGAGCTGTGGAAAGTTGGTGTGTCAGCTAAGACACAGCATAATGAGGTGGCGCCGGCACAGCACGAACTTGCCCCGATCTATGCGAAGGCCAATGTGGCGGTAGACCATAACCATCTTGTTATGCAGACATTAAAGAGAGTTGCGTGTCAGCATGGTATGAAGTGTCTGCTCCATGAGAAGCCTTTTGCAGGTGTGAACGGTTCTGGTAAGCACAATAACTGGTCACTTACGACAGATGACGGAAAGAATCTTTTAGAACCGGGAAAGACACCTCATGAGAATATACAGTTTTTGCTTGTTTTGACGTGTATATTGAAAGCAGTTGACAGACATGCTGACCTTCTTCGTGAATCGGCGGCAGACCCCGGAAATGACCACAGGCTTGGAGCGAATGAGGCTCCTCCGGCAATTATCTCTGTATTTTTAGGAGAGCAGTTGGAGGATGTGATGGAGCAGCTCATTGTATCCGGAGAGGCCACACACAGCATTAAGGAAGGTCGGCTTGAGACAGGTGTAAGAACACTGCCTGAACTGGCAAAAGATGCCACAGACCGGAACAGAACGTCTCCGTTTGCATTTACAGGGAATAAGTTTGAATTCCGTATGGTAGGTTCCCGTGATTCGATAGCAGGACCGAATGTTGTACTTAACACGATTGTTGCAGAGGCATTCTCGGAAGCTTGCGATGTGCTTGAGGCGGCGGATGATTTCAACCTTGCAGTACATGATCTGATCAAGAAATATGCGGCAGAGCATCACCGCATTGTATTTAATGGAAATGGTTATTCTGATGAGTGGGTGGAGGAAGCCGAAAGGCGCGGATTGCCGAATATAAGATCTATGGTCGAAGCAATTCCGGCGCTTACGACAGATAAGGCAGTACAGATGTTTGAGAAGTTCAAAGTCTTTACAAAGACGGAGCTTGAATCACGTGCGGAGATTAAGTATGAGAACTACGCAAAAGCAATCAATATCGAAGCGCGCACGATGATCGATATGGCGAGCAAGCAGTTTATTCCGGCGGTCATCAAGTATACAAAGGCTCTCGCGGATACAGTGATAGCAGTGAAAGCAGCAGGGGTTGATGCAACTGTGCAGGCAGAAACATTGGCAGAAGTATCAAAGCTCCTTGTTGAGACGAAAGAGGCAAATGTGAAGCTGTCAGAGCTGGTTGATAAGGCTGCTTCAATGGCAGAGGGCGAAAAACAGGCGAGATTCTATCATTTTGATGTAGTGCCTGCCATGGAGGCTTTACGTTCTCCTGTGGATAAGCTGGAGATGATCGTAGATAAAGAGGCATGGCCAATGCCGTCTTACGGTGATTTGATATTTGAAGTATAGGTGAAAATATGTTATTCTACCCTCAGTGGACAAAAAGCGTGAGCTGTTATGTCTTCTGAGGGTAGGTTTTTATATTGCGCGGGCAGGAGGATATCAATGACAAAAAAGGAATTTTTAGATAAACTGCGGGAAGCTTTGAGTAATGATCTGGCAGAGCCGGCAGTGCGGGAGAATCTGGAATATTACGATGTGTATATGACGGATGAGATAGAGAGAGGCAGATCTGAAGAAGAGCTTGTAGAAGAGATGGGTGACCCATGGATGATTGCCCGGACGATTATCGATACATCAGAGCCGGGGGACATGAAGATGAATTATGTCTATGAAGAAGAGCAGTCCTATAACAACCGGCAGGACAGCTATGAAAGACGAACAGGCTTTTTCAGAGGGGGAGGATGGAAGCTTGCGGTAATACTTTTGGGATTTATCGGTGTACTGATTGCGGTGCTGGCAGTTGTCGGCGGAATCATCAGTCTTGTTGCACCGATATTGGTGCCGATACTTGTTATCATGTTTATTATCCGGTTATTTGGGCGAAGAGAATAAAGGTAAAAGTAAAAGACCGATGGGGGAAGCCATCGGTCTTTTGAGGGGAGTATAAATAATTAATAAGGGGTTGTAAAGAGTTCTCTCTCTACAAGGAATAGTATAATATAGGAAGAAACAAAAAGCAAGTTAAAAATTAAAAAAATCTTAATTTCTTAATATTTTACATAAAAAAGAGAAAAGTACACATAATATCTCCGAAACAAAAAGATTAGGAGGAAAATAAAATGGCTAAAAATTATAATTCAACAAACCAGAACGCATCTAATCAGAATTCTTCAAACAAGAATGCATCCAACCAGAACTCAACGAACAAGAATGCATCCAACCAGAATTCAACAAACAAGAATGCATCTAACCAGAATTCTTCAAATAAGAATGCATCTGACACAAGCAATAACTACTAATCAAACACAGAGCAGACGGGGGATATGCAAAAAGCATATCCCTCATTTTCGTGTTTGAGGATTGACAAAATGATATATTTGCAAGTAAGATGAAGAAGTAAAAAATATACATGGAGAGACGGATGAAAAAGATGGAATTGATTGCCCCGTGCCACTTCGGGCTGGAGGCGGTTTTAAAAAGAGAAATTATTGATCTGGGATATGAGATTGCTGAAGTAGAGGATGGAAGAGTGACTTTTTACGGAGATGCGGATGCCCTTTGCAGGGCGAATGTATTCTTACGTACAGCAGAGAGGATATTGCTGAAAGTCGGAAGCTTTAGGGCGGTTACTTTTGAGGAGCTATTTGAAAAGACAAAAAAACTTCCGTGGGAGGAATATATTCCGAAAGACGGGAGATTCTGGGTAGCTAAAGCGGCTTCTGTGAAAAGTAAACTGTTCAGTCCTTCTGATATCCAGTCAATCATGAAAAAAGCGATCGTGCGTAAGCTGCAGGAGAGCTGCCATATTGAATGGTTTCCCGAGGACGGTGCCGCGTATCCGATCAGAGTTTTTTTGATGAAGGATGTGGTGACGGTTGGAATAGACAGTTCCGGTGTTTCGCTTCACAAAAGAGGATATCGGGAAATTGCGGGAAAAGCCCCTATAACAGAGACACTTGCCGCAGCGCTTATTATGCTGACACCATGGAGGAAAGACCGGATACTTGTAGATCCTTTTTGCGGAAGCGGTACATTTCCCATTGAGGCTGCGATGATAGCGTCCAATATAGCCCCGGGTATGAACCGTTCCTTCACGGCGGAAGAGTGGGACAATCTGGTGCCTAAAAAGCTCTGGTATCGTGTGCTTGATGAAGCGAATGATGTGATAGAAGACAAGATAGCTGTGGATATACAAGGGTATGACGCAGATGATTCTGTTATTAAGATAGCCAGAGAGAATGCAAAAGAGGCGGGAGTCGGAGAGCTTATTCATTTTCAGCAGAGGCCGGTAGAGCAGTTAAGCCATCCGAAGAAATATGGCTTTATCATCACCAATCCTCCTTACGGAGAGCGTTTGGAGGACAAGAAAGATCTGCCGCAGTTATACAAGGCATTCGGGGACAGGTTCAGGCAGTTGGATTCCTGGTCGGCTTATATGATCACATCCTATGAGGAGGCGGAGAAGTATTTTGGAAGAAAAGCAGACAAAAACAGGAAGATATATAATGGGATGCTGAAAACATATTATTATCAGTTTTTAGGCCCCAAACCGCCGAAGAGGACAAAGGAGTGAGAGCATATGGAGAAGATAATATTTGCAACGGGAAATGAAAATAAGATGACAGAGATCCGCATGATCCTGGATGGTCTTGGGATGAAGGTACTATCTCAAAAAGAGGCTGGGATAACAGCGGATATTGTGGAAGACGGAGAGACATTTGAAGAGAATGCTCTGATCAAGGCAAAGGGAATTGCAGAAATTGCTTCGCGAAATCCGGAGTATAAAGACGCCATCATACTTGCGGATGATTCCGGGCTTGAGATTGATTATCTGAATAAAGAACCGGGAATCTATTCGGCCCGTTATATGGGGGAGAATACATCATATGATATTAAAAATCAGGCACTTTTAGACAGGCTTTCAGGAGTGCCGGATGAGAAACGTACAGCAAGATTCGTATGTGCCATTGCGGCGGCGTTTCCGGACGGGACAAGCAAAGTAGTAAGGGGGACGATGGAAGGCGTCATCGGCTGTAAAATAGCCGGAGAGAATGGATTCGGGTATGATCCTATATTCTTTTTGCCGGAGTATGGATGTACCAGTGCCGAGCTTTCGCCGGAACAGAAGAATGCATTGAGCCATCGCGGCGAAGGACTCCGAAAAATGAGAGAGATTATTGAAGATAAAAAAGCACAGCGGGGATAAATATGAAGGTACTGATTGTAAGCGATACACACAAATCACATCGTAATCTTGAAAAGGTCCTGGAGCGGACAGATGATATCGATATGCTGATACACCTTGGAGATACAGAAGGCGGAGAGGACTATATACAAGCTTTAGTGGATTGCCCGGCACACATTGTGGGAGGCAATAACGACTTCTTTTCAGAGCTTCCGCGGGAGGAAGAATTCGAAATACAAGGAAAACATATATTTATAACACATGGACATTATTATTATGTAACTATGAATGAGGAATATCTGAAAAAGGAGGCAAAAAAAAGAGGGGCAGACATCGTGATGTATGGACACACGCACAGGCCGGCGTATTCAAAGAAAGACGGGCTTATCACACTGAACCCTGGCAGTATTGCCTATCCTCGCCAGATTGGGCGTGAGCCGTCATATATGATTATGGAAATTGACGAAAATGGAACGGTGAATGTTCAATTAATGTACGTGTAGGATAAAATGATAAAATGCGGAAAAAAAACTAAAAAAATTATTGACAAGCTGAGACCCATCATATATAATATGTCTTGTGTCACGGAGAACGAGATATTAATAACAAAATAACGGGGTGTGGCTCAGCTTGGCTAGAGCGCCTGGTTTGGGACCAGGAGGTCGCAGGTTCGAATCCTGTCACCCCGATAGACGATTCATGCGGGTGTAGTTCAATGGTAGAACACTAGCCTTCCAAGCTAGATACGTGGGTT
>CAJUMF010000043.1 GCA_910586965.1 uncultured Dorea sp. | reverse complement strand
ATACGAGATAATATCGGGATTGAGCAGTGATTATAATTTTATCTCCCTGTTTAATCCGAATGACGGGAAGATGAGTATATATAAGGCGGATTCTTCAATGGAGATCAAGACTACTCTTGCGCGGCATGAATATTACCAGGATGCGGTAGATGCGTATACGGAGTATGTATCTGAGGAGGATAAGGAGAGGTGGAAAAAGTCAACGCTCCTCATAAATATCAGGAATGAGCTTTCAGATAAGCAATGTTATGATATTAATATACGGAACAATGTAAATGGCGAGAAGAATTATATTCAATTCAGGTTTGCAAAGGTTGAGGACGAACAATACGGCAGCCGAGTGGTGATCGCAAAAAGGATCATTACAGATATTGTGGAAAATGAGATGAAGCAGCAGCGCATCTTGGAGGATGCTCTTGCGCGGGCAGAGCATGCCAGCAGAGCAAAGAGCACATTTCTTTCTAATATGTCCCACGATATCCGCACTCCTATGAATGCTATTATAGGATTTACCTCTCTGGCGAGTGCACACCTTGATAATAAAGAGCGGGTGAGGGATTATCTGGCAAAAATCATGTCTTCCAGCAACCATCTTCTGTCATTGATCAATGATGTATTGGAGATGAGCAGGATTGAGAGCGGAAAACTGCACCTAAATGAATCGGAATGCAACCTGTCAGAGGTGATGCATGAACTTAGGAATATACTCCAGGTGGATGTCAGGGAGAAAAAGTTGGATTTCTTTATCGATACGGTAGGTGTCTTTGACGAAAATATTATCTGTGACCGCTTGCGGTTGAATCAGGTACTTTTGAACCTGGTCGGAAATTCTATTAAGTTTACAAAACCGGGAGGAAATATCAGCGTCCGCATTTTAGAGAAAGAGGGAGGTACAAAGGAGCGGACACTGTATGAGATTCGTGTTAAAGATAATGGAATCGGCATGAGCGAGGAGTTCGTTAAACGTATATTCGAGCCGTTTGAAAGAGAAAAGAATACGACTGTAAGCGGAATTCAGGGAACAGGGCTTGGGATGCCTATTACGAAGAATATTGTGGAAGCTATGGGCGGCACGATTGAGGTGTACAGTAAGCAGAATGAAGGTTCTGAGTTTATTGTTACAATTCCGTTCAAATTGTCTGAAAATGCTGACAGAGATATAATGATTGAAGAATTGAAGGGAGTCCATGCTCTTGTCGTAGATGATGATTTCAATACTTGTGACAGCGTGACACAGATGCTTATGGAGATTGGTATGCGTGCAGAGTGGACATTGAACGGAAAAGAAGCATTACTCCGGACAAAACAGGCTGTCAGGCGCCATGATGAATATAAGGTATATATCGTTGATTGGCTGATGCCCGATATGAGCGGTGTTGAAGTGGCGAGGAAAATCCGCAGTGAGATTGGGGATAGTGCACCGATCATTGTGTTGACAGCATATGATTGGGCGGATATTGAAGAGGAAGCGCGCGAGGCAGGTATCAATGCATTTTGCAGTAAACCGCTGTTTATTTCTGAATTTATCAGATGTCTGGTTCATGTACTTGATCTGGAGAAAGAAGAAAAAAAGGCTTCTGCAATAAATAAAGAAATGGATATGGGCGGCAGAATTCTTCTCGTAGAGGATAATGAATTGAATCGGGAGATTGCGACGGAAATTCTTACAGAGGCTGGATTTCAAGTAGAAGAAGCAGATAATGGAAAAAAAGCCGTGGAGATGTTGGAAAATTCGGAACCGGGATATTATAAGCTTGTGCTGATGGATATACAGATGCCGATCATGGATGGTTATGAAGCCACAAGGACAATCAGGCAGTTTGAAAATAAAGTACTTGCAGAGATTCCGATAGTAGCTATGACAGCTAATGCATTTGATGAAGACAGGAAGAAGGCATTTGAATGTGGAATGAACTCACACATAGCAAAGCCGGTTGATGTAGAGATTTTGTTTGATACGTTAAAAAAGATATTATAGGTGAAATATAAATATCCGAAGCTTGCCATTATCTGACAAGCTCCGGATATTTTTCTTTGTTCCTGCGTTTGCATTCATACATAATTTCATCTGCTTCATGGAGAATGTTATCCAGAGAAGGTTCTTTTTCTTTTCCGGTAATCTGTATAATACCGTAACTGAAACTGCACTGGTAATCACTGTATCTTTCTGACTGGAATCTTTTCAAGATCTCTGCCATCTTTCGTTCCATCAGTTCTCCGATACAGCCAGTCAGGACAAGACAGAATTCATCACCTCCGATTCGGGCGAAAGTGTCACCGTTGCGGAAGCTGCTTCTAATTAGCTCTACAAAGTTCTGGATATAGATATCTCCTTCCAGATGACCAAACTTGTCATTAACATATTTCAGACCATCCAGATCCAAATAACATAGAGTTGCTTCCCGATGTTCATTCAGGACACTTTCCATGTATTCTTTAAAAAACAGGCGATTTTTAATACCGGTTCCGGGATCATGGTACGCTTTGCTGGTCAGGCTGCGGGCGGTTTGTTTTTCATCTGTAATATCAACAATAATATGTACTAAAGAATGGTGTTCCTTCCACTCGATAGGAAAAGAAGTGATGCGATAAAAGTTCTCTTTGTCGCCATCGGTGCCGCTGCTTAGCTCACGGACGCTGTATTGTTCGCTCTCTTTCCAATTTAAAAGTTCAGATTGGAAAGAAAGACGGCTGTCACATGATTCGCAGAAAGAATTATCCACAGTGCCGCCATGTTTTTTCTTGTTACAGTAAAGAATCTCTTTGCTGCTCTGATCTACGACCAGGAGCCATTCGTTTCTTTTACTTAACATTTCTACAAGAAGTTCGTTATAACCTTCAAGCATTTCTGCATGGTATTGAATCTTTTTTGCTTTTTCTTTAAGCCGTTCTTCTCGTTGTTCCAGTTGTTCTACCATCTCATTGAAAGCTTTGGAAAAGTCTCCGAGGTGGGCAATATGCTGTGAATAGTCTCCATGCGCAATTTGTTGTGCCTGCCATGTAAGATGATTTAAGTTTTCGTGAAGATCTTTAAGATTTTTGCACAATAAATTATCTGTATGAGGGAAATCTATGGACAGATTCCCTTTTGATAATTCTTCAGAATAGGAGGTCAACTCATTCACACTATCTTGTAGATGCTGTAAGCCCTGCCCAAGTTCATGATAAGGTTCATCCAGTTGATTCATATCGAAAGGTTCTGTACTGGAACCGCACAGAATACTATTCAAATATTCTAATAAAAGTTGGCAATTTTTGTCTTTCGTCATAATATAGGCACCTCTCAATCTTTTTTTATTTTAGCACACCTGGAAACCAGTTACAATAAAAAGACAATGCTTATTTAGATTTGCAGACATCTACCCAACCATTTGCTTTTGAATACATTTCAAGCTCATCTATGGTCAATCCGATAGCACTGTTACCGCTCCCGGCAGCAGGATATACGGTCTCAAATCGTTTCAGGGATTCGTCAAGATATACCGGTATTCCCTCTTTGACAGCAAAAGGGCATACTCCGCCCGGTGCATGACCGATATAGGATTCTACCAGATCACCGGATATCATCTTTGCTTTTTGATGGAACCTGGCTTTGTACTTAGGATTGTCAATCTTCATATCTCCGGCAGTCACGATCAAGACTGCCTGCTCGCCCTGAAGAAAGGACATGGTTTTTGCAATATGCGCCGGTTCACAACCTACTGCCTGGGCAGCAAGTTCTACGGTGGCGCTTGACTGGTCGAAGACCATGATTTTTTCCTTCATCTGATAATTAGCAAAATATTCCTGTACTTTTTCTAAAGACATCATCTTCCTCCTTAATTTCTGAAATGTAATCGTGTCAGTTGATTTCTGTGTGAACGTAGGTATGTCAGCTACAGTCCGGCGCAGATACTTCCTAAAAGCTCCCAGGCTGCGTCTCGTTCCTGCCGCTGCTCCGCAGTCAGTTCCTCGTAAGGGCTAAGCATCGGATGTTCCCGCTCTCCGTCATGCCGAAACGGCCCATAACGCCAGTTGTAAAAGGTGTAAAACCGCAGCCAGCGCATATGGTCAAGCTTCCGGTACATATCCCTCACTGATTCGTCTGTTTTCATTTTACAGTATTTTTGATAGGCTTCTTTTACTGTTTCTGCGGTAAAATCCGTGATTGTCTCATCATCTAAAAGGATACGGATCTTCATCAGCATATGGTCTGCAGCGGCAATCTTTGATTCCCGGTGGAAATCGTCAAGCTCATCCCAGCTAAGTGTCGGGTAGGCGACGGATCTGCGAAAGATTTCATTGATGATGACAGCCGCCCGGTTCAGGGAAGTCCGCATGATCTGATCCGGCGTATAGATCTCCTCATTCGTTCCGAAGTAGGAGACGCCGGGTGCCTTGCGGTTGCTGTGCAGGTCGATGTGCCCGCGGACCTTGTAATACCGGTTTAGCCGCCAGAAGATATTCCACCCTTCCGGCTCATCGTCTGTGCAGATGATAATGCGGTCTGCCGTCTCTAAGACTTCGTGATGCGCTTCCCACAATTCGTCGTAAAAAAGCAGGGAGTCGTTCGTCTTCGATACTTTTCCCAGAGAAAATGTTTTTCCGAGATGCCGATGCATGGCGAGAAATTCTTTTGCATCCCCGAAAACGTGGTAGGCTACATGCTGGGTGACGGAGATCACATTCGTAAGGATTGCCCGCTCAAGAATGCAGCGCCCGTAGTTGCCGAAACCGATGATGACAATCTCGTTTTCCTTGCTGCAAAGCGGCCTTTTCCGCCAATATTGCCGGGCACAGCAGTCGTAGCTGTGAAAAAAATTGATATTACCTGAAAGGTGATCCTGGCCGTTGGTGGTCCTGGCGTAGACATCTACCGGGAGGGCGTGCAAGTCTACGGCGCGGCTGTTGACACCAATATCATTCTCCTTCATCAGGAAGACCTTGCATCTGGTGCCAATGTTCTTCTTGCGTGCTATGATCTTTGCCGGCGAGACGCTGATAAACAGGCAGGGATGATTCGGGAACTCCATCTGGTCATCTTTTTTTTCACCGTAGATGATCACGGCGTCCGGATCCTCTTTACAGATATTCGCGGCCAGAGTGTTGGCCTCTGCGCCGTAATCCGCAAAATAATACCAGTTTTTTCTGCGCTGGAAACCGAGCATAAGGAGCGGCAGTCCTTCGCTGGTGACAAAGGATATGACCGCGCCGAATAAAGTTACCAGTATGCCGGCGGACATTAAGAGAAAGACTGCGCCCACCGCGTGACCAAGAGGAGTCACCGGTGTCAGGTCACCGTAACCGACGGTTGTCAAGGTGACTAATGAGTACCAGAATGCATCGCCGAAGGTGCGGATGGTAGCGCTTTTGTCGCCGCACTCGGAAAAGTAGAGAAGGGTCAGCAGGCTTATGTAGATGAATGTTAAGATTACGGTCATGTATAGATAGATTTTTTTCCTTCTTCTCATCGGGGGCCTCCTTTTGATCATTTAAGAGAATTATACCACATAAGATTCAGGAAAAACATATCGAATAGCATTGTTATCGATAGGCAAAACAGGGTTTTATCATCTTTGCCTTGCCGGTATACGCCGTCGGGGGTATAATAGTTATGTGCCGGAAGGCAAAGTCCTGACGGCGGAAAGGAGAAACAGAATGGATATGAACAGAGGAGTAAACCGGCAGGCGGACACGCAGATGAGGGCAAACGCAATCATGAAGGCGTACCGGATGCATAAATGGATAAGCCATGGCATCGTCTTGTTGGACATTTTCTTTTTGATCTATATGGTCGTATTCAAGATGGATTACCGGATTGACTATGTGGTCGGAGGTTTTGCCTCTCTTTTGCTGACCATCAGCGTATTCGCCCTGTACGGGGTGATCGCGGCCATAGCTATACTGGTGAAATGGCTTGGCGGGGTAAAGATTGACAAAGCACTTTACGAAGAGTGCGATCCTTTTGTGTATGAGGCGTGTTTAGACAGGCTCCACACCATTTTTTATAAAGAACGGTTCGCGGCCCTTCACGTGATGGCACGGTACTACCAGGGAGACAGCCGAAGTGCCGAGGAGGTCTTAAGGAATATAAATCTGTATAAGCTTAAGGGGATGCATAAGCTGAACTATTACATCCTCATGTCGGCAATCTGCTTTGAGAAGGGCGAGGGAATGCGGGCTGCAGAGTTTGAACAGTCCTACCGCAGGAGTCTTAGGAAGAATAAAAAGGAGCAGATGTATTTTCAGATGTTATGTGCCAGCAACAATCTGTTCCGTGCTATGGAAAATAAAGACTATAAGGCCGCATTTGATTTCCTTGCAAAGAGGAAGGTGCTTGATGCCGGAAAGTGCCGGAAATGGACGTATATCGGCTACAGCCTGTGGGAGGCGAAGATTTATGCGGGTCTGGGAGATGAAAAGAGCGCGCGGCTGAATGCAGAGTATGTGCTTGCCGAGGGCGGCAGGCTTGTGTATGTGGAGAGGGCGAAAGCGCTTTTGCGGGAAATGGGCAGCGCGGAGAAAGAAAAATTTGCAAATGCAAAGTCGCCGGATGGAGAATCAGAAAGTGCGGGAGTGTCAAATGGCTAAAATATTACTGCTGGAGGATGACGAGAGCCTAAACCGGGGCATCAGCCTGAAACTTAGGAAAGAAGGTTATGAGGTCTTGAGCGCTACGGGTATGAGCGAGGCGGAAAGGCTGTTTGACGAGTACGGGGCGGAGCTTGTCATCAGCGATATCAGCATGGAGGACGGGGACGGGTTTTCGTTCTGCCGGAGGATTCGGGGGAAAAGCCAGGTGCATTTTATCTTCCTGACCGCTTTAGACCAGGAGGTAGATATCGTAAATGGGTATGATGCAGGGGCGGACGACTATATCACAAAGCCTTTCAGCCTGGCGGTGCTGATTTCCAAGGTCAATGCGCTGATGCGGCGCATCGGTGCAAAGGGCGGAGCAAACGGAGGCATAAATGGAGGTGGGCAGGTCTTCGTGTCCGGAAAGCTTAAGGTAAACTGCCGGGAGATGAAAGCGTATAAGGACGGGGCGGAAATCATGCTGAGTAAGAAGGAGTTCCAGCTTTTACTGTATTTTCTGGAGAATCCGAGGCAGATTATCTCCAAGGAACAGATACTTGGCGCGGTATGGGATGTGGACGGGCAGTTTGTGGACGACAATACGGTTCCGGTTACCATAAGCCGGCTGAAAAAGAAGGTGGGCTCCCCCAGTGCAGGTTCCCCCAGTGCAGGTTCCGGCAGTGCGGGTTTCGGCAGTGAGAGTTTCGATGATGCAGGTTCCTGTGAAGGGAATGAGCCGTACCCGGCGGAGTATATCAAGAATGTCCGGGGGATGGGGTATCTGTGGGCGGTGGATGCAGAAGAGTTATAATTTGGCCTGTATACTATATGAAGGTGTCTGTGTAACTTAGTTTTATGATAATGATATTACAGGAGAATGTTTGATGTCAGTAAAGGAACCGCGCTTTGATGGGGAAGTAACAGAAAAAAGCCATAAAAATATGAGCAAGATACGAGGCAAGGATACAAGTATTGAGGTTGCACTTTGTAAAGCATTGTGGGCAAAAGGATATCGATACAGGAAAAATTATAAAAAATTGCCGGGATCCCCAGATATTGTTTTGACTAAATACCAAATTGCGATATTCTGTGACGGTGAATTTTTTCATGGGAAGGATTGGCATATACTTAAGCCGAGGCTGGAAAAAGGAAAGAATCCAGATTACTGGGTAAAAAAGATAGAACGCAATATACAGAGAGATAAGGAAAAGGATAACTTGCTAAATTATATGGGATGGACAGTCATCCATTTCTGGGGGAAGGATATTTTGAAAAATACAGATGAATGTCTCCGTGTTATTGAGGAAACGATATTTGATCAGCAACTTGAAGAAAACGATTGTTATGAGGATATATAGATGAGGGCAGACAGACGGGAATATGACGAAACCAATCCAATCTCGATAGAAACATTTGCCAAAAAGCTGATAGGAAAAACTTTTTCAGATGTATGCAGGCAGGACGATATTTCCAAGGCTATGTTTATAAGAGAGACGGCGAATTATGAATTTAAGCATGAAGACCGGAAAAGAAAGGGAGGCTTAGGAGAACTGATAGAAGAAAGATATTTCCATTATCAGACGAACAATGATGCCAGACCGGATTTTGATAAGGCTGGGGTGGAACTGAAGGTGACGCCCTACAAAAAGAATAAAAATGGTTCTCTTGTGGCAAAAGAGCGGCTGATCATTACAATGATAGATTTTTTTGCTGTTACGGATGAAAAGTTTGAGGACAGCCATATGTGGCAAAAAGCCAGACTTATCCTTTTAGTATATTACTTATATCAAAAGGAAATAAAAAGCAGGCTGGATTATAAGATTGGGTATGTAAAATTGTTTTCACCTCCTGAGCAGGACGTAAAGATCATAGCGCATGATTTTGAAGTGATCAGACAAAAAATACAGAATGGAAAGGCACATGAATTGTCTGAGAGTGATACGCTTTACCTGGGTGCGGCACCTAAAGCGGCTACGTCAAAGGATAGGAGAAAGCAGCCGTTCAGTGCAAAACTGGCAAAACCGAGAGCGTTTGCCTTTAAAAATTCATATATGACATATGTATTAAACAATTATATTATTCCGGGAAAGAATACATATGAGCCGATAATCAAGGGAAAAGCAGAAATATCATTTGAAGAGTATGTGGTAAAGAAGATTGACGCAAGCCGTGATCTCACGGTCACGCAATTGTGTGATGAATTCCATGTTGAATATCAAAAGAGACCAAAGAATCTTGGGGCAATGCTGGCATATAGGATTTTAGGGATCAAAGGAAATCATGCGGAGGAATTTGAAAAAGCAAATGTAGTGTTGAAGACGATCCGCATTGAAAATAACAATAAGATTAAAGAAAATATGTCATTTCCGACGTTTAAATTCAAAGAATTGGTCGATGAAGAATGGGATGATTCAACATTTGGAAATTATTTGCGTGAAACGCGATTTTTATTTGTTGTGTATAAATTTGATGAAAAAGGGCAACTGCGTTTAAAAGGGTGTCAATTTTGGAATATGCCATATGAAGACCTTGAAGGTAATGTGAAAAAAGTATGGGAGGAAACACAGGATGTGCTGAAAGCTGGTCTGCGGGTGGTGATACGGAACAGGAAGAATTATAATAATTTCCCTAAAGCGTCTGAGAATCCGGTATGCCATGTCAGGCCGCATGGGCGCAATGCCCAGGATACAGATGAACTTCCGAATGGAAACCAGTATCCGAAACAGTGCTTTTGGCTGAATAATAGTTATATATTGTCACAGTTGGACAGAAGGTTTTTTGAGGATTAACTTATGGGAAATAAAAGGTATAGAACAGCGGAAGAAGTCAGAAACAGAGCCGAGGAGGCTATCGGACATCCATTTGAAGAAATTTTTGAGTTGGCAAGAAAATTCCAGAAGGAAAATGGATTAAAAGAAAAGTACGGAAAAGGTGACATTGGCCAGTCATTTGAAGAGGGATGGTTCAATTATGCCTGCAATAATGTAGATAAACCGGATTTTGAAGAGGCAAAGGTAGAGTTAAAGGTTACCCCGTATTTGATAAACAGCAAGGGGTATAGGGCGAAGGAGAGGCTGACGTTAGGAAAGATAAATTACAAAGAAGAGAACTGGGAAGAGTACGAAAAAAGCCGGTTTTGGGTTAAAAACCGCCATTTGATCATAATGTACTACAAATTTATGAAAAACATCAGCCGTAAGGAGTACTGCATCAAAAAAGTTGATGAAATATTGTTGGAAGAGCTGCCGGAAAGGGATAAGGAAATTATCAGGCATGATTGGGAGAAAATTGCAGAAACAATAAAACAAGGAAGAGCGCATGAGCTTTCAGAACGGGATTTTATGTATTTGAGTCCAGCGCGCAAGGGTCATGGAGGGGATGAAACAGTTAAGTATGATGAAAGATATCCGAAAGCTAAACCGAGAGCGTATTCTTTTAAGGCATCATATATGACGAAATTGTTCAATGAGAGAATGGTAGCTGGCAAAGGATCAGACAGTGTTCTGCCGGAAGATGTTTCATTGAGGGATAAAGGCTTTGATGAAGTGTTACTTGACACATTGAAACCGTATCTGGGGAGGACAGTCGAATCTTTGAAAGCGGAATTTCCGGGTCTGCGGAAAGGCTATAGTATAAAAAATGAGATTATCAAACGGATTTTTAACAGTACATGCGATTTAGAACAGACAGACGAGTTCCAAAAGGCAAATTATAGATTCAGGACGATTACCATTGACAACCTCGGAATGCCTAGGGAGGATATGTCTTTTTCCGTTTTTGATTTTAATGCATTGGTGGAAGAGGAATGGGAGGAATCAGTGGCTTTTGAAGAGATGATCGATTCTAAATTCCTGCTGGCAATATTTTCAGAAGGTGAAGACGGAAAAGAAATCTTAAACAATTGCATGATATGGTATATACCAGATAAGGATATCGTAAAGGTAAAAGAGGTATGGGAAGAGACAAGAAGGATAATAAATAGCGGTATAGAGTTAAAGCAATGTTTAACACATGATAAACAGGGAAATCCAGGGTTTGCATATAAAAATAATTTCCCCAAAAGCAATTTTAATGGAGTTTCCCATGTAAGGAACAAGGCGGCACAGAGCGAATATTTTAAAGAAACAGTAAATTCTGTGAGATTGGGAGAACCTGCAAAGATCATTCTATTAGAGGACATTCCTGACGAGCTAAAAGATGTGGAGACTCCAACAGGAGAGTATATGACAAAACAGTGTTTCTGGTTTAATAAGAAATATATAAAAAACCAGATCATAGACTATATCAGGAAATATTGAAAAATATACAAAAGGATCTTTACAAAGTGAGGAAAATGAGTTATCATATAGCAGAACGACTGTTCGTCGATGAAGAATAGATGAGGTGCTGTAAAGTGAAAAAAACAGTTTGTGAATTATTTGCAGGCGTAGGCGGGTTCAGATGCGGGCTTAATCATGTTAAGACACTAGAAGATTTTGATCAAAAGGAAAAGTGGGATACGGTCTGGTTCAGCCAGTGGGAGCCGGCAGAAAAAAATACACAGTATGCCCATGATTGCTATGTGTATCACTTTGGAACACGATTAGATAAGAATGGAAATGATACGACGAATCATAATATAGAGGATGTAGACAAAACAACTCTTCCGGACTTTAATCTATTAGTGGGCGGTTTTCCCTGTCAAGATTATTCGGTTGCATCTTCACTGGCTACATCAAAAGGCATAGAAGGGAAAAAAGGCGTCTTATGGTGGTCGATCCGTGAAACTCTGGAGGTAAAAAAGCCGCCGTTTGTCTTGCTTGAGAACGTAGACCGGCTCCTAAAATCACCGGCTAAGCAGCGGGGAAGAGATTTTGGAGTAATCCTTGCGTGCTTTCGGGATGAGGGATATACGGTAGAATGGAGGGTCATAAACGCAGCAGAATATGGGTATCAGCAGAGAAGGCGCCGGGTGTTTATTTTTGCATATAAAGATACTGTCAAGTACGCAGATAAGATAAAGAAATGTGTTGGCTATAAAACAGGAGATGCGGAAGAGAAAAAGCAGGAAAGCATGAGAAGAGTCTTGATCTCTGAGGGTTTTTTTGCAGAAACCTTTCCGGTAAACAAAGGAGATACAAAGGAAATACTTACAAAAGTATTGCCGGAAGAACTAGGAGAAGTATCTGACAGTTTTACATTTTCTTTTGAAAATTCCGGAGTCATGAAAGATGGTGTGATCTATACATTAAGAACAGTTCCTGACTATGATGGAAATCAGTTAACACTTGGCGATATTATGGAAACCGGGGAAGTGGAGGATCTGTATTTTATTCCTGAGGAAAAATTATATTATACGGATCCGAAGGTCACACATAGCGATGAAACGGAAGAAAGGCTTTCGAAAGAGGACAGGCAGACATGGCAATATATTAAAGGTGCTAAAAAACTGCTCCGTAAGAGTGCGAATGGTCATGAATATGTTTTTTCTGAGGGAGCAATCTCTATGATCGATCAGGAGGATAAGCCAACACGTACAATGCTGACATCAGAAGGAAATTTTAGCAGGACAACCCATATAGTGAAAGATAAAAAGACAGGAAAGGTCAGACTGCTTACTGCTGCGGAGACAGAAAGGATACAGGGATTTCCTACAGATCATACAAAGTATTGCCTGGTCAAAGGGCAAGTTATAGAGATGCCGATGCGAAAACGGCGGTTTATGATGGGTAATGCATTGGTAGTTGATCTGGTAGCAGATATGGAGAAGACGCTGAGCAAGATCTTTGATGAAGATTAATGCATTTTTAAGCCTGAATCCGTGACATTTTTACGGATTCAGGCTTGTTTTTAAAAAAGGCTTATCAGCCGATAATCTGCCATTTCTTTTCAACTGCATTGAGAAGTTCGTGGCCGTCCTCTGTCACAAGGACGAGGTCTTCGATGCGGACGCCGTATTTTCCTTCGATGTAGATACCAGGTTCGATGGAGAAAATCATGCCGGGTTCCGCTACGTTTTTGTTGATTGGGGAGACGTCGCCGTACTCGTGGTCTTCCTGGCCGATGAAGTGGCCGAGACGGATTTTCCAGTATTCGCTGTAGCCTTTTTCATCAATGTAATCTCTTGCCTGTGCGTCGATATCGCAGAAACGGACGCCTGGCTTTATCACAGACTCGGCGCGCAGCACTGCCTCGCGGACGATGTCGTGAATCTCCTGCTCTTCGGTGGACGCCTCCTTGCAGTAGAAGGTTCTTGTCATGTCTGAGCAATACCCTTTCCATACGCAACCCATGTCAATGAGGATGCATTCCCCCGCCTTGAGGGTACGCGTATCGCTTGGCTCATGATGCTGGTCAGCGGCATTGGGGCCGAAACATACGATGGTGTCAAAGCTTGTTCCGCTTGCACCGGCTTTTAAGTATTCGTTGTCGATAAAGTCGGCAACCTGCTTTTCTGTCATGCCTTCCTTGATGTAATCTTTGACCATTTCCATCACCCGGTCATTGATGGCAGACGCCTCTTTCATAATCTTGATTTCTTCTTCATTTTTCACCGCGCGCACGCCGTCCACGCAGTCAGAACCCCAGACGGTCTTAAGCTCCGGGCATTTCTCCTGAAGTGGAATGAGGAAACGCGCCGGCCATGTCTTGTCGATGCCCAGTGTCTTTGTCGTATCAATCTGGTCTGCGATGATGGAAATCTGGTCTTCCATGTCGCTGAACCATACCTCTTTAAATCCGGTGTCGGATACGAAGTAAAGGTAATTGAGGAGCATCACATGCTCACCGTTTGATTTGAGGATCAGGGCGTAGAGACGCTCTCCCGGGTTTACCATGATTCCGGTGAGGAACCGGATGCTCAACGGGTCGGATACGATAAGCTGCGTAAGTCCTTTTTCCTCCATCTTTGCCAGTACGCGGGCGATTCTTTCATTGTTCATATGTAAATTTCTCCTTTCGTGAATATAAGGATATTGTATCATATTTTTGGGGCGGCGGATGGGATTTTATGGAGAAATTCAGGATAAATAAAATTTTCCTGTCTTTTTCTTCTCTTGATTCGTTACACATATTAGAACGTGCATGTTCACCGCGGGTAAATTTTTATGATAGAAAAATCGGCTGTTGCCGGGAGAGGAGGGATTGCTTGGATGCGGATTTTCTTTTGGTCAGAAGGATGAAACAGGGGGATGACGATGCTTTTGATACGTTCGTCCGGAAGTATTACGGCGAGATATTGAAGTATTGCCGGTTCCACTGTTTTGATGCGCTGAGCGCGGAAGACCTGACCCAGGAGACGTTTCTTAAGTTTTTTGCAAATCTTTCGGAATACCGACATGTGGGGAAGGCGAAGAATTTCCTCTACACGGTTGCCGGGAATCTGTGCCGGGATTTCTATAAGAAGAAAAGGGATGTGCCTATGGAGCGGGAGGAGCTGGAATCGAATGCCTCCCCTGCGCCGGATTCCCTGGGGGCGGCGGTGGAGCGGGCGGTGCTTGAAGAGGCGCTCCTTAAGCTTTCGGAGGAGTTCCGGGAGATGGTCATCTTGCACTGTCTTCAGGGGATGAAGATTTCCGAGGCGGCAAGTGTGCTTGGCATCGGCGTTCCCCTTGCGAAGTACCGGCTGCGGGAGGGGAAAGCGCGGCTTAGACATTTTCTGGAGTAAAGCGCGGCAGGAGCATTTTGCGGAGAGTGCGGGTATGGAAGATGCAGGCGGATTGGTCTTTTAAGAATGGAGGGGTTATATGGACTTGGAAAAAATGCTTAAGGAGTATAGAGAGAGTATAAAGGCGGTGCCGAGGGAAGAAAGAATCGCGCAGACGGTGCGGCTGTCCGGGGAGGCGTTCTTTCAGAGGGAGCAGGAGCGGATGCTGTCTTACGCGGAGTTTTTGAGGACGCAGTTTCTTGTGCTTAAGAAACGGTGGTGGGTGTACCAGTGCCTTTTGCTTATGACGGCGGGGCTCCTTCTTGGGAATATGCAGGAGGAGTATTATATGCGCCGGAGCGTGGGGGTGGCGGGCGTGTTGTTTGTGGTGCTCATTATTCCGGAGATGTGGAGGAACAGGACGCATCTGAGCCTGGAGGTGGAGACGGCGGCTTATTATTCGCTGCGCCAGATTTATGCGGCGCGGATGCTGTTGTTTGGGGCGGCGGATGTGTTTTTGGCGGCGGCGTTCTGCCTGGGGCTTAAGGGGCGGTTCCATTTTACGGCGAGTGAGCTTTTGGTGCAGTTTTTGTTCCCTATGACGGTGACGGCGTGCATCTGCTTTGGGACGTTGTGCAGTAAATATGCGATGAATGAGACCGTGTCGGTGATTTTCTGCCTTGTGTGGAGCGGGGTGTGGTGGCTGGTTACGATGAATGAGCAGGTTTACCGGGCGGCGCTGCTGCCGGTATGGGTGTGCTGTTTTGCAGCGGCGGCAGCGGTGACGGCAGTGTGCGCTTACCGGGCGGTGAAGTTCTGCGGGCAGTGTCTGGAAGTCGGAGACGGGGCGCAGATGGATGGAAATGAGATTGGATAAAAAGCGGGGAAGAGAATCGGAGGTTGATATTCATGGAACTGAGGATAAATAATCTTACGAAGGAGTTCGGCGGGTTTACGGCGGTAGACCATCTGAACCTTACGATGGAAAATGGAGTGTACGGGCTTTTGGGGGTCAACGGCGCGGGAAAGACGACGTTTATGAAGATGCTCTGCACCCTCCTTACCCCTACGGATGGGGAGATTCGGTGCAACGGGCGGGAGATTAGGGAGATGGACGGGGAGTACCGGAAGATTTTGGGGTATCTCCCCCAGGATTTTGGGTTTTACCCGGAGTTTTCGGTGCAGGATTATCTGCTTTATATTGCGGCGCTCAAAGGGCTGCGCCCGGTGGTGGCGAAACGGCGGGCGCGGGAGCTGATTGAGAAGACGGGGCTTGCAAAAGCGGCGAAGAAAAAGATGAGAGCCTTGTCTGGGGGGATGAAACGGCGGGCGGGGATTGCCCAGGCGATGCTAAATAACCCGAAGATTTTAGTGCTTGACGAGCCGACAGCGGGGCTTGACCCCAATGAGCGCATCCGTTTCCGCAACCTCATCAGCGAGCTGGCAGAAGAGCGGCTGGTGCTTTTGTCCACCCATATCGTGTCGGATGTGGAGTATATCGCCAACCAGATACTTTTGATGAAAGGCGGGCGGATTGTCCTTAAGGGGGAGGCATCGGAGCTTATCGACTCCATGGAAGAAGGGGTGTGGAGCGTATTTGCCCGGAAAAATGAGGTGTCCGCGTTTATGAAAAAGTACAAGGTGTCGAACCTTAAGACGGAGCATGACGGGGTGGAACTCCGGATTATCGCGGGGAAGAGGCCGGCGCGGGATGCGGTGCTGGTAGATGCGAACTTGGAGGATGTATTTTTATATTATTTTGGGGAGAAAGCGGGGGAAGAAAATGTTGCGGTTTGAGTTGAAAAAGATATGGTCGAAACGGATGAACCAGGGGGCGGTCTTGCTGCTGCTTGTGATTGTCATTGCGGGGAGCCTTTTGGCTGCCCGGGATGTGAAATATTATAAGGAGGACGGTTCGAGCGTATCCGGCATATTTGCCGCCGGAAGGTTAAGGCGTGAGAAGAATAAGTGGAAGGGGTATGTGACGGAGGATGTGCTTAAGAAGGTGGTGGAGGAGAACAAAAAGGCCCATGACGAGGCGGATACGGCGGACGGGGCGCTGGTAAAGTACCAGGGGCTCAGCGACCTCAGGGAGTGGATCAACTCCGGGATGGTCGGCCGGGGAAATTATGACTATTACCTGTGCGACAGCATTTCCCCGGAGACGGCGGCGACCCTTTATGAGAAGAGGGTTTCGCTTTTGAAGGAGGAGTTTGCCGGGCAGGGGTATTCAAAGGAGGAGAAGGAGGTGCTCCTGCGCCGGTATGGGGAGTTTGAGGCGCCTCTTTACTATGGCTATGCGGACGGGTGGAAGGCTGTCCTTGACTCCCAGTATCTGCCGACGCTGATGATCATTTCCATCGTCATCATCGGATTTTTGGTGTCCGGCGTGTTTTCCTGCGAGTTCCAGCTTGGGGCGGATTCGGTGTTTTTCTCTGCCAATTACGGGAGGAACCGGGGCGTCCTTGCGAAGGTGGAGGCGTGCTTTGCGGTGGTCACAGCGGTTTACTGGGCAGCCATGCTCCTTTTTACCGGACTGGTGCTTGGGATGCTGGGCGCCCAGGGGGCGGGGATTATGATCCAGACGGACTCGCTCAACTGGATGTGCATGTATAACATCACGTTTGCCGAAAAGTGGCTGCTTACCATGTTCGGCGGGTATGTCGCCCACTTGTGTATTCTGTTTTTTGCGGTGCTTGTCTCGGCAAAGAGCCGCTCAGCGGTAGCGGCGGTGACCATTCCTTTCGCGCTGTCCTGTGCGCCTATGTTTCTTGGGCGGGTGCCCTTCCTTACGAAAGCGATGAACCTGTTCCCGGATATGCTGCTCAGAATCAGTACATTTTTGCGGGATAACCTGATTTATACCATCGGCGGGAAGGGGCATGGCGTGTATGAGATACTGATACCGGTGTATCTGTTGCTGGCGCTTTTGATGATGCCGGTGATGTATGCGGGGTATCGGAGAAGTGAACTGGGGTAGATATTTTCTGTATGGAAAATAAGGAATTGCCGCATGGATTTCCGAGTCAATGCGGCAGACCTTTGCTGCCCGGCGAGTTTTTAAGAGTCTCCGGCAGAGAGGAGCGAAAAATAACAGAGAGGTACTCTACAAGCTGTTCCTTATACTGCTCCCTGGGATTTTTGAACCATTATCCCTGTCCTGGCCGCCGATGACAGTTCTTCAAAGGAAGAAGTCATCTATATTATGGCAGGAACAGACGGTGAGGTCGAGGGGAGGCTTACGGCTGGCTCCGCCGAGCTGTATGACAGGGTAGTCTCTCTTTGCGACGGGGCGAAAGAGCTAAATGACGGTACAGGAAAGTTAAATTCCGAAACTGCACAAATGGATACAAAATTACAGGATAAGGTTGACGAAATCCTTTCTTCCATAGAGGGGGAGAAGACGGAGCCAAAAGAACCGGAATCGAAAACCTTGTGGCAGAAGTTTGTTCGGCTGTTCGGATTCTGTGGCTGAGACCGGCTTGTAAAATCAGGAGGGTTATGGTAGTATGGAGATACGAAAACGAGAGGAAAGGCAGGTGGGGATATTGACAGCGGCCAAACAGCATCAGAAAGATTTACAGCGTCTGCGAAACCTGCGGCCTATCGACGACGATTTTATGCGCTGCCTGTTTAAAGATAACATTCCACTGGCAGAATTTGTGTTACGCATTATTACTGGTAAGCCGGATTTGCTCATCACTGACTGTGAAACGCAAAAGGACATGAAAAGACTGACCGGGGCACGCTCTATCTGTCTGGACGCATACGGAACAGATTCTGCCGGGAAAAGATATGATCTGGAAATCCAAAGGCAAGAAAAAGGCGCAGACCCACACAGGGCAAGATACCATTCCAGCGTGATGGATATAGAAAATCTCCATTCCGGGCAGGAATTTAAAGAACTGCCGGACACTTATACGATTTTCATTATCGAGAAAGATTTCTATGGCAAGGGTGAGCCTGTCTATCCGATTGAAAGAATCAATCTTGCTACGGGTAAATCCTTTGAAGATGGGGAACATATCCTGTATGTGAATGGGGAATACCGGGGCGAATCCAATCTTGGAAAGCTTATGCATGATTTTAATTGCACCAGTGCAGATGATATGAATTTTGAATTGATGGCAGAACGAACAAGGTATTTGAAAGAAAATCCGAAGGGAGTGAGTGAGATGTGTCGGATTATGGAAGATATGAGAAATGAATCTTTGAAGGAGGTTGCTGTTCGTATGTTGATAGCCGGAAAGTATGCTTTGGAAGAAATTGCGAATATTTCAGGGCTTTCCCTTGAAGAAGTAAATCAACTGAAAGCAGAGCAAAACGTATAAAGAATTTATAGACATCTTTGACCGGAAATATAATATAGAAAAAGAGGCGGATGATAAAAATGAGCAAGGTTGAGATTAGAAAGCCGTATAAAATCAGCGAGCTGATTGAGATTGTGACAAAGGATTACTGGGTGGTGAATGAGCCGGATATCAACGGAAAGCATTTATGCCCGGATACGGGGATATTTGATCTTGAGCTGTATACGCGGAAGTTTGAGGATAAGATTTCTGAAGACCTGGTCTGCTATCTGGAGGATTATCCTGAGATTACGGACGAGGATGAAGAGATATTCCCGGAATTTGTTGTCAGGGAAGGGCTGGTATTTTTATATTCGGGTGAGAATTTCGAGTCTGTGATATCGGGCGCTTTTGACCAAAAGCTGAATCCGTCGATGAAAGAATTTATTGATTCGCTGAATTATTACAGGGATAATGATTCTTATCTGGATTTGTGAAGATGCAGGTCAATACCCTCAGCGGAGAAAGGATGTGTGCAGCCTTGCCCGCTGGGGGTAAAATTCTGTCATACTGTTACCCCATCTTTCTCAATGTTCATAAAAAAGGATATATGTCGTATATCTTGTCGGCAAAGTAACTTATTTCTTCCGGGGAAGTGTCTGCCAAAATCATAATATCTACATCAGAGTCTATATGAAAGTCACCGCGGGCATAAGAACCATATAATACTAAGCGTACTGCTTTTCCTTCAAATATTTTTATCACTGCGTCTTTGTAGTTTCCTAAAATGACACTCAGCTTATCTGACATCTGCAGCACCTCCTTATGTTTACAGGATATCTTATAGTATAACCGATTTCTGGTGAAAATCCAACTGTTTCTCTACAGTGTATTGCAGCGAGGATTCCTGACTGTGAATCGTGCTGTCGTTTCTTGCACTGCCGGTGATTTATGCGGGATACCGGGGGTTGAACTTTATTTTTGCACTCGGGTTAGTAAAAGAGCATGGAACGCCGCACATACATATGAAAAAGCAGCCAATCTCAACAATCAACTGCTTATTCATACACTATATCTCGTATTCTTTTCGTATTATATTTTCTTTAACTGTTCACTTATATCACGTCCGCCATACATGACAGTAACGATACGCACAACTTTTTCTCCCAGGTAAGGAATATATAAAATCACAAAGTATTAAAATCTTTACGCATTTCGGCAAATGCCTGTTTTGCAGGCTTTGTTCTTCCTGCCAAAATATCCGCATATCCTTTCTCAAGTTCTGCGTTTAATTCTTCTTCATTAAGCGCCCCCATGCAGACAGGTTTTTCATACGGCAGCCGCACTTCAAAAGGAAGTCCCTTTTTTAAGACAATCTGTTTGAAAAACATATCAATCGCATTAGAAGTAGGGATACCGAGTGTAGATAATATCGTTTCCGCCTGTTCCTTTAATGCAGGGTCAATTCTTGCATATACGCTCGCTGATTTTGCCATAACAACAGCTCCTTTCATGGAAATAGTATTCCTTTTCTATATTCATTATACTACAATGTATTGATATATGCGATACATTATCACTATGCACCGATAATGGGCTGCAGCGGTGTATTGCAGTGCGGCTCCCAGACCGTGAATCGTAATGTGCAGGAAAGAATTTGGGGATAGGCAAGCAGGGTAAAATGGAGTAAAATATATTTAACTTCGGAAAGAAAGGATTCTATGCCTGAATTTTCATACATCGCAAATGTCAAGTCTAATACAGGAGAAGTTACAAAATGAGCACACAGCATACAAATGACCAGTACATCGACAACCACCTCAAAGCCCGGGAGCGCGGCTACATCTGGCTGGAGGGGGAGCTTAAGCACACGCTGCTTATAAGTACGGCAGGAATCACCGTATTTTTCGCGGTGCTTTTTTTCGTCCTTAAGCCGGTTCTTTTGGCGTGGGCGGTAAGCTTTGCCGCGGCGGCGGTGCTCAATGCGGTCTGGGGGTACTTGAATTACCGGAGGGAATACCAAAATTACCAGGCTATTTACCGGTATCTGGAGGAGTTCGAGACGGGGAATTACGGGTACCGGGGGAGCGAGGACTTTACGGGCGCGGGAATCTGCGCCCAGCTTGCGGAGCAGCTTGCCCGCATGGGGGAGGCTTTCGGCGGGCTGAAATATAAGCTTGTGGAGGAGAAGGAGAACACGAAGGGGCTGGTGACGGACATTTCCCACCAGCTTAAGACTCCGGTGGCGGCGCTTGAGTTAAGCTATGAGCTTATGCAGGATGAAAGCCTTGACGATAAGGAGCGGCAGGAGTTTTTAGCGCGCAGCGGGCGGGAGCTTAAGAGGTTTCGCCAGCTTGTGGAGACCCTTTCCAACCTTTCCAGGCTGGAGGCGGATATGATAAAGCTTGCGCCAAGGGAGGCAGACCTTAAGGAGACGCTTATCCGGGCGGTGAACGGCGTCTACATGAAGGCGGAGAAGAAAGGGATTGAGATAGAGCTTGCGGACTTTGAGCCGGTAAGGCTTTGCCATGACGTCCGGTGGACGGCGGAGGCGGTGTCCAATGTCCTTGACAATGGGGTGAAATATTCTCCTGCGGGTACGAAGGTGCAGATTCGGGTAAATTCTTTGGTGTCCTATGTAGTTATTGAGGTGGAGGACGAGGGAATCGGCATCCCGAAGTCCGAGTACGCGGATATCTTCAAGCGGTTCTACCGGGGGAAGAAAGACGCGGTGGAAAAGGAGGAGGGCGCAGGGGTAGGGCTCTACCTTGTGCGAAAGATTCTGGAGGAGCAGGGCGGGAGCGTAAGGGCGCTCAGTGCTCCGGGAAGCGGCAGCATAATGCAGATGATGCTGCCGAAGAAATACGGAGTATAACAAAACTGTTATCTTTCCTGTTATGTTCCTGTAAGTTTCGGGGGTTATACTGTGTACATACCGAGGAAATGTATGCAGAAAGGAGCCTTATGATTTATGGAAACGATATTAAAGACAGTGGACCTGGTAAAATATTACGGCGACGGGGAGAATGAGGTGCGGGCCATCGACCACACCAGCATCCAGGTGGAGAACGGGGAGTTTGTGGCGCTTGTCGGCCGCTCCGGTTCGGGAAAGAGCACCCTCCTCCACATGCTGGGCGGCCTTGACCGTCCGGACAGCGGGGAAGTCATCATCGGGGGAAGGAATATATTTTCCTTAAAGGATGAGCAGCTCGCGGTGTTCAGAAGGAGGAAGATCGGGTTTATCTTCCAGGATTTTAATCTGATTCCGGCGCTGAATGTGTGGGAGAACATCGTCCTTCCGCTGGGGCTTGACGGCAAGAAAGTGAACCGTGATTTTGTGATGGATATTGTAAACAGTATCGGGCTTTTGGAAAAGCTTAAGTCTCTGCCAAGCCAGCTTTCCGGCGGGCAGAAACAGCGGGTGGCGATTGCCAGGGCGCTTGCCTCCCGCCCGGCAATCATCCTGGCGGATGAGCCTACGGGGAACCTGGACTCAAAGACAGAGATGGAAGTCATCTCGCTCTTAAAGGCATGTGTCCGCAAATACGGGCAGACATTAGTGATGATTACCCACGACGAGACTATCGCGCAGATGGCGGACCGGGTGATGATCATTGAAGACGGCAAGGTGGTGAGATAGATGAACATAATTACGACGACAGCATTTGCCAATTTAAGGAAAAATAAGAGCAGGAATATTTTAATCGGGATAGCTATCGCGCTGACGGCATTTTTGCTTACACTTTTGCCGACCATGGTGACGGGGCAGCTAAGCCTCCAGTTCCAGGCGGTAAATGAACTATACGCCCCGATTCACGGCGTGTACCGGAACGTGGACGGCGAGACGGCGGCAGAGATGGCAGAGGATGATGTATTTGAAACGGTGTGCAGACGGGAGATTGCCGGGAAGATATATACCGGGGATAAAGATATCACTGCCGACATGTTCGCTCTTGACGAGACGATGATTGAGCTGTCCAGGATGGAGCTTAAGGAAGGAACATTTCCGAAAAAAGCGGATGAAATCGTGGTGTCCGAAGGATGCCTTAAGGCTATGGGTCTTGAGGGAGGCGTGGGAGACCGGATAAAGGTGCCTTACCAGCCCGTGAGAAAAGGGAAACTCCTCAAGACGGCAGAGAAGGAATTCACCATCGCCGGGATGACAGAAGATTCGCCGGAGTCTCTGGAGAAAGGGATATTTACCCCTATGGTGTCGGAGGCATTTGCAAAGGAAATCATCCCGGAGGGGGAGCACGTTTACGATGTGTGTTTCCAGCTGCGCGATATTGAGGGGATGGTCACGGAGAAGATTGAGGAGCGGATAAGTGTTATCGGAGAGCAGTACGGGCTATCGAAGAATGATATCAAGGTCAATTCAGAGTATCTTTTTGCCAATTATGTAGACGGGGCGCTTTACGCAGGTCTTGGGGCGCTTTTGGCGGTCATCGTGCTGGCGGGCATCCTGACTATCTACAGCATCTACTATGTGTCCATGCTGGATAAAGTCCAGGAGTACGGGCGACTTCGGGCAATCGGGGCCACAAAGGGGCAGATTCGGAAACTGGTGCTCCGGGAAGGCTTTGCCGTTGCCGCCATAGCGGTTCCGGCGGGGATTGTCCTCGGGCTTGCAGGAGCAATTCTGATGCTCAAAGCAATGGTCAGTTCGTCCATGGACGGCAACCGCGTCCTGGGAGAACAGATGAAGGCAGTCATGGAAAGCGGGGATGCCAGCCTGGTGAAAGGGTGGGTCATCCTGCTTGCGGCGGGGGTAAGTCTTCTGACGGTCTTTCTCTCTCTTCTCAGCCCGATGCGAAAGGCAAGCAAGATTACAGCTATGGAGGCGCTGCGCTATCAGGGCGGCCGGAAAGGGAAGAAGGAGAGGACTTCCCGGAAGGGGTACGATGCGCTGAGTATCCCAAGGCTTACGGTATCTAACCTTGGGAGAAATAAGCGGCGGACTGCGGTGACGATTTTATCCCTCGGGGTGACGGGCGTTCTTTTTGTGGCGGCTGCCACCGCCTGCAACTGCATGAATGCCGAGGACGTCACGAGAGACAGTATCCGCAGTGATATCCTGGTGTCCATCGACCAGGAGGAGGGCGACGAGATGCACCCGGAGTGGGCGCTTAGTGCAATCCAGCAAAACAATCCCATGACGGAGGAGCTTAAGAGAAAAATCGAGAAAATCGACGGCGTGACCGCTGTGAAGACCATCCCTAAGACGGACGGAAAGATTGAGAAAGCGGACGGTGAAGGAAATGTGACGGGAAAGGAAGAGCCGGACGGTGAAGGGAATGTGACGGAAAAGGAAGAGCCGGGCGGCGGGGTGAAGGAGCGCACGGGGAAGATGGCGCCCGATGAGATTAACGGTGAGGTGAAAGGGCTTGACGCGGCGGATATGAAGGAGCTTTCCCGGTATGTGACGGAGGGCTCCCTGGGAGATGCATCGCTTAAGGACGGAACAGGAATTATCTTCCAGGGGTCTACGTTAAAACAGGAATTTCCGGACTGGAAGGTGGGCGATAAGCTGTATCTGGAGATTGCGGACGGCGAAAAAGTCAAGGGGCGGGAAGTGACCCTTGCGGCGGTTGCCCAGGCGCCGCCGAGCCTGATGGGATATTATATCGCGATGCCGGAGGATGCGCTTAAGACTATGTGCAGCTCGGATATCACATATTATTGGGATATTTTCGTGGAAAAAGGGAAGGAAGAGGCGGCGGCAGAAGAGGTCAGGGAGCTTGTCTCAGAGGCGGAGGTTCTTGAGGTGGATACCTTCCTGGAGGAGAATGAACTGTCGGAGAATGCAATCCGGTATACCCTCTATGGCTGTTACGGGCTGCTGGCGGTATTCGGGCTTATCGGAATCCTGAACCTTATTAACACCATGATCAACAGCGTCCACGTCAGGAAGAAGGAGCTTGGAATGCTCCAGGTTATCGGGATGTCCGGGAGGCAGACGGTGTATATGCTGCAGCTTGAGGGGCTTTTTTACACCGCCGGTACGCTTGTCTTGTCTCTGGGGCTTGGGAGCATCCTCGGGTACGCAATATTCCTGTGGGCGAAGACTGAAGGAATCATGGGCATCCGGGTGTACCATTATCCGGCGGTGCCTGTGGTCTGCCTGGCGGGGATTGTGCTGGCGGTGCAGATACTCATCACTTATTTTGTAAATATGAACTTTAAGAAACTGAGCCTGATTGAGCGGATTCGGTTCGCGGAGTAGGAATAAAGGATACTTTGCCTATGCAAAGCATAAGGCGGCGGTCATCGAGGTGTAGGGCAAACTTTTCCTGAGTATTGTTTTCATAAAATCGCCCGCTTTCAAAAGTATAAATTTTTTTCGCTTTTGAAATAGTATATCATGCTTAAGCATTTAGATCGCCGCCATTCACGTCAATCACAATTTTACCGTTTATTTTACCGTTCTCCATATCCTCGCAGGCCTTTGCGATATCCGTAAAAAGGTAGCATTTTCCGATATGAGGGGTAAGGTTATGTGCATCCAGGAAAGCGAATATATCATTGATTGTTTCCTGTGTAGGGGTGTTGCTGAAAAAGCCTGTCAAATAAATACCGTTTGGAATGTCTTTGATCGGGTCAAAACCGTTCCATGTATATACGCCGCCAAGATTGCCCGTATTGCAGACGATTCCGCCTTTTTCCATGCAGGACAGAGTATTTTTTAGCGTCTTTATTCCAACAAGCTCCAAGGCTTTTGTGATGCCGGAAACCTGCCCCTTTAATGAGCCATTGTCAAGTAAAGCCGTGTCCGCTCCGCAATCGGTCAATAACTGCAATTTGCTTTCTCTGTGGGTGGTAGCGGTAACTTTACAGCCGAAAGCCTTTGCAATCTGAATGGCCGCATACCCTAAAGCGCAAGTGCCGCCCCGGACAAGCAGGTGGTCGCTGCTTTTTAAGGAAAGACATTCAAAGAGGGAACCCCATGCGGTAAAGTAGGTTTCGGGTATCGCCGCAAGCTGATTCCATGACAGGTTAGTGTCTGCCGCAAAAACATGGTGTGCGGGGAGGAGGGCGTATTCTGCATAGCTGCCATTAAACTCGCGCCCCATGCCGCCCATGAGGGCAATCACTTTCTGCCCGGCAGTAAAAGCAGTATCGGAGGCGTCTGCAACCTCCCCGGCACATTCAATGCCGGGAATAATGGGTTTTTGAATGTACGGGGCAGATATTTCTGATTTCCGCAATATCTGCTCGGAATGGTTCATGCCAAAAGATTTGATGCGGACAAGCACGAGACCGGGCTTTACCGCAGGCGTGGGATATTCCGTTATTTTTATTTCTCTACTTTCAGTGGGTTTTGTCAAAATGACAGCTTTCATGTTCAACACTTTCTAAAGTATTGGATAAGGCAAGGGAACTGTCAGCAAAGTTATTTGAGAAAGA
>CAJUMF010000042.1 GCA_910586965.1 uncultured Dorea sp. | reverse complement strand
GACTTGGCAAACCAGTAATATTTAACTATTTATCAATGATACAGCACACTAGTATCGGAAGTATGTTGAATGTAGGCGACTACAATATCTAAGAATTCGCTCGCCGTTGGCTTGCTGTACAATGGATGAAGAGCTATGTTTTGCAAAAGAGATTTGTTTCCTTTTTCCCAGCACACCTGTACTACGGTTCGGATGTCGCGCTCAACACTGCTTAGTGTAGTATTGTATTCTTTTGCGATTGTCGGGTAGAGCAGTTTACTGATTGATAACAGATATTCTTCATCTGACAGACATAAGTCGATTCCATAGCAGAGATAACGGTATCCTCTATATGTTGCGCCAATGCCAAGACTGCGAATGAGCCTTTCGATCGTTCTAATTTCCATTATTTTCCCCCTAATCTTTTGTATGATTTCCAGTCTTAACCACATTATAGACTAAAACAGTTTTGTAAAGATGAAACACAATTCGAAATAATTCGACATATATCGATAAAGTTCGACATAAGAAACGAAAGATAAGTAATGAATATAAGAAGCTTTTTCATAATATCTTAAGATTTTTCTGTATTAGCTCTTAAAAAATCTTTGCTATTCTTGTATAGTATAAGGGAGGTGATGAAAAGATGGCCAGGATATTAGTTTGTGATGATGATAAGGAGATTGTAGAGGCGATAGAGATCTATCTGACGCAGGAAGGGTATGAGGTGCTGAAAGCATATGACGGCGTGGAGGCGCTTAAGGTCTTGGAGAAGACTCATGTGGACCTCCTTGTGATCGATGTGATGATGCCAAAGCTTGACGGTATACGTGCGACGCTTAAGATTCGGGAGGAGAACAACATGCCGATCATTATCCTGTCGGCAAAATCTGAGGATGCGGACAAGATACTTGGGCTTAATATCGGGGCAGATGATTATGTGACGAAGCCGTTTAATCCGCTGGAGCTTATTGCCCGCGTGAAGTCCCAGATCCGCAGGTATACGAAGCTTGGAAGTACGGTGGATACAGGGAAAGAATCTGTATATACCGTCGGAGGTCTGTCGGTAAATGATGACCTTAAGGAAGTGACGGTGGACGGTGAACCGGTGAAGCTGACCCCGTTAGAGTATAGTATCTTATTGCTTCTTGTAAAGAATCAAGGGAAGGTGTTTTCTATCAGTCAGATCTATGAGGATATCTGGAATGAGGATGCAATCGGGGTAGACAATACGGTGGCAGTCCACATCCGGCATATTCGGGAGAAGATAGAGATCAATCCGAAAGAGCCGCGCTATCTGAAAGTGGTGTGGGGTGTGGGATATAAGATTGAAAAATCATAAAGAGGAGTTTCCATGAGAGAAAAATGGTATAAGTCGAATATTACCAAGGCCGTTTTAGTAATTACTGCTCATGTGCTCGTAGTTGTGATGATAGCTTGTTTTATCTGGCTGCTTTCCTATCCTGTACTTCGGGCAGAGATATTTGCAGGGAAGCCCGCAAAGGAATATAAGGATTCCAGGAATTTTGTCGAGAAGATGCTGAAATACAGCCAGCAGGCGGTCTCAGGGATTAAAAGTGCAGATTTGTTTGAGACAGAAGGGAAATATAATCCGGACAAGATTGTGGATATTGAAACTTACTATAAGAAGAATATCATCAACGGGAAGAATAAAAGCGGGTTGGCCTATCGCCTGGGGGATCTGCTTGAATGGGCGGGGCTCAAATACGGCACTGCATTTTCCGGTGTGAACAGGAATTCAGAGGAAAGCATACGGCTTGATGAGAATACGGAAGGGATCATTGTCTGCAAAAGGACGGATGATATGTATGAGTATTATCGGATGTCCGATTTTTATGAGATGATAAAGGACGGCGGACTTAGGTTTATCGTGTCGAAGGAAGAGGATGAAGATCTGGGTGAAGAGGACGTTGCAATCTACGGCGAAGAGGTGCAGTATGCGCTTGCGGAAGGCGCTTTCCGGGCAGTCCAGGACGAAAAGGGAGTGGTAGTTTATAAAGACTGCTGGGTATATGACGGAGCCGTGCATGTGGAGGAATTTGCTCCTGTAGGAGCCGATGACATCCTCTCCATCGTGAATAATTATCCGGAGTGGAACGGCCGGCTTGATGAGGCATACAGTATGCTGGGAGATGTTCTTTATGCACTGAACGAACAGTATTCGGTTTACCGCAAAGCCAGTGAGAGTGTGAAGGAAGGGGATACGAATTTCTCCTTCATCTATGCGGATACGAAGAAGCGGCGTATCTATACGAATAAAACGGAGTACCGGACATACGATGCGCTGGAAAAAAGCTTGGCGCAGATGAAAGCTTCCGGGAAATATGTGATCGTCAATCCAAAGCTTGCAGATTTTGAGTCGGATATGGAAGGAGTAGATGCTTCAGTGTGGAGGGATGCCGTGAAGTATACGGGGCTCGATGAGGAAGAATTCTTATTTGCAGCTTCCGTGGATACATCGTATCCGGTACAAGATGCCTTTTATTCGGAAAATGCATTGTATGAGAAATACGGCGGCAGTGCGAGACGGGTTGCAGTGTTCGGCTGTCTGTCGGCAGCACTCTTGCTCGGCAGTATCCTGTGGCTTACGGCTGTGGCAGGGCGCAGTGACAAGGACGATGAACTGCACTTGAATGCGTTTGACCGATGGAAGACGGAGATTGCGGCGGCAATTGTGATCGGCATCTGGTCTGCACCTACATTTGTCGGGATATTCACGGTGAATTGGGATGCATTTTTGAATGCCGACGAGACTTGGGCTTACCAGCAGATGCCGTATGTGAGTGATTCAGTGTTTTTCATTGTACTGGTGTGCCTGATGTCGGCATTTACCTGTGCCATTTTTCTGGCAGGGTTTTTGAGCCTGGTGCGGAGGATAAAGGCAAAGACACTGTGGAAAAACAGTCTGTTAAGATGTGTGGGAGTATTATTTAAAGATATCTTCCTGAACCTTAACTGTATCTGGAAGACAGTCTTGTTGTTCGGCGTCTATTCTGTCGTCCACTGGGGCATATTCTGGAGCGGTATAGGTGTATATCCCAGGATGGGGTATCTGCTGCTTGCAGCGGATATAGTAGCACTTATCTATCTTATCTATAAGTCAATTGGAAGGAACAAACTGAAAAACGGCGTGAAAAAGATCTCATGCGGAGAGCTGGGATATGAGATTGCGTTAGATAAGCTTACCGGGGATCAAAGAGAAATCGCGCTGGATATCAATTCCATCGGTGAAGGGATGGAAGCAGCGGTGGCGGAGAGCGTCAAGAGCGAACGGCTCAAGACAGACCTGATCACGAATGTATCCCATGACATCAAGACGCCGCTCACTTCGATCATCAATTATGTGGAGCTGTTGAAGCAGGAGAATTTTGAGGATGCGAAGGTCAGGAGATATATCGAGGTGTTAGAGCAGAAATCCCAGCGGCTCAAGACGCTGACGGAGGATGTTGTTGAGGCGTCTAAGGTAAGTTCAGGGAATATTACGTTAGAGTATATGAACTTGAACCTCGCGGAGATGATCCAGCAGGTCAGCGGCGAGTTTGAGGAGCGTTTTCAGGCGAGGAATCTGAGAGAAGTACTGACGCTTCCTGACGAGGAGGTGGTCATACGGGCAGACGGAAGGCGGATGTGGCGCATCTTTGAAAATATATACAACAATGCGGCGAAATATGCGATGGAAGGGACACGGATCTATGCAGAGCTTGCTGTAGAGGAGAGAAACGCAAGGTTCAGTCTGAAAAATATCTCCGAGCAGGCGCTCAATATATCTGCGGATGAGCTGACGGAGCGATTTATCCGGGGAGATATCTCAAGAAGTACGGAAGGAAGCGGGTTGGGGCTTTCGATTGCTAAGACGCTGGCGCAGATGCAGGGCGGAGTTTTTGATCTTTACTTAGACGGAGATTTGTTCAAAGTGACAATTGAATTTCCAAGGGTGAAATAGTCTAAAGGAGGCGGGGATATTAGTTTCTCCGCCTCCCAATTTTTGAAACAATCTTGTTTCGCGGGTAAAAATAAGGTATACTGTTTTAACAGTACATTTTATATAGAAGGAGAGGTAGACGTATGTTAAGGATAGGAATGCTTACCAGCGGCGGCGACTGCCAGGCGCTTAATGCAGCGATGCGCGGAGTGGTGAAAGGAATCTGTTCAAGGCGGGACGATGTGGAGATCTATGGATTCCAGGAAGGATATAAGGGACTGATCTATTCGAATTTTAAGATGTTGACGTCCAGGGATTTTTCAGGTATCCTTACTGTCGGCGGTACGATTCTCGGGACATCAAGGCAGCCGTTTAAGATGATGCGCGTGCCGGATGAGAACGGGCTTGATAAGGTCGAGGCGATGAAGCACACTTACCACAAGCTGAATCTTGATTGCCTGGTGGTGCTCGGCGGGAACGGCACCCACAAGAGCGCTCATATGCTCAGCGAGGAAGGCTTGAATGTGATCACCCTTCCAAAGACTATAGATAATGATCTGTGGGGCACAGAGATGACCTTTGGCTTCCAGAGTGCGGTTGATATTGCTACCGATACCATTGACCGGATCCACACGACGGCAACCTCCCACAGCCGGGTATTTATCGTGGAGGTTATGGGACATAAGGTGGGCTGGGTAACACTCCATGCAGGAGTAGCAGGCGGTGCGGATATCGTGCTGCTCCCAGAGATCCCGTATGATATTGATGTGATTGTAGACGCGATCAATCGGAGAAAAGCGGCGGGAAAGAAGTTTACCATCATCGCGGTGGCAGAGGGTGCGATCTCTAAGCAGGACGCGAAGCTTTCGAAAAAAGACTTAAAGAAGAAAAAAGAGAAGGAAAAATATCCTTCCGTAGCATATGAACTGGCAGAAAAGGTACAGAAGAAGACGGACCAGGAAGTGCGCATCACAGTTCCGGGACACACGCAGAGAGGCGGCTCTCCATGCCCGTACGACAGGGTATTGTCTACAAGACTGGGTGCCGCGGCAGCAGAGGCGATCTTAGACGGCGAATTCGGCTGCATGATCGGTGTGAAGAAGAACGAGATGGTGCGTGTGCCTCTTTCTGAAGTTGCAGGCAAGTTAAAATACGTTGACCCGAAGGCATCGATCATCAAGGAAGCAGAGCTTACCGGAATCAGCTTCGGTGTGTAACAGATGGAGAAATGGAGTGTAATCAGATGTCTTCTTATATGGCATTATACCGGAAGTTCCGACCGGATAGCTTTGAAGATGTGAAAGGGCAGGATGCGATCGTAAAGACGCTTAAGAATCAGCTTAAAGCAGACCGTATCGGTCATGCCTATCTCTTTTGCGGGACCCGCGGGACAGGTAAGACAAGTGTGGCAAAGATATTTGCCAAAGCGGTGAACTGTGAGCATCCTGCAGAGGGAAGCCCTTGCGGGGAATGTGCGATATGCCGCGCGATTGCCGCCGGAGCCTCCATGAATGTGATCGAGATTGACGCTGCATCCAACAATGGCGTGGACAATATCCGTGAGATCAGGGAAGAGGTGGCCTACCGGCCGACAGAAGGGCGGTATAAAGTATATATCATCGATGAGGTGCATATGCTTTCAATCGGTGCGTTTAATGCGCTGCTAAAGACATTGGAGGAACCGCCGGAGTATGTGATCTTTATCCTGGCGACGACAGAGGCCCATAAGATCCCCATCACGATCTTAAGCCGCTGTCAGCGTTATGACTTTAAACGGATCAGTATTGATACGATTGCAGAGCGGCTTTTAGAGTTGATCAGAAAAGAAGGGCTTGATGTTGAAGAAAAGGCAGTGCGCTACATCGCCAGGATGGCGGACGGTTCTATGCGTGACGCATTAAGCCTCTTAGATCAGTGTACAGCATTTTATATCGGGGAGCGGCTTACCTATGAGCATGTGCTGGAGGTTCTGGGAGCTGTAGATACGGAGGTGTTCAGCGGGCTCTTAAGAGAGCTTTTGGCCATGGATGCCCGTGCGGTCATAGGGGCGGTGGAGGAGATCGTGATGCAGGGACGGGAGCTTTCACAGTTTGCCGCGGATTTTACCTGGTATCTGCGGAATCTTCTTTTGGTGGGAAGCTCAGACGGGATGGAAGATACTCTGGATATGTCGGCGGAGAATCTTGCCCGGTTAAAAGAAGAGGCAGGTATGATAGACGGTGATACGCTGATGCGCTATATCCGTATCTTTTCCGAACTTTCCGGACAGCTAAAGTATGCGGCCCAGAAAAGAGTGCTTCTCGAGGTGGCGCTGATCAAGCTGTGCAGGCCCCAGATGGAGGATACGAGTGATGCCCTTCTCGAAAGACTTCGTCTGGTGGAAAAGCAGATGGAGGAACTTGAGAGGAGAGCGGGCGATGCCCGCCAGGCAGAGCGGGCAGTATATGTACATGCAAAGGAGGAGCCGAGAGAAGCACCTTCGCCGCCGAAACTTCCCCGGGCGCTGAATGAAGATGTGAAGGCTGTGGTGAAAGATTTCCGTGGGATGATCAAGGAGCTTTCTCCGCTGCTTAAGACGTACCTTAAGAAAGCCAGGCTGAGCGCAGGAGAGGGCAGTATACTTCAGATCGTCCTCCCGGATGAGGTCAGTGAAAGCGCAGTAAAGACTCCGGAACACGTGAAGGAGATAAAAGACCTTATCGCGGAACGGACCGGAAAAGAGATCGACATTGATATCCGGCGCGCACCGGACGGCAGAAGATTTGAGGAGGATTTTATAGATATAGAGAATCTCATCAATATGGAGATTACCGTAGAAGACGAGTGATATAGGAGGATTTTGATTATGGCAAAAAGAGGAGGCTTCCCAGGCGGCGGTGGTATGCCCGGGAACATGGCGAATCTGATGAAGCAGGCGCAGAAAATGCAGCGTCAGATGGAGGAGCAGGCGAAGGAGCTTGAGACGAAAGAATTTACGGCGACTGCAGGCGGCGGGGCAGTAGAGGCGACGGTTTCCGGCACAAAGAAGCTCTTGAAAGTGAAGCTTGATGAGGAAGTTGTAGATCCGGAGGATGTGGAGATGTTAGAAGACCTGATCGTCGCGGCAGTTAACGAGGCCCTTGATAAGGTGGAAGAAGAGACATCCTCGGCAATGTCGAAGTTCACCGGAGGAATGGGCGGCGGTATGCCGGGATTGTTCTAGGGAAGCTTTTAGAAGGAGTCTATGTATGGATTACTACAGTAACCAGATAAGCAGATTAATTGAAGAATTCTCATGCCTACCGGGCATAGGTGCAAAGTCAGCGGCAAGGCTGGCTTTTCACTTGATACATATGCCCAAAGAGGATGTCTTGCGCCTTGCAGATACGATGGTGGAGGCCCGCGAGAATGTGCGTTACTGCAAAGAATGCTGTACGCTGACGGACAATGAACTTTGCCCGATCTGCAGCAGCTTGGAGCGTGACCATAAGACGATCATGGTGGTGGAGAATACGAGAGACCTGGCGGCTTATGAAAAGACGGGGAAATATACCGGTGTGTATCATGTGCTCCACGGGGCCATCTCCCCTATGGTCGGGATCGGGCCGGAGGATATCCGTCTCAAGGAGCTTATTACAAGGCTTAAGGGTGATGTGGAGGAAGTGATCATCGCGACCAATTCCAGTCTTGAAGGGGAGACGACAGCCATGTATATCAGCAAGCTCATAAAGCCGGTGGGTGTCAAGGTAACGAGGATTGCCAGCGGGGTTCCTGTCGGCGGGGATCTGGAGTATATCGATGAGGTCACGCTTCTTCGGGCGTTGGACGGAAGAACAGAATTGTAGGGCAAAGGGGCAGTGCGTATGGGCAGAAAGAAGGTTACGTCTACAGACATTGCGAGAGCGGCAGGAGTATCCCAGTCCACGGTGTCTATGGTTTTAAATAAAAAATATAATGTCTCATTCTCAAAAGAGACCGTGGAGAAGGTAGAACAGACGGCAGCGGCTCTCGGTTATGTGCCCCAGAAACGAAAAGGGAGAAAAGGAGTCAAAAAAGAAAAGCTTCTTGTTGTATTCTGCCCGAACCTTACGAATCCTTACTATGTCATGCTTTTGCAGGGAATCGAGCTTCGGGCGAAGGAGCAGGGCTTCGGTCTCTTTGTGTGCAACACCCAGCGGGACCTTAAGATGGAAGAGAGGTATCTGAAAATGATGTGGCAGATACGCCCTCTCGGGATCATATACACCTGCAATCCAAGCCACTGCTTTATGGGGCTGGTGGAGGAGCTTGCAGGGCATATCCCGGTGGTTATCGTGAATAACCAGAACGAAAAGCAGAATGTGGACGCAGTGGAGCTTGACAATTCCAAGCTTGGCCGCCTGATGGCAAGACATCTCTTAGAGCTTGGTCACCGCCGCGTGGCGTATATCGCGCCGCCCCTTACGGTGAGGCAAAAGCAGCGCTCTAAGCGTGTGGAAGGCTTTTTAAAGGAGTACGATAAGGCGGGGATTAAGGAGAATGTCATCATCAAGGCGGCGAAGGAGGAACTTGACCGGGATGTGGCGCACATTGATTCGGAGTACAAGATCGGCTATGAGCTTACGAAAGAACTTTTGAGTGAAAGAAATGATGTTACAGCCATTGTCGGGTTAAATGATATGATCGCTTTCGGGATCATGGACGCACTCCATGAAGCGAAGCTTAAGGTGCCGGGGGATGTGTCGGTGATGGGCTGTGATAATACATTGTTTGCAAGGCTTCATAAAGTGTCCCTTACCACCATAGAGCATTTCGTCGTGTTTAAGGGCAGGGATGCCTGCGATATCATTATGAAAAAGATTGCTTCGGATGCAGAGAAATACTCGGATATTGAGCCGATCAGTACCTATCATGTAGAATATGAGCCGAAGCTTATTGTGCGCGGGACGACTTCCTACGCAAGGAGCCGAAAAAAATAAAATTAATGTATTTGACAAAATTATTAGTAATAATTTTATGCAAGAAATCCATTTCGCAAAGAAGATTTAACGATAACGGGTAAAATCGGATGAAAACGAAATTGATAAATAGAAATTATTAGTTGAAAAAATTATTAATAAAAATATACACATATTGACCAAAACTCCCTGTTTGAGCTATAATTTCACTATAGAAACAAGTCGATGACAGTGAGGAAGATCACAGTGCAAAAGGAGGAACAAAAAATGAAATTTTTTATCGACACAGCGAAGGTTGAGGACATTAAGAAGGCGAATGACATGGGTGTAATCTGCGGAGTTACCACGAATCCATCTTTGATCGCAAAGGAAGGACGTGTATTCGAGGAGGTTATCGCAGAGATCGCTTCTATCGTAGACGGACCGATCAGCGGAGAGGTAAAGGCTACGACTGTTGACGCAGAAGGGATGATCGCAGAGGGACGCGAGATTGCGAAGATCCACCCGAACATGGTCGTTAAGATCCCGATGACCGTGGAGGGGCTTAAGGCTTGTAAGGCGCTTACCGCAGAGGGTATCAAGACGAATGTTACCCTGATCTTTACTGCGAACCAGGCGCTTCTTGCAGCAAGAGCAGGAGCTACTTATGTATCACCGTTCCTTGGCCGTCTGGATGATATCTCTGTAAGAGGGACAGATTTGATCGCAGAGATTGCAGAGATCTTCCGGGTAGCGGATATTAAGACCGAGATCATCGCGGCAAGCGTACGCCACACGATGCATGTAACAGACTGCGCACTTGCAGGCGCACATATCGCGACAGTACCATACGCAGTTATCGAGCAGATGACCAAGCATCCGCTGACGGACGCCGGTATTGCAAAATTCCAGGCTGACTACAAGAAGGTATTCGGAGAGTAAGATTTGCTTTGTGCATAAATATAATTCAGGAGGAACATCATGAACAAATCAGAGTTAATGAAAACTGCGAATGAAATTCGCAAAGGCATTGTGACAGCCGTTCACAGTGCAAAATCCGGGCATCCGGGCGGTTCCCTTTCCGCGGCAGATATCTACACTTATCTGTTTTTTGAGGAGATGAATATTGACCCGAAAGATCCGAAGAAGGCAGATCGTGACCGTTTTGTATTGTCCAAGGGACATACAGCACCGGGCTATTATTCCACCCTTGCAAACAGAGGATTCTTCCCGGTGGAGGATCTTAAGACCCTTCGTAAGACAGGCTCTTACCTTCAGGGACATCCGGATATGAAGCACATCCCGGGTGTTGATATGTCCAGCGGTTCTTTGGGACAGGGGATTTCTGCGGCTGTAGGTATGGCAATCTCCGCGAAACTATCCGGAGACGATTACCGGGTATACACGCTTCTTGGAGACGGTGAGATCCAGGAAGGCCAGGTATGGGAGGCCTCCATGCTGGCAGCTCACAGGAAACTTGACAACCTGGTAGTTATCGTGGACAACAACAATCTTCAGATTGACGGTGCGATCACGGACGTTAACTCTCCGTACCCGATCGATAAGAAGTTTGAGGCGTTCAATTTCCATGTGATCAACATCGACGGACATAACTTTGACGAGATTGACGCGGCTTTTAAAGAGGCAAGAGAGACAAAGGGACAGCCGACGGCGATCATCGCAAAGACGGTGAAAGGAAAAGACGTGTCCTTTATGGAGAATCAGGCATCCTGGCACGGCGCGGCTCCGAACGATGAGCAGTACGCTACGGCAATGGCAGATTTAGAGAAAGTAGGTGAAGCATTATGTCAGAAGTAAAGAAGATTGCAACAAGAGAAAGCTACGGTAATGCTTTGATAGAATTAGGAAAGAAATATGACGATGTAGTTGTACTTGACGCAGACCTTGCGGCAGCGACAAAGACCGGGACGTTCAAGAAAGCTTTCCCGGAGCGCCACATCGACTGCGGTATCGCAGAGTGCAACATGATGGGCGTTGCGGCGGGAATCGCTGCTACAGGAAAGGTTCCGTTTGCAAGTTCTTTCGCAATGTTCGCGGCAGGACGTGCTTTCGAGCAGATCCGCAACTCTGTAGGCTATCCGAAACTTAATGTAAAGATCGGTGCGACCCACGCAAGTATCTCCGTAGGGGAGGACGGTGCGACCCACCAGTGTAACGAGGATATTGCCCTGATGCGCACGATCCCGGGCATGGTTGTCATAAACCCGGCGGATGATATCGAGGCAAAAGCGGCGGTACAGGCAGCTTACGAGCATGTAGGTCCGGTGTACTTAAGATTTGGCAGGGCTGCGGTTCCGGTGATCAATGATCATCCGGAGTATAAGTTCGAGCTTGGCAAGGCAGTTACCCTTAAAGAAGGTACAGATGTGACCATCATCGCATCGGGACTTCCGGTGTCAGAGTCTCTGGCGGCAGCAGAAAAGCTTGCGGCAGAGGGAATCAGCGCGGCAGTGATCAATATGCATACGATCAAGCCGTTAGATGAGGCAGCAGTGATCGCGGCAGCAGAAAAGACCGGCAAGATCGTGACGGTGGAAGAGCACTCTGTTATCGGCGGACTGGGAAGTGCAGTGTGTGATGTAGTGGCACAAAAAGCTCCGGCGAAGGTTCTGAAGATCGGCGTGAACGATGTGTACGGCGAGTCCGGACCTGCTGCAGAACTGATTAAGAAATATGGGCTGGATGCAGAGAGCATCTATGCAAAAGTAAAAGAGTTTGTGAAGTAAACGCATACGTTTAGGACGTGGGGGACGCCCCCGACCGTTTCTATATCCTTCGCTCCGAGGCTGGCGCTTAGCCTCCGCTCCGGATATAGAAACGGTCGGGGGCTGTTTTTGTCGTGCGAATGTAAAAGCTTGCGTTTAGCTTTTGTGGTAGGAAGGGGGGACTGCCGGGAGCGTTGGTTTTCTGGCGATATATTTATCCGGGATTCGACAAATGTGTTGTCGGGAAAAGCCTTATTTTGTCAAAAGGGGGAGAGATTTGTCGCAAATTTTTGGGGACAGGCTTCATGGATTGCTAAAAATCGCGTCTTCCCCATGCTATTATATGCAAAGAATAAGTAAAAATGAGGTGAGAGTATATGGAACGTGAGTTTCCGAAAAATGTAAAGCAGATAGGGAATGTCTGTGACGAGCCAAAGATATATGTGGAAGATTACGTAGATACTTATTTGAACCAGTTGAAAGATAAGATGGAAGGCGCGGCAGTAGGTGCGGTGCTTACGGGGGAGATTCTAAAGCTTAATGATCAGGATGTAGTGTATGTTGCGGGTGCTCTGAGACTTGAAGAGGTGGAGCTTACCGGAACTGAGGTCAGGATCAGCAAGGAAGCGTGGGACAAGCTTGAGGAGGAAAAGAAGACATTTTTTTCAGGACAGGAGATTGTAGGATGGTGCCTGGTTGGGGAAGGACAGCCTGCAGGATTGAACAAAGGGGTTAAAAGAGTCCATGAGAGACGGTTTAAGAAGGATAACACGGTATTTGTATGGCGCGACGCGGCTTCGGAGGAAGAAGTGTTTTATGCCAACAAGTTCGGGGAGCTTATGCAGATGGGAGGACATTACATATTTTATGAAAAAAATCCTTCCATGCAGAATTATATGATCAATACACGCAAAAAGATCGGCGTTACACCCAGCGAAATGGTTGAGGATCGAGCTGCAAAGAATTTTCGCAGTGCCGTAAAGGAGAAGATGGAATACAAGGAGCAAAAACAGAGTGCAAGATTTGCCTATGCGGTAAGTGTGGCACTTGTAGTCGTAGTGCTTGTGATCGGTATCTCGACCATTAATAATTATGATAAAATGGAAGCAGTACAGAATTCTCTTGAGGCGCTGTCTCAGTCCGTCAGCCGTCCGCTGTCCCAGGAGACGAAGGTGGAAGAGGCCGGGGAGCCGGAACCGGCGGGAGCGCAGAAATCATCGGATGCGGTAGAGGCGGTCAGCAAAGAAGTGACACCCGGGGAAGAGCCGAAAGAGAGCGAAGAGCGTCAGGAAGACAGCGGGGATAAAGAAAGTTCAAAAAAAAATGAAATTCCTGAAGGCGACAGTATATCTGAATCTGAAACGACAGGCAGTCAAGAAGGAGAGGCGGTAGATACGGCGGATGTCCAGAGCCCGTCACAAGATGGAAGATATTATATTGTTCAGAAGGGGGACACCCTTGATAAGATTAGTATAAAGATATATGGGAATAGAGGGTCTGTAGATGACATCTGCCGCATGAATGGTCTGACTGACGGCAATCTGATCATCATCGGGCAAAAATTAATGTTACCTTAATATAAAAATGTGCTATACTGTACAAGAGATGTAAAGAGATACAAAAGGGGAAACGGATGGCACACCAGAAAAATAAGAATTTATATATTGTGAGAGACGGAGACTATATGCAGGGGAATCCTTATCAAAGCGGGGACCTGCAAGAGGTGGAGGGTGAGATCAGGCAGCATAGATCAAAAATCATGCGAAGAGTTTTTATCGGTATTATAATAACGGCTGTTTTCTGTACGGCGGCGTTTCTGTATATGTACCTGCAGACTTATACAGGGGTGAGGAGTGCGGGTACATATAAGGTGGGTAATGCTTCTGACAACAGCTATCAGGAATTCGCAGGCGGCGTTCTTAAGTACAGCCGCGACGGTATCGCCTATCTGAACAGCAGTGGTGAAGAACAATGGAATCAGCCCTACCAGATTAAAAACCCTTTTTTGGATGTGAATGACCAGTCGGCAGCCATAGCGGACAAAGGGGGCAATTATATCATGGTATTCCAGAAAGAGGGACTGAAGGGAGAGATTAAAACGAATCTTCCTGTTGAGAAGATTGCGGTCTCGGAGCAGGGAATTGTGGCGGCCGTCCTGAAAAACGAATCAACTCCGCGGATCATATGTTACGACACGGCGGGAAATGTGCTGGTTGAGCATAAGTCTTCCATGATGGGAGTCGGTTATCCGGTAGATATTGCAATTTCTCCGGATGGTGAAGTGATGCAGGTTGTATATCTGTCTGTGAGTGACAGCGGGATGACTTCGAGAGTGTGTTATTATAATTTTGGTGAAGCAGGAGCAGAAAAGATAGATCATCAGGTCTTTGAAAAGGAATATAAAGGAAGCGTTGTTGGATCCGGTTTTTTTATAAACGAGACGGTATCAGTTGCGGTTGGAGACGGCTGCCTGACGATTTTTAAAGGAAAGGACGAGCCTAAAGAGACGAAAACTGTCAGGATAAAAGGAGAGATCCAAAGTGTATTCCACAGCAGCAGATATATAGGGATTCTCTTGAAGAAAGAAGGAACCAGCAGATATGAACTGTGTCTTTTCAACTCTTCCGGCAGGCAGGTGTTATCCAGAGGTTTTGGAGGAACTTATAAATCTGCAAAGATATCGGGCGGACAGATTATCCTTTATGATGGAAAACAGTGCAGTATTTATACCAGATTTGGAGTTCACCGATTTGAAGGAGAGATGAATAATAATATACTGGAGATATTTCCTGCTTTTGGTATCAACAGATACATAGTAATGGATGCCAATGGCATGGAGGATATACGATTGATAAAATAAGGAGAAGATATGGACTGGGTACTAATAACGGTAGGGGTAATTTTTTTCGTATGTATTATTGTGGGAATCTGTCAGGGGGCACTTCGTATAGCGGTGTCTCTTGCGACGACGCTTCTGACGCTTACAATCGTTTTCTTTGCGACGCCTCATGTGGCAAAGGCAATTGCGCAGTATACACCGATGGATGAGATGATAGAGCAGAAGGTGAGTGCTGCCATATTGGATGCGGCGAGAACACAGCTTGGGCTTGCGGACGGTCTCGCCGGAGCAGAAGAAGGAGACGATGGGGAAGATGACGGGGAAGGCGAAGAGGGCCAAGGCAGTATGTTAGATAATATGGAACTTCCAAGAGATCTGCAGCAAGAGGCAATTCAGGCTGCGGATATGCCGGACATATTTAAGAATCTGCTGTCAGTGAATAATAATAGTGAAATCTATGAAGAGCTTGGGGTTCAGACATTTGCACAGTATGTCGGAAGCTATCTGGCAAAGCTGATTATTAATATCATCTCTTATTTAGGAACTTTTTTGATTGTTACGATAATTTTGCGGGCCATTATATTTGCACTGGATATCGTGGCAGAGATTCCGGTATTTGGACTGATCAACCGTCTGGCAGGCGGAGTGATCGGATTTGCCGGAGCTATGATCATTGTGTGGCTGTTGTTTGTAGCGGTTACATTGCTGTATACGACAGTGATAGGAAAAGATATTTACCAGGCGATACAGGGCAACGGTATCTTAAAGTTCCTGTATGACAATAATCCGATCATGAAAATGGCGGCAAAGGTATAGTGTTTAGATAATTTCTTTTTTTCCTCAATCTGATGGGGAGCCAATCATTTATGTTGATTGGCTCCCCGTTGCTGCATTATTCTTTATCTTTGATCTCACTGTGCAATGTCTGTAATGATTTTACCTCTCCATTCCCGTGCTCTTTTACATAGCGGATTCCCTTTGCGGTCGCCCTGGCAGCAGCGATAGTCGTCATATAAGGAATCTTGGACTTGATGGCTGCCTTGCGCAGATAGCTGTCGTCATGTATGCTGTCCTTTCCTACGGGGGAGTTGACGATGAAGTCAATCTGCCCGTTCGTGATCATATCTAAAATGTTCGGGCGGCCTTCATAGAGCTTATTCACACGCTCCGCCTCAATTCCGGCCTCACGGATCAGCTTGTAAGTATTGCCGGTGGCAATGATCTTAAAGCCGTCATCTGCGATACTCTTCGCAATCTCCACAACTTCTTCTTTGTCCTTGCGGTTTACGGAGATAAGTGCCATGCCGCCAAGCGGAAGCTTTGTCTGTGTTGCCTCCTGAGCTTTGTAAAATGCTTCGCCGTAATACGGGGAAAGTCCTAAGACCTCTCCGGTGGAGCGCATCTCCGGCCCTAAGATCGGATCAACTTCCTGGAACATATTGAACGGGAAGACAGCTTCCTTCACGCCGTAATATGGGATGTCCTGTTCTTTAAGTTCCGGAACCGGCGACGGTTTTCCGGTAATCTCCGCGGTGATGATCTCCGTTGCCAGAGGAACCATCCGTATATTGCATACCTTTGAGACAAGCGGTACTGTTCTGGATGCCCGCGGGTTGGCTTCTAATACATACACCTTGCCGTTTTCAATGGCATACTGCATATTCATCAAACCTTTGACGTGCATCTCCTCCGCGATTTTTCTTGTATATTCCTTGATCGTGGCCACATTTTCTTCGGAAATATGAACCGACGGGATGATACAGGCGGAATCGCCGGAATGCACTCCGGCAAGCTCAATATGTTCCATAACGGCAGGAACAAATGCATGTGTCCCATCGCTGATGGCGTCTGCCTCGCACTCTAAGGCATGGTTTAAGAAACGGTCGATAAGGATGGGACGGTCAGGAGTGACACCCACAGCAGCTTTCATGTACCCTTCCATGCTCTCGTCATCATAGACCACTTCCATCCCGCGTCCGCCGAGAACGTAGGAGGGACGGACCATAACCGGGTAGCCGATTTCTTTTGCGATCTGTAAAGCTTCTTCCACAGTAGTTGCCATCCCGGATTCCGGCATAGGAATCTCAAGCTTATCCATCATCTCCCGGAACAGATCCCGGTCTTCTGCCAGGTCGATGACTGCCGGGGAAGTCCCGAGGATCCGGACGCCGTTCTCCTCAAGCTCGGACGCCAGATTAAGCGGTGTCTGACCGCCGAACTGTGCGATGACACCTAACGGTTTTTCTTTATTGTAGATGCTCAAGACATCTTCCAGCGTCAGTGGCTCAAAGTACAGCTTGTCCGAGGTGTCATAATCCGTCGAAACCGTTTCGGGATTACAGTTTACGATGATTGTCTCAAAGCCGAGCTTCTTAAGGGCCAGAGCAGCATGTACGCAGCAGTAGTCGAACTCAATACCCTGCCCGATACGGTTCGGCCCGCCGCCTAAGATCATGATCTTTGGCCGGTCGGTATTTACCGGATTTTTATCCTCGGCGTTGTAGGTTGAGTAGTAATAAGCGCTGTCTTTGGTGCCGCTCACATGTACCCCTTCCCAGCTCTCCGTAACGCCGAGCTCGATGCGCCTGTTGCGGATATCTGCCTCTGGGACAGCAAGAATCTGTCCCAGATATTTGTCTGAGAAACCATTTTTCTTAGCGGAAATAAGCTTATCATCCGGCGGAAGAGAGCCTTTGTGCGCAGTGAGCGCCTCTTCCTCCTCCACCAGCTCCTTCATCTGTTCGATAAACCAATGCTTTACTTTGGTGATCTGGAAGATTTCCTCTACTTCAGCGCCTTTCCGCAGTGCTTCGTACATGATAAAGTGACGGTCGCTTGACGGCGTGATCAGAAGCTTAAGGAGTGCTTCCCTGGATTGGTCTGCGTAATCTTTTGCATGACCCAGGCCGTACCGTCCTGTCTCAAGGCTTCGGATCGCTTTTTGGAAGGCTTCTTTGTAAGTCTTTCCGATACTCATCACTTCGCCTACCGCGCGCATCTGTGTGCCCAGCTTGTCCTCAACGCCCTTGAACTTTTCAAAAGCCCAGCGGGCGAATTTGATGACAACATAATCGCCGTCCGGCACATATTTGTCGAGAGTCCCGTATTTGCCGCAGGGGATGTCCTTCAGGGTAAGGCCGGCGGCAAGCATAGAGGATACAAGGGCGATAGGGAACCCGGTAGCCTTTGATGCCAGCGCAGAGGAGCGGGATGTTCTGGGATTGATCTCAATAACAACGATGCGGTCGGTGACAGGATCGTGTGCGAACTGCACATTCGTCCCGCCGATGACCTGCACAGATTCAACGATGCGGTAAGCCTGTTCCTGAAGCCGTGCCTGACATTCCTCGGAAATGGTCAGCATCGGAGCGGAACAGAAAGAATCCCCGGTGTGTACGCCGAGGGGGTCGATATTTTCGATAAAGCAGACAGTGATCATGTTGTTTTCAGAATCGCGGACAACCTCGAGCTCTAATTCTTCCCACCCGAGGATAGATTCTTCCACGAGCACCTGGCCCACAAGACTTGCCTGCAAGCCTCTTGCGCATACGGTCTTTAACTCTTCTTTGTTGTAGACAAGACCGCCGCCGGCGCCGCCCATGGTGTAAGCTGGACGAAGTACAACCGGATAGCCAAGCCTGTCAGCGATACCGAGAGCCTCGTCTACCGTGTAGGCAACTTCGCTCCTTGCCATCTCGATACCGATGGCATCCATGGATTTTTTGAATTCGATACGGTCCTCGCCGCGTTCGATGGCATCCACCTGTACGCCGATGACCTGTACATGATACTTGTCAAGGATTCCTTCCTTTGCAAGCTCGGCGCAGAGGTTAAGCCCGGACTGGCCGCCGAGATTAGGAAGAAGCGCGTCCGGCCGTTCCTTTGCAATGATCTGTTCCAGACGCCTGACATTCAGCGGCTCGATATAAGTCACATCGGCAGTTTCCGGGTCGGTCATGATCGTAGCAGGGTTGGAATTTACCAATACAATCTCATAGCCAAGCTTTCTTAAGGCTTTGCACGCCTGCGTCCCGGAGTAGTCAAATTCGCATGCCTGCCCGATGATGATGGGACCGGAGCCGATGATCAATACTTTGTTAATATCTGTTCTTTTTGGCATATGTACCTCCTTTGATATTAAAGTGCATATCTTTGCAATTCACGGGTTGAAAAGCGGTGTATATTTATGCAGGAAAAATAGCATAATCTTTTAAACCCATCTACCATTATATAGGAAAAACCAGAAAAATCATAGTAAAAATTAAAACTCTTCAATATTTATACACTGTGTAGTCGCGATATCGTAGGGCAGGATGGAGTTGGCGAACTTCGTGAACTTTTCTGCCGCGTCGCTGACATAGAATTCGTAAGTGCCTGGTGTTCCGGAAGTATTCGCAATCTGCCGCTCCTTTAAGACCGCTTTCAGATCCATAGCGGTCTCATATGCCGGGTTCACGATATGTACGCGTTCCCCTAAGTATGCCATAATCTTTGAGCGGAGCAAGGGGTAATGGGTGCATCCGAGGATCATGGTGTCAATATCTGTGTTTTTCATATCGGCCAAATAGATATCGATGACCTGCTCTGTGATAGAGTGCTTTGCAAAGCCTTCCTCCACCAGCGGCACAAAGAGCGGGCAGGGCTTTCCGATGACGGAGGCGTCCGGGAGATGGGAGCGTATCACTTTCGTATAAGTCTCGCTGCGGATGGTGGCCTCGGTTCCCACAACCCCGATTTTTTTATTTTTCGTCTCCTTTACAGCGGCTCTTGCGCCCGGCGCGATAACACCGATGACCGGGATGTCCGTCTCCGCCTGGACAGTCTCTAAGGCGAGGGCGCTGGCTGTATTGCATGCGATGACGATTGCCTTTACCTCTTTTGTTTTTAAAAACCGGATAATCTGCCTGGAAAACCGGATAATCGTATCTTTTGACTTGCTGCCGTAAGGCACTCTGGCAGTATCCCCGAAATATACGACATTTTCGCTGGGGAGCTGGCGCATGATCTCCCGGGCGACGGTGAGTCCGCCGACACCGGAATCGAAGACGCCGATTGGCATCGTAAGTTTATCCTGAATCTGCACGGTAAAATCTCCTTAATCTATAATCTGATTTACAGTCCGTGTTTATTGTAGCGTTATTGCGGGAGGTTTTCAAGCGATATGATGCATTTCATCCATTTTCCCGAAATCGGCGGCAACAAATCTATTGCAACATCCACGCAGATTTTCTATAATAGGAGCAAGGGATGTACAATATCTTGATAAAGGAGAGGTTTAGGATGGAAAGAACAAATGAAAAATACGGTGCATATATCCAGATTCTCAATGAGGAGCTTGTGCCGGCGATGGGCTGTACGGAGCCGATTGCGTTAGCTTACGCCGCAGCAAAGGCGAGAGAGGTTCTGGGGGAACTGCCGGACAGCGTGGAGATTGGCGCAAGCGGCAGCATTATTAAGAATGTAAAGAGCGTTATCGTTCCCAATACGAACCACCTGAAAGGAATTCCGGCGGCGGCGACAGCGGGGATTATCGCGGGAAAGGCAGAGAAAGAGCTGGAAGTGATCGCAGAGGTTTCCGAGGAGGAGACGGTGCGGATGGCAGAGTTTTTAAAGACCGTGCCAATCAGCGTGGAACATATTGACAACGGGGTTACCTTCGACATTATCGTTCTGGCGAAAAAAGGAGATTCCTACGCGAAAGTGAGGATTGCCAACTATCACACGAATATCGTTCTGGTGGAAAAGGATGGAGAGAAGCTTTTAGATATCCCGGTGGAGGGAGAGACGGAGGAAGGCCTTACGGACCGTTCTCTCCTTAATATGGAAGATATCTGGGATTTTATCAACAGCGTGGACATTGCGGATATCAAAGAGGTTATCGGCAGGCAGATTGAGTACAATACGGCTATCGCTGACGAAGGGCTTAAAGGGGATTACGGCGCGAATATCGGCAGCGTCCTTCTTGATACCTATGGGGATGATGTCCGCACAAGGGCAAAAGCCAGGGCGGCTGCGGGCTCGGATGCCAGGATGAACGGCTGCGAGCTGCCGGTAATTATCAATGCAGGCAGCGGCAACCAGGGGATGACATGTTCTCTCCCTGTGCTGGAGTATGCAAAGGAGTATAACTCCGGGGAAGAAAAGATGTACCGTGCACTGGCGCTCTCCAACCTGACGGCGATTCACCAGAAGACGGGCATCGGAAGGCTTTCCGCATACTGCGGGGCGGTCAGCGCAGGAGCGGCGGCGGGAGCCGGGATTGCGTACCTGATGGGCGGCGGCTATGAAGAAGTGATACATACGGTAGTCAACGCGCTGGCTATCGTGTCAGGTATGGTCTGCGACGGGGCGAAAGCGTCCTGCGCGGCGAAGATTGCCGCATCCGTGGACGCCGGGATCTTAGGGTACAATATGTTCCTTCGCGGGCAGCAGTTCTATGCCGGAGACGGTATCGTGACGAAAGGCGTGGAGGCGACCATCAGCAATATCGGGCGTCTCGGCAAGGACGGCATGAAGGAGACCAATGAAGAGATTATCAAGATGATGATTAATGATTAAGAAGATGCTGCAGAAAATATTTTAGAGAATAGGAGAGATGATATGGCAAAATCAAAAGTGTATTATACAGATTTCAGGGCGAAGATTGGGGAAGGACTGCCGACCAAGCTGAAACGCCTGATTAAGGCGGCAGGAATCGGAGAGATTGATATGGATAACAAGTTTACCGCAATCAAGATGCATTTCGGTGAGCTTGGGAATATCAGTTTCCTGCGTCCGAACTATGCGAAAGCGGTGGCGGACGTGGTGAAGGAGCTTGGAGGAAAGCCGTTCCTTACAGACTGCAACACGCTCTATCCGGGCAGCCGCAAGAATGCCCTGGAGCACCTTTATTGTGCGTGGGAAAACGGGTTCACGCCGCTTACGGTTGGATGCCCGATTCTCATCGGCGACGGGCTTAAGGGAACGGATGATATAGAAGTTCCGGTTGAGGGCGGTGAGTACATAAAGAAAGCGCTGATTGGCCGCGCGGTGATGGATGCGGATGTGTTTATCAGCCTGTCCCACTTTAAGGGGCATGAGATGACCGGGTTCGGCGGCACCATCAAGAATATCGGCATGGGATGCGGTTCCCGGGCGGGAAAGAAGGAGCAGCACAGAAACGGGAAACCGTCTGTTGACCCGGAATTGTGCCGGGGATGCCGCCTGTGCATGAGGCAGTGCGCCAACGACGGACTTGTGTTTGACGAGACGGCAAAAAAAATGTCCATTAATATGGAAAACTGTGTCGGATGCGGACGGTGCATCGGGGCATGTAACTTCGATGCCATTGACTTTGTGGATAATGCGGCGACGAAGGTGCTGAACTGCCGGATGGCGGAGTATACGAAGGCGGTTATAGACGGCCGGCCGAATTTTCACATCTCTCTTATCGTGGATGTATCGCCCAACTGTGACTGCCACGCGGAAAATGATGCGCCAATCCTGCCGAATATCGGTATGTTCGCGTCCTTTGACCCGCTGGCCCTTGACCAGGCGTGTGTGGATGCCTGCTTAAAGGCAGAGCCTCTCCTAAACAGCCAGCTTACAGACAACATGAAACAGGCGGATTTCTGCGACCATCACGACCACTTTGAGAATACTACCGTGAACTCCGAGTATAAGACATGCCTTCAACATGCGGAGAAGATTGGGCTTGGCAGCAGGGAATATGAGATTATTACGGTAAAGTAGGAGATATTATGAAGATAGCGGGGAAGTTATGGATACTGCTGCTTCTTTGCCTGGTATTGTGTGCTGGGTGCGGGCGAAAAGATGCTGAAAGGCAGGAAAGCGAAAAGACTCAGACAGACGGGCAGAAAAAGCAGGCTGGGGGTACGGTGCAAGAAAAAGCAGATGCGGATTCTCGCGCAGATAATGAGACGATCACGGATGCGATGAAAAAGACAGCAGACCTTGCATCATTTAAGGCCGTCACAAAGGGTGATCTTATACTGGGTGGGAAGACGCTTAACGGAGAATTTGGGATGGAGTCAACGATCCAGGCAGTGCAGGGAAAAGATAAGGATAATCTCCAGATGATCATGGAAACCAGATTGAGCCCAGGAAATGCTGTGTCCATGGCGTATTACAAAGACGGATGGTACTACACGGATGATGGGAAAAGAAAGAACAAGCAGAAGAAGTCCCAGGAGGAGGTCCTTGGGATCATAACGGATATCACAGATATGGTTATAGATGCTTCTGACGAAATCGAGAATATCAGTTCAGAAGAGGATGGGACAGATAAGATATATTCCTATGAGCTGCCGTCTTATATCGCTGAGGACTATATCGATAAGCTGATGGCCGAGATGGGGGCGGAGGAGACGATTCTTAACCAGGTATCTGTGGAAGTGGAAAGCTTGAAACTTGTCAGTGCGGTGAATAAAGAAGGAATCCTTACCAGTCAGGAGATTTTTGCTGCCGGCAAGGTGAAAAAGGCAATTGTTGCAGTTCCTGTTGAAGCACATATTACAGTTGATTTTCAAGAGACAGAGGAACAAGAACTAACGATGGAATTGTGGTAAAGATTACAATGATTTAGATATGGATGGAAAAGAGGGGGCAGAATATCTGCTCCCTCAAACAGTGTCTTGTCGTATCCAGGTATATATTATTCGTCCGCCTGGCAGATTTCTGTCCAGTACCCATCGGGGTCACAGATAAAGTAAACGCCCATCTCAACATTTTCGAAACAAACACAATTCATCTCTTTGTGATGTGCAAGTGCGGCTTTTATGTCGTCCACCTTCATTGCAAGATGAGATTCGTTGTCTCCCAGATCATAAGGACGGTCCATGTCTCTAAGCCATGTAAGCTCTAAAAGATGCGGGGTCGTTTCGTCCCCTAAGAATACGAGTTTAAAGCTCTTATCTTCCGCTTCCTTTTCACGCGATACGGTAAGTCCCAATGCTTTTTTGTAAAATGCAACAGATTTTTCCAAATCAGCTACATTAATATTATTGTGGTAAAATGTAAATTTCATGAAATAAAATCCTCCTGTTCGTTGTCTGCATATTGACTATTTCCTGATTCAAGTATATCATTTATAGGACAAGAAAGAAAGCGGAATAGTTGGAGTTACTATGATTATTGAAACGAACAGTGAGAGAGAAACGTTTGAGTCTGGCTTCAGGCTGGGAGAACGGGCTAAGAGCGGGCAGGTGTTTGCGCTGATCGGCGATCTGGGTGTCGGGAAGACAGCGTTTACAAAAGGTCTGGCGGCAGGGCTTGGGATTGAGGAGCCGGTGAGCAGCCCTACATTTACGATTGTGCAGATATATGAAGGAGGGCGTCTGCCCTTTTATCATTTTGATGTATACCGTATCGGTGATGCGGAGGAGATGGAAGAGATCGGATATGAGGATTATATTTACGGTGACGGAGTCAGTTTGATCGAATGGGCGGATCTGATCGCAGATATTCTTCCGGAGCACTATACGAAGATTACGATAGAAAAGAATCTGGAACAGGGATTTGATTACCGGAGGATTGAGATATGCGAATATTAGCACTTGACAGTTCGGGGATGGTTGCCAGTGTGGCAGTCGTTCGTGCGGACAAGGATGAAGAAGAGTTAGTGGCCGAGTATACGGTCAACTATAAAAAGACTCATTCTCAGACACTTCTTCCTATGCTGGATGAAGTTGTAAAGATGACGGAACTTGATATGGAGACCATCGATGCAGTGGCGGTGGCGGCAGGGCCGGGCTCATTTACCGGGCTTCGCATTGGCTCGGCTACAGCCAAAGGACTTGCGCTTGCGCTTCAAAAGCCTGTCATCGCTGTGCCGACACTGGAGGGACTGGCATACAATCTGTGGGGGACAAAAAGGCTGGTCTGTCCGATCATGGATGCAAGACGGGGGCAGGTTTATACAGGCATCTATGAATTCTGTGCAGATGAGCTGGCTGTCGTTGAGGGGCAGATGGCGATCAGTATCGAAGAATTAGGACAGAAGCTACGCTCTTATAATAGAAAGATTGTCTTTCTGGGTGATGGCGTACCGGTATTCAGAGAGGCGTTAACGGGACGTATTCTGCCGGGGGAAGATGTTGCCTTTGCACCGTGCCATATGAACCGTCAGCGGGCGGCATCTGTGGCAGCGCTGGGCATTCGTTATTACAGAGAGGGAAAGATTTGCTCTGCAGCGGAGCACAGGCCAGAGTATCTCAGAGTCTCCCAGGCAGAGCGAGAACGTAAAGAGCGTGAATTAAGATGCAAAGAATCCGTAACAGAGAGTTGAAGATATGTTGACAATTAAGGAAATTAGGGAAGCGGATGTTGAGAGAATTCATCAGCTCGAAAAAGAGGGGTTCTCCGATCCCTGGAGTGCTGCGGGGATCAGGGAAAGTCTTGGGCAGACGTATACGATTCTCTTAGGAGCATGGATGTCGGATGCGCTTGTTGGTTATGTGATATGTTACTGTGCTGCAGATGAAGCAGAGATCGCAAGGATAGCCGTAAAGACATCTTGCAGGCGGCAGGGAGTGGCGACACGGCTTCTTGAGGAGATGAAAAAGGTATGTCTTAACAGGCAGATGGAGGCTATTCTTTTGGATGTACGGAAGGGCAATGAGGCAGCGGTTCTGTTCTATAAAAAGTCTGGATTCAAAGAGGACGGAGTCAGGAAAGATTATTACAGAGAACCATCGGAAGATGCCATATTGATGAGTTTTCGATTTGGAAAATAACTGGCAGATGTGACAGTGCTTCCCACTTGGAAAACGTCTGGCGATTTTATATAATGTAGGCGTAACAGCAAAGAAAAAGATATATTTCAGGGTATATGGAATATGCACGGGAGGAATTGTATGCGCCAATATAGGAACAGTACAAAAGAAATTCAGGAAATCAGTAAGATTATCTGTAACAAATGCGGAAAGGAAATTCCGGTTGCCGGAGGGGTTCCCGCAGAGGACTTGTTGGAAGTCGAAAAGCGATGGGGATATTTTTCGGGAAAAGATAACCGAAGAGACCGTTTTGAACTCTGCGAGCAGTGCTATGATGAGTTTATCGGAAGCTTTCTCGTGCCGGTGGAGACAGAGACGTAATTGTTGCGGATAACAGTAAAGGGGTAGAAGATGTTAGATGTATGTTTGTTAGGAACTGGCGGAATGATGCCGCTGCCGTATCGGTGGCTCACATCATTTATGGTAAGATATAATGGAAGCAGTCTTTTGATCGATTGCGGCGAGGGCACACAGATTGCCATCAAGGAGAAAGGGTGGAGTTTTAAACCGATTGATGTGATCTGCTTTACGCATTACCACGGGGATCATATCAGCGGGCTTCCGGGACTGCTCCTTACCATGGGCAATGCAGACAGGAAGGAGCCCCTTACTTTGATCGGCCCGAAGGGACTAAGGAGGGTAGTGGATTCGTTGAGAGTGATCGCGCCGGAACTTCCGTTTTTTATACAGTATATTGAGATTACTGAGCCGGAACAGACATTTGAGATAAATGGTTATCGCCTGAAAGCATTTCGGGTAAATCACAATGTTATCTGCTACGGATATACGATTGAGATAGACCGGGCGGGAAAGTTTGATGTGGAGCGTGCCAATGAAGCGCAGATCCCGCAGAAGTTCTGGGGCATTCTGCAGAAAGGTGAGATTGTCGAGACGGACGGCAATACTTATACGCCGGATATGGTGCTCGGCCCTGCCAGAAAAGGTATTAAGGTAACATATTGTACCGATACAAGACCGACGGATTCGATCAGGCAGAATGCGGTGGGTTCGGATCTGTTTGTGTGCGAGGGTATGTATGGTGAGAAGGATAAACAGAAAAAGGCGAAAGAATACAAGCATATGACTTTTTACGAAGCGGCGCAGCTTGCGAAAGAAGCAGATGTGAGAGAGATGTGGCTGACGCATTACAGTCCCTCGCTCAATCATCCTGAGGAGTATATGGATGAGGTGCGCCGGATATTTCCTCGGGCGGTTGCAGCAAAAGATAAACGCTCGGCAGAGCTTATATTCGAGAATTAACGTAGATTTGTATATAGAAAAGGAAGGGTATGATGAAAGAGCAAAAAGATATTCTTATACTTGCGATTGAAAGTTCTTGCGATGAGACGGCAGCGGCAGTTGTGAAGAACGGGAGGAGTGTGCTCTCTAATGTAATCTCCTCGCAGATAGAACTTCATACTCTATATGGCGGAGTTGTGCCGGAGATAGCATCAAGAAAGCACATAGAAAAGATCAATCAAGTTATCGAAACGGCGCTCTCCGAAGCCGGCACAGAGCTTATGGACATGGATGCTGTCGGGGTTACCTATGGTCCGGGACTTGTGGGCGCATTGCTTGTAGGGGTGGCAGAGGCGAAAGCGATTGCGTATGCGGCTAAGAAGCCTCTTATCGGCGTGCATCATATTGAAGGGCATATTGCAGCTAATTATATTGAGCACCCGGAGCTTGAACCGCCTTTCCTCTCCCTGGTTGTATCCGGCGGACATACGCATTTGGTGTGGGTCAGGGATTACGGGAAGTTTGATATAATTGGACGGACAAGGGATGACGCTGCCGGGGAGGCTTTTGATAAGGTCGCACGGGCCATCGGGCTTGGGTATCCGGGGGGACCTAAGATCGATAAGGTTTCAAAAGAAGGGAATCCGGAAGCAATTGCGTTTCCGAGAGCGCATATGGGAGAGGATTCTTATGATTTCAGTTTTAGCGGCGTGAAGTCTGCAGTTTTAAATTATATCAACGGCTGCAGGATGAAAGGTGAAGAATATGACCAGTCAGATGTTGCGGCGTCTTTTCAGAAGGCGGTGACGGATGTTCTGGTGGCAAATGCTATGCATGCTGTAAGGGAATATAAAGCGGATAAATTTGCCATTGCAGGGGGAGTGGCCTCTAACAGTGCGCTCCGGGAAGCGATGAAGTCAGCTTGTGAAGAGCGGGGAGTGAAGCTTTATTATCCTTCTCCTGTTTATTGTACAGATAACGCAGCTATGATCGGTGTAGCTGCTTATTATGAATATCTTGCGGGAACAAGGCACGGATGGGATCTGAATGCAGTGCCGAACTTAAAATTAGGTGAGAGATATGAATAGCGGAACAAAAAAGAGGTGCACTGCAATCGTGCTTTCAGCGGGACAGGGGAAAAGGATGGGAACATATGTTCAAAAGCAATATATTGAGATAGAGGGTAGGCCGGTGATCTATTACACGTTGAGCGCGTTTCAAGTTTCTCGCGTGATCGATGACATTGTTCTTGTAGTTGGAAAAGGACAGGAGGAGTATGTGCGGAAGGAAATTGTGCAGAAATATCATTTTTCCAAAGTTAAGGCGATTGTTCCGGGAGGAGCTGAGCGGTATGATTCTGTGTGGGAAGGACTGAAAGTAATCCGAGATGGGGAACTTGATGACAATGGCCGGATAGAATATGTCTTTATTCATGACGGGGCAAGGATGTTTGTGGACGAAGAGATCTTGGAGAGAGGTTATGAGACTGTCACAAGATACCGCGCCTGCGTGGCAGGGATGCCCAGCAAAGATACTGTCAAATTAGTGGATGGGCAAAAGTTCGCGGTGCAGACACCGAAACGCAAGCTTGTATGGGCAGTGCAGACACCTCAGATTTTTGAGAAATCTTTAATTATAGAAGCATATTCTAAGCTCAAGAGGGAACAATGTATTGAAGTGACAGATGATGCCATGGTAGTTGAGCAGGAGATGCAAGTGCCGGTAAGGCTGTTTGAGGCATCCTACGAAAATATTAAGATTACCACTCGGGAAGATTTGGAAGTTGCGGAAAGCTTTTTGCGAAGAAGGAAACATAGCGGTTAAAAATACGCTAAAATCTGGAAATTAATTGTTGACGGACATTTCTTTGTGTGGTAAAATGCATATTGTCGTAAGGCTTGGTCAAGCTGTGAGTGGCAGTTAACAGATGGAGAGGTATCGAAGTGGTCATAACGAGGCGGTCTTGAAAACCGTTTGTCCGCAAGGGCGCGTGGGTTCGAATCCCACCCTCTCCGTTCCTCATAAAAGATATAGAAGAAGCTGTGCAAAAAGGGTGACTGGATGCATGGTTTTTTTATTTCTTAAAAAATAATTCAGAATATTTTACTTGTGTGCTTAAGGAACCGGTAGTATATTGATATCAGGAACAAAACGTATAATACAATCAAAATATACTGCATAACAGGAGGGATGCGTCATGAAGTGTAAATTCTGCAAAGAAGAGATTCCCGACGGAGTAAAGTTCTGCCCAATGTGCGGCGCGGTTGTTCAGGAAGAAGAAAAGTCCGGCGCTTACGAGTATCAATACGGAACGGTCGGACAGAGTGTGTGTCAGAGTCCGCAGCAGCCAATTAACGGAACATTATATATGGTCCTTTCCGTATTGTCATTGTTAATGTGTTGTCTTCCATTAGGAATTGTAAGTATTATATTTTCCGGCAGGATCAATGCGCAGCAAAGGAATGGTGATTATGACGGTGCGCGTGATTCGGCAAACAAGGCGAAGCTGTTCCTGATCATATCTCTGGTATTAGGGCTTGTCCTCGATGCAGTCATTTTCGGCCTTGGGTATAGCAATGTCAATGATGGAATTATGGATATCAGTGAGATGAAAATCGATGAAGAGTTAACAGCGGACAGTGAAGATGAGTCCCGGGGAGAAGACGGGCTTGACGGAGATCTTGACGGTATCATGGATAAGGAGATCAAGGCTGCACCGCAAGTGAGTGAGTTGGGCGCCGGGTGGAATTCCTATACGGTTCAGATTAATGATCATGTGATTGCATTTCCGTGTGAATATAAACAGTTTGATATGCTAGGATTTACGGTAGACGAGGAGATTGGGCTGGACAGCGAAGACGGCATGGTCTCCGCTGGTGGATATTCTATCGGATATGTGACAGATAAAGAAGGCAACAGCATCATGGTGGACTTTATCAATCCGGACGATGTGGAGAAAAAGGCGGAAGAGTGCCTGATCGGCGGAATATCTGTAAATGATTATGATCTCGAAAGCGGAAAGCTGACAATCATATTTCCGGGGAATGTACAGATAGGGGCAGACAGAGAAGAGGTTGTCAAAAAATATGGAGAGACAGACGAAGAGGTGTATGAAGGTGAAGATATAGCTATGTATTCATGGAGGGATGCCGATACATACTATTCAAGTGTTGATGCCAGTTTTAATGCGACCAATGGTAAACTGACGCAGATTACTATGAGAAACTACGGGGAATAACTGTTCACACAGGACTTTGCATTTACTGTAAAGTCCGTAATTTTCATAAAGAAAAGACTTGACAGTTTGGGAAAGTATGCATATAATAATATTCGGACTTATGTATTGGAGAAGTACCCAAGCTGGCCGAAGGGGCTCCCCTGGAAAGGGAGTAGGTCGTTAATAGCGGCGCGAGGGTTCAAATCCCTCCTTCTCCGCTCTATATTATTAAAGGAACCTTTTTGCGAAGGTTCTTTTTTAATCTTATTTTGCATAACATAATGATACGCTTTTCTATATCGCCATATATTTAGAATATATGTTGTGGATTTTGTGTGGGATACCTATCAATATATAGTGGCGAAGAAAATAATGTAAAAAAAGGAAAAAAAAGATAGAAAAAAGTATTGACACGAAGGGGGAAAGCTGATATTATAAGTT
>CAJUMF010000041.1 GCA_910586965.1 uncultured Dorea sp. | reverse complement strand
CCCGAAGCTCCGCAATGTCGAAAGGGGCCAGTCTTGCGCCGCATGAAATAAGGATGGATTTAGCCGTCTTGCCGCTGGCCAGCTTGTATTTGGCATACTGGCGCACGGCGAAGTGCTGGGGGCTCCTCCTGGCGAGGCCGTCGAACATGTAATCCACGGCGTTCTTGAAGGATTCGTCGTCCTCCCGCACCTCCATGCTGTTTATCATCTCCACCAGCGTGTTCATGTTCCGTTCTTCCTCCGGCCCCTCGAATACGATATAGGCCACCAGCGCGCAGTAAAGGAGGGTTTCCGCCTTCGTCCAGAAGGGGTCCCCCTCCTTGCCCTCCCCTTTGGTGTTGGCAATCAGGGCGTTGACGAATTTTAAGACGTCGCTCTCCGTCTTGATATAGGCAAGGGGGTTGTAGTGCATGGACTTTGAGAAGTCTATGCTGTTGAAAACCCGGACCTTATAGCCCTTCTTCCTTTGGAGGAAATAGCCGCACTGGGCGAGGGTCCCGCCCTTCGGGTCCACCACCACATACGAGGAATGGGCCTGTAAAAGCTGGGGCGTGAGCCAGAACCTTGTCTTGCCGGAGCCGGAGGAGCCGATCACGCAGGCGTTCAGGTTCCTGGCATTGGCCGGAACCTTCGGCCGGGTGTTCATGGTCAGGAACTCGCTCCCGGTCAGTATCACGTTGTTCTCAAACCTGGAATCGATGAAAGGGGCGATGTCTTTAGGCCCGCCCCAACGCGCGCTGCCGTATTCCATGTCCCGCCGGAATTTCCGGGCCTTTTTGATTTTGGACTGCACCATGAAATAAAGCCCTACGGCCCCGGCAACGCCTACCGCCAGGTCAGACAGCCCCAGGCCGGGAGCGTAATTCTGAAATACCGGCCCTATGGACTCCATCATGCCGAACAGCTTTTCCCCGGCGTTCCCGCCCTGCGCCATGCGGTAGGCGGTCCCCAGCTTCGAGAAGAACCAGAAGGCCATGAGGTAGGGGAAGTTGGGGAGCAGATATTTTTTGATTTTCCGGTTCAACGTTCCTCCTTCCCGGGCTCCCTGGCCCGTTCCTTCTGCCGGGGCTTTGCCGCCAGCTCCTTCACGAGCCGCCGCAGCTGCCCGAGGATGGACGGCTTCTCCTGCCCGCGCCCCATGGCCTTTTCCGTATACCGGGAGAAGGCCGCCGTGATGGCGTCCGCCTGGTCTGCCTTGAAGAAAAGCAGGTACTGGCCGGGGCCGGTCTTGTGGAAAGCGTAGTCCACATGGTACTCCCTGGCGATACGGTCAAAATCCTTTGGCGCTCCCACCAGCTTGATGGCGTTCTTCGTGCCGTAGTGGTTCATCAGCTTTTTGACGGACTGTTTCCCGTGGGGCGTCCGTGCGGCCCGGCGCTGTCCCTCCATTTCCGCCAGCGTCTTTTTTAAGGCGGCGGCAAGCACCCGGCTTGTGAGCCTCGCCGCCTTGACGGAGACGGCCACCGTCTGTTGTTCTACATATTCCTGCATGGTTCCTCCTTTCTGCCGGATTCATTGGAGCCGGGGAGGGCCTCGGGCCAAGTTGGCCCGAAGCGGCCCCCAGCGGCGGCAGGGTATGGTATTATCTCTCAAAACTTTTTTCCTTCCTCCTTGCTTTCATTTCCCCAATCACCCCCAGAAGGTGCTGGTTATAGTCCTTCCCGTACCGTTCCGGTGGGGCCGCCTCCCGGAGCATCTCTATCCGCCCGGACAGCTCCCGGTCGGAGCGCAGCGTTTCCATGAGCTTTTCCGTACCGCTTTTCCCGGCCCCGTCATTGTCAAGGCAGAGTGCCACATGCCGGATTCCCGGGCGGTCCTTTAGGAACTGGACCAGCGCCAGCGGCGAGGTGCCCCCAAGGGAGAGGTAGCAGGCGTCCTCCCATGCCTTCCCGGCCAGCTTTGTCAGCGTGGCGCCGGAGAGGGCGTCAATGGCGCTCTCAAAGACGGCCACCTTCTGGCAGTCCGGGAAAGGGGAGGCAAGGCAGAAGTTGAAGCGCTTGTCGCTGCCCGGCACGTCCATCTTGAAGTCCCCGAAGGTCCCCCGCAGGCAGGCGGACCGGGCTTTCCCTTCCATGTCCCGGCCTACAAATACACAGTTGTGGTAGCGGAAGCTCTCATAGAGGGAGCCGTCCCGCAGGCAGCGGCTGATGATTCCGCCGTCAATCCCCCGGCCTTGCAGGTAGCCCATGACCCTTGTGGCATAGCGGCCCGGCTCCGGCAGCTCAAAAGGCTTTGGCGGAGGAAGGTCTACCGGCTGGGAAAGAAAAGGGGAGGCGCCCCCGCCGCAGAGCGTCTCCACAGCGGAGACGAAATCCTGCCCCCGCACCTTTATGAGATAGTCCAGGGCGGTCTTCCCGCCCATGTTCCGGCTGCACCAGTGCCATTTGCCGTTGGAGATCACCAGGCTGTCATGGCTCCTGGTCCGGTATTCCCGGGGGCCGGACTTTTTCAGTTCGCCCGGCTCGTAGGCTTGCAGGTAGGAAAGCAGGTCCCACCGCTTCGCCTCCGCGATCTGTTCCTCTGTCACCCCGGCATGGCGCACCTCCTTCCTTTCTGCACGGGGTCCGGGCCTCGGGCCAGCTTGGCCCGAAGCCTACCGCCCCTCATGGGAAGGCCCTTCCCTGTCCTTGTGGGGAGTGGGCGGGGCCTCCCTGAATTGTCTGATGGTCTCCAGTATGGAGCGTGTTTCCTCCTTCTCGTTCCGGGCCGGGGCCCTGCATATCCGGTATTCCTCCGGTATGTCCTCCCGCCCGGCGTAGCATTCCCGGAAAGGCTCCCCGTTCCGCAGCACATAGCCGCCGGGGACGAAGTTCCCGGTAGAGTTTAAGTCAATGTCCCGCCCGTAGGCCTCGTAATCGAAATAGTCCCGGATATGTTCGGGGATGTCGATTGCGCCGATTTCCTCCACGCAGTAGCGCCCGAGGGCTTCGTCATCCCCAATCCCCGGATAGAAGTCATAGCAGTCCAGGTTCTGCGCCAGGTTAATCAGATTTCCGGCCCCGTCCGTATGCTCCCCGAAAGCCATTGCGGCCTCGAATTTCTCCAGCTCGCCCCGTTCCTGCACTTCCCCCAGCACATGCGCCAGATAGTTGAGCTCGTCCAGCCCGGCGTACTCGTCCAGGCAGTCATACAGCCCCAGCACGTCGCTGTCATAGCTGGTGATGAAATACTCCCCGTACCGTTCCCCGTCTATGCCAATCCGGGAGAATAAGGCCCGCACTTCCTCCGTGGTCGTGGGGAAGCGCAGGGTCTCCCCGGCCTCCACGCCAAGCTCCGGGTAAAGGCCGGGGTTCGTCACATAGGCTTCAAACATTTCCGCGTGTTTCCTCCTTTCCGGCCAGGGCTTCGTAGATCCCGGCCATGATGTAGTCGGCGCAGGGGAGGGCGATAGAGTTCCCCAGCGCCTTGTAGCGGGCAAGGGGCCGTATCTCCGTGCCGTCCGCCCCGTATGCCGTCCAGCCCTCCGGGAGTCCCATGAGGCGCTCGCTTTCCCGTTCCGTCAGAAACCGCACGCAGCCGCCCTCCGGGTCGTCCTCGAACCAGAAGGCGAAGGGCGTCAGGTCGCTGGCTAAGAGAGTGGGAAAAGGGTCAGCTGGCAGTCCGAAGCTGTTTTGGAAGGCCGCCTGCTCCTTCCTTTTGGACGCTCCCCGCATACGGAAGCACTGGAAGGGCCGGACGACGGGTACGCGCCCCCCTGCTTCAATAAAAGGCGTTCGATCTCCGCCGGGGGAGGGCAGCCCGCCCGGCTCGCAAGGTTCAGGAACCGGGAGCAGTGGACGGGGCTTAAATAGTATGTCTCCGGCACGCCTCCCTCCAAAATCCGCCACGATGAAAATCCGCTGCCTTCTCGCCAGCCGCCTGGCTCCTGCCCAATACTGGGCGTCCATGAGCCGCCAGCACAGGTCAGGCGTTCCCCCTCGCACCATTCCGGCCCCCGCCCATCTTCCAGAAGGAGGCATTGGAACCTCGGTGTCCGTGAAGGCGGATAGGACGGCTCTAAAATCCATCCGGTCGTTTGTAGAAAACGCTCCCATGACGTTTTCCCAAACAGCGATAACTGGATATACATGTCTTGTCGCATCCCTCATTTCCTGTATGATACGCATGGCCTGGTAGAAGAGGCTGGACTTCTCCCCGTCAAGGCCCTTGCGGTTCCCCATCAGGGAAAGGTTCTGGCAGGGGGAGCCGAAGGTTATCACATGGACGGGAGGGACCTTCCCCCCGTCCAGCTTCGTGATGTCCCCCAGGTGCAGCATGTCCGGGAAGTGCCTCTTTGTGATGGAGACTGGGGCCTTCTCGATCTCGCTGGCCCACACCGGGCGTATGCCGCAGCGTGAGGCCGCAAGGGGGAATACCCCTATCCCGTCAAAGAGGCTCCCCAGCCTAATGTCCGCCGCCATCCTTCCCCAGCCCTTTCACGGCCAGGATTCCGTCAAGGGTGGTGGCGGCGATCCCCAGCCGCCCGGCCACCGCGATGTCGTTCTTCACGTCCTCGTCCACGTCCCCTCCGCAGACCAAAAGCACATGGGAGCGCCGGAGCAGGTCCCGGCGCATGTCAATCCCCGCCTTGTGCTCTTCGGGTACGCTGTCGTTGAGGAACAGCGGCATGTAGAGGACGGGGCAGACGGGGGAGAAGCCCGCCTCGTATGCCAGGCGGCTGTAGCGGGTTCCCATCTCTGTGTCCGTCTCCGGTTCGCCGCACCATGCGGCGGTGATGTATGCTAAAGGTCGTTTCAATCTTTTTTCCCTCCGTTTCTGTTTCTGAAATGGCCGGTATCCGAAGCCCGGCCCTGTTACGGCCTCGGGCCAAGTTGGTCCGAAGCGGCCCCTACTTCTCCGGCTGGGCCTTCTTTTTCTCCGGCTTCGCCACTTCCTTCTGCTGGCCCTTCCAGTCGTCCAGAAGTTTGATGATCTGGTCCTTCATTTCCCTCGGGGTGGTCTCCTTCCCGAAATACTTCCCAAGCTCCGCTCCTGTCAGAATCACTTTGTCTACCTCCTTCTTATCCTCCATCATTATCCCGTCGATCACGTCCCCGTTGAGGACCCCCTTCTGGTCAAGCTCCCTCATGCGCTGGGCCTGGGAGAGCGAAGGGCTGGACTGCTGGCCCTCAATGGCGACGGCGATGTACTGCTGGTTTTTTGGCTTGATGTACGAGAGCTCCACCGCCGGGGTGAACTTGACCTGTCCCCCGTCCATCATTTTTTGCAGGTCGGGCACAAGGTCGTTGAGCTTGATGTACCGCTGCACCTGCTTGACGGTCATCTTGTTGCGCTCGGCCACGATCTCATTGGAGCGTTTCCCGGCGTCCTTCGGGTCAATCTGGCCCGAAGTGAAGTTCTTCGCCCCCTGGTGCTTGATTGCCTCAAGCTGCATTTTCAGGGCCTTGGCCCGCTCGCTGGGGAGGATGTTCTCCCTCTGGTTCGTATTGTCCTCCACCATCTGCGTGATGGCCTGCTCGTCCGTCAGGTTGCGGATGATACACGGCATGTCGGTGAACCCGGCAAGCTCGCTGGCCTTTTGGCGGCGGTGGCCGGACACGATCTCATAGCCCCCGTCCTCACGGGGCCTTACAATGGCGGGCTGGGTGACGCCCTTGTCCTTGACGCTGGAGACCATGGCCCGCATTTCCTCGTCGTTGCGGACCTGGAACGGGTGGTCCTTGAAGGCGTGGAGGTCGGACAGCTTCAAGTAGACGATTTGTTCGTCCCCCCGGCGGGGCGCCTCCGTGGGTGCCTGGGACGCCTTTTCAGGCTGTGTGGCAGGTTTGACCTCCGGCGCTGCCTTTGCCGGCTTCTGGGGCTGGGGCACTTTCTCCGCCTTTGCTGCCTTTCCAGCCGGTGAAGATTTCTCCGCTTTCGTGGCCGTTTTCTGTCCCGCCTTTTCCTTCTTTGCCGTGGGCTCCTTCTTCGTGGGAGCTGCCTTGTCCTTTGCCTCTTTGGGAGGGCGGCCCTTCCGCTTCGGCGGTTCCGTCCCCTTTTCCTCCTTCTGCTTTGGGGCTGCCTCTTTCGTCCCTTTGGCGGTTTCTTTTTCGGGAGAAGTGGGAGCCGCTTTGCCGGGTGCTTTCCCGTCCTGCCCGGGAGGGGCTTTCTGCGCCTCCTTCTTCCCCGCCATGATTTCGGAGAAGTTGTAGAAGGACACGTTGGGAGCCTCCTTACCTTCCGGGGCCTCTGCCTTCTGCTCTTTGGGAATCTCCGGTTTCTTTTCTTCCTTCGCCGGGGCGGCCTTTTCCGGGGCAGGCTTTTCCGGTTCCTTTGCTGCCTTTTGCGGAGCGGCCTTTTCCGGGGTGGCCTTTTCCGGCTCTTTCGCCGCTTTTTCCGGTGCGGCGGCTTCGGGCTCTTTCTGCTCCTTCCCCGGAGTGGGGGAGCCACCCGCCTCGGGCTGTGCCGGGTCTTTGCCCGGACCGTCTGCGCCAGTCAGGTTTTTCGATTTTTCATCGGCCATTCGCAATACCTCCTTCTTGGTTTTCTGGAATGAAAAAAGGGCTTGACCTCTCTTGTCAAGCCCCGGTAGTTGGGTTGCCTCCTTTCCCTGCGCCCATGAAAAAACCGCCCTTCATTGTGAAAGAGCGGTTTTTCAGTAGGTTGGCAGTCCATTATTTTGTTTTTTTATATGTATCCCTTTGTACACTGTTGCAATATTTTTGTTATACATAAATCAATTTCCTTTCATAAAAAATATAATTAACCTAAGTTTCGTTTTGGGCAATCATTTGCCCTTTTTTCTAACTTGTCCTAGGACAAGTGGGCAACTATTTGCCCATTCCGATACTACTACTAAAGGAGATCCTATTTACTACAAGAGATACATTCTTACCCCTAACGGGGATAAATTGAAATTTACTTTTTGTAGTTATTTCCTTCTATATATTTTTTGTTTTATATTGGTTTCCATGTCACTTATTCCTCTAAATCATATTTGTATCTTTTTCTCATCTAATTTATCCTTTCTGATTTATTGCCATTAAATAACATATTCTATATTTTTTTCTGTTGGATATGACTCCCCATTTTGGAAACTAACATATATACATTTCTCCATCTGATAAATATTTTTCTGCTGTAAAAAAGACTGAACATTTCATTCAGCCCTTATCAATCTTTGAAAAATTCAATTTTTACATGTATTGGATTTTACTGTGCAGAATTGCACAATAAAAACATTAACAGTCAAATTTTTTGAATTTCAATTACAAATTATTTTTGATTATTTCTCAGCGGACACCAATCAGGGCTTGTCTCAGGCAGGTGATCTATGCCGAGTTTACCCATATCGTCAGTTCTGTCTTCATGGTCACAATAATAAATTTTCTTACCGCAATTATACTTCTTTACAAATTCACATTCTCCGCAATGTGGTTCTTTGCTGATATCCTTATGTACTGATGTTTCAATTACAATTACGTTTTTAGCTTCTTCACGCTTGGATTTTATATTAAGCCCTACACAAAATTCAACGATATATCCTCTCTCAAGTATTTTATCCTTTATCTGTGATACGTGGACGAAATAATCCATTCCATCCACTTTAGACCTGATAAACCCATATCCGCGCTCTTTATTGTATTTGACTACAACTCCCCACATTTTTTCCTGATTAATACAATTATTCATCTACTACTTCAAACCTCTTTTCTCCCCTGATATGTTTATCAACTTCTTTTGAGATATTGAATTTGATTACCCTCCTTTCGGGAAGACGCATTTTCTGCCTGCGTATTGAATCAAACGCTATTCTTCCCATTCGTTTATTGAAAACAAAATTTCCAAATCCCCTAAGACTGATATCCTCATTGTTAATCATGCACTGTGCCAATTCATTGAGGAACTCATTAATGACCAGTTCCACTTCTACTTGCTTTATCCTGTCCTTATATCCTGTCTTTCCGATATTCACTTTTTCCCATACTCTTCTGAGCAATTCTTCTTTACGAACCATCTTACTTGTCCTCCTGCTTGTTTAAATATTCTATTACCTGGTTAGCTGTCAGATCAAATCTCTTGCCATATACAGGCTTCTTATCCTTTTGGTTTTTAAAGACTGCATATCCACTGACTTTTAACGGGTGATTCTTTATGCTGCATTTCTTGACATAGAATCTCTTTTTTGCAGCTAACGTCTTCATGCATTGCGGCATTGGTCTATTGTCTGCAATATCATGTCTTTTTTGTTTGATTTCATCTTTCGTCATTTGTATGGTCTTTTCTACCCACTCATATGCTTCTTGAAATCTCAGATCGGAAATATCCCGAAAATCATCTTCCCACCACTTACCCCATTGGAGAAACATTTTGTTTATTCCTAATCCGTTTCTTTTAAACCAATAAGCCATGATCCATTTTTTCTCGTTGAAAAAGTTTATTTTGTTTCTTTTTGCTGTTGCTTCTGTCATCTTTGTGACCTCCTTTTTAATCCTTGAAATTGATATTTTATTTTGCGCCTATGTAGTACTCCTATAAAGCGTTATACGACTCATACAGACATTTTATAGTGCTGCTCTTAGGACTTTGCCTTATACTGTTTATTCTCTGTTCAGGCACTAAAATAAGCCTCACAATCAACATATATTGTACTGAATACATGATTGTGGGACTTATTTATATGTCCGAAAATATTTAATTGTCATACGTGTAAGATTCTCCTTTCTTGCATATTTCTTCAGGTGATTACGATGGTGATTACGATTTTTCCAAACATAGCGTATTTACGGGGTTTTCAGCCCACAAAAAGGGTTCAAGTCCCTTTCTCCGCATTGAACTTATTAAAAACCATTGGAAACTTTTTTGTTTTCAATGGTTTTTTTACAAAACTTAAGGTCTTCCGATTTTCTTAAGAATTTTTATAAACATTTCTGTTTTCTGACACATCCGATTCACATTTTATTATTATAATGATTTCATCAAATAAAGAAGACAGCGGTTGTGCTAACATGTTCTGTATGATCGCTGGACTTCGCCTAAATAATCAAATTTGTTTTTTTCATTCAGGTATCCTGTCATCACATTATACAGTGAATGGGGTTCGCCTGATATTATATAGATTTTCCCCTCCGAAGGCCGGTGTTTTTACACCGGCCTCCTCTCTTTTCACAAGTATCATTTCTTAATATTTACATCCATACTTCCCGAACGGAAACCTTCCAAATCCGCCGTTACGTAAGTATATCCCAGTGCTTTCATCTCATGGATGATTTCTGCCCGGTTCTCCACAAGTCTCTGGAGATCATGACTGTCCACTTCAATCCTTGCTATATCTCCGTGCACTCTTAGACGCACATTATAGAAGCCCTGTCCTTTTAAAAATCTCTCCGCCCGTTCTACTCTGCGCATTGCTTTATCAGAAAGCCGTGCGCCATATGGGAATCTGGTGGCAAGACACGGGGCTGCCGGTTTATCTGAAACAGACAGCCCGTATTCTGCTGCCAATCTTCTCACCTCTTTTTTCGTCAATCCTGACTCCATTAGGGGGCTGGCAATTCCCAGCTCCTTCACTGCACGGATGCCCGGTCTGTACACATGCAGATCATCCTGATTCGTACCCTCCATAACTACGCCTGCACAGAGTTTTTCTGCCTCTTTTAATATGCTCTCGAACAGGTATCTTTTACAGCGATAGCATCTGTCCTGGGGATTATATTCAATATCTGCTCCTTGGAGCTCATCTATTTCCAAAACTTTAAATACTGCCCCCATCTCATCTGCAAGTATTCCTGCACTTTCTGTCTCTCCTGACGGATGCAGCATCGTATGCAGAAATATGCCATAAGCAGTATGTCCCGTTTTTTCTGCTGCTTCACACGCCATTTTTAAAAGCAATCCCGAGTCCGCGCCTCCTGAAAATGCAACGACAATATCCTGTTCTGCATAAGACGCCATTGTCTTTTTTAAATTTTCAACTTTTTTTTGATAGTCATACATATCTTTTTATTTATTAAGGAGACGGTCTTCCGCTTCTCTTAAAACCCTTTCCCATACTTCTCTGTATGTAAGCTTCTTCTCTGCTGCAATCGCTGCCACACTCTCATATTCTGGATACACTCTCGTCTCCCCATACACATCGCACATCTTGACTTGGACTTCTCCCAATGCCGTATCCACTTTCTCAATCCTTCTCTTCAGCACTGTGCGTTCTGTCCTTATACGCCGGACTCCAATTGTAGTTGTCTCTTTAAAAAGAATCTCTTCCATTGCAGCGATATCCTTCTCACTGCATATGATATTTATCTGATATGCCGGACGATTCTTTTTCATAAAAAGCGGCATGTAATTGACATCTCTCGCACCTGCGGCAAAAAGCCGTTCCATCACATAGCCCATGGCCTCACCTGTACAATCATCGATATTACTCTCCAGTTTATAGATATCATCCTTTAAAGGTGCATATTTCTCTTCAATGATCATAGTCCTTAAGACACTCGTCCTGCCGTAGTCCCTTTTTCCTGCCCCTATTCCCGTTGTAAGGATCGTATACTTTTCCGGAAGCTTGTCCGATGTGCGCACTGCCGCCACAATCGCTGCTCCTGTAGGAGTCACCAACTCTGCCTCTGCATTCGTAATATGCAGGGCAATTCCATGAGCCGCAGCAATGTGCATTACCGCCGGGACCGGAACCGGAAGTATCCCGTGAGCACATCTTACCGTCCCTCTTCCTTCATACAGCTCCGGCACGATAATCTGCGATATACCCAGATTGTCAAGGCAGATTGCCGCAGCAACAATATCCACGATAGAGTCTACCGCTCCCACCTCATGAAAATGCACCTCTTCTATCGAAGCTCCATGTGCTTTGGCCTCTGCCGCAGCCAGCACGCGGAAAATATCTAATGCAATCTTCTTTGCCCCATCTGTAACACCGGACTTACTGATTATCTCCGTCACATCCCCCAAAGTGCAGTGCACATGTCCTGCATGATGGCTGTGCGCATCATGTTCATGAGCATCATGGCTGTGCGCATCACGTTCATGAGTGCCATGACTATGTGCATCGTGACTATGAGGGGCATTATGGCCATGCTCATGTCCTCCTTCTCTGTGTCCGTATAAATATACAATGTCATGGTCATGATTGTGATATTCTTTTTCAAGCACAACATTAAAGTCACAACAATCCATCCCTGATTTTTTTACTCTGCTGATCTCAACGGAATATCCTTCAAGCGGCAGCGTATCAAGCTGCCTTACAAGCTCCTTTTCATCTGCTCCCATATCCAAAAGCGCCGCTACTGTCATATCCCCGCTGATTCCGCTATAACATTCAAAATAAATCGATCTTCTTTTTGTTTTATCCATCGTTCTTTTATATTCCTTTCTCTTTTATCTTTATAGCAAGGAAACCCGCCGAGAGGCGAGTTCCCTTTTCTGATATTTGCTTATTTTCCGACGATTATCACTTTATCGATTCTTCACCAGATTTCCATCTTCATCACGGTAATACTTCGGGATAAAGCTGTCTTTTACTCTGATAATATAATGAACCTTAAACCTTTCATCATAGGTCCCCTTATACTTTCTTACCCAGCTCTCAAATACTGCTTTGTTGGAATCTTCAGTCTTTGCCGACCTGTCCTTATGCCATTTCGCATCATGACCGCTTGCAAATACAGTTCCGCTGCCCCGGTAAATATAAGTATGACCCTTTCCGATTATAACGTCTCCTACTTTGATCTTGCCTTCCTTCATAAGTGTGCCGAAAGACTTTTTCTTGCCGTTGATAATTGTACAGTTCTTATCCAATTTGGATTTCAGCTTCTTTGATCCGGAATTATAATGCCGGATATTTCCGTTGCCGTCACCGTAGAACTTCTCACTGTTACTGATAAGCCCCATGTCACGGAATGCCCAGTTGGCAATCGACGCACAATTCCCTCCGCGTACCTTTCCCGAAAGCATCTTTTCAAAGGTTCCGCTTTGAGCAACATATTTACTGCTATTAGAATATACCCATTTTTCTCCCTTTTTCACTGCTTTTTCAAGCACGCTGTTATAGTAATTTCCGCAAGCCACTATAGCCTCTGGCGCCGTTAACTGTCCGTTGGTATTCGTCACTTTCTCTGGAGTCTTCGGCTCAGCAGCGGACGTTTCTTTTTTCTCTTCTGTCTTTTTTTCTGCAGGTTTCTTTTTATCGGAAGATTCTGCTTTATCATCAGAGTCTTTTGCTTTTTGTTCCTCACCGGAAGTTTCTTGCTTCTTGGAAGACTCCTCCGGCTCACTATCTGACGCTTTCGCTGTCGTCTCATCGCCCTGGGAAGCCTTCGGCTCCGGATTAGCAGAAGCGGCTGCGGCTGCTTCTGTGTCAGATACCTGTGCCGGCTCTCCTGCCGCCTGCTGGGTACTTACTTCTTTCGGCTGCTGGTTCTGAAAATCTTTTTCTTCAATTGTTACCGGAATAGACATCGTTGACGGTCCGATGTTGCAGAATACCATTGTCTTCCCTTCACTGATCGGGGTGATCTCCCCCATCTGACTAACCTGTGCAATGGTAGTGTCTGCCGACGACCAGTTCACTTCCTGCCCTTCTGCACCTGCTATCTTGATCGTCTTTGTGTCAGATTCTTCTTTCATCTTCAATGAAGAATTGCTTAGCTGGACAACTGACACGTCACACGATAAAGTTTTATTATTTGCTGTCGCGGTAATCTTTGCGCTTCCTACACCGACTCCATTCAGTACCCCGTCAGCTACCCTTACCTTTGACTCATCACTGCTCTTCCATACAACGCTGTTATTTCCCACATTGGCAAGCTGGAGCTTTGAGTTCATCCCTACAGCCGTATAGGCCCGTTCCGGGAGCGACATTACATGCACGTTTCCTGTAAGCTTTTGTCCCTCAATAGAACAGGTAATCTTTGCTTCTCCCCCGTTCACAGCCCTTATATTGCCCGAATCATCTACGCGGGCTACATCCTTGTCGTTGCTTTTCCATTCAATCCCTTCGGCATCAAATCCCTCGCCGCTTGTCAGCGGGGAGGAGTAGACATCCCCCGCCTGCAGGTAGATATCAGGCTCCTTCAATGATACGACATTCACAGTTGTTTTTAACGATTGATTGTCTTCTGTCTGACAGGAAACCTCCGCTGTCCCTGCCGCAACTCCTGTCACTGCGCCTGTCTCATCCACAGTCGCCACCAATGGATCTGAACTTGCCCATCCCGTTGTCTTTCCAATCAGGCTTTCATTCGTAGTCAGCTGCATCTTATTGCCAGCAAACAGATACGGTCTTTCAGCATTAATACCCGCCACATAGACAGACTGAGATACCTGATATCCTTTGTCATTGCATACGATATCTGCAACGCCATCTTTCAGTGCAACCAACTCACCATCCACTACGTCAACGACCTCTTTGTCACTGGAATAAAACTCTGCCTCGTCAGAAGCACCGCCAATTCCCAGTTCCTTCGTCTGTCCGGTAAGCATCGTAAGCTCACTTTCCTCAAATCCGAGAACATAAACCTTGCATTTCAATGTACGGAAAGGCACCTTTACTTTAACAACTGCCTTCCCCGGCTCGTAAGCTTCTACCCTTCCGCCCTGTCCGGTAGCAATAGCGGTGCCTTCATCACTCTCATATTTTGCCACCATCTGCAGCACAGGATTCGTGAGTGCAATCTCTGCATCGTCTCCTACCATCATCGTCAATGACTTAACTTTAAGTTCTCCAAAAAGGAACGCGGGAGTAATTGCAATAATCATCATGCAGATAATAACAATAACAAAGATTTTTGTCTTAATGTTCTTCAAATCTTTCTCCCCTTTCAATTATATATCTCCACCTTGTAGATTAACATATATAGGAGAATCTGTCGATAATGAATTTAAAATTTGCAAAATAAACTTTCCAAGGATATAATGGTACAAAACAAACAAGAAAAAGGAAAACATAAAAATGAAGCATTTCACACGATCAGCCATAATAGGATTCTTGCTCTTCATCGTATATACCGCCCTTTGCGCCACAGCCGACAACGAGCACATATTGCCCAATACTACGGTAAATGATATCGATGTCAGCGGCATGACCTTAGAGGAAGCTGCGGTTACGCTAAAAGCAGATGCCGAAGCCAGACGCAATGCGTCTGAATTTACCATTTCATTCGAGAATAACAATTATACAGTAAATGTCCGCGATGCATTAATATTAGACTATGAAGCCGCCGCAAAAAAAGCATTCCAAGAAGGACACTCCGGATTCTTTTCCAGAGGACTGGCAAGGATAAAATCACACATTACAGGCAACCATATCAATAATCCCCCGATCACCGAAAACTCTGAAGAGCTTCACCATACTCTTGAAGCCAGCGGACTGCTTGATGCCATTACTGCCGCAAAGAATACTTATAAGATCGAACATGAAAAACTACTTGTCACCGTCGGTGCAGCATGGCGTCCCGACGAAGACAATTTAAGAAAAGAACTGACCAGGGCTGTCCAGACAAAGGATTATGATCCGATGATCTCCTGCCCGTCCATTTCTGATGATATGGCCAATTTGGAACGAATACATCAGGAGATATATACAGAACCACAAAATGCCACCCTCGACCGCAATAACAACTATGCAGTTACCGAGGCTGTCGCCGGTATTGATTTTGACATAGATAATGCAAAAAAAATACTTTCTGACCTAAAAGAAGGCGAAACTGCCAAAATCGACCTGATATACACGCAGCCTGAAATTACTGCGCAAAATTTAAGAGACCGCCTGTTTGTGGACAATCTCAGTTCCTACACAACCAAAGTTTCCGGACACTCGAATCGTCTTACAAATGTGCAGCTTGCCGCAAAAAAATGTAATGGAAAAATCCTTTTGAGCGGAGATGAATTCTCTTTCAACGGTGCCGTTGGAGAGCAAACCGCCCAAAGGGGCTTTAAGCCGGCCGGTGCAACTTTGAACGGAAAACCCGTTCAGGCCTATGGGGGCGGGATTTGTCAGGTTTCTTCTACACTCTTTGCTGCAGCTCTTTTTGCAAACCTTGAGATTGTGGAAAGATGGGAGCATGATTACGTTTCCAGTTATATTTCCGCCGGTATGGACGCGGCCGTTGCATGGAATGAACTTGACTTTCGGATTGCAAATAACAGTATCTATCCCATTATGATTGATGTCATTTATTCTGACGGATATCTGACCGTTACAATCCGTGGGACAAAAACTGATGATTCCGTAGTAAAGATCCATACAGAAACACTGGACAGTTCCACACCGGACACTTTAAAAGTCACCACCTACCGGGATGTTTACAACCAAAACCAACAATTTACTGAAGAAATCGCTCACAGCGCATATGCGAGATAGGTAAAAAAGAACATATAAACTGTTTCTACACGCAAAATACCGCATACAAAGGCACGGATCTAATCTGCCCGTCCATTCCGAAATTTCTTGCAGAAATCCGTATGCTGTAAGCCGGTTTGTATTTTTCTTTATATACCGCAAGACTTTTTGACCTCACATGATTTCCTGATTTACACTCCACAGGAATCACATGGTCTCCTTTCACTATGAGGAAATCAATCTCCGCGGTTCCATCAGACTCCCAATAAAGCAGCTCATATCCATTCGTCCTGAGCGCACATGCCACATAATTCTCTGCAAATATACCCCTGAATCGTTCCGCCTCACCGACCATCAGGCGCTCTAAGTCCATACCTGTCCTTGCCGACATAATTCCTGTATCACTGTAATAAAGTTTAAATGCGGTCAAATCCAAAAATGCGGAAGGTGGCATAATGCCCTGTGTACATTTTACACATTTATTTACGACACCTGCACGAATCAGCCAGTCTATGGAATCTCCATACTGCGATGCACGCGCCCCGTTTTTTATCAGTTTATACTGGAACTTCTTAGAGTCTTTCGCCAATTGGGACGGCAGGGAATCATAGGCAGCAAATATTTTGACCGTTTCCCCCGGCAATGCATATTTTGCCATATCTGCAATGTATGAGTCCAGAAGCATACGCCTGATTTCCTGCTGATCCAGGGTTGCAGCCGGCGCAGTCTCAGCCGCTATCACTGCAGGCATCCCGCCAATGATACAGTAATTATAATATTCCGCTAGCGCCTCCTTGTGAAGCGCCTCAGAGAGCGCCTGATCTTTCTCATAATGCGTCCGAATCATATCTGCCAGCAATTCCTTTCCTTTTGCCCAGAGATACTCTTCAAAATCCATTGGATACATATTCTCCATCTGAATCTTGCCTACCGGAAAGGAGAACTGCTCCCGTTTCAAAGCTACACCCAGCAGGCTGCCCGCCGCAATCACATGATACTCGGAAGCTTCTTCCGCTAAATACTTCAGAGAGGTCAGCGCTCTTTCGCACATTTGTATCTCATCAAATATGATCAATGTCTCATCCGGGATAATTTTTACATGGTAATACTTCTCCAATAACTTAAGAACTGCTTCTGCATGGATATCATTCTCAAAAAAACTGCCAATCTTACGGTCTGCCTCAAAGTTCACATATACAGTGCTCTTAAAATATTCCGCTCCCAATTCCTGCATAACATAAGTTTTTCCCACCTGACGCGCTCCATACAGCAACAAAGGCTGACGAGAAATTGTTGTTTTCCTCCAGTTCACAAGTTTGTCTGTTATTTTCCTTCTCACACTTATCACTCCATTGTCTATGCCTACAGGACATGTAAGTCCCTGGATATAGATTTTCAACATTTTCTTTAGTATATCTTAACTCGAGGCATAAGTCAATTTCAATGTAAAAAATAACATTTTTATCAATGTAAAATGGTTCTTCTACACATCTTTTTCATAACGTCCTTATATATTTTAATAATGGCGAACGACCTCAAACCGTTCCAGCCCGGCCTTCTCATGCTCGCCTATCCCGGCTTTCTTCTTCGCAATCGCAATCTGCTCCTCAACCGTATCTACTCCCTCAAGATTCGGGAGGAGGAGCCCGCGTCTGCATCCCTTTGTCACTACCACGCCGTACCGCTTTACATCCAGCTTGCCGGGAGAATCTATTTTCTCCGTATCTCCCAGCACGTCCACGCTAATCGAAAGCCTGTCCAGTTCTTCTGTTTTTATGGCAGAAAACCGCGGGTCACAGGATGCGGCGCTAACCGCATTTTCTATAATCTCTTCCGCTATGGACAGGCGCACCGCATGGATTGTTCCGATACATCCGCGAAGTCTCCCTTCTTTCTTTATGGATACAAAGACCCCTGCCCTGCGGTCACGCATTTCCGGCGGAATTCCTTCCGGCGCCTGTATTTTCTTTCCTGTCCGTACATATTCCTCTACGGCACAGCGCGCAAGCTGCACATATTCATCCTCCCGCCGTCTCAGCTCCAGGACGCGCCGCCTTACCTTTTCCTCATACTGCTCTCTAAAGTTCCTGCTCAAATCCTGCCCGCACGGGATATACATGCAAATCCCGTATCCCACGCCAAAAGTTCCTTCATAGGAGAGCCGTTTTGCATCTACTTTCGTCCTGTCCAGAGCACCCGCCATAACGGTAAAAGAACGATGCCCGCATTCTCCTGCTTTTTCACAAAATTCCTCAGGAAATTCCAGCAATTCTCCAAAGTCTCCGCGCCCCATGGCCTCCATGATGCGCCCGTCATATTCCGTCCCTTCCTTCTGATATCCGTAGGGGCCGTCCTCTTTCAATCTGTGAGACAAATCCCCGCTGGCAATGACCACAGCATTTCTTCCCAGCAATCTTGCAGTTTCCTGAATAAGCCGCCCCAGCTCGTAATGAGCCGTAAGCGGAAGGCCGGACAGCCCCACCCTGACAAGGCGGTATTCTCTCCAATACTGATTTACAAAATATAACGGCACCATAGTTCCGTGGTCAAGCTGCCTGTCCCGTTCTCCAAGCGTTCCCGCAGGCAGCCCCGCATCATCCGCCATCCCACATAATTTATCTGCAAAATCCGTATCATAGCTGACTTCCAGTTTCACCTCATCGGCGCCGAACCTCCCAAAATCCCCTTCCGCCCGTTTTCCCGGCGATATATGGAAATAATCGACATACATCACCTGATGCGGCGAAAGCAGGATAATCGTCTCCGGCCTCAAGTCTCCTACCTTAGCCCCAACTTCATGATAAGCGTCAATTGTACTCTGTATTTCCCGTTCTTTTCCGCTGCCGACCTCCGGTATGATCAGCGGCGGATGCGGAACCATAAATGCGCCTGAAATCATGTTATATCCTCCATTGTTTTACCCTATAGTTTATACTTCTTGCACTTAATATATAAATCCTTACTGGCATCTAATACACGTTCTATAAAGTCTATTCTTTTACTTAACCTTATGTCGTACCTTCCCATCAAATTCCAATCTGTTATTAACCTGCCATTGGCTTTCAGTATACAATATTATGAGTTCTCTTAACATGCCCATTCTTCATTTTTAACCAATGTTTTAACGACTTCTCTATACATTGTTGAATATGGTACATGCAATTTATTTTATAACCCTTTTTATTCTTTCGTAAGCATGGTCTATTGTGTTTCTATATTTTTTAACTCCTGAATACTTATATATTTATTTAGATACTCCGAAGTTCCATCCGTAAGCAACTTTAACAGTGCTATACTTGTAAAACTATTATAAATAGACTATAATAGATACACCGAGAGAAAGGAGACTCCAGACAAATATAAATGTGCTATATTGCAAATGATATATAGCCTATGCACGGAAGAAATTTCGGTTGACCGGTCAATCCTAACCCGCGCCGAGGAAATACGGCTTATTTCAAATATTAAATATAAGGACAGTATTCATCTCGCATGTGCTGAGTCTGCAAATGCAGATGTATTGTTAACCACAGATAAAAAATTTTTGAATAACTGTCAGCGGATTACGACTTATACAAAGGTTATGAATCCTAATGAATGGTTGTTGGAGGTGTTATATTAATGATAGCAACAAGGTTAAATGTTACAAATACCACAGAATTACGAAAAAATGGAATAAATGCTTTAAAAACTGCATTAGGCGTTACTGGAACCCTCAAATTTTTAGAACAGTTTGATAACGGTGGTTCTGGAGACTATACTGTCGAAAAATATGAACACGAAGAAACCGAACCTTCCGATGCAGAAATAAGGAAAATGTTTGGATTTTAGTACCTTCTTCCTTTTTCGCACCATATACAATCAGTTCAATCATAGAGCTTTCAAGTGATGTGATCCGGGAAATCGCACGTAAGTATACCCAAAGGGCATCCCGTAATGCATGCCCTGGACAGGGCGGCCGGACTATCGTCCGACAAGGTATGAAAACGTGCAGAAAAGCATAGGTGCTATGATGAGAGAACCATTGATTCAAACAGAAGCAAAAACCATTTTAAATCGGGGAATAAGTCAAGGCATTAGTCAGGGCATTAGCCAGGGAATCAGTGAAGCAAAAAAAGAAATAGCACTTAGGATGTTGAACATGGGAAAGCTGTCAGTCGGGGAAATTGCGGAATACTCTGCCCTTAGTGTGGCTGAAGTTAAGCAACTCGCAAAACTGCATACAGTACACGACAACAAATAAATTGAAATTAATTCCTGAGCCATCTGGCAATAGATATATATCTCAGATGGCTCCTTTTCATGTCAGGAACAAGCTCTGCTACTCATATTCCTGTTCCCGCCGAAGATCTGACGGAGTCTTATGAAACGCATACTCCGTAAATTTGTCATCATAAACCCACTCCTCCAATTCACCCTCATCCAGAACCAGCGGCATACGATTATGAACAGGGCTTACAGAAGCGTTCGCCTGTGTCGTAAGAATAATGAATCGCTCCTCATCCTGAAACCGGTTATAGAATCCCGCCATAAATAAAACCGGCCTGTCCTCTCTGAAGAAAGTCACTTTATTCTTATCAGAATCCCACTCGTAAAAATGCCTGGCCGGGATCACGCATCGCCTGTGCAATACGCTTTCACGAAATGTCTTCCGTTCCAGTGCCGTCTCTGCTCTGGCATTGATCAGAAGTCCTTTTTTCTGATACTGTGGGAATCCCCAGTGCATTTCTGTAAGTTCCAATGCCGGTGCATTTTCCGCTGCAGAACCTCCCGATAACGGATTTTTCTGCTGGCTGTGGTAAGTCAGAATACCAGCAGACTGAGAAGGGTAGATATCCCCTGTACGCATTTTCTGCATCCGCAGATCTACTCCCCGGATTATCTGTTCAATTTCCCTGGCTGTCCCCTCATCTACATAGAACCTTCCGCACATAATTTTCTCTCCTTTTCTTGTCGCAGAGTATCCATTCATTTCCTCCGCATCCGCAAATCCCCGGCAGTCCATCTTTGTATTCAGGTTCCCATGGAAGAAATGCGGGTCGGCAATATAATATCTCAAATTATTTCGCCTGCTTATCCTGTAATCCTGGCAATTTCTACTTTGATTGCTGTTATCTTTCACAATTAATAATCATATTGTATGTAATCAGGCAGGGAAAATCAACTGCAGATTCTTCCAACTACAGAACTTGCCACTGGCGGCTTCCTCCATATGCTATGGCAAGTAAAAATTCCGGTCGAGGATTAACCTTGGCCGGAATTTTTCTTTTGCAGATCTGCGCCATATAAAACAGCGCAGTCAGACACATACATTTTGTTCTAACGATGGTATTTCCTTGTAATACTGTTTCAGAATGATGTCTGCTTTTTCCAAAAATTCCTTTCCGTCCATACTCTCCTGATAGACTTCCCACAATACACGTCTCTTTCTTCATTTTAAATAACACAGAAAAAACACTCTGTCTTATTTACAATACAAAATCCCAGCCTGACAATTCGGGATTAGGTTGGGATTTTGCACCTTATATCTAGTAATCTGGAGTGACAATATAATATTTTATTGTCATCTAAAGTATAAAGTTATCCCTAACGGTCAAGTCAATACAAAAATAAAATTTATATTTAGAATTATAGGTCTTTGGAAAAATAGTAGTGTTTCCCTGTTATGGGATGCTCTTCATAAACGAACACTTCCTTAAATCCTTTCTTCTTATAGAATTTCGGTGCCTGAAACTCAAATGTATCTAACAAAATGTGTTTGCACCCATATGTTTTAGCCTCAGCCTCTGCTTTTTGCAAAATATCACTCCCAATATTCTGTCTTCTTAAATCTTCCCTTACCCAAAGCAATTGAACCAACAACCATTTTCCTCTAAGAACCCCTGCCAGCCCCGCTATTATTTCATCTTTCTCATTCCTCATATAAATTCCAAGATCTTTAAACCCAGCTTTTTCAAAAAACATCTGGTTATAATCCTGCACTTTCTGATAAATGTATTCTTTTTCCCAGGTATTCCTATTATTTGTTACTTCTGTTTTCACTTTCCTCTCCCTATACCGCCTTTTATAACATGATATTCTCAATGGTTTTTTCCCTCTGTTTAAACCATTTTAATACATAATCAATAAATTTTGCAGAAACCAGCGTCATATGTTCTTTGTTCGGATAAGCAATTCCAAGTATCCGATAATACTTTTTATGGAATGGCCTGATTTCAAATTGAAAATTTGCTCCTATAATATCCAGAAACAATCTTGGCAATATGCACACTCCAAATCCCAATTCCACATATTTCATAATAACAATATCATCATTAAAGATATATCTCGCATCGTTTTTCCTTATTTTCAAAGCCTTTAATATATCTCCAATCTCAAAATCTAATCCCTCCGAAGTGATTATGATATTTTCTTCCTTTAAATCCTGTATATCTATGGATTTTTGCATTGCCAAAGGATGTCCTTTGGGCAATAATACAACCATTTCGTCTTTAATGATAGGAGTAAATGCGAAATCTCTAGCTGCCATACTGGAAATAAACGCAAAATCAATCGTTTTATTTTTTAGAGCATTTTGAAGATCATAAAAAGAACCCGCTATCATCTCATATCTGATATTAGGAAACTGCTCCCCAAATTCTTTGAAAATGTCCGGAAGCCATTTTGTTGCAATCCGGGAAATACATCCCATCCTTATCATTCCCTGATCCAGTTCCCGGATGGATTCCGCATAGATCTTTATTTTTCTTTCCTCCTCAGCTATTGTTTTCAAGGATTCTATGATAGGTGCAACGCCTGGTAATGATTTTACCCCTGTCTTTGAGCGTTCAAACAATGTAATCCCCAGCATCTCTTCATAATTTTTGATTGCCTGACTCACCGCTGATTGAGAATAATTAAGATGTTGTGCCGCTTTCGATAAATTTTCCGTCTCGCATACAGCACATATAATTTCATAATTCATTTTCTACCTGCTTTCGCTCATTTCTACTACGACCTTATCATATCACATTATTATTTCAATGTAAAAACTTCTTATTTTTTTATATCCATAAGTTTTGCTTATGTTATCTCAGATAATTTTGGTTATCTACTCTAATAGTTTTTCAATTATAATAATAAAAGGAAATGAAAGGCCACGTAATTAAAACATATGGATAAATCAAATTTGTTTTCAATCGGAGAATTTTCACGGCTCACAGGCGTAACTACTAAGGCTCTTAAATACTATGAAAGGAAAAATATCCTAAAACCAACATGGATCGATCCAGAAAGCGGATATCGTTACTATCGTCTTCAGCAAATCTATCAGCTTAATTTAATTGGGCTTTTCACTGATTTGGATATGTGTCTGAACCAGTTTTGTAATTATATAGATGAAAATTATCAACATGTTGACTATGCAAAAATACTGGAAGCCGGAAAATCTATTACAAAGGAAAGAATTCAGACTTTGGAGAATAAAATGAGATACATTGATTATCTAGAAAACAACACCAGACATCTTAACGGTAAAAACAATATCAGCACACGCCCTGTCTGGTTACTTCCTTGTGAAGGAACCCCAAATAAAAATAATATTGAAAAGGCAGTTAAAAAAATACTGCATGACACTACTATGTATGGACTGACGCTTACTCAGTCTTATGGTTTACTTATGATTTGTAACGGCAATGAAAACCGGATCTATTACTTTGCAGATATAAAATTCCCTTCAAAAAAGCCAGTGATCCATGAAAACATTTTTTATCTTCCACAAGGAAGTTACCACAGTATAGAACAAAAGGAATGGAATATTCATCTGGTGCCAAAGCTTTTTAAAAAGCTCTTTGCCATGAATTATGACAAAATCGTAATAGAGAGAGAACTCACATACAATATAGATTCACCATCGTATATATTAAGCTGCCTGCTGCCCCCTGAATCCTAAATCATTTTTTTACTATTATTGACAAAACAACTTTAAGGAGATACTATGATCATCAAATTTAAAATAGTAACTAACAGAGACAAAGCTATGATAAAAAGTTTTGTTGTGTTTTTAGACAATATCAAACATCGCCATGTAACAATACGCTTGTGTATTATGGGAATACTTATGTTATCTGTTGTAATTTTTGTACCAGGAAATTTAATCGGGATTTTAATTTTTTCAATTTTGGGTATATTATTTCTGTTTTTGGGTATATTTCGTCACAGTATTGCTACCGCCAAAATATATAAGACTATTTGTTCTGATACAGAAATTCTTATTAACACATATGTTTTTGAGGATAATGGATTGAGTGTTTACACTAATGAATCCTTGGAAAAAGCCGGTGGTTCCTACAAACAAATTGCTTCTTTCTATGAAAACGAAAAAAACTTCTTTATCCTAATGAATGAAGATGAATTATATGTGCTTCCCAAAAAGGATTTTGTTATAGGTGATGTAGATGAATTCCGACAATATATTGAAACCAAAATCTGTACTAAAGTCATATGGACTCCGGAAAAACCTGTAAACAAATTCAAAAAGTTGTTAAAAAGAAAGGGACTGTAATAGTCCCCTTCCTTCTATTTATCGTTCTTCGCATCCTTAAAAAATGTAATTGATGTGTAAAGCATTACAACACAGATAATATATGTAAGCGTTGTAAGGTCAAAACAATACTTCATGAGTAAGTATGCTGCAAGCGCACCCAATGAACCAAAAAATGCAAGATGAAGCGTTGCGTTCCGATCATATTTTCCTTCCTTTACAAATTTAGGAACAGATGCATTCATAAGAAATGCGCAGGATCCCATCATAATTGGGAAAGCAGCGCCGATGCTCATCCCAAGAATAGATATTAAAGCAGTACATGGTATATAAAGCCCAAATCCAATCATCATAAGCGCTCCAAGGAAAAAATTTCCAATCATCCCTACTATCAATTTAATACCAGATAATGAAAGGGCTTCTCCTACACCGCCAAATGGTCCCCATCCCTGCATTTTACAAACCATAACTGTCGCCAGTGCAAGAAGAGCGCATCCAAGGGCAATCCTAACGATTTTTACGTTCCATCTACATACAATACTTGCACCGACATAAGCACCGACAACTGCAGCTGCAATCATGAGTACTAACGTTAATGGATCTATTTCTACAAATCCAAAAAATAATAACGCCTCTACTGCCACCGGAAAAGTATCTCCCACATTAAGTGTACCTGGCATTGTTTCATCTTCAGATGATTTTGCCACTTTGAAACAAAATTGTGTAGTTGCAAAAGAACCGATTCCCCATGTGTCAAAAAAATTTGTAATGAAACCCGTAAAAGCAAGTGCTGCCCCTTTACGCTTGAGATTGATTTCATCTTTGTGTTTCCTCACATCCCGCAGCACAATAAGCAAAGACGTAAAAGTCCAAATGAGCAGTGCTGCACGCAACATAAAAAGCATGTTAATCTTCATTTCCAATCCTCCTAGATTATTTTATTTTGTTAGATTTTTCTGTTGTACCCCGATATTAAACAGAAAAATCCTATCCTTAATAAAAGTATAAAGTTCACCCTAAGGGACAAGTCAAGATATTTTATCCTCAGCTTTTTAGACATAGACTGTAATTCTCTGATATTCAGAAAAATATTCGAATATTATCAAGGGAAGTTTTAACTAAAGAGAAAGCAATGGATTACCCACTGCTTTCTCTCCAAACTTTATTATATTCTCACAATATTAGCGGAATGTCGGATTAAGCGCTTCTGTAATCTCAACATACTTCCGATAAGTTTCCTCATAGATTTTTGCATTGTCCGGGTCAGGATAGTACGTTTCTTTAATAGCAACAAATTTTTCTGCGGCATCTTCCACGGATGTCCATATACCGTTTGCAACCCCGGCAAGTATCGCACATCCCATACATGGCGTGCTTCCGCTGTTCTTAATCACCTTGACCGGCATCCCGAGAATATCCGCTTTAATCTGACACCAAGCCTTGGATTTCGAGCCTCCACCCAAAGAGCGTATCTCATCCATTGTCGCACCCAGAGCTTTTTCACACTCAAGCATTCTTTTCAGCGCAATTGCAAGGCCTTCCATAATTGCCCGTATAAAATGTCCTCTTGTATGTCCAGCGTTTACACCATAATATACACCGCTCGCCTTTTCATTAAGCTCCGGGATTCCTGACCCCTGAAAATATGGAAGCATGATCAGGCCATCTGCACCCGGAGGTGTTGATTTCACCAATTCATCCATCTGCGTATACGCATTGAGACCGGTTTCATTTTCAATCTCCTTCTCCATCTCACAGAAAGCGTCTCTAAACCATTTTGTGATCATGGCCCCGGTACAGTATGGCTGATACATATATTTCCCCGGAATACCGCTGCAAAGTGTGGGCACATCTCCTTTTGAATCGGGACTCAGCTCATTGATAGTCGCAACAGTTACAAGAGCAGATCCTGTACTTTCTGAAGCGATTCCAGGCTTTATATTACCTGCCCCAATCGCACCGCAGGCTTGGTCAAAGGCACCCACATTAATCATCGTATCCGGATCCAGTCCAAAGATTTCTGCCGCTTCTTCTGTTATCTTTCCAATCTCTAATCCCGGCTCCGTAAGTTCTGGAAGATATTTTTTATCAATCCCGACAAAATCAAGCATTTCCTGCCAATAGCATCTATTTGTAATATCAAAAAATCCATGATCGCTGGCTACAGAATGTTCGGTAATAAATTTCCCCGAAAGCACGTATACAAAATAATCTTTAATCTGTGCAAACATCTTGGTGTTAGCAAACACCTCCGGATACTTATTCTTCACCGCCAATATCTTACTTATCGGATGAATAGCGTAAATATTATCAAAACCTACCTTGCTGATAATATCTTCCTTATCAAAATGTTCTGACAGATATTCCGCTTCCTTCGTTCCTCTTGTATCCATCCAGGCAATCACCTTGCAAAGAGGCTGATTATCCGCGTCGAGAAATACACATGTTTCTGCCGTCGAAGAAAATCCAACACATTTTATATCTTTTTTATCAGCCTTTGAATTCTTGACCGCCCCCCTGATTGCCCCCGCAAATGCATCTATATATAATTGCAGATCCGCTTCAACCTCTCCGGTAGGCAATGTTGTGAGAGCATACTCGCATGTCTCTTCGCCGTATACCTTTCCATCCTCGCCGATCACTGCTGCTTTTATTGCAGTTGTTCCTATATCTATACCAAGAATATATCTCATATTTCCAGCCTTTCTGTGTTATTCCACATCCGCCTATTGGTTACAGTAATTGAGTACATATTCCAGATTCTCCCGGAATGTTCCTTCTTTTACAAAATTCCCGTTAAACAATGCGCTGCCCATTGTATAAGCATGGCATCCCAGCCTGGTCATCTCATCCATCCTTTCTTCGTTTCCAACACTGCCGGCTATAGTAAGTCTGTCCATACCTACTTTTTCACCTACTGCCCGTGCCAGCTCCAAAGGATCTCCATCTGTATATCGGTATGCTGTAAGATCTACACCGTCAGCTCCCGCTTCAACGAGCCTTACCGCATCAGCCACAATCTCATCAATTGTTCCTGTAAGCGCAACCGGACTTCCTCCTACATTCCCCGGAAACGGGAAGTACTTTAAGCCGTATTCCTTAAGCACACTGTCTACACTTGGATAATAAACTGTTCCGGTCAGAAAGTCAAATCCACATTCTCCTGCCAGCCTTGCTCCCTCCAGACAGCCTTCCTCTGTATAGGTAACTACTTCAAGATATGTAGTTTTCCCAGCCTCCTTCATCGCACGGTTAAGCGCGATCATTTCTTCCTTACTGAGGCCAACATCTTTAAATCCCCAACGGGTTGCCGGAAGATCCTTACAGGAATCAAATACCTCGGCAGCATTTTTTACAGTTACGTCATTGTGTGTCAACATGATAATAAGTTCTGGTTTCATTTTTTATCTCCTTTTTCATTAAAATTATTTTTTATACAGTGATATCTTCACGGTCACGAATCATATACTTCCTGATGGATGGAATCTGATTGACAGCAAAGAAAAGAATTGCCGTAAAGATAAATCCAAAAAATGTGCATGTTGCAAAATTAAAAATCGGATTTTTCGGAACATATGCAATGGGGTCAAAAATCAGGAGGTCACCGATAATACCCACTATTGAACATCCGAACGCTACAAGATTAAACCCTTTCGTATATTCATAGCAATCATGCCCTTGAAGTTCATAGACTGTCCGAAGCGAAACTTTTCTTTTCCGAATAAAGAAATAATCTACAAACATGATCCCCATAACCGGTCCATAGAAAAATGCAGCAATCGTAATCATTGCCCCTATATAATCCAGGAGCTGCCCCCATATAACCATAATTCCGGCATAAACGCCAAGCACGATAGCGATCGTATTGAACTTGACTTTAGGAAATGTAGACTTCAAAACTACGGACCACATATACGATCCTGTACCCTGTGTTGCTATATTTGCAAATATAACCAAAGCTAATGTCGTAAGAGCCATGCCCGGGCTGCTCAGAGTAACCAGCATTTCTGTAATATCATTTCCCATAACACCTGTTTTTACAAATGTCGCAATTCCAAGTACTCCGCCCGCCATAACAAAGAATGGGGCAACCACGCCGTATGCGCCAATCGTAGCCCAATAGCCGTCTCTCTCTTTCCTGCACAGACGCGGTGTAACGGCAGTACTTGCACACCAGGACATTCCAAATGCAAGCCCGGCTTCACATGCTATTGCATAGGCTGCGCCGCTGTCCCCTCCAAGAAATGAAAGATCCGGTTCATAGGCAAAAATATCACCAAGCGGTACGGAAGTAAACGCCACAACACAAACAGCAACTCCAACAAGGAGAAGCAGCGGAACGATAATACGATTTGCCCATTTGATTACTAATGGGCCGGCAATTGCAATTATCGTACCCAACGCGATACAAAGAATACCCATGGGTTTATGCAAGAACGCCGGAGGGGTCATCCCTGCCATCCGGATCAGATTATCTATTGTGTTTGCAAATATCTCCGCACACTGTCCAAACCACGGGAAATTGACTGCTGTAAGAACCAACGCAACAATCCCGGCGCCTCTTGTACCGAATGTTGACTTAAGCCACTGCCACATATCAATACCATACCTGGTCGCAAATAATACCGGCAATAAATATAATGCAAGTATAAAAATATTTGCCGCAAAAGTTGTCGTCAATAACTGCTTAAAATTACAGTAAGCTGCCTGAAAGGTTCCCTGTGTATAACACCAGGTTGCCACACCGTATCCGCTGAGTACAAGAAATGCATCCAGCATACCATACTGGCGTTCCGATCTGCGAACCGGCAGCGTACCAAAAGTCGCTTCTTTTGTATATTGTTCGTCTGAATTATTTTTATTCGCCATTTTCTTTCCTCCTCATCTACAGTTATTCCATCTTTACACTACATCCAATATCCACCAACAAGTAACGCTCCTGATACTACAATCGTTGCAATTGCCAAAATCCAATCCGTTTTGCTGAATGGGGTTGGAAATTCATAATTTACATCTTCCATCTCCTTGAGACGTATCTCCGCTTCCTGAAGATATTCTTTAGAATATCTGCTGTTGTTCTCCGACATAGACGCCTTCCTTTCCCAGTGTATGTAATCAACACTGTTTTAAATGTTTTTAATTGTTTTCCCGGGTTTATAATGTAATATTATCATCGTTTTTAATCGTTTATACTTATAAAATATATTAGTGATTTATTATTTGAGGTATAGATATGTCAGGCAGAATACATGGCTCTTTTTATGAAGAGCGCGAACAGATAATATTAGATTTACTGCAAAAAAAAGGTAGAATAACGGTTGCTGAAGCAGCAGAGCTTACCGGCTTGTCTGTGTCCACAATACGTCTGCAGTTTCAAAGCATGCACGAAAAAGGATTGCTGCTGCGTACCCACGGCGGCGCAATAAAGGCAGACTATCCGAAAGACTTTAATACCCGACTGAATTTTTTTGACGGCATTGTCAATTTTGATAAAAAACAGCAGATTGCCGCAGCAGCAGCCGAGACAATTGAAGATGGTGATTTTATTGCAATCAGCAGCGGATCTACGGCTCTGCTTCTGGCTTCTAAGATCACTGACAAAAAACTGACCGTCGTTACGGATTCTATCCCTGTCGCAAACATCCTTCTCTTCCATCCAAACATAAGGCTCTATGTCTGCGGCGGACAAATCCGCGAACGTAACGGTGCGTGTTTTGGACCTACATCCGAAGCATTTTTCAGCACAGTAAAAGTAGATAAAGCATATTCGGGCTGTGACTCTGTAGATTTGGATGTGGGAATCACCTCTCTCGATATCGATCCCAGAACAGAACAAAGTCTGATCAAGTGCGCGAAAAAATGCTATATCCTGGCTGACTCAACCAAATTTTCTGTAAAACCGTTTATCGAAAAAACAATCGACATCAGCGAAATAACCTGCCTGATATCTGACAGTGATTTAGATCCTTTATATGTAACCAGACTAAGAGATGCCGGTGTGGCAATTATTCTTGGCACTAATGACTGATTAAGAGCACCGTTCTCCTATAAGATACGATTGTGTCGGTTATACGCATAAAAGAGAGGAAATAAAATCCTCTCTTTTATGCTGTAACAACAATGGCAAAACTCACTATCTATTTGAGGGCATCAGATTTTTCCAATCTCTCTTTGTTGATTTCCTTCCACAGATCAGCATTTTTAATTCCAATTTTATCAGGATCAAAGATTGGTTCTTCAACTCCTGCATTTCTCTGCTCTTTATAATCTTTATATACCCTGATGATTGTAGGCGACATAATCAGAAGCACAACTACGTTGGTCCATACCATAAGTCCCACGCCAAATGATCCTACTGACCAGGTTGCACTTGAAGTTGCGATAGCAAACAGGAAAAATACGATCGGAACGATGATACGAAGCGCAAAAATCGCTGTTTTACGCACCTTCGGATTCTTCTTTTGCAACAAGTAAGCAAGTGCTGTCTCCCCCTGATAATAATAATTTAGTACAGTTGTAAACCCAAACAGCAGAATCGCAAATGCAATGAATATACTGCCTACATTAGAAAATATTGTACCAGCCGCTGCCTGTGTCCACGGAATGCCTGCGATATTTGTCTGCGCCATCTCTGCCATGGATTCCGCGCCTTGTCCTATATGAAGATACGTCGTACCTGTCGGACGGCAAATTGATGGAAACGCAAACAGCGAATTATTTTTCCGACATTT
>CAJUMF010000040.1 GCA_910586965.1 uncultured Dorea sp. | reverse complement strand
AAGGTGATTGGTCTGCTTTAACAAAAGCTGTTCCTGAGATAGTGGTAACATGGAAGGTCTTGCCGAAGGAAAATCCTGCGTTAAGGAAAGACGCTATATTTAATGGAAAAAAGATAGCAAACGAACAGAAGGATTCGGAACAGGAAGATAAACAAAAAGATCAGGAAGAGATACCGCAGTCAGACAAAGCTCTGGATGATGCGGGAACGAAACAAGAACAACCGGAAGCAACTGCGGATGAAGGCGGAAGCGAACAGGGCAAGGCGGCTGATAATGATGAAAGCAAAGAGGAATTAACTGATCAGAATGAAGCTGATGAAGAAGTAAAAGAGGATATAGATACGGAGGTAGTGGCTGGTGAGTAGTAAAGCGGCAGGGAAAAAACGGAAAGATAATAATAAAAAGATAATCATTGCGGGTATAGTGATAATTATTATACTTCTTGCGGTTCTTGTGTTTTTGCTTCTTAAAGGGAAAGAAGATGAACCCAAAAGGAACGTTGTAGTAAATAAGGATAATGTGGAAAAAGTAACTGATGAGATGATAAACCAGAAATATGTGGAACCGGGCTACTACAATGTTGAAATGCCCATGGAATGGCATTTTAAAACGGGAGACGCAGCTTCGGAGGATGCTTTTGTCAGAAATGTGGAAGAGAATACGAATGATGTGTATTTCGATGTGTTTTTGGCGGATGACGAATCAGAATCGATTCTTGAATCACCGGTAATTCCCAGAGGAAGTGAGATGGAAAATATCGCACTTGATAAGCCACTAAAGAAAGGTACGCATGATTGCGTTATGGTCTATCACCTGATAGATGAAGAGCAAAATACGCTGAGTACACTCCGTGTAGGCTTCAAAATAGTAGTAGAAAAGTAGTTACAGGGTAATTACCGTACAAGGAGGGTGCGGATTACATAATAAATTTATCAAGGAGGAAAAAAATTATGTGCAAGAAAAAATTAATGACGGCAATTCTTGTAACAACCATGGTGATGGGCAGTACGCTCACCGCATTTGCTGCGGATGCAGGAGGTGACGCAGCTTCCAAGTCAGGCGGCACATCAGGATCCGGTACAAGTGAAGGACATTTGGAGAAGGTAGTTGAGAGTATGATCCTTCCTGTAGTTCCGGCAGACTCATCACCGTTTGCGTACACGATGGACCCGGAGCGTCTGATTCAGGAAACCAGCGGAAAGAAGTATCCGGAAGGTTCCGTATTTCCGGCAGCAGACAGTGACACGGGGGTATATTTCCAGACAGCTGACAAGACTTATGCGAACACGAGCAATACGCTCAAGGCGATTAATGACGGCAGCTGCGATGTAACTCTTACCGTAAAGGTTAAGACAACAGCATCTGCAGGCGGAAAGGATATCACACTCGCTACTTCTTCAACTCCTGCAGCAACAGGTACACCGGAACTTTATCTCGGCTTGGCAGTAGGTAAAGGCACTCCGAGTGTTGTATCGGGAACAGAAGCAACAATTTCAAAAACAATTGCAGGTACGCCAGGAAATTTTGAAGTTACAGTAGATGAGAACAACAAGTATGTATACCAGAAGAAAGCTGACGCTACAACATGGAAGGCAATAGATATCAGCATGACAGGCGCTGTAAGTAAGCTTGCGATACCTGAAGGTACAACAGCTCCGACAGTTGATGTAACATGGGCGTATGCTAAAGCTGCTGATGGTGCAACGGTTGATGCGAGTGACCAGGTTGAGTATAAAGATGTTCCGGATGTAGCTCCGAGTATTGAAGTAAAGCAGTATAATTACGATAGAACTACAACATTTGATATTGTTACAGACTTTGGCTCAGGTGACAGTGCAGCAACGTCCATTACGAGTGTAAAGAGTGGTTCGAGTGAAACAGAAGTTAACGATGATCAGACTAGCGCTTGTACAATCAACGGAAATACCATTACTTTCCCGGCTGGAAAGTTTCCAGCACCAGCTGTTGGGACTAAAAAATATATTAAAGTTACCTTCGATAATGATGTTTCGGTTGTAGTGGAATTGACAATTACAAAATAAGTTTATATGTGATAAGAAATTTTGGGCCGATGGCTGACGTTTTGCTGTCGGCCTGAAGTTTTGTATATAAGATTGTGGCTATATGTAGAGTGAACGAAAAGGTAGAAGATATATGCAAGAGAAATCGGATGTTATGTATGTAGAGGGAAATGCAGGAGTTGAATACAAAGGAAAAGTTTATTTTTCATCATTTAATCCCACAGGATGCCTATTTTGCTTCGATATAGAAAAAGGAACGACGACATTTATAAAGCAATTTACGGTAGAAATCAGCCGAGGAATGTGTCATATAGATGCTTTTCTTTATGAAAGCTATGCATGGTTTATTCCCTGGGGGGCGCGAAGGCTGGTATGTGTGAATTTGGACAGTTATGATGAGGAGTATTTTGAAGTGAGAGGGCATGATTATGCAAATGAACATGCTTTTGTAGATTATTTGACTTTTGAAGGTGACAAACTTATTTTGATTCCCTGTGGACATAGGCTTAACACAATGGTAATGGTGGATTTAAAAAAACATTCGATAGAAGAATTCCCTCATGTGATTCCAGGAGAGAAATGTATTGGAGCTTATATATGGGAAAATAAATTGCATTTTGTGTCGATACATGGCAACGTAATTTCTTTGTTCGATCTAAAAAAAAAGCAAGCTGAACATTTGTGGAAGAGTGCTGAGGGAGATGGTTGGGAGTATTCCTCTCTGATTCAAAATGGTCCAATTGTATATTTAATTCCACGCGAAGAGAATAATGTTCAGGTTATTGATCTTCGTATGAATACTCATAGACAGATTATACTTCCGTTTCCGGAAGATCAATTTTTGGGCGGAATGTTGATTAACGATGGTGTTTTGCTGTTTACCTGCCGCTATGGCAGTGGAAGTTCTTCAAATGGAGAAATAGTAGATCGAGGTATGGTTCGATGCCTGAAGGTTTACAGTAAAGACGATTATATGGAGATTTATAAATTTCCACATGGACGTTCGACAAGATTTCAATATTATATGAGGAAAATATGTTCGGAGCATGGTCAGAATCGTCGATTGATCATAGTGAGCGATGGTAATTTATTACAAATTGACGCAAATGGATATATTGTAGATACCTGGGATTATAGCATTGAAATTGTTTCGGAGTGGTTAAAACCCAAGTTCGATCGACGAATAATTATGCAAGATATTAGAAGACATAATCCTGAGGTGATTATGGAAAATAATAGACTTGACATAAAGGATTTTGTGTCGGTACTTATAAAAGGATAGCTGATTTGGGATTTTTAAATAGTTGTAATCGAGAGATATTGAAAGGAAGATTGGAAAATAATGTCAGAATTGATTATTCATATAGGAATGTGTAAAGCAGGGTCATCTTCGATACAGAAATTTTTGGCTAGCAATGAAAATATTTTGCGGAAACATGGATATAGGTATGCAGATTATAATAATTCTTTTTTGAGTGAAAGAGTACAAGAAAGCGGGAAATTTATAAACGGGATGATGTATACGTTTCTACATGGAGAGAAAAAGGGGGATAATTTTGAAAAGAAGAAATGGGAAGATTTTTTGAAACGGCTGGAAGTTGATTTATCGAAAAGCAATGTGATTCTTTCAGATGAAGCAATCTTTGCAGATGCTGCTGGAAAAGACTATATGGCGTGTTTGAAAAGCAGGTTTAGGGCACACAGAATCAAATGCGTTGTATATCTTCGCCGTCAGGATATGCATATGGAATCCCATCGAACACAGAAAATTAAAGCTTTTAAGGATATTTATAAAAGAAGTGATTCTCAAAGAGTGAGTAGCATGTCAATGGGAGACTATTGTGGATACTGTCTGGAACACAAAATTACGTTTTATGAATATGATACATATTTGAGAGAATTTGAAGAAATTGTAGGTAAGGAAAATATGGCTGTATATACCTATGAAGATGCTTGTGAATATGGTTTATGTAGACATTTTGCGGAACAGGTTATCAAAATATGTTATAGAGAACTTCAAGAAAATAAACGTGTAAATGTGTCGTTATCCCCTATGGATACAGAAGTGAAAAGAAAATTGAACAATGCTTTCGGGAGATATCCAGATGCTATAAAAGAATTTGTTGATTGTCTTTATAGTGAAATGGGATTGACATACTGTAATGAAGGGGGATTTCAGCTAAGCCCGAAAGATAGGGAAAAAATATTAGACTTTTATAGTGAAGAGAATAAAGCTGTTGCAAAACGTTATTTAAACAGAGAAAAGCTTTTTTCTGATAAGATTGATTATCCATATGCAAAGATGGATGCAGACAGAGTATCGCAAAACTACCAGAATCTATTAGTGAAAATGATTGCAGAGATTATTTATGCATACAGTTACCCGTCTATCAGATATGTGCTGGAACAGGAGAAACAAATTGTCTTATTCGGAGCTGGAGGCATGTGTCAGAAGGTAGTACAGGAACAGGAATTTCCTGTTGCCTTTATTGTAGACAATGATATTGAGAAAGATGGAATTCAGGTGGGAGGAGTGACGGTGGTATGGTCAGGAAATATGGACGAATGGGACAAATATTTTTATCTGATTACGCCGCAGGATGCACATGAAATTATAATTCAGTTAGAGAACAAGGGATTGAAAAGTGGGGAAGATTTTATGCAGATTAAGTGGGAGACTAAAGATATGATGGTGCTATCCGCAAGTTGACAATTATTATAATATAACAGATTAGGGGAGTGTTCAGATGAAGGGAAATGTCAAGATAACCATTGTAATTGCTGTTCGCAATATGCCGGAGACTTTGGGAAGGGCAATAGAAAGTGTATTAAAACAAACTTATCCATATAAAGAATTAATTGTAATGGATGGAGCTTCTACGGATGATACGGTTGATGTAATCAGAAAATATGAAGATCAACTGACCTATTGGGTGTCTGAACCGGATCGGGGACCATCCAATGCGATTTCAAAGGCATTGCCTCATGCAAGCGGTGAATTGATTGGATTTTTAGGGGCAGATGACTGGTATGAACCATATGCACTGGAGCTTGTCGCGGCGGCATACCAGGAATCACATGCAGATCTGAGTTATGGAAATATGATGACGCGTGACGGAACTGTATCTGAACTTAAGGATCTGAAAAAATTCAGCCCTGATAAGCTCTTTATGGAAGGAACCCAGTGGATAGGTGCCGTATGTGCATTTGCGAAAAAGGAGCTGCTGGAAGCAAATTACAAAAAGAAAAACGATGTGCTTTTGACGGATTATCTTTTTTTCCTGAGATTATACGCAGAGGGGCGTAAGTTCGCGCATATTGGTGATGACCGTCACATTACAAATTTTTCCATAGGTGGCAGAACGACATCTGGCATATATCGTGCCATTCGTGATACAGAGGTAGTGAGAAAACAGTTTCTTGAGGAATATCCTCATATGCGAGATAAATATGTAAAATACACAGAGCGTATGGAGAAAGCATATGCTATGGGAATTGCAGATTATTATAGAAAGGTTCTAAGTAAAGAACAGTATAGAGAATATGTGAAAGAACTTCCGTGTTCGAATGAGGACTGCATTTTGTTTGGTTCCGGGAAACAGGGGAAAGACTGTGCACGGTTGATGAAGATATTCAATATCAGGATAGAATGTTTTGTCGATAATAACAGTTCGAAATGGGGGAAGGAAGAGGAAGGGATTCCAATTAAGAGCCCGGAAATATTAAAAGAAGCTGTTGGCAAATGTGTGGTGGTAACACCATCCTGGGATTATGAGGAGCAGATTATGGAACAGCTCCATACAATGGGAATCAAAAATACGTGTAGTATAATTAATTATTCGGATATTGCAATCCAGGTGTACCGCGCATTAGGTGAAGAAATGTTGGATGATGCGTGGAACAAGGGACTGATATCTTAGGAGAAAGACGATGATTATTACAAGAACACCATTACGTATATCTTTTTTCGGTGGCGGTACGGATCTTCCCAGTTATTATTTAAAGCATGAAGGGGAAGTTCTGTCGACAACGATAGATAAATACTTATATATCACTTGTCGGCATATGCCGCCTTTCTGGGACTATAAGCACAGATTTGTCTATGGTTCGAAGACTGAACGTGTATCAGATATCGAAGAGATTGACCATCCCTCTATTAGAGAGACTCTCCGTTTTATGAATATAGATTACGGTGTGGACATGCACTATAATACGGACATTCCGGCAAGGTCAGGGATAGGCTCAAGTTCATCATTTACTGTTGGGCTGTTGAATGCTTTAAACGGGCTTGAAGGAAGAATTTCATCGAAGCATCAATTGATGCGTGACAGTATCTATATTGAGCAGAATATGATCAAAGAACCGGTTGGAGCACAGGATCAGACGGCAGCGGCCTATGGAGGGTTTAATCATATCATTTTCCGAAAAAATGGTGAGATTGAGACAACACCGATAACAATATCCGGAGATAGGGTAAAGGAACTGAATGATTCCCTGCTTTTAGTTTTCACCGGATTTCAGAGATATTCTAAGAATATTGAAAAAAAGAAAATTGAACGCATAGATGAAAATACAAAAAGCCTTGACACAATAAAGCAGTATGTTTCAGACGCTCTGGCAATCCTTAATTCAAACGAGGACATACGTGAATTTGGATCGCTTTTGAATGAAACATGGAAAATGAAGAAGGGACTTGCAGATAATGTGACTGATGAAAGAATTGATGCTATGTACCGTATGGGGATGGAAAACGGCGCCGTAGGAGGAAAACTTTTAGGAGCAGGCGGCGGAGGCTTTATGTTGTTCTTTGTGCCGAGGGAGAAGCGAAAAGAATTAAAGAAGGCGATGGCAGATTATGTCTGTGTGCCTTTTCAGTTTGAAAATTCCGGAAGCCAGGTAATCTATTATAAGCAGGAGGATGAAAGAGGTTGAATGTAAGAGACAGATTTTTTTATGAGATATACGACAAGATAAAATCCGGGGAGGATATTTCTTTGGTCAGTGCAGATCTTGGGGCACCCAGCCTGGATGATCTTCGGCGGGATTTTCCCCAGCGTTTTGTAAACGTAGGGATTGCGGAACAGAATGCTATCGCAGTGGCCGGAGGACTTTGCCTTGCCGGTAAAAAAGTTGTTGCCTATGGGTTGAATCCTTTTCCGGTTACCAGAGCCTTTGATCAGATTCGGAATCTGATGGCTTCCCTTAAACTGCCGATTACTGTAGCAGCGTTGAAAGCAGGTACCGCAACTGCCGAGGCAGGAGTATCACATATGGCTCTGGAAAATATATCGCTGCTTCGTACATTAAAAAATATCAGGATTATCAACCCGTCAGATGAAACCATTTCAAAAATGGCGGTAGATGAGATGATAAACAGACCCGCGCCGCGGTATATACAGTTCGATCCCTTTATCACAGATATCCTTTATGATGAGACGAAAATCGATTATAACAAAGGCTTTGCATTAAGCGGCCCTAAGAGTGATGTTGCCATTGTAGCCACGGGGATATGGGCTCATAGGCTGAAAAAAGAGGATTTGCCGGTCAGGCTCATTGATTGTTTTGCGCTGCCGCTCTGCGAAAAAGAGTTTTATGATGAGCTGAAACAGTATAAGCGGATAATTGCCGTCGAAGATGGCATAGACCGCGGCGGTATCGGAAGTATGACATTGGAGATTTTAAATGATTATGAAGCGGTCATTCCGGTAGAATGTATGGCACTTAAGTTTGATAATGGATATCCGAGTGTCCTTTCGGACAGGAATCTGATCTTCGAGCAGGAAGGACTTACACTGGACAATCTTAAGAAAAAACTGGAGGACAGGGAACCGTAATGAAAAACTATTATGAAAAATCCTTTAAAATGCGTCAGAGGTTTATTGAACTTTTTTCTGATCTGGGATTTGGCCATCTGACAACGGCATTTTCTGAGACAGAGATTTTGATCGCTTTATTTGAAAAGGTGATGCGATTTGATGAATCTAAGAAACCTATAGACAGATTTGTTTTAAGCAAGGGACATGGAGCCGGGATGATTTATCCGATACTGGAAGATATGGGTATATTTTCCAGAGAAGAGACGGAAGATATGGTGCGGATCGGCGGAGATCTGACGAAGATACGTGAATACGTGTATCCGGGATTCGAGTTTTACGGAGGTTCTCTTGGAATAGGAATCGGTATGGCGGCCGGGCTTGCACTGGGTCTTAAGCAGAACAGGGAGGACAGTATCGTTTTCTGTCTGTGCGGAGATGCGGAATGTTACGAAGGATCCGTATGGGAAGCGATGCTTTTTGCGGCACATAACAGGCTGAATAACCTTGTGGTAATCGTGGACAGGAATTATCTGGGGGTGTCTGATTTTACAGAAAACATGTGTGCCTTTGAACCGTTTGCGGACAAGTGGAGGAGCTGCAATTGGGATGTTTCTGAAATTAACGGACATTCTTATGAAGAATTGTTTGATGCGCTGCTGAATGTTTACAAAAGACCATCCTCTAAACCATTATGTATCATTGCAGATACGGTGAAGGGAAAAGGAGTTGGCGATTTATGTAATATTCCGCTAAAGCATGGTTATATGCCGATGGGAGAAAATGCCGATAATACAATAAGGAAATTGGAGCGATTTGGTATATGAGTACATATAAAACAGATTTGTTGTTGATTCATCCCAATGATCAGAAGGCGGTCTATGGGGACACAATAAAATATACGGCATGTGAACCGCCGTATTGGTGCGCGGTGGTGGCGCAGTATTGCCGTGACAGGGGAATCTCAGTTCGGATTGTAGATGCTGAAGCAGAGAACTTTTCCTTTCGGCAGGCAGCGGATAAGGTAAAGGAATATGCCCCGGTATTGACGGGAATCTTTGTTACGGGGACAAATCTTTCCGCATCTACGCAGAAAATGCCGGGAGCGGACGCAGCTTGCACAGCGATAAAGGAAATAGGGGACTATCCGGTATTCTTATGGGGACTCCATCCTTCCGCATTGCCGGAGCGGACCTTACAGGAAAATGATGCGGATTATATTGTGACAGGTGAAGGCTTTGATACGATTGTAAATCTTACGCGCTTTCATAAGGGCGAAGAAGTATCATTTGCAGCGGAGACGCTTGGAGGTCTGTGCTATCGGAAAGCTGGCAATATTGAACGTTTTGGAACTTCTAAACTGCTTGATACAGCACAGATACCGATGCCGGCGTGGGAGCTGCTTCCTATGGAAAAATATATGCCGCATAATTGGCACATTATGGGGGAGGACAGGCCGGAGGATGCAAAAGGAAGGTATGGTGTTATTTCCACATCAATAGGATGTCCTTTTAACTGTTCCTACTGTGCGATATCGGCATTATTTGGCACAAAGAAGCTTCGGTTTTGGAGCATTGACCGGGTACTGGATGAGATTGATCGGCTGGTGAATGTATATAACGTTAAGTATATAAAGATTTTGGATGAATGCTTTGTACTGAAGAAGGATTATGTGAGTGAACTTTGTGATCGACTTGCAGAGAAAAACTATGGTTTGAATATCTGGGCCTATGCCAGGGTGGATACCGTGGATCAGGTAATACTGGGCAAGCTTAGAAAAGCGGGAATCCGATGGCTTGCGTATGGGATTGAGAGCGCGGATGATGCGGTTCTTTCTGAAGTGTCAAAGGCACAGTATAACGCAGACAGGACAAGGGCGGTTATGCAGTGGACAAAAGATGCTGGGATCAATATACTTGCGAACTTTATGTTTGGATTGCCGGACGATACAAAGGAGTCCATGGAAAAGACACTGAGGCTTTGCAGAGAGATCAATCCTGAGTGGATTAACTTTTATGTGACGATGCCGTATCCAGGCTCAAGAGATTATTTTGAAGCTGTGAAAAACGGAAAGATCAAAAATGATCATTGGATCGAATATGCACAGTACAGTTACGAATGCTGTCCTGCCGGAGGAAAGCACCTGACACCTAAAGAGGTGCTTGCATACAGGGATTATGCGTTTAACGCCTTTTTCGAGGGGAATGACAAATACTTTGAAATGATACAGCAGAAGTTTGGGCAGCAATATGCAGAAAGTATAAAAGGGATGACCAAAAACAAACTTCGCAGGAAGCTATTAGAAGATGAAGGCGGCAGTTCTATATGATAAGTAGGGAGAAAATGGATAAGCACAGTAAAATATATGTTGCAGGACATACCGGCCTTGTAGGTTCTGCTATCGTCCGGGAACTAAAAAGGCAGGGATATAATAGTCTTTTGATGATATCCCATGATGCACTTGATCTTCGGAATCAACAGGCAGTGAATGACTGGTTTAAAAAGGAAAGACCGGAGTATGTATTTCTTGCTGCCGCAACGGTAGGAGGAGTTGTTGTAAATGACCGTTTTCCGGGTACGTTCTTTTATGACAATGTAGCAATTGGTGTGAATGTTATTCATGCAGCATACGAAAGCGGCGTGAAGAAACTTCTGTATCTTGGAAGCAATTGCATCTATCCAAGAGAAGCACCTCAGCCCTATAGTGAGGAATCACTCCTGAAAGGACTTCCTGAAAAAACAAATGAAGCATATGCCATAGCAAAGATTGCCTGTGTAAAGATGTGTGAGTTTTATAACCGGCAATATGGTACGGACTTTATTTCCTGCATGCCTTGCAACGCTTACGGCCCCGGAGACAATTTTGACCCAGAAGGTTCCCATGTTGTACCGGCATTGATCCGAAAATTTTATGAGGCTAAAGAGACTGGTGCGTCAAAGGTAGTGATGTGGGGAACAGGGAAACCATATCGGGAATTCATATACATTGATGATATCGCCAAAGCAGCGGTATTTTTGATGAAGGAATATTCCGGAAATGAACCAATCAACATAGGTACAGGAACGGAATTTACTATAGGGGAGCTGGCGGAAATCATAAAATGTGTGGTCGGGTTCGAGGGAGAAGTTGTTCACGATACGTCAAAGCCGGACGGAATGCCTAAGAAGCTTTTGGATTCTTCAAAAATATTTGCGCTCGGATGGAAACCGGAAACAGATTTTGAAACCGGTATCCGTATCACGTATGAAGATTTTGTAAAAAACGAGAAAAAATATATCAAATAGCAGGAGGAGTGTAAAGTGGCAAAAAGGGCATTGATTACTGGAGTCACAGGTATGGTGGGTTCCCATTTGGCAGATTTTCTATTGAAAAAAACAGACTGGGATATTGTTGGCGTATGCCGTTGGAGAAGCCCTTTAGATAATGTAAAACAGTTGTTGGAACGTGCCAATAAAAAAGAGAGAATCTTTTTTGATTATGCAGATTTGAATGATGAAATCTCTCTCATTCATGTGATTCAAAAGATAAAGCCGGATTTTATCTTTCATTTGGCGGCACAGAGTTATCCATTAACAAGTTTTACTGCCCCAATTGATACGTTGAATACAAATATTTTAGGAACTTGCAGGCTGCTTGAGGCAATTCGCTTAGAAATGGAGCGGGATATGGCTTATAGCCCGAAGGTTCATGTCTGTGCCTCTTCGGAGGTTTTTGGAAAGATTCCGGCGTTAAGAAAACCGGAAACAGGTATTCACGAAGACTGTCCGTTTCATCCCGCTTCTCCTTACGCAATTTCTAAAGTTGGAACCGATTTGCTGGGACGATATTACGCGGAAGCATTTGGCATGACAGTAATGACGACACGTATGTTTACTCATACCGGTCCGCGCAGAGGTGACGTATTTCATGAAGCTACTTTTGCAAAACAAATTGCCATGATTGAAAAGAGAATAATAGAACCGGTTGTAAGGGTGGGAAATTTAGAGTCTCTGCGAACTTATGCGGATGTCCGTGATGCCGTCAGAGCTTATTACATGCTTGTTACAGTTGATCCTATTCCTGGAGAATATTATAACATTGGCGGCAGCTATACCTGTACTGTAGGTGATACACTGCATACTTTAATGAATATGTCTCCGTTGAAAGATAAAATTCGCATTGAAGTTGATTCAGAAAGATTAAGGCCCATAGATGCGGATCTTCAAGTGCCGGATTGCAGGAAATTCAAAAAGCATACTGGCTGGGAGCCGCGTATTTCTTATGAACAGACGATGGAAGATTTATTAAATTATTACCGTGAACGTATTAATATTGGCGCTGAATTTCTGACACGGTAATTTCAAGTGGGATAAGAACTAATAATAGGAGTAAAAAGATGCTGAACATACCATTAATGCAAAACAACATTGATAAAGATGATATAAATATACTGGTTGATTTTTTGCAGTCATCGGACCGGTTTACGAACGGTCCGAAGGTGCGCGAATTTGAAGAAGCGTGGTCGAAATGGCTGGGAGGAGGATACTACTGTGTGTTTGTTAATTCCGGCTCTTCCGCAAACTATATTACGATGATGACGCTTAAAGAGAGGTATGGAGGCGGTGAAATTATCGTTTCCCCGATAGGATGGACAAGCGATATCGCATCGGTCATTACAGCCGGATTTAAGCCGGTTTTTGCCGATGTAAATCTCAGTAATTTTGCCATCAACGAGGATGAGATTGCATCGAAGATCACCAGCGACACCAAAGCGGTACTGTTGACTCACGTGTTGGGATATAATGGCCTGTCGGATAAAATCATTGATATTTGCAAAGATAAAAATATTACCTTGATCGAAGATACCTGTGAGTCTCATGGAGCAGTCTTTAAGGGACAAAAATGTGGTTCTGTCGGGGATATTTCCAATTTTTCATTTTACTATGCACACCATATGAGCACGATCGAAGGCGGTATGCTATGCACGAAGGATAAAGAAATGTACCGTCTGATGCGGATGATCCGTTCCCATGGTATGCTCAGGGAATGTGATGACAAAAGTTATATGACGGAAATTGCAGAAAAGTATCCGGAACTTCATCCTGAATTCATATTTACTGTGCCTGGCTTTAATATGAGGAGTACGGAATTGAATGCGGTGATCGGATTAAACCAATTAAAACGTCTGGATGCCAATGTGGAAAAAAGAAGAGAAAATTATGATCTGTTTATAAGGAATTTGGATAGCAGCAAATATTATACCGAATTTGCACATGAAGGAAACAGCAATTATGCCTTTGTTGTTATGCCGCATGCATCTGTGACTGGTCTGTATGACAGAGTGATCCAGAGTCTTCGTGATGAAAATGTGGAATTCAGGAGAGGCACGGCAGGCGGCGGTAATATGACAAGACAGCCATATATAAGGAAAAGGTATCCTTATATTGATCCTGCTGACTATCCGAATGCTGAATATATCCATAAAAACGGCGTATATGTAGGCAACTATCCTGATTTGCCTAAGGAGAAGATAGAAAGATTGTGTGAGATGTTGAATTCTCTGTAACAGGATGTTTTGGGTTTTGATGAGGGGAGGATCTCTGATGACAGCGGTTATTATGGCAGGGGGAAAGGGAACGCGGATATCCACTGTCGCTCCGGATATTCCAAAACCAATGATTCCCGTGGAAGGAAAGCCTGTGATGGAGTATCAGATAGAAAATTTAAAAGCACAGGGGATAAGTGATATCGTCATTACCGTATCACACAAAAAAGAAGTAATCATGGACTACTTTGGAGACGGGAAAAAATTATCCCGGGTAACGGGAAGGCCGTTTGATGTCAATATTTCATACTATGAGGAGGACAAGCCGCTTGGAAACGCAGGTGCTTTATTTCGGCTGAGAGATCGGCTGAACAGGGATTTCCTGCTTGTCAATGCGGATGTGATATTCGATATTGATGTAGAAAAGTTTGCTGCGTTCCATAAAAGTACTGGGGGCCTTGTAACGCTGTTTACACATCCCAACAATCACCCATATGATAGCGGGCTGATTTTTGCAGATAAGGACAAAACAATAACCGCATGGCTATCCAGAGAGGACGGGCGACCAAAGTATTACAAAAACAGGGTCAATGCCGGGCTTCATATCGTCGCGCCGAAAGTCCTCGATATTGCAAGGGAGAGACTTATAAAAGAATACGGACACCTGCCTGAGAAGATTGATTTAGACAGAGATATATTAAAACCTCTTGCCGGAACTGGATCAATGTATTGTTATGACAGTTGCGAATACGTCAGAGATATGGGGACACCCCAACGGTATGAACAGGTTTGCCGTGATATGGAATTAGGCTATATCGGTAGAAAGAATTTTCGTAAAAAACAGAAAGCGATTTTTCTTGACAGGGACGGAACGATAAATAAAGAAGTAGGATTTCTTAATGATATTGATCAATTCGAGCTTCTTCCTGGTGTAGGGGATGCAATTGGTAAGATCAATCAGTCTGGCTATCTTGCAATTGTCATCACAAATCAGCCGGTGATTGCAAGAGGAGAATTGTCCTGTGAGGGGTTAGAAGAAATTCATAATAAGATGGAAACACTTTTGGGAGAAGAGGGTGTATACCTTGATGGACTTTATTACTGTCCGCATCATCCGCATAGCGGGTATGAAGGTGAGGCCAGGGAATTAAAGATAGACTGTGATTGCCGGAAGCCGAAGCCGGGGATGCTGTATGTAGCGGCAGAAGAGTTTCATATTGATCTGAAGGATTCGTGGATGGTCGGGGACAGGGAACAGGATATTGCCGCAGGGAAAAACGCGGGGTGTAAGACTGTTTTGATAGGGAAGGGAAGCTTTGGACAGGATATGAGCGTGACGTCATTGCCGAAAGCAGTTCAGATGATATTGGGAGGAGAAAAAGGGAAGAATGCATGAGCCATGGAAATACATAGATGACTTGCTTGTCCGATATCCCAAGCTGGCGGAAGCAAGAAGGGATTTGCTCGGCGCATATGATTTGCTGCGACAGTGCTTTGAAGCTGGCGGCAAGCTGCTTGTTGCAGGCAACGGGGGATCAGCGGCAGATTCCGAGCATATTGCAGGAGAGTTGATGAAAGGATTCTTGAAAAAGCGTCCCCTTTCAGAAGAACTGCGGCAGCGCTTTGCTGCAATAGAACCAGAAAAAGGCGTTGCAATATCAGAGAGGCTTCAAGGTGCGCTGGCGGTTTTGCCATTGACATCACAGGATGCGCTTTCCACAGCCTTTTTAAACGATGTGGACGTAGAGAACATATTTGCACAGAAGCTTTTAGGCTATGGCAAAAAAGGGGATGTATTTTTGGGAATTTCCACCAGCGGAAATAGTATGGATATCATTAATGCGGCAATTACGGCAAAAGCGTTGGATATACAAGTAGTTGGTCTTACAGGGCTTACAGGAGGTAAGCTGGGGAACTACTGTGATGTACTGGTAAAGGCGCCTGAAAGTGAGAATTATAAGATTCAGGAGCTGCATTTACCAATTTATCATTGCTGGAGTATGATGCTTGAAGAATATTTTTTTGGTATGGGAGAGTGAATATGGATAATCCACGGATTACAGTAATGATTCCGGTATTTAATATGCAGGAAACTATCGAGAGAGCTATAAACAGCTTTTTAGGGCAGGATTATGAAAATAAGGAAATTATGGTTTTGGATGGAGGCTCGACGGATAATACAGTGGATATTATTAAGCAATATGAGGATTCCATTGATTATTTTGTGTCGCAAAAAGATGGCGGGCCGTCTGCGGCAATGGCAAAGAACCTAAAATATGCTACAGGTGAACTGGTTGCAATGCTTGGGGCAGATGACTGGTATAACCAGGGTGCTCTCGCGGCTGCGGCTGATACGTATAAGAAACACCGGGCGGATGTCCTTTATGGGGATTGCTGCAGTATACATCCTACGGGTGAAAAAGTGATAAAGTGTGCAAAAAACAGGGTGCTGGAGGATTTGTATTATTATAATGCAATTTTTACTAACGCCGCTTTTGTAAAAAAAGGATTGTTAGAAGAATACTATGAACAATACTGGGGGCAGAACAAAGAGCGGATCCATATTTCGACAGATCATTATTTTTGGCTGCTTCTTTATCATCAGGGCAAGCTTTTTGAATATATAGAATCAAAGCAGGCTTTGACTAATTATTCAGTTTTTGGTAGATCTGTGGAAAATGAGTATGAGGGCTGCATGGACGATGCGGAAATATTTCGGCTGGTTGTAGGAAATGACAGCGAAGCCAAAAAAAAATATTTACCAAAGTTCAAGAGGTATTTTGCATCACGAACAATCTTATATTATGAAGAAACCGCAGTTAAAAAGGACTTTGAGCTTGAACTTAGAAAATACCTGGCAGAAGGAGAACGTTATGTAATTTTTGGTACGGGGCATATAGGAAAAAAGGCAGAGCATTTAGTAAGGCTGGGTAAAGGAAAACTGGAATACTTTGTTGACAATAATTATTTTACTAATTCAGGAGAATATTTAGGCTATAAAGTCTGTCCGCCAGAAAAATTAAAAACGGAAAAGAATCTGTCGGTTATTATATCTGCATTGGGGAACGAAAGCGCGATTACCAATCAATTGACAAAGATGGGGCTGGATGCTTCCGTAAAGATAATAGATTATTCTGATATATGCGAAAAAGTACAAAATACGCTGGGCGTAGAGGTTCTTACAGATGCGTGGAAGAGCGGGGTTATCAAGTAGGATGGATGAGGTGAAGCAACTTTATATAGCGGGGGCACATTCCCGTTCCCGTACTTTAAAAGCTTACATAAATTATCTTTATCCCGGTGTAGAGGTTTTGGCATATCTTGTTAGTGAAGAATTGCAGGACGAGAATCCTGATTTTATTGATGGAATCCCTGTTTTGCCTATTACATATAGCAGGATGGATCAGTTTGTAAATAAGGCTTTGCCGGTTTATCTCGGCACACGGGGGACGAATCATGCCAAATTGACTGAAGAGCTGGCAGCAGTGGGATTTTCTGAAATCATTCCAGTAACAGTGGATATGGATCGGGAGCTTCGCAATGCATATATGAAAAAATGGTATCGGGAGCATGGGAGAGAATTTATTCTGATAGATGATTTTTGATTATGAAGGAAAACAAAACAGCAAAGATTTATGTGGCAAGCTCCATTTATGACAAGCCATTGAAACAGGAAAATTATAGTTTGATAAAAGATGAAGTGATCCTGCAGGTCGGAGCAGCATTAACAGATAAGAGGATATACAGTGAAGTAATTACGGACGATACAGGAGAGAATATCTCTGAGAAAAATCAGCAGTATTGTGAACTGACTGGCTTATATTGGATATGGAAAAACGCGAAAGAAGATTATGTAGGACTGGTGCATTATCGCAGGCATTTCCTCTTGCCGGATGACTGGTTAGAGAAAATGGAAAAGAATGGAATAGATGTAATTTTACCGGTACCGCTTTATGTTGCACCATGCGTGGCAGGGAATTATAAAGAGCGGCATGTGGCATCGGATTGGGAGATTTTGATGGAATATTTTCAAAAAAATCTTTCGTTGGAGTATGATATGGCGCTGGAGTTTTTCAATGAAGGATTGTATTCGCCGTGTAATATGTTAATTGCAAAAAAGACTGTCTTTGATGAGTTGTGTTCGTGGCTTTTTCCTATATTGGATGCTGCAGCTAAACGTATTGGAAAGAGGGAGGATAAGTATCAAAATCGCTATCCTGGTTTTATGGCGGAGAGACTTATGACTTACTTTTTTGAAGGGCGGGGGCGTCAATATCATGTAGTTTACGCGAATAAAAATTTTTTTGTATAGGAAGTGAGTGCAGTGAACTTTGAGTTATTGGCTTCTATGATGTGTGCTGATTACGGGCATCTGGAACGCGAAGTAATAGCTTTGGAACAGGGAGGTATCGATTCCTTTCATATTGATATTATGGATGGGCGTTATGTGCCTAATTTTGCTATGTCTTTAAATGATATGAGATACATAGCAAAAGCAACGAAAAAGCCATTGGATGTGCATTTGATGATAGAGCATCCCAATAATCGTATCCATTTGTTTTTGGATCATCTCCGCAAAGGAGACACGGTGTATATTCATCCGGAAGCAGAGTATCATCCGTCTACGACTTTAAAGAGTATTATCGATGCGGGGATGATACCGGGGATTGCAATTAATCCGGGGACGTCAGTAGAGACAGTCATGGAGATGCTTCGCATTGTTGATAAAGTACTGGTCATGTCGGTGAATCCTGGCAATGCAGGACAGATGTATCTGCCTTATGTGGGGGAGAAGATTACAAAGCTTCTTTCTATGAAGGAAGATATGGGTTTTGAAATTTATTGGGACGGAGCCTGCAGTGCAGATAAGATTATAGATTTTGCACCCAAAGGGGTAAAGGGCTTTGTGCTTGGTACCACATTGCTGTTTGAAAAAACTAAAACATATGGAGAGACGTTGGAAAATATCCGCCTGCTGAAATTTTAAAGGATATTTTAAGATGACGCGGTACTTAGGGAAGGATAATAAATCATGAATATTGCTTTAATCTTGTCTGGCGGTATAGGAACGAGGATGGGGCTGGATGTCCCCAAGCAGTATATAGAAGTTGGCGGAAGACCGATTTTTACTTATTGTGTAGAAAGTCTGTCTTTACATCCTCAGATTGATGCAATTTTGATTGTTGCAGACTTGGAATGGCAAAAGTTTATCACGGGATGGCTGGGGATTTATGACAGGAAAGGAAAGTTTAGAGGTTTTTCTCTCCCGGGCAGAAATCGTCAGCTTTCTATTTACCATGGACTTTGTGATATTAGAGATTTTGCTGATGACAGGGATTATGTAATGGTTCATGATGCAGTGCGGCCAATGCTTTCAATGAAGATGATTGAGGAGTGCTTATGTGCCGTAGATGGTCACGATGGCGTGATGCCAGGACTGCCGATGAAGGATACAGTATATTCCAGCATGGATGGAAAAAGTATTACCGCATTATTAAATCGGGGAGAGATATATGCGGGGCAGGCGCCGGAGGTATTCCGGCTGAAAACGTATTATGAGGCAAATCGGAGGTTATTGCCGGGACATATCCTTGAGGTTAACGGTTCGGCAGAACCGGCCGTTATGGCTGGGATGGATATTGCGATAATTCCTGGAGATGAAAATAATTTTAAAATTACGACAAAAACAGACTTAGAACATTTCATACAGATTATAGAATCAAGGAAAGATATTTTTGAGGAAAAACAGGATGATAGACTTTAATAATTATGATGTTATTGTCGGATATGGAATCGGGCAAAATTATGAGCAAACAAAATGCCGATTAAAAAACAGGGTCAAAATTCATTATCTCGCGGATAAAAAATGGGAAAAATCAGATGTAAAAAAATATGATAATATACCAATTATACATTTGGATGAATTAAAACAATTAAAAAAAGCATTAATCATACTTTTTCCTGAATTTCCTTCAATCAGGGATGCAATTGTACGGGAAATCGGTCAGGGTATGGATGTGTGTTATGTGTATGATTTGTTTCCCAAAGAATACTCTGTTAGAGGACAGGACTTAATCAGATTATTGCCGCAAACAGAATATAGGGATAATGATAATAATTGTATTGTGTTTGATACGACAATTGCGCCTAATGTTACCATCCATTTTCAGGGCAAGGATAATTTTGTCAGGATAGGCAGAGAAGTAGCGATAAACAGATTGGAGCTTTACTGTGAGAATCAGGCAACATGTATTATAGAAGACTATGTTTCTGTGCAGAGTGCGCTATGCAATATATCACGTGCGATGCTGAAAATCGGGAAATATTGTATGCTGTCTGGCGAGATTAAATTTCGAACCCATGACGCACATCATATATTTGACAACCAGACTCATGAGAGGATCAATTATCCAAAGGATATTGTAATTGGGGACCAGGTCTGGATAGGTTATGGAGCAGAGCTTCTTGCAGGAACGCATATTGGTATTGGTTCGGTTGTGGGCGAAAGAGCGGTCACTTCGTCAAGTTTTGGAGATCATGTAATTATTGCCGGATGCCCGGCAAAGGTAATTAGGGAAAATATTTGTTGGAGCCGTGACTGCACGAGTTTTTTTGACCATAATCTATTGGAAGAGTGTTTTGACCAGACGGCATTGATGTTTTTGGAATCGTAGGTTTCTTTTGTGTAGATAAGGGGGAGGCTCTGATGAAGGTATATGTTTTGCAAAGCACAGGAAATATAAAGATGAAGAATGTGCCGGAGCCGGCACCAAAAGAGGGAGAGGTAATTGTAAGGGTAAGGGCCAGCGGCATATGCGGTTCGGATATTCCGCGTATATTCGAAAACGGTGCCCATAAGATGCCTTTGATCCCGGGACACGAATTTTCCGGGGAGGTAGTAGAGCTTGGGAAAAATGTGAGTGAAAGGTTTTTAGGCAAAAGGGTAGGTGTCTTTCCGTTGATTCCCTGCGGTGAATGTGTGGCATGCAAGGAACGGAAGTATGAAGTCTGCAGGAATTACAGTTATCTTGGCTCCAGGAGGGACGGCGGGTTTGCAGAATATGCGGCAGTCCCGGCGGCGAATCTGGTACAACTGCCGGAAACGATATCTTTCGAAGCAGCGGCGATGTTAGAGCCTATGGCGGTGGCAGTACATGCGATGCGAAGGGTATTGCCGTGCAGGAGGGACAGAATAGTGGTCTGCGGACTTGGCACGATAGGACTCTTGCTGGTTATGATTCTTAAAGAAGCAGGATTTAAAAATATATTTGCGATTGGAAATAAGAACTTTCAAAAGACAGCTTTTTCAAAAATGGGATTTTCGGAAGCTTCTTTTTTTGACAGCAGAAAATCTAGGGAAGGTGCTCCTGATGAAGGTAAAGAAAGGCTGAGATATTGGCTGATGGAGAGGACGGATGGCTTGGGCGCCGACGTTTTTTTTGAATGTGTGGGACGAAATGAGACGATATCAGATGCGATAGATCTGGCGGCTGTGTCGGGGAAAGTGTGCCTGGTGGGAAACCCATTTTCAGACATAGGGATTCCAAGGGATATTTACTGGAAGATACTAAGGAATCAGCTTACGGTTACCGGAACATGGAATTCTTCTTTTGCAGGAGCACCGGAAGATGACTGGCATTATGTGACAGAGCGGATTGCTGCTGGCAGATTGGTGCCGGAGGAACTGATCACACATAGATACTCAATGGAGGGGCTGGGAAAAGGTTTTCGGATTATGAGGGATAAAGGGGAAGATTATATAAAGATTATGGGAGTGTTTTGACTTCACGCTTCCTTTAAGAATTATCTTGATTTTTCTTCTCTTACAACCTATTATAAATGTATATAGTACCTTAAGGGAGCGAAAGAATCAGAGTAAAAGAGGTGAGTTTTATAGGACAGTATCTTAACCCGTCAAGTATTCAGTTTCAGGAGACTTTGAATTCGAAGATTTATGTAGATAAAAGTGAATTGATTGCTGTCACGAACGAAGCGCTGCACACGCAGCAAAAGTATATCTGTGTCAGCAGACCGCGGCGTTTTGGAAAGTCTATGGCGGCATATATGTTGGCGGCCTATTATGTCAGTTCGGAAAATACGGAAAATCTGTTTTCAGATTTAAAAATAGCGAAAGCAGATTCTTTTTATCGGCATTTGAATAAGTATGATGTATTAATGATAAACATGCAGGAATTTTTGAGTAAATCTGCTTCCGTGGAGGAGATGATCAAGCTTCTTAACAAGAGAGTGATAAAGGAAATGGACAGGAATTACCAGATTTCAGATATGGATAAAGAACATCTGGACTGGGCTATGCAGGATGTATATGACCATACGGAGAAGTCTTTTGTTATCTTGATTGACGAGTGGGATTATATTTTTCGGGAATATGATCATAATGAAAAAGCTCAAAGGAAATATTTGGATTTTTTGCGTTCATGGCTTAAAGATCGTCCTTATGTATGTCTGGCTTATATGACGGGAATCCTACCGATTAAAAAATATGGTACTCATTCGGCTTTGAATATGTTTAGTGAATATTCTATGACTGATTCCGGACAGATGGCTTCCTATTTTGGCTTTACTGAGGAAGAAGTAAAAGGGTTATGTCTGGAATATGGAATGGATTTTGAAGAGGCAAATGCCTGGTATAATGGATATGGCTTTACGGTTTCGTCCGCCGGTCGTTTGGAAAAGTTGTCTATATACAACCCTAAATCGGTTGTAGAAGCAATGCTACGGCACAATTACCGCAACTATTGGAATCAGACAGAGACTTATGAGGCGCTGAAGATATATATTCAGATGAATTATGATGGGCTTAAAGATACAGTGAGCCGGATGCTTGCCGGAGGACATGAGCCGGTTGATATCGGGCGCTTTTCTAATGATATGACAACTTTTTCCGGAAAGGATGATGTGTTGACATTATTGATTCATCTGGGATATCTCACGTACGACGAGAGGTCGCAAAAGACCTCTATTCCTAATAAAGAAGTTGGTCAGGAATATCTTAATGCGATTAAGGGTATTGGTTGGAATGAAGTCATACATTCTATTGAGCGGTCGTATAAACTGTTGGAGGCGATGTGGAATAAGGATGAAGAGACGGTGGCAAAAGGAATAGATAAAGCGCATCAGGAGGTTTCTATCCTTCAATACAATGATGAGAATGCTTTGAGCTATACGATTAGCATTGCATTTTATGCAGCAAGGGAATATTATCATATCGTACGCGAGTGCCCTGCCGGGAAAGGATTTGCAGATGTATGCTTGATTCCGCGGAAGGTGTTTGCGGAAAAACCAGCGGCTGTTATCGGTGCAGGATAGAAAGATACGATCATTAGCGATTCGATAGGCATATAAAAGTATATACGGAACGGCAATTCACTTAAACAGTGCGACCGTTCCGTTTTTATGTGGTGTAACAGTTTCATGTAATTATTAAATTATAATGTATTCAAATAATTCATCAGTACAGACGGAATATTGGCACATGATGCCTGTACAGTCACCGCACCGATATTCTGTGCTACCATAGGCATACCGTATACGACACAGGACTCTTTGTCTTGTCCGATCGTGTAAGCTCCGGCTTTGTGCATATCCAAAAGACCGTATGCTCCGTCCTGACCCATGCCTGTAAGGATGATTCCGACGGCGCCGGATTTGGCAGCCTGCGCCACGGACTGGAAGAGGACATCTACAGACGGACGATGTCCGCTTACCTTTTCGCCGGGATATATACGTACGGTGTAGTGGCCGCCGAGACGGACGACCTTCATCTGACAGTCACCGCCCGGAGCGATGAGGACAAGGCCTCTGCGGACTACATCGCCGTTGACTGCCTCTTTGACTTCCATCTTACACAGACGATTTAAGCGCTGTGCATACATATTGGTAAAGCCTTCCGGCATATGCTGAGTGATCACCATGCCAGGTATATCAGCAGGAAGCTGCTCTAATACCTGTAAGGTTGCTTCGGTTCCTCCGGTGGAAGCACCGAGAGCGATGATCAGGTCGTTAAGCTTTAGGCTCCGGTTCGTAAGCTTTGGTGCACCCATTGAAGATAATACCGGCTTACGGATAGCTACCGAAGGCGCTGACGCTGAAGGCTGCGGGGCGGTGTCTTTTTTGAGGGCCGCGCTTCCGCGGAATACTCTTGGGAGTTTCACTGTCGCATTCGAAGCAATGTTGATCTTGGAAGTCAGGTTTTGGATGAAGACCCGCGAACTATAGTTGCGGCTCATATCTGGTTTCTTTACAAAATCAACAGCACCATTGGAAAGAGCGTCGAATACAGTTACATTCAATGAAGATACCAAAATTACGGGAAGAAGATGCTTTGGAAGCAGCTCCTTCAAAAAGTCTATACCGTTTGTTTTTGGCATCTCAACATCAAGGGTGATGACATCTGGTTTTGTGACGGGAATCTTTCGCATTGCCTCGGCGGCATTCATGGCATAACCGACAATCTCGATGTTCTTGTCTGCCAGCGGAAGCTCTTTGGAAAGAAAATTCACAAATACAAGAGAATCATCTACAATTAAAACTTTTATTTTTTTGCTTACCATTTAATAAGTACCTTTCTTTCTGACACGGCTGGCCGGCTATTCCTTCCGGTAAGCTGATGGCATGAGATATTTATAAGGAGTTGTTGCCTTATTTAAACTCTCCGAGTGACCGATAAACAGATAACCGCCGGGTACAGTTGCATTAAAAAATCGCTGTACGAGAGCCTCTTTTGTCTGTTGGTCGAAATAGATCATTACGTTACGGCAAAAAATTACGTCAAATTTCAGTTTAAAACGAATGGGATCCATCAGATTGAATGTTCTGAAAATTACATTATTCTTAAGAACATCTGCTACCTGATAGACACCGGGTTCGTTGGTGCGCTTGAAATATTTTTGCTTCCATGCCGCAGGAATCGCACTTAAGGATTCCTCGTCATATATTCCGGAAGACGCCGCCTTTAGGGCATTCTGTGAGATATCAGTGGCAAGGACACGGGTATCCCAGTTGCCTGCCTTGGACCCGAAATATTCTTTCAAGATCATTGACAGCGTATAAGGCTCCTGCCCGGAGGAGCAGCCGGCGCTCCAGATGCTTAACACATGGTCGCGTTTTGTCCTCTCCAGATAAGGGAGGACTGTATCCCGGAAATAGTCGAAATGAGCAGACTCCCTTAAAAAGAAAGTATAGTTAGTAGTTAGTTTGTTGAGCATAAGCTCAATATCCCGCGGGCTTTTCTGTGACAGGATATGATCAATGTATTCGCTGAAGGTAGAGTACCCCATCGACAAAACAGTATTGGAAAGCCTTCCGATGATCAATTGCCGCTTTTGTGAAAGGTCAATACCATAGCGGCCTTTGATAAAAGTTATAAGCTTTCGAAAATCGTTTTCATTAAGTGATAACATGCTGTAGCTCCTTACTTTGTATGATTTAATTCCCTACTGGCTGATCAGTTCCTCGCAGTCAAGGAAGAGGATAACTGAGCCGTCTTCTCTTGAGATCATGGAAGAGGTCAGTTCCTGCTGATTCTGTGTCGGAATTGGAGCTACCCTGTCAAGATCAATATCCAATACCTGTGTTACAGAGTCAACGACAATACCTACAGAGATATCCTTGATCTCGAGAATGATGATGCAGGTAGCATCCGTATAATCCTGAGGCATCTTACCCATGCGTAGTCTGATGTCAATGATCGGGATCGTCTGACCGCGCAGATTAATGATTCCCTTAATATAATCCGGGACCATAGGCAGCGTGCAGATCATGTAGCTGGAAATAATCTCTATAACATAATCTGTGCTGACACCGAAAGTAATATTGTCAGACACAAAAGTAAGGAAACGCTGAATGTTCTTAGGGCTTTGTCCTTCTTCATTTTCAATAATATCAACAGTTGTTTCTGCCATGTTGTTACCTCCTCATCTATCTCTAAAATATTCCTCTTGCAGCTTCATATACATGTGCTATATCGAGGATAATACTAATGTTACCATCTCCGAGAATCGTACATCCGCTGATACCGGAATCTTTGATATGGAACTGCTGCAAATACGGCGGAAGAGGCTTCACAACAACCTGGTGTTCCCCGATCAGCTTATCAACAAACAGGCAATAGGATTTATCACTTGCGTCTACCCACATCAGGATACCATCGTCAATCTTCGTGCAGGCATCCGGGATATTGTAAAGCTCATGAGCGCGCACAATCGGGTAAAATGCATCCATGCAGCGAATCATCTCATGGCCGGCCGGATCTAAGACAATGTCTTCCTCCGTTGCTTTGAATGACTGTCTGATATTGGAGATCGGAACGGTAAAGATGGATTTGCCGACAGAGATTTCCATACCGTCTGCAATTGCCAGGGTAAGCGGAATCTTTAAGGTCGTACAGCTTCCTTTGCCCAATTCACTTGTAATAGTAACAACGCCGCCGATAGCTTCTACGTTCTTTTTTACAACGTCAAGCCCTACGCCACGTCCGGAATACTCAGTAACTTCAGTGTTAGTTGAGAAACCAGGCGTCATCAGAAGCATCAGGATCTCCTTCTGAGAATAATCGGATTCTGGTTTGGTCAGAATGCCATTGCGCGCTGCTTTTGCAAGAATCGCATCTGTATCCATGCCTCGGCCGTCGTCGGATACGGAGATAATAACTTCGCTTCCTGTATGGGTAGCAGAGAGGATAACCTCACCCTGCGGGTCTTTACCGGCAGCAATACGGTCTTCTACATTCTCCTCTATTCCGTGGTCGATGGCGTTGCGGACAATATGCATCAGCGGGTCGCCGATACCATCCACAATTGTCTTGTCCACTTCGGTATTCTCACCGATGATGGTAAGACGTACATCTCTGTTAAGGTTCTGTTTCATATCACGCACGATACGGTTCATCTTCTGGAAGACGCCGGATACCGATACCATCCGCAGTGACATAGCGATATCCTGAAGATCGTCTGTCAGCTTACGGAGCTGGCGCGCGGATTTATTAAAGTTGTCGAGGTTCAGTCCCTGGAGGTCCGGAGAGGAAGTAACCATTGATTCTGTGATAACAATCTCTCCTACAAGTGCCATCAAGGCGTCGAGCTTCGACAGGTTGACACTGATCAAGTCCTGTTTGACAGCGCCGTGAGAAGCAGCGTCTTTCTTTTTGGCGGGAGCAGCGTCTGATTTGCTCTTCGCGGGAGCAGAAACCGCCGGTGAAGCAGTATTCTTTTCTGCACTTACAGCTTTCTCTTCCGGTCCGTTCTCTTCCGGGGCAGGAGCTTCCTGATTCTCCATCATCTCATAGGAACGGATATTCTGAGCGTTGCCGACTACGGTAGCACCTTTTTCCAGCTCATCTTCTGTATGGAAACCGATGTAAAAGCCGTCTTCAATAATCTTTTCGGCGCTGTCCGGATTGCTGTCTATATCATCCGGATAATAAGTAAAGTTAAGCTCTCTTTCCTGAAGAGCATTCACGATCATAAATGCACGCAGATTCTCCATGCCGCATCCGTCTTCAAAATAAACGTGAATAAAATATGGGACATCACCTGCCGTAACAGGGAGGGCGGCTGCTTTCGCGCCGTCAGCAGGGGCTTCCGACTTGACGCTGTCTTTCGTGTCAGCAGCATCTTCAGATTCTCCTGAAATCTTTTTAAGCAGTCCGTTAATTTCCCCGACAAAACTGTCGATATTAGTTTCGAGCGGTTCGTTGTTCTCAACCTTTTCAATCTCTGAACGAAGTTTGTCCGTTGATTTGAACATGAGGTTAAAAAGTTCGCTCTTATGAGTCTGATCCAGAGAATCAATGCCGTTTTCGCGAATATAGAAGAAAAGATCCTCTATATGATGGGCAATCTCCATAAGACCGTTGAATTCGAGCATTGCAGAAGACCCTTTGATTGTGTGCATACTGCGGAAGATTTCGTTAACGTCATCCTCAGAAAAGTCCCCAATCTTTTCAGCGTTAATCAGGAGTTCGTCCAACCCGTCAAGCAGGGAATTGGTTTCAAAGAGATAAGTCTCTAACAAGCTTTCCATAGAAGCATCCATAGTGTTCGCACCACCTTATCTTATTAATAAATTTATCTTAAAATATTGCCAACAGAGAGTTAGATGTGTTACTCTAATGTCAACACATTTTATAAACATATATATCGACCCAAAATCGAAAAAATTAATAGAAAAATAGTAGTAGGTGAAAAAATGTCTAATATTTTGAGAGTCACGACTCCCATGGCGGGGAATTATGACAATATGTCGCAGCCGAGAGCTGATATGCAAAATCGCGAAGATCCGCGTATCCAGGGACCGGTCAATCCGAATAAAGTTGTCCGGGCGGATGCAAGGAGTGATTCGGCTGCTGAAGAGCAGAATGTAGGACTCAAATTCCAGTACCAGTCCAATTTCGAAGGGTTTATCTCCCAGATGAAATCGCAGGGCGTGATGACAGAGGAATTTGCTACGGTCTTTTTTGAACAGTTAAGCAATCAAGTAAAGGCTGGAATGAGTGAAGGGTCAGCGCAGGAGATCGCGCAGTTCCTTGAGATGATCCAGGTGGAACCGGAGAATATGCTTGCATTTTTAAAAGAACAAGGGGATGCTGCGATTCGTTTTCAGGGGGCTTTTTTCTCGCTTTTGCGCCAGGCCATGAATGATACGAAGAATGTGGAGCTCCGGGCAGGGATACTGGATTTCATGAAGCGCTATACGGATATGGCGGAAGGAAAGCATATATTGCGGGAGATTGAGCAGACCATAAAGGAATTAAAGAACGGGATGCTGCAGAGCGGACGGGAAAAGATGGAGGAGATGGAGCAGCAGCTTAAATTCGGAGGCAATGCCGGGCCGGGCAGCACACAGGAGAATGCTGCGCTTATCAAGGGTAAGATGCTGCCATATCTTAATAAATATATCGGCGGTACCCATGACAGGGGAAGTGTCCGTGAAGGGGCTGCGTTTCTGGCGGCTCTTACGGCGCGCTATGAGAACGGTGATGCGGCAAGAGTCCTGGAACGGTTTGAACAGTTGATGGAGTATTCTGCTATGCAGAAGTATTTTAAAGGCTTCGAGACTCAGAGTCTTCTGAAGGTTTTAGAGTCTGCTGATTTTGAGAAGACGATCGGAAAAAATAAGTGGATGAAGGGATTTGTCTCGATGATCCAAAACGGGATGCAGCAGGGGGCGAATCTGGAACAAAAGCAGGTATTCCGTAATATGATGACCTCGATCCTGCTCAATGAGAGTGTGTATATGCCGGTTTTACATATGATGCTGCCTATGCAAGTGAATGATAATCTGACATTTGCGGAGATGTGGGTGGATCCGGATGCCGGGAAAACCTCTGGCGGGAATGAAAAGGAGCGTATCATACAGGGGCTTGTGAAGTTTGACATTCAGGACGTAGGTTTTTTCGATCTTTTTTTTGTGTATCAGGACAAGAAGGTGAATATGCAGCTTAATTATCCTGACAGTCTGAAAGATAAGGAAAAGGAAATCCGGAACAAGGTTGCGGAGGCCCTGGCAGAAAACGGGCTTACGGGGCGGGAGCTGTTCTTTGGGAGCAGTAAAGATTCTATAGCAATTTCGGAAGCATTTCCGCAGATATTTGAAAGGAAGAATTCGATCAATGTCAAAATTTAACGATGTGCTGAATAAAAAAGCGGTTGCCCTGTCCTATGATGAGAACAAAAATGCGGCACCGATCATTGTGGCTTCGGGTATGGGTTATGTGGCGGAAAAGATGGTTGAGGTGGCAAGAGAGTCCGGAGTTCCGATCTATGAGGACAATTCTCTTGCTACGATGTTGACGCAGCTTAATCTGGGGGCGGAGATCCCGACGGAATTATACCAGGCGATCATAGATATCTATGTCTATTTCCTGAAGTATGTTCCGGGGAAAAAGAATGAAGAACAATCGGAAAAAGAAGCGGAGAGTGAAAGCGGCGAATCCGCAGAATACCCGGCAGAAGAAAATGAGGCGGAAACAAAAGAATCTCCTGCCCCATAACAGGGCAAGAGATACGAGTGCTAATCAAGAGAAGAGATCCATCTTCGATGAATCAGGTCCTGCCGAAATACATAGTTGCGTATCTGGGATTCGGCACGGGACGGAAGGTGTGTAAAACGGCATCCATACCCGATAAGCTCAGTATCCTTTATGGCAGAACCGATGATCTTGCGGAGATGACGATGCTCCTGTATGCGTAGGATCTCTACATGGAGAGTGATGGAAGGAAGGTCTGGATGGAAAAAATTGAAATCCACAGTGTCTCCTTCGCGAAACTGCTGATGGCTTGTAAAAAAGATTCCTCCTGCGCTGATGTTCCATATAGTAGCGGCGATATCAGATGACGTCTTGCCCTGTATCTTTGCAGTAAGAGTGACAGGTATATTGACGGATACTTTAATGTCGTTGCGCCGCTGCATTACAGAAAGCTGCTCGATGGCAGTACAGCGGGTGAAGAGAAGATCAGTGGTGGCGGTGCGCATAGATTTCTGGAATTCGGTGAGTTCGCAGGAATATGTAACCAGTCCTTTTGAGGAATCAAAAAAAGTAACGTGGGCTTCTGTGAGCAATACATTGGTATTAAATTTGTTTACAGTAAGGATGGCTGAGTCTTCTTCGATATGGGATACAGCGGCATCACACAGATAAACATCGTCTGTTGTATAGATGGCTGCTTGTTTACATTCTGTCAGAAACATGGTCATTGCCCCTTTCAAATATATGTGATATTCTAATATCATACCGTGTAAATTTAGAAAATACAAGAATATTTAACTAGAAATATTAATAAATTCAAAAAATATAGAATGTGGAGGTTAAGAGTATGGACATAAGTCAGTTATATCAGCTCCTGGGAATGTATTCCGGGGTTGGAAACAGTTATGGGCTGTATGGGAACTACGGAAATTACAATAATTACGGGAATTATAATAATTATGGACAGAATACCTTCAGCCAGGTGTTGAAAAACACGGCGGTCAGCACTGCCGGAGGCATCTCCACTCCGATGGATGATATTTTTGAGGAGGCGTCGAGAGAGACGGGAGTAGACATCCGTTTGCTGAAAGCCGTGGGGAAGGCGGAGTCGAATTTCCGGGCATCTGCTACGTCCCGTTGCGGCGCGATGGGCGTTATGCAGCTCATGCCGGGGACGGCGAAAAGTCTTGGAGTAACAGACGCATACGATGCAAGGCAGAACATCATGGCGGGTTCGAAGTATTTGGCAAAGCTG
>CAJUMF010000039.1 GCA_910586965.1 uncultured Dorea sp. | reverse complement strand
TTAATGTGTTTGAACAGATACCGGAGGTGTCTGTTCGCTATGTTGCATCAGCAGCAGAATTAGGATGTCCGGATATGGTCTTTTTACCGGGCAGCAAGAATACAATGAGTGACCTTGACTGGATGCGTGGGAGCGGATTGGAGGCAGCAGTTATAAAAATGGCGGAAAATATACCGGTTTGTGGTATATGTGGTGGGTATCAGATGATGGGGGAGCATATTTCTGATCCGGAAGGAATGGAAAATGGCGGAACCATGAAAGGAATGGGATTATTACCTGTTACAACAAGGCTGAAACATGAAAAAGTGCGCCGTCAGGTATATGGTACAGTGAATAAAATGGAAGGTTTTTTTTCCATGCTTTCAGGATTGGAGTTTAATGGATATGAGATACATATGGGGGATAGCGGGTATTCTCCAAATGAATTTGAGATATCTGGCGCGGAAGAAGCGTTTGTGACCGGAAGAAATAAAAATGTATGTGGAACGTATATTCACGGGATATTTGACAGGGCTGCGATTGCAACCGCTCTTGTGACTGCATTGGCTGAAAATAAGGGATTATCCATTGAATCCTGCATTGATTATAAGGATTTTAAAGAGAAACAGTATGATAAGCTGGCAGATATCTTATCGGGATATCTAAATATGGAGGAAATATATGGAATACTCAGGGAGGCACATATTAGATAACCGTACAGAGGAAACATTGAAGAAACTTAATTTGCAGGAACCGGACTGTAAAATATACAAAAAGGTATTGAAAAATTGGGATTCCATAGCCAAGCCTCTTGATGGGATGGGAAGATTTGAAACGATCACCGCACAGATTGGCGCGATTTTAGGTACGGATGAAATTGATATTTCAAAAAAAGCTGTCATCATCATGTGCGCAGATAATGGAATTGTAGAGGAAGACATTAGCCAGTCCGGTCAGGAAGTCACAGCGGCAGTAGCAGCGCAGATGGGAAGGGGTGCATCATCCGTAGGAAAAATGGCAGCGAAGATAGGGGCGGGCACGATTCCTGTAGATATTGGAATCAATGGAAAAGAACAGATTGCAGGAGTGCGTAACAAAAAAGTCCGCTGCGGAACCAGAAACTTTCGTAAGGAGCCGGCTATGACGAGAGAAGAAACTGTCAGGGCAATTTTTACTGGTATAGAAATTGTGGACGAATGTAAAAGGAAAGGATATCAAATTCTCGCAACCGGGGAAATGGGGATTGGAAATACGACAACGAGCAGTGCGGTTGCAGCGGCATTGTTAAGATGTGGGGCAGATGAAGTGACTGGAAGGGGTGCCGGACTTTGCGATGAAAAATTACAGCGTAAAAAGCAGATGATCACTGAGGCAGTCAAAAAGTATAAACTTTATGAAGCGGAACCTCTTATTGTGCTCCAAACAGTCGGAGGATTGGATATTGCCGGGCTTGTTGGAATTTGCATTGGCGGCGGCGTTTTTCATATACCAATTGTGCTTGATGGCGTGATTAGCATAGTAGCGGCACTGCTTTCAGAAAGAATTGTACAGGGAACAATAGGGTATCTGATTCCGTCGCATAAAGGCAAGGAACCAGCAGTGGAGAAACTTATGAAGGAATTAGGGTTAGAGCCTGTGATAGACGGCAGAATGGCATTGGGCGAAGGAACGGGAGCTGTGATGATGCTGTCGCTATTGGAAATGACATTGTGTGTTTATCGTAAAAGAACTTTGTTTTCGGACATTAAAGTGGAACAATATGAAAGGTATTTATCATAATGATGGTTTTGGTTGTTGGAGGAAGTGGAAGCGGCAAATCTTCTTATGCGGAGAAAGTGACTGTTTCGCTTGCACAGGAAAGTGTGAAGGAAATCACTAAGTCCGAAAATACTTCGCTAAGTGATTTCAAGCTTAACATTCCAAAAAAATATTATCTTGCAACGATGCAGGTTTTTGATGACGAGGGAAGGAAAAAGGTTGATAGACATAGGAAGCTAAGAAATGGGAAAGGTTTTTTCACGATTGAGCAGCCTGTACGGATTTCCAGCGCACTGGAAAAAATGGAAGATGGAGACAGGGCTGTTTTGCTGGAATGTATCTCTAATTTGACGGCAAATGAGATGTTTTCAGAGAAAAAAACTATGACGGAAATACAGGTTACGGAAAATGTCATACGAGATATAAAGATGCTGAAAGAGCAGACAAATCATTTAGTTGTGGTAAGCAATAACGTATTTGAAGATGGAATTACTTACGATGAAACAACAACGAAGTATATTCGGGCAATGGGAAAGATTAATCAAAAACTTGCGGCATTGGCTGACCGGGTAGTGGAAGTGGTAGCAGGGATTCCGGTAACTTTAAAATAAAATCCCGCTTTGTAGGATTTTCCGCGCGCGAACGGACTGCGAAAGCAGTGATTTCCGCTCCGTGAGCTGTGCATATAAAATAATAGCGGCGAAAGGAAACAGGTATGCAAGTGATAAAATCCTTTTTTATAGCAGTATCCATTTATTCTAAAATTCCTGTTCCCCAATTTGAATGGAAAGAAGATGACATGAAATATGTTTTTTGTTTTTTTCCGTGGATAGGGGCACTGATTGGCGGTAGCATTTATTTCTGGAATTATTTATGCGGCGTTTACCATATAGGGGTTGGGTGCAGGACAGTGATAGGGATGGCTATTCCGATTTTTATTACGGGTGGATTTCATGTAGATGGATTTATGGACACGATGGATGCGATACATTCTTATAGCCCAAAGGAGAGAAAGCTGGAAATATTAAAGGATTCCCATATTGGCGCTTTTGCAGTCATTATGCTCGCTGCTTATGGATTGGTTCTTTTTGGTACATTTTCGGAAATAGAAAGTGATGCAATGTTAAAGATTGTATGCTGTGGCTTTTTCCTGTCGCGCTGTTTGTGCGGTATTAGTGCCGTTTCCTTTCCACTCGCAAAAAAAGATGGTATGCTTTATACTTTCGCAGACAGTTCCCATAAAAAGGTTGTGAAAGGCTCATTATCTTTACAGAGTGCGCTATGTGTTGGCTTGATGTGTTTCCAGTCTTTTCCCGCAGGTTTGATTGTGGCAGCGGCGGCTGTCTTAACGCTGGTTTATTATTATTATCGCAGCAGGAAGGAATTTGGGGGAGTGACCGGCGATACGGCTGGATTTTTTGTACTTTTTTGCGAAGGATGTATTGTAGTAGTTGCAGCATTTATTGATATTTTTATATGGAAAGAGTGAAAAAGATGAAACTAATAATAGGCGGAACTGCGCAGGGAAAATTGGAATATGTACTTCTGAAATATGATGTGCAAAAAAATATGGTGTGGGATGGTGTTTTGCCAAATGATAGAAAATTAAATAAGAACATAGTGGTTATCAATCACTTTCATCAGTGGGTTAAGAGCCGTATGGTGAGCGGGGGATGTCCGGAAGATGAAATTATGTCATTTTTGGACTGCAATGAGGACTGTATTATTATATGTGATGAGATTGGAAACGGGATTGTTCCAATAGATCCGTTTGAGAGAGAATACAGGGAACGTACAGGAAGGATTCTTGTGCAGCTTGCAATGAGAGCAGAGGAGGTAGAGCGCATCATATGCGGGATTGGACAGAAAATCAAATAATGCTGGCATTCATCCGGCATGGTGTAACGCAGGCAAACAAAGAACGAAGATATCTGGGAAAAACAGACGAATCCCTTTCAGGAGAAGGGATAGAAATATTGGAATCTTTTAAAATGCGGAAACTTTATCCTGATGTGGAGTACCTGTTTACCAGTCCCATGAAAAGATGTACGGAAACTGCTAAAATTATTTATCCCACATTATGCCCGATTATTATTCCAGAATGGGAAGAAATAAATTTCGGACGGTTTGAATATAGAAATTATGAAGAATTAAAGGATAATGCAGAATATCAGGAGTGGCTTCGCAGCGGAGGCACACTGGATTTTCCAGAGGGAGAAAGCAGAAAAGATTTTATCCTGCGTTGTAAAGGCGGCTTTATAAGAATGTGTCATGAATTGAGTCATGTTTTAGCACAAAAGGCAGCCCCCTGCGGGGATACCTCTATGCTATTCGGCAGGAATAGGGTTAAGAAGCCCGCTTTGGCAGGAATGATTGTTCATGGGGGAACGATTATGTCATTGCTGAGTTTGTATGGCGGAAAAGATTATTTTGACTGTCAGGTGTCAAATGGCAGGGGTTATGTATGCAGACTGACGGGAGTGAATGGCAGGACAACACAGGAAGATAATCTACAGATAAAGGTGGTAGCGGAAATATGAGGCATTGGATAAATTATCACATGATAGCCTTTTTCATGGGATTTCTTTTGGATTTGGTTTTAGGTGATCCTTATTATTTGCCGCATCCAATCCGTTTGATTGGAAAACTGATAGAAGGAGCCGAAAAAGTACTTCGTGGAATGGGGATAAGAGGGAAAGATAGTAAGGAAGATAGTAATGGGAGAGCGTTTCGACAGGGAATAGGACTTGTGCTTATTGTGATTATCAGCGTGGTAGCAGTTACTTTTTTTCTGCTGTTTATGGCAAATTGGCTTCATCCGGTTCTGGGAGTGGTGGTGGAGTGTATTATGACTTATCAGATACTTGCAGTAAAATGTCTGAAGGTAGAGAGTATGAAAGTCTATCAATGTCTGAAAAATGGCAATATGGAGCAGGCAAGGAAAGCTGTTTCCATGATTGTAGGCAGAGATACGAAACATCTGGACGAAGAGGGTGTTGCAAAAGCAGCGATAGAAACGGTGGCAGAGAACACCTCTGACGGAGTGATTGCACCAATGCTGTATCTGGCAGTTGGCGGTCCGGTACTTGGATTTTTATATAAAGCGGTAAATACAATGGATTCCATGATTGGATATAAAAATGAAAAGTACCTGTATTTCGGAAGATCAGCAGCAAAGCTGGATGATTTTGTGAATTTTTTTCCGGCAAGAATCAGTGCCTGTCTTATGATTACTGCATCTTTTTTGGCAGGCAGACAATTTTCGGGAAAAGGTGCATGGACGATTTATAAAAGGGATCGCAAAAAACATACAAGTCCAAATTCAGGTCAGACTGAGGCGATATGCGCCGGTGCGCTTTCTATACAGCTTGCAGGAGATGCCAGTTATTTTGGAAAGACAGTAAAGAAACCGCATATAGGCGATGCGGTACGAGGGGTAGAATATGAGGATATAAAACGGGCGAATCATTTAATGTACATTACTGCATGGCTGTGTGAGGTGTTATGTCTGCTGGTAATGTACGCAATAGTAATGAGCAGTGCGCATCCGTAATCTGAAAAAATGGCAGCTTGCTGACAATTTTTTCAGAATGCGGATGCATAGGGCGAATGCCTGCGAACTGTGTACTGCGGAATATGTGGAATAGATGATGAAAGGAGCAAGGATGAGCATTCATGGAGGAGATATTTACAGGAATCATGTGGATATTGATTTTTCAATTAATGTAAATCCGCTTGGTACACCGGAATGTGTAAAAACAGCACTTCATAAGGCGGTTGAGATGTGTGGGGAATATCCTGATATGGAAGCGGAAAGATTAAGAGAGGCGATCAGTACATTTCTTGGAGTGCCAAAGGAATATTTGATATTCGGAAATGGGGCATCAGAACTTTTTATGGCGATTGTTCATGGGATAAAACCGGGGAAGGTCGTGATACCAGTGCCTTCCTTTTATGGATATGAATATGCGGCAAAGTCAGTGGATGGCGAAATTATTTATTATGAGATGAATCAGGAAAATAACTTTTGTTTGGAAGAGAAGATGAAGCGTATCTTGACAGAAGATGTGGATCTTCTTTTCCTTGCCAATCCAAATAATCCGATTGGAAATCTTTTAGACAGAGAGCTGGTGAAAGAGTTGCTCTTGTATTGTGAGAATAAAGGGATTTATGTGGTAGTAGACGAATGCTTTATTGAATTTTGTGGAAATCAGCTTTCTTTATTGTCTGAGATAGAGGAATATGATCATCTGATTATTGTAAGGACTTTCACAAAAATCTTTACAATTCCGGGAGTGCGTTTAGGGTATCTGGTGTGTAAAAATAATGTGGTACATACAAAAATAGCCGGACAACTTCCTGAATGGAATCTTTCCTGTTTTGCGCAGGAAGCGGGATGTATCTGTGCTAAGCAGGCAGAGTTTATTGAGAAAACAAAAATTTATATTGAAGAAGAACGACAGTTTATGGAAAAAGAACTTATGCAAATAGGATTGAGGACATTTCCGTCTGTATCGAATTTTATCACGATATACAGTGATAAACCCTTATATGAGAAGTTGCTGAAAAAAGGAATTTTAATTAGGGATTGCAGTAATTTCAGGGGATTAGGAAAAGGATTTTACCGTATTGCAGTAAAGAACAGAAACCAAAATAAGATTTTACTGGAAAACTTATAGCAAATGGGAGATGGAACATGGAACATTCTAAAATAGAATATCTGCCGCCGGAGGAAATTGAAAAACGGAGCTTTGAAATCATTACAGAAGAACTTTTGAAGAGAAATATCAGTCTCCCCAAAGAAGAGGAGTTAATTACAAAGCGGGTAATACATACCAGCGCGGACTTTGATTATGCCGAAACGCTTTGCTATTCCAAAGGAGCAGTGGAAATCTTGAAAAAGTTGATAAAAAACGGAGCTGATATCGTGACAGATACCAATATGGCATTGGCAGGAATCAATAAAAAGGTGCTTGCAAAGTTTGGTGGGGAGGCGCATTGCTTTATGGCAAATGAACATATTGCGCTTTTGGCAAAGCAAAGAAATATGACACGGGCAGCGGTCAGCATGGAAAAAGCGGCAACGATTGAAAAACCAGTTATTTTTACAATCGGCAATGCACCAACTGCTCTGATAAAGCTGTATGAAATGATGGAAAAAATGGATTGGAAGCCAGCCTTTATTATTGGCGTTCCGGTGGGATTTGTCAATGTGGAAGCGGCAAAAGAACTTATATTAAAAACAAATATTCCATACATCATTAACAGAGGACGAAAAGGTGGAAGTAATATCGCTGCGGCAATTTGTAATGCCGCATTGTATCAACTTTAAGAAGGGAAGATAGAAATGCGATATGGTTTTACGACCGGAAGCTGCGCGGCTGCGGCTTCAAAAGCCGCAGCTTATATGCTGCTGACAGGATTAAAAAAGACGGAAATTACAATAGAAACGCCAAAAGGGATTCCGTATAGGGCAAATATTTTGGACATCATGCGTAGCGAAAACGAGGTGCGATGCGCTGTAGAAAAGGACGGCGGGGATGATCCGGATATTACAACAGGTACATGGATTTGTGCGAAAGTTTCGTATGCAGAAGAAAGTGTGAAGGAACAAATTATCATTGAAGGCGGAATAGGTGTGGGGAGAGTGACAAAACCGGGACTTGACCAGCCTGTAGGCAACGCGGCAATCAATCGTGTTCCGAGGGAGATGATAAAAAAAGAAGTATTAGAAGTTTGCAGACTGGCAGATTATAAAGGCAGCCTTCGGATTGAGATTTCAGTGCCGGAAGGTGAAAAGCTGTGCGAACGTACTTTTAATCCAAGACTTGGCATTGTTGACGGTATTTCCATATTAGGGACGAGTGGCATTGTGGAGCCTATGAGCAGTCAGGCACTTATTGATACCATTCGGATAGAATTGCGTCAAAGAAGGGTTTTAGGATTTGATTATGTTGCCGTTTCGCCGGGAAATTATGGTTTGGAGTTTATTAGGAAAACATATGGATATGATTTGGACAAAAGTGTGAAATGCAGCAATTTTATCGGTGCAACCATTGATATGGCAGTGGAAATGGGATTTCAGAAAATGCTTCTGACAGGTCATATAGGCAAACTGATTAAGGTTGCAGGTGGAATTATGAATACCCATTCCAAAGAAGCAGATTGCAGGATGGAGCTTCTTGCGGCATTTTCCGTAAAGGAGCAGATAGAACCTTTACAGGTAAGAAGAATATTGGAATGCGTGACAACGGAAGAAGCAGTTTCTATTATAGAGGAAAGCGGGAAATTACAGCAGGTCATGGAGCAGATTGCAAAGCGTATCTGCTATTATATGGAAAACCGCGCCGGAGGAAAAATGAAAACAGATTGTATTCTGTTTTCCAGTGAATATGGAGAACTGGCAAAAAGTAAGGGGGTAGAGGAATGGTTTATTTTGTTGGGGCAGGAACAGGCGCAGTAGATTTGATAACAGTCAGGGGAATGCGCTTATTAGAACAGGCAGATGTGATTATTTATGCAGGTTCTTTGGTGAATCCCGAACTGCTTGCCTATGCAGGAAAAGACTGCGAGATACATAACAGTGCGAAACTAACATTAGAAGAAGTAATACAAATTATCGTTGGTGCAGAAAAAGAGGGGAAAACAACTGTCCGTTTGCATACGGGAGAGCCGAGTATCTATGGAGCGGTCAGGGAGCAGATGGATGAGTTGGATACACTGGGCATTTCTTATGAGAGCTGTCCGGGGGTAAGCGCCTGTTTTGGCGCAGCGGCGTCCTTGAATCTTGAATATACGCTGCCGGGAATCTCACAATCCCTGATTATTACAAGAATGGAAGGCCAAACGAAAGTGCCGGGACTGGAAAGTATTGAGAGCTTTGCAGCACATAAGGCATCTATGGCAATTTATTTAAGTGCCGGAATGATTCGGGAATTAAGCAGACGGCTGGTTAATGGCGGGTATAAGGAAACAACACCAGCAGCACTTATTTATAAGGCAACTTGGGCTGAGGAGGAGGCGTACCTGTGTACGATTGAAACATTGTATGATGTATCTGTAGAGCATAGGATTACGAAAACAGCCTTGATATTGGTCGGAGATGCAATCGCGCATCAGTATTACAGAAAATCAAGGTTATATGCGCCGGATTTTTCGACCGAATACCGGGAGGCAAAACGAAAAGAATGAGATTAAGTATTATTAGCTTTACAGAAAATGGAAAACAACTTTCGGAAAGTATTGTAAAATTGTTGGAGAGGGAATTAGAAATTAGGTTATATACAAAATGTGAGGCAGGCATAAAAGACAATCGTTATTCAGATATCTTATTTGTAAAAATATCTGTTGGAGATTGGGCAAAGGAACGGATGCAGGAGCAAAACGCCTTGTTGTTTATAGGCGCCTGCGGAATTGCAGTCAGGGCAGTAGCGCCGCATCTTACGGATAAACTGCATGATGTACCAGTGCTTGTAATGGATGAAAAAGGGAAATATGTCATTCCGATTTTATCAGGACATATGGGCGGTGCAAATGATCTTGCAAACCATATAGCAAAGAAAACAGGGGCAGTACCGGTGATTACTACGGCAACAGATCTGAATAAAAAATTTGCTGTGGATTTGTTTGCAAAAAGAAATAACCTGTATATTGCAAATAAAGATGGGATTGTCAAAGTATCATCAAAGGTATTAGCCGGAAAAGAGATTACGATATGTATAGAGACGGGACATGAAATCACTTGTGAAGAAACTGGCGTGCGGATTGTTCCATATCCGCCAGACAGATTTGTTGATGTTGTGGTTACTTCCAAAGATGATGTGTTTGATACTTCTCTTTTGTTGAAACCGCGGGAGTATGTCATAGGAATTGGCTGTAAAAAAGGAAAAAAAGCAAATGAAATTGATAAATTTATTTCAAAAACAATAAATGAAATGGGAATTTCTATCATGCAGATTTTTGCGCTGTCCTCTATTTCGCAAAAGAGTGATGAACAGGGGATTATTGAATGGTGTCGAACAGAAGGGATTCCATTTTTTACATATACAGCAGAAGAATTGCAGGAAGTAACTGGAACTTTTACAAAGTCTGTGTTTGTCAAGAATCAGGTTGGCGTTGATAATGTTTGTGAAAGGGCAGCAGTGAAAGCCTGTGGAGAAGGTGGAAAACTAATATGTCCAAAAGTTGCGGAAAATGGGATGACAATCGCGATTGCAAGGAGAGAATGGAAGGTATGTTTTGATGGCAAATAGAATTTATATTGTAGGAATGGGACCGGGCAGGGAAGAAATGATGACAGGAGAAGCATTGAATGTGTTAGACCAGTCTGATGTGATCGTTGGTTACACATTATATCTAAAGCTGCTTGGCGGGCGTTTTCAGGGGAAAGAAATGTTATCCACACCGATGCGTCAGGAGGAGGAACGGTGCAGGCTGTGTTTTGAGGAAGCTGAAAAAGGGAAAAAAGTAGCCCTTGTATGCAGCGGTGATGCAGGAATTTATGGGATGGCGTCTTTGATGTACGAGATTGGGAAAGCTTATCCGAAAACAGAACTTTACGTTATCGCAGGGATTACTGCGGCGAGCAGCGGTGCGGCAGTTCTGGGAGCGCCACTGAACCATGATTTCTGTGTTATCAGTCTGAGTGATCTGCTGACACCGTGGGATGCGATTGAAAAAAGGTTACATGCAGCCGCAGAAGGTGATTTTGTCATTGTACTGTATAATCCGTCCAGCCATAAAAGAAAGGATTATCTGATGAGAGCATGTGATATTTTACTGTGCAGCATGGAGGGGGAACGAGTTTGCGGATATGTTGAAAATATAGGAAGAGACGGAACAAAAATGGAAATCTGTACCTTAAAGGAGTTAAGGGACAGGGAGGTCAATATGTTTACCACGGTATTTATTGGAAGTTCCGGTTCGGAGAACATAAATGGGAAATTTGTCACAAGGAGAGGCTATAAGATTGAAAAAAATATTGATATTTGCGGGGACAACTGAAGGAAGAAAATTATCGGAATATCTTGCAGAGGCTGAAATAAATCATACAATCTGTGTGGCAACGGAGTATGGCGCAATTGTTTTAAGACAGCATCCCCTTGTAAAAGTACATCAGGGAAGAATGAATCAAGAACAGATAGAAAGATTTTTGGACGATGGAAAATATGGTGTTGTGGTAGATGCAACACATCCTTTCGCCAAAGAAATTACCTGTAATATAAAGGCAGCATTGAAAGAAATGGGACAGGGAGGAACAATAATTCCTTATTTAAGATTGAAAAGAAACGGCATTGAGGAAAAGGAAAACGATGTTACTTATTTTGAAACAAACGAAGAATGTGTAAAAGCGCTGGAAGATACGGAGGGTAATATTCTTTTGACTACCGGAAGCAAGGAATTGTACAAATATTGTATTTCAGAAGGAATAAAGCATAGATTGTATGTAAGGGTACTTCCAAGTGTGGAAAGTCTTTCTCTTTGTACGGAGCAGGGTATTTGCGGAAAACAGGTTATTGCAATGCAGGGACCTTTTACTACAGAGATGAATGAGGCTATCATTCGCCAATATGAAATATCTTATCTTGTAACGAAGGAAAGCGGTGTGCCCGGAGGTTATCAGGAAAAAGTGAGCGCTGCAAAAAAAACAGGGACAAAGGTATTTGTAATAGGCTGTCCTGAACAGGGCGAAGGATATTCTTTCCCTGAAATATGCCAGAAACTTAAAGATATGGGAGGAAAGAACTTCCAGACGAAAAACCCAAAAAAAGGAAATATGGAAATACCCTGTGGGTATCCCTCTATGTCCCAAAAACAGGACATATCTTTTGAGATTATCCTGGCAGGCATTGGCATGGGACATAGAAACGGTCTGACGGGGGAAGCAGCGAGGGCAATCGAGGAAGCAGACATTTTATTAGGGGCGGAGAGAATGATTATGACGGTCTGCTCTAAAGCAGAAAAATATCCCTTTTATCAGGCAGAACAGATTATCCCTTATCTGCATGACATGCAGAGCGGAAATACATTTACGGGAAATAAAAAAGTTGTGGTTCTTTTTTCGGGGGACAGCGGATTTTACAGCGGATGCCAGCTTCTAAATGAGGCGCTGAAAAAGGAAATCACAGAAGGACGCCTGAATGCATCCCTGCGTATTCTTCCGGGTATTTCGTCCGTAGCTTATCTGGCTTCATGCATTGGAGAGAGCTATCAGGACGCGGCTGTCTACAGCACACATGGGAAAAAATTATGCAACCTTGTACGGCGGATTAAAAGCAGTCCGAAAACATTTCTGATTATGTCCGGAGTAAAAGATATAAACGAGTTGGGAGAACGACTGACAAATGCCGGGATGCAGAAATGCGAAATCATTACAGGATATCAGTTATCCTATGAAGAACAGCGGGTGGAGAAGCATACGCCAGTAGAATGTATGGAATTGAAGGATGAGGGCTTATATACATGTTTTGTCAGAAATCCATATGCGATGCAAAGAAGGCTGACACATGGTATCGCAGATGGACAGTTTATCAGAGACAAGGTTCCCATGACAAAAGAAGAAATCCGGGAGATCAGTATTTGTAAGCTGCGATTAAGGGACGGGGCGGTTGTCTATGATATTGGCAGCGGCACGGGTTCTGTCGCAATAGAAATAGCGGGCATTTCTGACGATATACAGGTGTACGCGGTGGAGCAGAAGCATGAAGCTGTATCCTTGATAGAAAAGAATAAGGAAAAGTTTGAGCTGCAGAATGTAACCGTGGTAGAGGAGGAGGCGCCGGAAGGACTTTCCCGGCTGCCAATGGCGACACACGCATTCATAGGAGGAAGCGGTGGCAGATTAAAGGAAATATTGGTGTCGCTCCGACAAATTAATCCAAATATGAGGGTTGTGGTAAATGCTGTCAGTATGGAAACAATTTGTGAAATAAGAGAGATTTTATCTATGGATGATATTATAAAAGAAGATATTGTGCAATTACAAGTAAGCAGGGCAAAAAAAGCAGGAAATTATCATTTGATGCAGTCTGAGAATCCGGTTTGGATTTGTGCATTTGATTTCTGCGGCAAAGAGCCTGAAAGAAAGGCGTGATATTTGCATGAAAATAAAAAGAGTTATGATTGCCGCCCCTAAAAGTGGAAGCGGAAAAACAGTAGTCACCTGTGCCTTGCTTCAGGTATTAAAGGATTGCGGCTTGAAAGTGGCTTCTTATAAATGCGGACCGGATTATATTGATCCGATGTTTCATGAAAAGATAATAGATGTTCCGGCAAAAAATCTGGATACATTTTTTACAGATGAAGAAAAGACAAGGAAACTTTTTCAAAAAAGTGCAATGAAAATGGACTTTGCAGTTTTTGAGGGTGCTATGGGACTATATGACGGGGTAGGAGGAGTTAAGAAAGAAGGTTCTTCTTATCATCTTGCAGAAGTGACAAAAACACCGATTGTGCTTGTTGTTGATGTGAAGGGGATGGGACGCTCCATTATACCATTAATAGCAGGGTTTCTTAATTATGATAAAAAACATCTAATACAAGGTATCATACTGAACAGGATGTCAAAAGGATATTATGAAACATTAAAGGCATTGATTGAGGAAGAACTGCAAATAAGGTTACTTGGATTTTTGCCGGAAAAGGAGGAACTGCATATTGAGAGTAGGCACTTGGGACTTTTTCTGCCAGATGAAGTGAATCATATAAAAGAGAAATTACAGGCGGTTTCTGAATTATTTTTACAGACAGTTTCCGTAGAGCGTATCAAAGAAATAGCAGAAAGCGCGGAAGAACTGGAATCTGAAGAAATAGCGATAAAAGAAACCAGAATCGAAAGCTATGGGGATATTGGTCATGTGAAAGCAGTTAGTGACAGCCGTCCAACGATAGCAGTGGCAAAAGATGAAGCCTTCTGCTTCTATTATGCTGATAATATCCACTTGCTGGAGGAATATGGGGCAAATATAACATATTTTTCTCCGCTGCGGGATGAAAAACTGCCGGAAGGATGCCATGCCCTGTTAATTGGCGGCGGATATCCGGAATTGTATGCAGCTCAGATTAGCGCAAATACGAGAATGCGTGAGGCAGTCAGGAATGCGGTTGAAAATGAAATGCCAGTCGTGGCAGAATGCGGTGGTTTTATGTATTTACATTCTTTTTTGAAAGATAAAGAAGGACTTTCTTATGATATGGCAGGAGTTATTCCTGCATCCTGCTATTATACCGGAAAACTGGTTCGTTTCGGCTACATAGAACTTCGGGAAAAGCAAAAGCATTTCCTACCAAACGGCGGGGGGATAAAAGGGCATGAATTTCATTATTACGACAGCACTTATAATGGGGCGGACGTAATAGCAGTTAAGCCGATGACTGGAAAAGAATATGCCTGCATTATAGAAAATAAAGCACAGTGGATGGGATTTCCGCATTTGTATTATCCGTCAAATCCTATATTTGCAAGAGCATTTGTTGATAAAGCAAAGGTATATCAAGGAATGATATAGGAAAGGAAGTATGGAAAAGTGAGTATGGAAAATTCATACCGTTTTTTTGAGAACAGGAACTGTAAGTATTTTCCCTGTCACAAGGGATTGGGAAACTTAAATTGCCTGTTTTGCTATTGCCCGCTATATTTAAGGGATAATTGTCCGGGGAATCCTGCATATATAGAAAAGGATGGGAGAAAGATAAAAGTCTGTACAAACTGTACCTTTCCTCATCGTCCTGAAAATTATGATGCGGTAATTCAGATATTGAAAAAGTAAGAGCGCATTATGATAACAAAGTATGAGAATGTACGAAAGCGCGCAAAGAAAAGTAATAGTAGATCGTCAGACAATAGAAGGTGTATCGTGATGAAGTGAGAGCTTTTAAACGATGCACCTTTTTTAGATTCAATTCTGAGGGAGTGTATGCTTGGTTGTCCAGATTTCAGGGAAGGACGGCAATACGGATTTATGATTGTGTTCGGTATTTGGGGTGAAAGTAATAAGATTTTGCTAAAAATTTACAAACACACTTGACAATATCTCTCTGATGGTAAGGGCGGTGTGTTCTGGCATACACAAGGAAGCGGAAAATCACTTTCTATGGTATTTTATGCACATTTATTACAGGAAGCGTTAAACAGCCCGACGATCATTGTCCTGACAGATAGAAATGACCTTGATGACCAGCTTTATGGACAGTTTGCAAAGTGTAAAGACTTCTTGAGACAAGATCCTATACATGCTGAAAGCCGTGAAAATTTGAAATCTCTGCTTGCCGGCAGACAGGCTAACGGTATCATTTTTACGACAATGCAGAAATTCGAGGAGTCAGATGAACCGTTATCTGAACGCAGTAACATTATTGTTATGGCAGATGAAGCACACAGAGGTCAGTATGGACTTGTCGAAAAGATAAAGATTACAAAAAATGAAGAAGGTGAAGATGTTGCTAAGCGAGTTGTCGGTATAGCCCGTATCATTCGTAATAGCTTGCCGAATGCTACATACATTGGTTTTACCGGAACTCCGATTTCCTCTAAAGACCGCAGTACCCGTGAAGTGTTTGGAGATTACATTGATATTTATGATATGACACAAGCTGTTGAGGATGGAGCAACACGCCCCGTTTATTATGAAAGCCGTGTGATTAAGCTCAGCCTTGATGAAGCAACATTGAGGATGATTGACACGGAGTATGATATTATGGCCCGGAATGCGGATGCAGAAGTCATCGAAAAGAGCAAGCGTGAGCTTGGACAGATGGAAGCGGTTCTTGGCAACGATAATACCATTAATTCTCTTGTTTGTGATATACTCGACCATTATGAAAATAACCGTGAGAACTTACTTGTCGGTAAGGCGATGATTGTTGCATATTCCCGCCCTATCGCTATGAAGATATACAAACGTATTTTGGAACTTCGCCCTGCTTGGACGGAAAAGGTTGCTGTTGTTATGACCTCCAGTAATAAGGATCCGGAAGAATGGAGACAGATTATCGGTAATAAACGCCATAAGGAAAATCTCGCAAAGAAATTCAAGGATAACAGCAGTCTTCTGAAAATTGCGATTGTTGTTGATATGTGGCTGACTGGCTTTGATGTACCATCACTTGCAACGATGTATGTTTATAAGCCGATGTCCGGACATAATCTTATGCAGGCTATTGCTCGCGTAAACAGAGTATTTCGTGACAAAGAAGGTGGTCTGGTTGTTGACTATGTAGGGATTGCCACAGCGTTGAAGCAGGCAATGAACGATTATACTTCTCGTGATAAAAAAAACTACGGAGATACCGATGTTGCAAAGGTTGCATATCCAAAGTTTTTGGAGAAGTTGTCTGTCTGCCGTGATATGTTTCACGGTTATGATTACTCTAAGTTTACAAATGGAACGGACCTTGAAAGAGCAAAAACTATCAGTGGTGCTGTTAACTTTATTATGGACAGAGAAAAAGCCACAGAAAAAGACTCTTTTGTAAAAGAAAGTCTTATGCTTCGTCAGGCATTATCTCTTTGCTCTTCGCTTGCTTCTGAGGACAGCAGATTTGAAGCAGCGTTTTTTGAATCGGTTCGCGTCCTTGTTCTTAGACTTACCAACACAGGTGTTGGAAAGAAGATTTCTCTGCCAGAAATGAACGCAAGAATAAATGAGCTTCTGAAACAGAGTATCAAGAGCGACGGTGTTATTAATCTTTTTTCTGACATCAAAGAGGAATTCTCTCTGTTTGATCCGCAGTTCCTTCAAGAAGTTGCGAATATGAAAGAGAAGAACCTTGCTGTCGAACTGTTGAAGAAGTTAATTGCAGAACAGGTTTCCGTTTACCGCAGAACAAACGTAGTGAAATCAGAGAAGTTCAGTAAGATTATGCAGCGTTTTCTTAATGCTTATCTTAACGGTATGCTGACCAATGAAGAAGTTATTGAAGAAATGCTGAAATTGGCAAAGCAGATTGCAGCAGCACAGAAAGAGGGCGACCAGTTAGGACTTACTGCTGATGAGCTTGCTTTTTATGATGCATTAACAAAACCGCAAGCAATTAAAGATTTTTACGAAAATGAAGAATTGATTGCGATTACAAAAGAACTTGCTGAAACTCTCCGTAAGAATAAGACGATTGATTGGCAGAAGCGTGAGTCAGCAAGAGCAAAAATGCGTATGCTTATCAAAAAGCTTCTGAAGAAGCACAAATATCCGCCGGAAGGTATGGAGGATGCAGTCCAAACGGTAATGCTTCAGTGCGAATTGTGGACAGATAACAACGATATGGAAGAACGGGATAACGATACCAATACGGAAAAGATAGTTTCTTTTGCGGAACATAGAAATGTGGTATATAAGCATGAATTCGATTACAGTAAGGTGGCGGAAGAAACAGTGCCATATGGCGCAAAGAAGGATTGATATTATCATGAACGCGCTCTGAGAAACCAGGGTGCATTTTCCCGATTTTAATGTGTAAATTATAGACAATTTCAAAACATGTTTATTGTTAACAATTGACAATTTACAACTTTGAAAATTAGATTTACAATGTAGAAAATAAATCTATTAAAGGAGTAAATAGTTATGAGAGCGTATGAAAGGTTTCTTAGGTATGTGCCGGTATGGACGACCAGTGACGAGGAGAGTGAGACGGTTCCTTCGGCGGAGAGGGAGCTTGACCTGGCGAAGATGCTGGTGAAAGAGATGGAGGAGCTTGGCATCACGGATGCGAGGGTTGACGACAAAGGGTATGTGTACGGGTATATTCCTGCAACGCCGGGATATGAGAAGAAGGCGGCCATCGGACTGATTGCCCATATGGATACTGCGCCGGATGCGCCGGGGGAGAATATCAGGCCGCGGCTGATTGAGGACTATGACGGGGAGGATGTTAAGCTCGGGAACGGCGATAAGGTATTAAGCGCGGCGGATTTCCCGCATCTTAAGGGGCTTAAGGGAAGGACGCTTATCGTGACGGACGGTGAGACTCTTCTCGGTGCGGACGACAAGGCGGGCATTGCGGAGATTCTGACGGTTGCGGAGGAACTTCTTACCGGGGATATGCCTCACGGGAAGATATGCATTGGATTTACGCCGGATGAGGAGATTGCCAGAGGTGCAAAGCATTTTGACGTGGAAGGCTTTGGCGCGGATTACGGCTATACGCTGGACGGCAGCGCAGAGGGCGAGATTCAGTATGAGAACTTTAATGCGTCTACTGCTGTTTTCACGGTTCATGGAGTGAGCGTACATACAGGCACTGCGAAGGATGTGCTGGTAAATTCCCAGACACTGGCGGCGGAGATCTATCAGATGTTGCCGGAAAACGAGCGTCCGGAGACGACGGAAGGGTATGAGGGATTCTACCACCTGGTTAGTGTCAACGGAACGGTGACTGAGACGAAGATGAAGTATTTTATCCGTGATTTTGACCGCGGGAATTTCCAGAAGAGGGAAGAGCGGCTGCGTCAGATTGCTGCAGAGATGAATGAGAAATACGGCGAGGGCAAGGTGGAAGTGGAGATTACCGAGTCCTACCGGAATATGAGAGAGATGGTGGAGCCGTGCTATCAGCTTGTGGAGTATGCGCTGGCAGCGACTAAGGCAGCCGGGGTGGAGCCGGATGTCGCGCCGATCCGCGGAGGTACGGACGGGGCGAGGTTAAGCTTTAAGGGATTGCCGTGTCCGAATCTTGGGACCGGCGGCTATGCGTTCCACGGTGTGTATGAGCATATTACCGTTGAGGGTATGGATCTGGCAGTGAAGATTGTGATTGATATTATCCGGCAGTTTGCTGAGTAAGGAGGGTGCCATCATGGCTGATACAAAAAAGATAAAATGGACGGCGCTTGCGTTCATGGCCTTTTCTACAGTATGGGGATTTGGAAATGTATTAAACGGATTTATCTACTTTAACGGGATTCAGGTTGTGCTGAGCTGGGTGCTGATGTTCGGGCTTTATTTTATCCCGTATGCGCTGATGGTCGGTGAGCTTGGCTCGGCGTTTAAAAACAGCGGCAGCGGCGTGAATTCATGGATTTACGAGACGACGACGCCGAAGTTGGCGTACTATGCGGGCTGGACTTACTGGGCGTGCCATATTACCTACATTGCCAGCAAAGGAAGCGGCAGCCTGAAGGCGCTTAGCTGGGCAGTGTTCCGCAATGCGGAAACGTATGACACATTCCCGACAATCGCAGTGCAATTGGCGACTCTGGCGGTATTCCTGGTGGGATGCTTTATTGCCAGCAAGGGCTTAAATCCGCTGAAAAAGCTGCTTTCCTTAGCGGGAACAAGTATGTTTGTCATGTCGATCCTTTACATAATAATGATGCTTGCGGCTCCGGCAATCAATCCAGGAGCGGATTATGTCACGATGGACTTAAGCCTTAAGAATCTGATTCCGAATTTTAATGTGGCATACTTTACATCGCTGTCCATACTTGTATTTGCGGTGGGCGGCTGCGAGAAGATTTCCCCTTATGTCAATAAGGTGGAGAACCCGAGCAAAGGGTTCCCGAAGGGAATTATCGCTATGGCGGTCATGGTGCTCGTGTGTGCGATACTTGGCACGGTTGCCATGGGCAAGATGTTTGACCCGGCGCTTATCAATGCCAGCGACGAGGCCTTTAATTCCTACGCGGCAAACGGCTCTTACTGGGCGTTCCAGAAATTGGGCGAGTATTACCATGTGGGCGATGTGTTCCTGGTCATCTATGCGTTATGTAACCTCATCGGCCAGTTTGCAATTCTGATTTTAAGTATCGATGCGCCTTTGCGTATGCTTTTGGAAAATGAGAAGACAAAAGAGTTCATCCCGTCCGCTATGCGGAAACAGAATAAGGATGGCGCGTATATCAATGGCATCAAGCTGATCATCGTGCTGGCAGGCGCAATCATTGTCGTACAGACTTTCATGCCGGGTGCGGCGGCAGTGCTCCAGCAGCTTACCAGGCTGAATTCCGTATGTATGCCGATGCGTTATCTGTGGGTGTTCGTGGCGTACCTTGCCCTCAGAAAGGCCTATGACCGGATACCGGCGGAGTACCGTTTTGTGAAAAATCAAAAAATTGCTATGTTTTTTGGCGGATGGTGCTTTTTTGTAACGGCCGCATGTTGTATTATGGGTATGTACAGTAAGGAACCTCTTACGCTGGCGTTAAATGTCATCACGCCAATCGTGCTGACAGCCCTCGGGCTTATCATGCCGAAACTGGCGCAGCGGGAGAGGGCGAAAAAGTAAGCTGCAGGAGGAGTTTAATATGGACAGGAAGACGATATCGGAGCTGGCCTCATTTATTAAGGGCGCGCCCACGGCGTTCCATGCGGTGGAGAAGATGAGCGGGATACTTAAAGAGGAGGGCTTTGAGGAGCTTGAGGAGTGTAAAAAATGGGAGCTTAAGCCGGGGAAGGGGTACTATGTCACAAGGAACCATTCCAGCATCATTGCCTTCAAGGCGGGAGATGAGCTTAAGGATTACAGCTTTCATGTGACGGCATCCCACAGTGATTCGCCGGGATTCAAGCTCAAAGAAAATGCGGAGCTTGAGATAAAGAAGAAATATACGGTATTGAATACGGAAGGGTATGGTGGTATGATTTGCTCAACATGGTTCGACCGTCCCCTTTCCGTGGCGGGGAGAGTGCTCATAAGGACGGCGGAAGGTGTTAGCACAAGGCTTGTTGACCTTGACAGAGACCTCCTGATGATTCCGAGCCTTGCGATTCACATGAACCGCGCAGTCAATGACGGGCAAAAGCTTAATAAACAGGTGGATATGCGGCCGGTGCTGTCGGGTTCTGAAAAGGCTCCGGGCGCGGTGAGACGGCTGGTGGCAAAGGAGCTTGGCGCGGCGGAGGAGGACATCTACGGGATGGACCTGTTCCTTTATAACCGCATGGCTCCCGCTGTGTGGGGGAGTGACGATGAGTTTTTCTCCTGCCCGCAGCTTGACGACCTGGAGTGCGCGTTTGCCTCGATGAAGGGATTTTTGGCAGGACACAATAAGAAGAATGTGAATGTGTTTGCCTGCTTTGACAACGAGGAGGTAGGCTCCGGCACGAAACAGGGCGCAGGCTCTACGTTCCTTTATGATGTGCTCTGGCGTATCAATCGGGCGCTTGGCAAGGACGATGAGGACTTTTACCGCGCGGCGGCAGGAAGTTTTATGCTGAGCTGTGACAATGCACATGCGGTGCATCCGAATTACAGGGAAAAGACGGACGCGACGAACTGCGTCTATATGAACGAGGGTATCGTAGTGAAATCCCATGCCGGGCAGAAATATACCAGCGACGCCGTGAGCATCGCCGTGATGAAGACAATCTGCGAGAAGGCGGATGTGCCGGTGCAGTTTTTTGCCAACCGCTCCGATGAGGCGGGAGGCAGCACCCTCGGGAATATCGCTATGGCCCAGGTGTCTATGAATGCGGTGGATATCGGGTTGCCCCAGCTTGCCATGCATTCTGCCTATGAGACTTGCGGGGTGAAGGATGTAAGCTATCTCATCCGTGCGGCGGAAACCTTCTATAACAGCCATATCAGCGCGGCGGGAGACGGAACATTCCATATAGAGTAAAGAGATAAAGTGAGGGCAATGTGAAGATGAAGAAGATACTAATGATTGGAACGGGCGGCACCATCGCCTCCAAGGAGACGGAAGAGGGGCTGACTCCGGGGCTTACGCCGGAGGATATCTTATATTATATTCCGGATGTGAAAAATATCTGCGATGTGGAGACAATCCAGGTGTGCAATCTGGACAGCACAAACGTAAAGCCGGAACACTGGCAGCTTATCGTAAAGACTATTGAGCAGAATTATTACAGTTATGACGGGTTTGTTATCTGTCACGGTACAGACACACTGGCGTATACTGCCTGTGCATTGTCCTATATGATACAGAATTCCAACAAACCGGTGGTCATCACCGGCGCGCAGAAACCAATCAGCCATGACGTGACGGATGCCAGGACGAATCTTCTTGACAGCTTTATCTATGCGTCGGATAAGCATTCCCAGGGTGTGAATATCGTGTTTGACGGGAAGGTTATCGCGGGAACAAGGGCGAAGAAAGAGATGTCCAAGAGCTACAATGCATTTTCCAGCATTAATTTCCCGTACCATGCGGTTATCAGGGACAGGCGGCTCATCCGGTATATCCCGGAGATGCCGTACAAGGAGCGGGTACATTTCTACTACAATATGAAGGACAGCGTGTGCGTGCTGAAACTGATTCCGGGGCTTAAGCCGGACATCCTGTACTACCTTTTTGAGAATTATGACTGCATCGTGGTGGAGAGCTTTGGTGTGGGCGGTATGCCGAAGTCTTTGACGGATGTGTTCCGCTCGGAGATGAAGAAATGGGAGCAGGAAGGAAAGCATGTGGTGGTGACGACGCAGGTGGTGAACGAAGGCAGCGACATGATGGTGTACGCGGTTGGAAAGACCATTAAGAAAGAGTTTAACCTGATGGAGGCGTATGACATGACCACGGAGGCGGTCATCACGAAATTAATGTGGCTCATGGGCATGGAAGGGCTTACGAAGAAGGAGTTCAGGGAGCTTTTTTATCAGCAGATAAATTATGATATACTGTTTGCGGAGTAGCCGGGATGGGCATTTGGAAATATCAGTATTTTGTGGATGTTATTGACCTTAAGAGCTTTACAAAGGCAGGAAAGAAGAATTATGTATCCCAGACAGCCATAAGCCAGCAAGTCTCCCAGCTTGAGAAAAGCGTCGGCGGAAAACTTATTAATCGGGGAAACGGAGAAGTTACGCCGACGCAGCTTGGGAGGATTGTCTATAAGAGAGCGGCGGAGATGCTTAATCTCGACGAGGAGATGCAAAAGGAGATCAAGGAATATTTTCAGGAGTGACGGCAGATAATGTCTGCAATTTAACAATAGACAAATGAACGGGAATGTTGCTATACTGTTATAAGGAAAATCAGACAGGACAGAGGGATTAAGATATGGCAATATATTTTCGGACATTGCGGGAGAATGTGGTGGATGCCATCCGCCATAAGATTATCAATCAGGAGTTAAAGCCCGGCGAGCGGATTGTGGAGATGGAGCTTGCGGAGGAATTTAAGACGAGCCGTGGGCCGGTGCGAGAGGCGCTCAGGCAGTTGGAGCACGAAGGGCTTATTGAGTATACCAGGAACGTGGGATGCACGGTGAAGAATCCAGACCTCCAGGAGTCTTTTGAGATTTACCTGATCAGGGTGAACTATGAGATTCTTGCGGTTAAGTACATGAGCGGGAAGATTCCGCCGGAGACAATCGCGAATATGGAGAAGGTGCTGGAGAAGATGGCGGCGCTTGACGAAAAGCATTATGCCCAGGTCTATCTGTATGACAATGAATTTCACAGCGAGCTTGTGAAGATGACAGGCTTAAAGCATCTTTGCAAGCTGTGGAGTGAACTCAGCTATGGGAATATCGTTACCGGATATAATAATGTGCAGGATAAACAGCGGGTGGCAGAACGTCAGTATAAGGTGCATAAGGAGATTGTGGATGCCTGCCGGACGGGGGATGCCGGAAAGATCTGCAAGGTGGTCTCGGAGCATTATATGAGGACAATTACAAGGCTTATGAAAGAGCAGGGAGTGTCGGACGTCGAAGTGCCGTTTGCCAGGGATTTTTTGCTCTGACTTGCAAAGTGGCGAAAAAGCAGGGTAAGAGAATTGCTATAAGAAATTCTTATAGCGATTCTCTTTTTTAGATAAATTTCGGACTTTAATATTGTAGATTGTTGACAATAGACAAAATGCAAAAATCTCTATATGATTAATATAATATTTATTTTGCAACCGGATATTTATTTTAAAGAAAAGGAGAAGAGAGAACTATGGGAGAAACTCAAGCAAAACAAAAGCATCCAAGAGGATTCTATGCCTGCTGTATCACATTTACTTTTGAAAGACTGGCATTTTACGGAGCGAAACCATTGTTGCTGCTGTTTTTGATTACTGCGGCCGCTGAGGGCGGACTTGGCGTTGAGAGGACGGATGCGGCTGTCATGGCAGCAAATCTGACAGCTTACACCTATATGGCGCCGCTGATTGGGGGCGTTATCTGTGACCGCTGGCTGGGAGCAAGATATGCTATTACCTTGGGCTATATCATTATGGCTGTCGGTTATGTTGTGGGGTACAGGGCGCAGGGTCCTGACGGGGTTAATGCAATGATCATTCTGGTATCCATCGGAACAGGTTTCTTTAAGGGGAACTTAAATGCGCTGATTGGGCGGCAGTATAAGAGCAAGGAGCTTTTGGATACGGCTTTTTCTATCCAGTATTCCTATGTAAATATTGGTGCATTCGTTGGTTCATTGCTTACAGGATATCTGTACCTTCATTTCTTTAAGCGGGGAGAAGTCCTGGGATTCAGACAGTGCCTTTTGATGGCAGCTCTGTGGTGCGTTGCCGGTGCAGTATGGTTCGTGCTGAACTGGAAACATTTACAGGGGCAGGGAATCAAGCCATTTAAGTACCTTACCGATGAGAAAGGAAATATTATTGGTTCTGCCGCAGATGATAAGGGGGATTCTACGAAGGATGAGCCGCTTACTCCTCTTGAGAGAAACCGTGTGTTAGCAATCGTGCTTGTATCTGCATTTTCCGTGTTGTTTTGGCTGTTCTACTATCAGCAGGACCTGGCGCTTGTCATCTATATGACGGATTATGTGAAGATGTCAATCGGGTCCTTTGCGATTCCGCCGTCATGGATTACGACTACATGGAATGGACTTCTGTGCGTAGCTCTCGGCGGGGTGATGGCTGCAATCTGGAGAAAACTGGCGGCACGTCCTCAGGGTGATATGAACATGTTTAAGAAAGTGGCGCTCAGTTTCTTATTTGTAGGACTTGCATTTGGAATCATGGTAGCATGTGAATTTCTTCGCGGTGTCGGAGCAGACCCGTCGGTAAAGGCAAGTGTAGTGTGGCCGTTCTTGTTTGCTACAGTTATCACGGTGGGCGAGATGTGTTTCTCTCCGCTGCGTAATTCTTTCGTGAGCAAGTACGCTCCGAAAAAGTATGTGTCGCTTTTGATGGGTGTTATCGCGGTATCGACTTTTGGAGCCAATAAGCTGAGTCCGTTTGTGCAGGCATTCATTGAGAAGTTCGATGTATTCCCGGTTTTTGTGGGCATCTTTGCATTGATGCTGGTGTTTGCGGCACTTATTTGGATGGCGAATGGGAAACTTAACAGTTTGGTTGAGGGAAAAGAATAATAGAAAAAGGTTATATGGAACTATAGCATTATTGCGCCCAGAAATGAATCCATAAAAAGAAAAGAGAGAATAAGGGGCTAAAACTGGTATTAACCGATAGCCCCTTGTCATACGAAGCTATTCATCCATGTTGAGAAATTCAGCTGGTGTCATAACCGTTGGGTTCTTCAAGCCTGATTCCAGAAAATCTTTATCACCAGTAAGCAAGACATCTGCTTTTGCCTCAAGCGCCGCTCTTAAAATAGGACGGTCATCGGCATCCCTGACCTGTGATTCCGACATATTTTCGTTTGTTGGAATGGGTACTAATTCCAGTGTCAATAAGGCCATCGAAAGAAATTTATCCAATGCCACCAGACGTTTGGGGAATTTTTTAATGAATATCCGTCTCATTTCTCAATTCTTTTACAAGTGCCATAACATTATCGTCGGATGTAAGACCAGACGCTTCTGCTTCACCTGCCATTTCCCCTTGGAGCATCTGCATAGCATAGATAGCCGAATTAACGATACGGACAGTACTGCCCTCCACAATAAAAGAAATGCGGTCTCCACTTGCCACACCAAGCACTTCACGGACATCTTTTGGGATTGTGACCTGCCCTTTTGCCATGACCTTTGCGTTGTCAACAAAAGCGTTTGTTAACATATCTTTCACCTCCTGTTTTATTGAACATTAAAAGTTCAATAAGAGTAGAATATGGAAAATAGGGATTTCCCTACTTGTATTATATGTGACTGCCAGGAAAAAATCAAATGAAATTCAAGAAATAGGCTTATGCTTATGAGTCAGGCTTAATAATATTTGAGACGATTTCTTGTGTCTCAGGTGCATGAGTGTGAACATAATCCTTCATCAGCGAGATAAAAAGGCGGGTCAAGGGAGAGATACTTTCCGGATCTTTCACCGCAAGTCCGATGGTGCGGTATCTGGGCACCGCAAAACTTTTCTTTACGACATGGGAATTCACGCAGTCCATGATAAGCTTTGGGAGTACAGAGATTCCCAGGCCATATTCTACCAGCGGTATGAGCACGACATCTTCATTGACCCAGTGGGCGACAGTGTAAGTAATATCTTTTAATATCAATCCTGTATCATAAGAATCTCCACCCTCATTCATAAGAATCATAGTTTCGCCGTTAAGCGCCTCTACAGGAATGCGTTCATATGTGCATAGAGGATGTCCCGCAGGCAGGATGACATAGTATTCGTCCTGAATCAGCGGGATGAAGTGAAAATTTCCGGAATAACATTCACTTAAGAAACCTACATCTATTTCATCCGCATCTAAAAGCTGTTCTACGTCTTTATAGTTTCCGTGGTGCTGTACGACTTTGACTCCCGGATAGTTCTGTTTCATCATATAGAGTATATGTGGCATCCACTGCATGGAGACACTGGAAAACGCTCCAATATTAAGGGTTCCTGCCTCCAGGCCCCGCAGCATAGATGCCTTTTGGGAAAATGCCTGTTCATGCTTTACAATATGTTTTGCCTCTTCAAGAAGGACTTTTCCTTCAGGAGTAAGTGTGATACCTGTCTTATTGCGGGTGATTAGTTTCATGCCGGCTTCTGCTTCAAGGTTTTTAATGATGTGGCTGATGGCCGAGTGTGTATAATTAAGTTCTTCAGCAGTTTTTGTCAGGTTTTTATTCTGTGCGGCTTTCACAAATACCTGATATTTATCTAATGCCATTAAATGCCCCCTTTCTAAAATAATTTTCTTTTATTATAGTCCCCCTGCAGATAAAAATAATGTGAGAAATATTTGTATTATCTATAAAAAGAAGTATTGGATCATGTATATCCGCGAAATTTCATGCATTGTGAATAATATTTACAGATATTGCAAATAATCGTCGTTTTTCATTTATAACATCAATAAATATAATGGACTTATAAAATTTATTGATAAGGAGGAGCGTTATGTCAATTTCAATGGAACAGGCGGCGCTGAAATTACATATCGGCGAGGGAAAGGATATCAACATCGAGCTGCCCCTTGAGGAACTTAAAGATATGGTCTCGGCAGCGGACGCGGCTCTCACGGTGCAGGCACTGGATCAGGGGCGGGAACAGGATGTGCCCATAGAAGAGGGCTGTGAGGAACGGGTACGCAGGACGCTGAAAAATTATACTTTTCCGGTTGCAGATGTGCGGCTCGCGGAAAAGACATGCTTTGAGAACGGGATACTTACTGTCAGAGAGAGTCTGGTTCCGGAAGCGCTTGCATGCAATGAGCTTGTAACGGACGTTCATATGGATATCATCCGGCCGGAGAATCAGAGAGTCTATGTGAATACGATGATGGATGTCCAGCCGATTGCGGTAAAAAAAGAGGGAGAGTTGGGGAGCGGTTCTACATTTGAACTTACGGGCGTCTATATGATGCTTACAGGAACGGACGAGGACGGTCTGCAGACTGCGGAGGCCAATGTGAGCAACGGTATTTTTGAGGACAATGTGTTTTGGGGCCGTCCGGGAGCGCCGGATAAGGATGCCTTTATCATACATGTGGATGTGACGATAAAGAGCGGAACAGGGATGGAGCGGCCCGGGCCTCTTGCAAGCCATCAGGCGATGGACATCATTACGCAGGAGATACGGGAAGTGCTTAAGGAAAAGGATTATTCAGACGCGGAGAAAGAGCGCATTTACAATGAGATGAAGCGCCCGGGCAAGGCAAGAGTCCTCTTGGTGAAAGAGATCATGGGCCAGGGGGCGATGCATGATAACCTGATCCTGCCTGACGAGCCGGTAGGATTCCTGGGCGGCAGGCCCAATGTAGACCTTGGGAATGTGCCGGTATTCCTGCGTGTCAATGAGGTGCGGGACGGCGGCATCCATGCGCTGACGTGCATTACCCCTGACACAAAAGAGTGCTCTATCCTGTACTGGCGTGAGCCGATCATAGAGCGGCTTGCCGAAGACCCGGAGATAGATTTCCTCGGGGTTGTATTTATCGGCAGTCCTCAGGCGAACACAGAGAAGTTCTATGTCTCCAAACGGCTCGGTGCGCTGGTTGATGTCATTCACCCGGACGGATGTATCGTTACGACGGAAGGATTCGGAAACAATCACATTGACTTTGCATCTCACATCGAGCAGATAGGGTCTCTTGGAGTTCCGGTAGTGGGAGTTTCCTACTGCGGTGTACAGGGCGCCCTTGTAGTGGGTAATAAATATATGGATGCCATGGTAGACCTGTGTGTGTCTGAGGACGGAAATGTGGAAGATATTCTGGCGAAAAATTCTCTCAGCGCAGAGTCAGCCTTCCGGGCGGTCGCTATGTTAAAGAGCAAGATCGGCGGAGTGAAAGTCAATGCCGCGCCAAAGCATTATAACTACAATGTCATTGAGGAAAATGAAGAGCTTGCCAGGGAGGTCTATGAATGTTGATTCGGGGTATCAGGGTAAACAATGCGGCGGTTCCGTATACAGGAACCATAAAGGAGATAAAGGACGGGGAATTTGTTGTTCAGATATCATCCCGCATGGGGATTTTAAAGCTGCCCAGCCGTTCTTTGATCTGTGAACGGAAACCGAAAGAAGGAGACAGAGTGAAATTCTTAATGAGCTTTGTAGAGCTGCAGGACAATAGCTGTGAAGAGGAGGAGAACCAATGATAAAGATTACAACAGTACCCAATATGACTTCGGAGATATTTACTCCCATTACGCCGCCTCCGGTGTGGGCGCCGCTTACAAAAGCGCTGAGCGAGTGCAAGGTCGGGATTGCCAGCGCCTGCGGAGTCCATCTAAAGACGCAGACACCGTATAAACTTGCCGGAGACCGGACCTGGAGGAAGGTTCCCAAAGATGTGCTGCCGGAGGAGCTTATGATTACCCACGGCGGTTATGACCATACGGATGTAAACAAAGACATTAACTGCATGTGGCCGTACCAGAGGATGGAAGAGCTTGCCAAGAAGGGAGTGATAAAGGAATTCTGTGATTATAACGCAGGCTTCATGGGGGGCGGAGGAGATATCGAGACGTTCAAAAATGTCCTGGGTCCTGAGATTGCCAGAATGTTTAAAGAGCAGGGAACAGACCTTGTTATCATGACCGCTGGGTGAGGAACCTGCCACCGCTCTGCAGTTTTGGTGCAGAGAGCGATTGAAGGAATCGGGATTCCGACATGCATCATTGCCGCGCTGCCGCCGGTGTGCAAGCAGCAAGGCTCGCCGCGGGCAGTTGCACCGGTAGTTCCCATGGGGGCAAATGCCGGGGAGCCGCATAATGCACAAATGCAGACGAATATTGTGACGGCCGCTTTGGAGCATGCCGTGTCCGCGGACATGCCGGGGCTTATCAAGCGCCTGCCTTATACGTACCACGCGAAAATCTGACCATATGTGCAAAACCGGTGCCGGTGTCCGCAAAGACATCTGTTTTGCAGAGAGGAGAGAATATGATACTTCATTTTATTCAGATATTTATCGGGGCTTTTGCGGTATTACAGGGATTTATCCTGTCGAAGGATTTTGTGAAAAACCGCGAGAAGAACCTGACGGCAAAGCAGTACGGGATATACTGGGGTTCCGGACTGATCATTAATTTTTTCGATTATCTCGGCATAGGGAGCCTTGCGCCGACGATGTCCCTTTATAAGCTTACAGGCACGGTCGATGACGAATTGATACCCGGAACGCTTGTGACAGGGTGCGCCGTTCCTGTGGCGGTGGAGGCACTGGTCTCACTGTCTATTATTGAAGTAGAGCTGCCTACATTGTTTGGAATGTACGGCGCGGGTATCTTAGGAGCGTTTATCGGGGGAAATATTGCCGGAAAGCTGTCTCCTAAAGTACTTCGGTTCATCATGGGCATCGCGCTGGCGATTGCGGCGGTATTTATGCTGATGAGCAAGTTTGGTATCGTTCCCATGGGCGGGGAGGCGCTGGGACTTCACGGAGTTAAGCTTGTGATTGCCTGTGCGGGTTCCTTTATCCTGGGAAGTCTGCTGACAGTAGGGATTGGTAACTATGCGCCTACCATGTGCCTTGTCTACATATTGGGAATGAGCCCGGCGGTATCCTTCCCGATCATGATGGGGCTGGGATTCCTCGGTGTGGGGAGCGGCTCTTTCCCGTATTTTAAATCCGGGCGTTATCACAAACATGCATCCTTTGCCTTTGCCGCGGCAGGGATTGTGGGAGTGCTGCTTGCCGCGTTTGTAGTTAAGTCCATGCCGCTGTCGCTTTTGCAGTGGCTGGTGATCGTGGTTGCCGTATATACAAGTATAACCATGTTCCGTTCGGCGGCTAAGACGGAGTAGAGAAGTGATAAAAATATAAAATCTGAGACTAACCCGATATGGATTAGTCTCGGTATTGGCATATTTAATGCGCGTTATCTGTTAAACTGTTTTTCCTTGCATCCCAGAACATCTTGAACGCCGTGTAGAACATCACTACAACTACAATGTAGGAAAGAGTAGTAAGGTCAAATGCGTAGGATATCAGCAGATAGGCAGCCAGGGCTCCCAGTGATCCTGCGACGGCGTTCATTACGGTTGCATTCTTGTCATACCGTCCTGTCTTGATAAAGGTCGGTGCCGCTGTCAGCATAAGGACGGCACAGGAACCCATCATGATAGGGAATGCGACTCCGACGCTCATTCCAAGTAACATGACAAGGGCCATGCACGGCTGATACAGCCCGAAACCGATCATCATGAAAGAACCAAGGAAGAAATTTACTACAATGCCGATGATCAGCTTGATTCCGTGGAGCCCCATATCCGTTCCGACTGACCCGAAAGGCCCTACATTCAAAAGCTTGCAGATAAATACGATCGCACAGAAGAAAAGCGCGATACCCATGCCGATACGGATTTTGTTTACATTCCATTTTGTGACCAGGCGTACGCCGAAGAATGCGCCGCATCCTGCGGCAGCCAGCATGATTACCAGCGTGAGAGGCTCAATCTCAACAAAATTCAGGAAAAGGACAGCCTCAACCGTTACCGGAAAGACATCGCCGAGGTTTAAGTTACCCGGAATATCGATGTCATCGGATGTTTTAAAAGTCTTGTAGCAGAAAGTGGACGGGGCAAAACTTCCGATTCCCCAGGTGTCAAAAAAGTTTGCCAGAAATCCAATGAGCGCATTGATAAAAGTCTTCTTTGACGCAAGTTCCATTTTGCCCGGATGTTTCCTTAATCCGGCGATAAACATGACTGTGATGATGATTCCCCAAATAATCAGAACCAGCCGTAAAATTGTGATAACATTCATAAGCCTGAATTATTCACGGAACAGTATCTGAACTGATAACTGTACCATGAATCTGAAA
>CAJUMF010000038.1 GCA_910586965.1 uncultured Dorea sp. | reverse complement strand
AAAGCAGCATAATCTTTCGACTTTTTTTGTCCAAAGTATTGACATAGATCCAGTAATGAATTCGAACAGGATGCGAAAAGGCGCAGTGGGCAGGACGGAACGACGGACAGTGAAAATGAGGAGACATGCGGCGATGAGGCTTTGGCGGAGAAGATGAAGGAGATTTCAGACTGTCTTAGAAGGGCAAAGCGTCCGATTTTTCTTGCCGGAGGGGGTGTTGGTATCGCCCGCGCGGGAAAGGAGATGACTGCGCTGGCAGAAAAGACGGGGATTCCGGTTGTCACTACGATTATGGGGAAGGGGGCGCTGCCTGCGAACCATCCGCTGTATGTGGGAAATGTAGGTGTTCACGGGAGCTATGCGGCGAATATGGCGGTCAGCGAGTGCGACTTGCTGCTTTCCGTCGGGGTGCGTTTCAGCGACCGCATCGTCGGAAACGCGAAAGAATTTGCGAAAAACGCGGTTATCGTCCATATCGATATCGAGCCGGAGTCCGTGTCAAGAGATGTGAGTGTGGACATCTCGGTAAAAGCAGATGCGAAAGCGGCGATTGCGGAGCTGCTTGAGACGGCGGCGGACTTTGGCTTTGACGGATGGCGGCAGGAGATCAGGGCGTGGGAGCAGGAAAGGCCGCTTATTGCAGAGCAGTGCGGTGAAAGCAGGGTGACGCCTCTCGCGGTTATCCGGAAAATCAATGCCCTGTTTTCCGATGTAATCATCACAACGGATGTGGGGCAAAACCAGCTCTGGACGACCCAGTTTCTGGAGCTGACAGACAGAAAGCTAATGTTGACTTCCGGCGGGCTTGGTACGATGGGATACGGTCTTCCGGCGGCCATCGGGGCAAAGCTTGGGAATCCGCAAAAGGATGTCATCGCAGTCTGCGGCGACGGCGGCATCCAGATGACGGTTCAGGAGTTGGCGACGGCGGTGGTCTATGAGCTGCCAATCATCATCTGCATCTTAAATAACGGCTATCTGGGAAATGTGCGCCAGTGGCAGGAGATGTTTTATGACAGGCGTTACTCCTGCACTTGTTTAAGGAGGCGAAAGGATTGCCCGGAACTATGCAGAAAGCCGAGTGATGCTTGCCCGGAATACACGCCGGATTTTGTGAGGCTGGCGGAAAGCTACGGGGCGAGGGGAATCCGTGTCCTGGAGCAGGAAGAGATTGAGGGGGCGTTTTTCGCGGCGAAGGCGGAATGGAAAAGACCGACAGTCATCGAGTTTATCATCGGGCGGGAGGAGAATGTACTTCCTATCGTGCCGCCGGGGAAAGGGGTTGGGGAGATGATATTTACAATGTAATTATGTTGTAGTATAATGGGGCTGTAAGGAGGGAATCGTATGGCGAATACAACATTGTTACAGGTTCGGACATCACCGGAGGATAAAGAGAAAGCATCGGAGATTCTTGATAAACTGGGAACGAATTTATCTGCTGTTGTGAATATGATGATAAAGCAGATTATTCTTACAGAGAGTATTCCATTTGAGATAAAAATCAATCATCCTGTATATTCGAAAGAGGAGGCAGTTAAAGAAGTAGAGGCAACATTGGCTTTTGAGGGAATGAATCTGACAGAGGAGGAAATCGGGATGCTGTATGATTATAAGACCGGGAATATTTCAGGAGATGAGCTTAGAAAGAAGAAAAAATGGTGTTGAATTAAATTTTGACGGGTCAAGAAGTAAACAAAAGTGGGGGCTACAAAATGGCAGAGAGTCAAAATATAGAATGGAAAGAATCGTGGCGTGACGAATATCTTAAATGGATATGTGGATTTGCAAACGCACAAGGGGGGAAAATATATATTGGGACACGAGATGATGGAACTGTAATTGGGGTGAGAAATCCCAAAAAGTTGTTAGAAGAAATCCCCAACAAGATTCAAAACAAATTGGGAATTATGGCAGATGTGAATCTGCTTACTAAAGGTGGGCTGGATTATATTGAGATTGTCGTTAGTCCGTGGTCGTTTCCCGTAAATTATGATGGAGAATACCATTATAGAAGTGGTAGTACAAAACAGATGCTGCGAGGAAATGCATTGACCAATTTTTTAATGTCAAAGACTGGGTTAAAGTGGGATGCAGCAACAGTATCTAATATTGGGGTATATGACTTGGATCAGGAGAGTTTTGATATTTTTAGAAGAGAGGCTCTGCGAAACGGGCGGATGTCAAAAGAAGATTTGGATATTGAGAATGCTGAATTGTTAGAAAAACTGGACCTGGTAATAGACGGAAAGCTTAAGCGTGCAGGTGCATTGTGCTTTTACCGTAAACCGGAAAAGATTATTGGCGGATGTTATGTGAAAATTGGAAAGTTTGAAGGCAGTGAGTTATTATATCAGGATGAAGTACATGGTTCTTTGCTTATTTTGGCAGATAGAGTAATTGACTTGATTTATCTAAAATATCTGAAAGCAGCAATTTCATATTATAAGGAGACAAGAGTAGAAACCTATCCTTTTGCCCGTGATGCTGTAAGAGAGGCTGTTTTTAATGCTTTAATTCACTGTAATTGGGCTGATAATGTTCCAGTGCAGATACGCATTGAAGATGATGCTATGTATGTTAGTAATTGTAGTATGCTGCCCTTTGGCTGGACAGTTGAGACACTTTTGAGTGCTCATGTATCAAAACCATATAATCCCGACATTGCACGAGTATTTTACCGTGCAGGATATATTGAAAGCTGGGGACGCGGGATTCAGAAAATTCGTGATGCCTGCAAAAATCTTGGAGCGAAAGCCCCGGAGTACATTGTTCATGGTGAAGATATCATGGTGAAATTTTCTGCTCTTCAAAGTGCCAAAGTATCAAATTCCAAAGCCCAAGATGTCACAAAAGATGTCATAAAGGGTGTCACAATGGAAGAAAAAATATTAGTGTTACTTAAAGAAAATACATCCATTACTACTACTGAAATGGCTAAACAGTTGTCTGTTAACAGGCGTACCATTCAAAGAGGTCTGGATGTATTGAAAGACAAGGGGATAATAGAGCGTAAAGGTGGCAAACGATATGGCTATTGGGAAGTTTATGAATAGTTTTTATATTCCTATCTAATGGACGATGCCAGCGGGAATTTATTCGTTGTCTTGCTTTGCAAAATAATTATGTGCTGAACTTTGCAAATGCAGGAAAAGCGCAGCTATTTGACAGCCAGCCCGATATATGTTAAGCTTTTCATCCAGGGAACATCCTGTAATGGTATGTTCCCTGGACTTTAACTGGAATTTGTACTGCAGGTTTAGTTTAGGAGGACAAAATGAATATTGAAATGATAAAAGTGAACGGAACTGATATTGCAGTTGTTTCCAGTGACGAGAAGTTGATTGTTGACGCGCAGACGGCGCTCGACCTGGCGATGACTGTAAAATATGAGTCAGGTGCAGAAAAGATTGTGATTGACAAGAATCTCATCTGCGGGGATTTCTTTATCCTCAGCACGGGGCTGGCGGGCGAGATTCTCCAGAAATTTATGAATTATCATGTGAAGGTTGCGGTATACGGCGATTATTCACATTACACAAGCAAACCCCTTAAGGACTTTATTTATGAGTCCAACAACGGGAAAGATTTCTTCTTCGTAGCAACGAAGGATGAGGCACTACAGAAATTAGCAGCACAATAACAAGAAAGTACAAATTCCGGTTTTTAAAAACTGCCTTCTGTATAGCCAAAGGATTTTACACAGGACGGCAGGCGGAAAAGCTGCATGATTTATCTGCAGTAAGGAGGACTTGATATGCCAGAAAAGACAGGAGCGGAAGAGATGAAAGGGAAAGAGGAAAATTTATCCGGCGATGCTCCGGTCAGCGACTTAAAGGATATTCCGGGCGTCGGCGCGCGGATAGAGCATCACATGCACAATATCGGAATCCGCTGCGTCGCAGACCTTAAGGGGAGAGACCCGGAGGAGCTGTATCATTTAGACTGCCTGAGAAAGGGGTTTCAGGAAGACCGGTGCGCGCTGTATGTGTACCGCTGTGCGGTGTATTATGCGGAGCACAAGGAGCGGGAACCGGAGAAACTTAAGTGGTGGTACTGGAAGGATAAAGAGTATCCGGAAAAATAGGTTTTATGATTTTCCAGCCAACGTCTGATAAAATTCCAGCTCTTCCCTGGAGATTTCCGAGTAAAAGGTCAGATATTCTGCGGGAATGTCCGCGCCTTTTATGCTTTCTTCCGACACTTCGGTTTTTATGATATTGATATCCTCATACAGCGTAATTGTTGTGCTTTTTTCAAGCTCTGCCTTGTGAAAGCGCGAGACGGGATATTTATAAGCGACAAGTAAACATTTTTCCGCCGCACTTGCTGCGGCTTTTCTTAATTCTTCCTGCCGTTCTTCGGATTCAGGCTCAGAATCGGAGACACACAGGGAAGGACATTGATTATACTGATACAGTATCTCCTCATCGGTTATGATTTTTACCGGCTCGTCGTCTCCGGGCAGATATATTTCGAGCTGGGCCAGATTGCCAAGCTCTTCTAAAGTGTACGCCGCGCCTTGTTCTGCCTCCGGTTTTGCATCTCTCTGAGCGGCACACCCGCCGCAAGGAAGGAGGATGAGTGCCGGGAGGAAAAGTAAGGCGTATATTTTTTTCATCCATATTATTTTCTTTATCTTCTTCATCATATTATTTCCTGCCTTCCATCAAAAGTTTGCATACGGTAACCAATAAACAGCAGAACAGAATGAGTATGGGCGCATACGGACTCCATACATTTGTTGCGATTCCGAGTATGACTGCACAGGCGGTGACGGGAAGTGCGGCGTATATCCAGCGGTATCTTTGCATAGGAGTACGCCCCGGAGCCTGGGAGGCATTCCTGATGATTAGGCTGTCCGTGTACATGGACATTCGCGCCCAGATGATCAGAGACAGCCATACCGTATCTGACAGTGTGCTGAAAATATGGCAGACCGTATTTTCAAAATGGGTCATGAGGAAATATTCTATCTCACAGCTTGCCAGCAGGATTGCCGCTCCTGCAATCATCATTGCCGTATAGGCTTTCCGCCGCGTTTCCCTCTTCTGCTTAAATTCCTCAAACACGCCGTCGTCCAGGAGTAGATGCGAGGTCTTGATTTCCCGGTACTGTTTTGGGATAGAAAAATGCCAGATGATAAGCCCGGTTCCGGCGGTCACGGCAACCCAGTATAACAGAGATGTGACAGGGCTGTGATAACCGGGATTCTCAAAGAGGCCGGATAAGATTAAAAGGGCGGCGGCGCCTGTTATCCGCAAGGTATTCTGCCGTCTGTATGCTAAGTATCCGTTAAGCATCTCCTGGCTTACATAATAATCGGCGTCGGATGCCGGAATATTCCCGCCGTTTTCTTCCAAACTTTCCCCACAGCTTTCCTTCGGTGTATCCTCATAATCTTCTTTCAGCAGATAATCCAGAGATACGCCGAACAGGCTGCTTAACTGTATCAGTTTGCTGACCTCCGGCAGGCCTTTATCGTTCGTCCACTTTCCCGCCGCCTGCCGGGATACACCTAGCTGCTCTGCCAGCTCTTCCTGAGACATATTGTTTTCTTTCAGTAATCGTTTTAGTTTCTGTCCGAATGTCATTACTGAGCGCCTCCTTATGGATATTTTTTGCTGCCAGTTTGCGGATGAACCTGCCGGCAACTGTATTACGCTATATTACGCTCAAATGGCAGCAAGCACAACCAATCTGAGGTTTCAAGGCGTCAACTTTCAGTTTCGGAAAGGAAGTTAACAAAATAGTTTCTTAATATAGGCGAAAATACGCTGCGGCAGGGAGGCTTTCGGCGTGTCTGTTCCCGGAGCCTGCGGGGAGGTGAGTGAGCCGTCCGGTCTCGTGCTGTCTGATTCTATGCTATTCGGATTTGCGTTTTCAATTTCGGTTTCTGCTATTCTGTTTTCGGCGGCAAGATGTTTCTGCCAGGAATAGTTTGCGATATATTTCAGAGTTTGATAGAGGGAGGAGCCGCCGTTTGTCTTCTGGAGATGGAATCCTTGGGTGATATATCTTTCCTCCGGGGATATGCGGACATAGTTATTGTGCCAGAGCTTTGCCTTCCCATCCTCCAGGCTGATGACCCATGTGTCCTCTCCGCAGGTTACAGTCATTTCGGAAAGCGTCTTCGCGTGGAATCGCATCCCTTCTTTTTCCACAAAGCGGCGGATTTGGCTTGTCCCTACGTTGTACTGGGCGAAAATGCGGTTGCAGACAGGGATTTCCTTTGCGTTGGGGGCGCAGCCGATGCGGATGAAAATCTGCCGGATGCAGTGGGGGCAGTATTCCCGCCCTTCCGGAAATGCATCGGAGGCGGCAAATTCTTCAGGGCTTATACCTTTGAGATGCCCGCATAGACGGTCATGGACATAGCCGGAGGATTTGGAGTAAAAGTACAGATTTTTCTGGTTGTCGATAGCGCTCTGGCGGGAGGCGGTCAGCCGGATTTCTTCCGGGGAACGCTCCTTTGCCAGGTAAATGATCCGGTTGTTCTTCAGGGCAGGAGTGCTGCCGGTTCTCTGGAGACAGTCTAAGATAAGGATGTCTTTGGGGGATTGGATGGAACATGGAGTTTCGGATTGATTTGCCAGACGGATTCCCAGAGCGACGCTTTTTTTCAGCAAGCCCCACAGACCGTTGAAATTGTTCTCCGTAATGTAGACGGTCTTTGTCAGTTCGTCATAGCGGGTGGAGGTACACGCTATCGGATGGTCATTTTTGCGGTTGACGGTAATGAGCCCGCAGTTTATGAGCCGGCTTGAAAATGTATTGTAGCCGGGGATATCTTTTATCTTTCCCGGATAGATGTACAGACGTTTGTCGGTAAGCTCCTCGCCCCAAAGGAAAAGAGCCTGGTCGTAATTCCGGTACAGTTCTTTAAACAGATAATCATATAGTGTTTTCTCGCTGTGTATTTCCATAAATATCAATCCTTTGTAAAATGAGCGGGTGTCCGGACAGTAACCTATTAATATTATAGCACCGGCCGACGGGTTTTCAAAGTGGAAAGACGGGGGGATGTGTGGTAGAATGTATGTAAAATAATCAGCGATATAATAATAAATAGTGACAGGGGGGATTTCATGACGTATGTAGATGTTAAAATTAAAGTTCCGGATGGTATGCTGAAATATTTGAAACCACATGATAAAAAGGCAGAATTAGAAAGAAATGCGCTTTTGCTGTATCCATACATTAATAATCGCATTATTTCCCATGGGAAAGCTGCGGAGATTCTTGGAATTTCTAAATATGACTTAATAGAATTGTATGACAATATGGGATTTGCATATCTGTCTATGGATATTTCAGAGGCTGAGGATGAAGTGGAAGAATGGGATAAATTGAAGAGGGCAATGGTATGATTGTTGTAGCAGATACTACGCCATTGATTTCCCTTATGAAAGTCGGGCATCTAAATTTAGTACAGCAATTGTTTGGAGAAATACAGATTCCGAATGCTGTGTATCAGGAATTGGTTTATAATACAAGGTTTCCGGAAGAGAGCAGACAGATACGGGAATGTCCTTTTATAAAAATAGAGTCTATATGTTATAAGGACGGCATCAGCCGAAGGGGAGGATATGTTTATGAGGGATGCGAATAAAAAGATGCTGGAAGACACGCTGGAAATTTTGGAAAACGGATATTACCGGAAAGACGGACGTGAGGTAAATCTGCGTCTATCCCGTCAGGAAATGGAGCATGTCCAAGTCCTTCTCCCGGAAGATGCAGAATCCATCTGCAGCCAGATGGACGCTAAGGCTGATTCTGCCAAAACGGATTCTGCCAGGGTGGATGCCAGGTCTGATTCTGCCAAAACGGATTCCGATAGGGCTGACACGGGTCATGGCTGTGCGGATACCGATAAAACATTTACGGGCAGAAAGTGCAGCTACAGTTGTGAAAACATTGATTCTTTTGCGCTTGCAAGAAAACGCTGCGAGGAAAGAGCTTTGCAGCCTGAGGGCGGGGAGGCGAAGGAAAAGGAAATTCTGGTGCTGAACCTCGCCAATCCTGTCCACCCGGGCGGAGGTGTCCGAAAGGGCGCAAGGGCGCAGGAGGAGGATTTGTGCAGGAAAAGCTCTCTGCTTTTTTCCCTGGAAAGCAGAGAGGCTGCGAGGTACTACGATTATAATAGAGGACGCTGTACATTCCTGGGTTCTGATGCCATGATGTTCACGCCGAAGGTGGAGATTATCAGGGATGAAAACGGGGATTTGCTGGATAATACCGTAATTGTGGCTGTCCTTACCTGTGCCGCGCCTATGGTCCGGCGGGGAAAGGAAGGTTTGAGCGAGAGCGAGTACCGGAACTTGGTTCGCCGCCGGATTGAGCGGATGCTTAAGTGCGCGGCATGTTTCGGATACCGGAACCTGATTCTCGGCGCATGGGGATGCGGTGCTTTTGGAAATGACGCCCGCGTGATTTCGGATTTATTTTATGAGGCTCTGAAAGAGATGGAAAAGAGTAGGGAAACGATGTTCGAAAGAGTAGATTTTGCGGTACTTGACTGCGCGCCGCACCAGCAGGTGCCAAAAGCGGCAAAAAATGGAGCATCTTCTGGGTATCGTATACCCTCTGGGAATAACATGCCCTTCGGGAATAACATGCCCGGTGGGTATAATTTCAGGGAATTTTACCGGAATTTTGCGGCGGACGAAAGAACCAGCGCAATGCTGACGGCGGACGAAAGAACCGGCACGGTGCTGACGGCGGTGAAGGGAGATATCACGAAGAACCACGGTGTCCAGGCGATTGTCAATGCCGCCAACACAAGCCTCCTCGGGGGAGGCGGCGTGGACGGTGCGATTCACCGCGCCGCAGGTCCGGGATTGCTTAAGGAGTGCCGGACGTTAAACGGATGCGAAACCGGAAAGGCGAAAATCACAAAGGGATATTGTCTGCCCTGCGAGTATGTGATACACACGCCGGGGCCTTGCTGGGGCAGCGGAAAGTTTAAGGAGGAAGAGCTGCTTGCATCCTGCTATCAGTCCTGCCTTGAGCTGGCGGCGGACAACGGGATAAGGAGCGTCGCATTTCCTTCTATCTCTACGGGGATATATCGGTTTCCGCTTGAGCTGGCGGCAGAGATTGCCGTCAGGACGGTGAAAAAGTTTGTAAAAGAGCATCCGGGGGAACTGGACGCTGTGAAGTGGGTGCTTTTTGATGAGCGGACGCTTGAAGTCTATAATAGGGAATTGGAGCGGCAGAAAGGCAGATAGTGCTGAAATTGCGGAAAGAAAAGTCAAATATCCCGGGGAGAGGAAATGCAATGGCAGAAAAATATGGGATGGAGAGAAAGAATACAATCGGGATTATCGAGGATGACAGGCTCTTAAACCAGGCGTTGGATATGAGCCTTAAAAGTGCGGGATACGCTACGGTCTGTGCGCGCACGAAAAATGACGCCCTGTCTCTGCTGGGAAATGGGGAGTCTCTGCTTTTAATCGATATCGGACTCCCGGACGGCGACGGCATCACGCTGTACCGGGAACTGCAGGACAAATATCGGTCAAAGTTTCGGGGAGATGCCCAGACGCATCCGGCAGCCGATAGTAAAATCCCGGCGATTTTCCTGACTGCAAGAGATGAGGAGCGGGATATGCTTGCCGCTTTTGACATTGGCGCAGATGATTATGTGGTCAAGCCATTTTCCATGAAAGTGCTGCAAAAGAGGATTGAGGCTGTGCTTGGGCGAAGGGGCGCGGAAGGAGGAGAGCGGGCAGTCCGCGTGGGAGAGCTTGTGCTGTATCCCGACAGAAAGCGTGTTTTTGTAAGGAATCAGGAGATTTCCCTGACGGCGAAGGAGTACCGGCTGTTAGAATATCTGGCGGAAAATCAGGGGCAGGTGCTCACGAAGGAAAACATCCTGGAGCATGTGTGGGGGCTTGACGGGCAGTTCGTGGTGGACAATACGGTGAGCGTCACCATTAACCGTTTAAGAAAGAAACTTTCCCCGGACACCGCAAAATCCTGCTGTATCAAAAATGTATTCGGACTTGGATACCGGATAGATGAAAGACAGAGCGGGAAAGACGGGGCATAAATGAGTATGTACGATGAGAGGGCAGACAGGAGATACATGGTATGTATATGGAAATGATATTCGGAAGTCTTGCAGGTTTCCTTGGCGGCGGGGCGGCGGTGTATTTTTTGCAGAGAAGGAGAAGAGAGCGGGAATTGAAAAGACTCTACGCCCTTGCAGAAAATATTTTGAATGAGCGGCGGATAAGCGCGGCGGATTCGGGGCAGGAGACGCTTTATGGGAAAACGGCGCACCGTCTTGTGCGTGTGCAGGAGATGATGCAGGGCAGCCGGGATGAGGCGAGAAGGAGCCGGGATGAGATACAGAGGCTTATCTCCGAGATTGCCCACCAGATGCGGACGCCCCTTACGAATCTGGAGACTTATCTCGGGTTTTTGCGGGAGACGGCCAAAGAGCCCGGGATGGGGGAGATTTCGGGGTCTGTGAGAGCGGCGGAGGAAAGCGCGGGGAAACTTCATTTTCTTGTGGAGAGCTTTATCCGAATGTCCAGGCTTGAGCAACATATCATCCAGATAAAAAAGGAGGAGACGGACATTTTAAAGACAGTCAGGAACGCACTGGGGCAGATACAGTGCCGGGCGGAGGAAAAGGAGCTTTTAGTATCGGTTGATTTCCCCGGGCAGGTAAGCCTGGCCCATGACGCGAACTGGCTTGGGGAGGCTCTTTTTAATATCTTTGACAATGCAGTGAAGTACAGCCGGAACGGGGGCGCGATAAATGTCTCCGTGACGGAAAATGAGATGTTCTTAAAAATCAGGGTGAGAGATTACGGCATCGGTATTGATGCGGGGGAGGAATGTCAGATTTTCCGGCGGTTTTACCGGGGGAGGCGGGTTACATCCCAGGAGGGGTTCGGGATTGGGCTGTACCTGGCGCGGGAGATTGTGAATATGCATGGCGGTTTTTTGGCGGTGAAGAGGAGAGAGCCGGGGGTGGTGATGGAGGTGAATCTTCCAGTCGATTTATCCTGAATTCAGAAGCTTAGGCATATGGAATATATCAGAAGGAAAAGGATCTGTCAATGGAATAATCGTTAAAATGGGGCAACGAATCGTTGCTCTTATGCGGGAGAACAGCGTAAAACCGGGCGAGGCAGGGGGCAATGAATGATTGCTTGCACATTTTTCCGCCGGGAAGTATACTATGGAGAGAACGAAGGAAAAATCTTCCGCCTGACTCCCATAGGTGGAGAAGCCTTTACTCGATAAAGACGGCAAGGAGGATAAGAGAATGGGAAAAAGAGTGAAAGAAATGAAACGGATGGCCGTGAGCCTAGGAATTTGTGCAGTGATGGCGGTTGTACCGACAGGAGCAGTAAATGCACAGGAAGTTAATGTAGAAGAAACGGGAGTTTCATTCCTTAATAAGCAGATGATTATGGTATCTCTTCTATCGTTGTAGAATAGTTAGATGGAAGATATATAGAGATAGCTGAATATAAGTTATTTAGCCCAAGTATAAAGCAAATTATAGATAATACGAGAATCAATTTGTAATGTTTTCTATTTCTCCAAGTCCAAATAAAAATATATATAGATATAATTAAGCCTATATAAGTAGTAAAACTGGATATAATTAACAGCAATATTTAAAAAATATGTTCTCGATTAAAATATATGGAGGAGCAGAGTTGAATGCTTTGGCATTGTCATCTGCTAAAGGTGTATCTGGGGATGTTTCATTTGATTTGAATATCCCCTCTTCTTTTTTATTCGGCAATTCACTTTCAAACACAGAACTCTTATGTTCGAGCAATTCATCTATAGATATATCGTATAATTCACTGATAAGAGGTAAGGAGTTAATGTCCGGAGAGCCTGTTCTCGTTTCCCAGCGGGAAATTGCCTGTCTGGAAACATTCAGCTTATCGGCAGCGTCGGCCTGTGAAAGACCTTTTCTTTTGCGGGCTTCTATTAATTTTGAAGATAAATTTGGGGTATTGTTCATGCCTTTATCTTTCCTGAATTTTTCTTTATTGATAATATATCATATGGCCGTGGCGAAGGTCAAGTGTGCGGTGCTATAGGGGCGAATTGCAACAGGAATCATGGGGGCAACGGAACGTTGCATATTTAATGTATACAGTAATTGGGGGCAACGATTCATTGCGGGGGTGCAGAGCAACGAATCATTGACAGAATGCAACGATTCATTGCTTGTGTGATAGGAGGTCTCTGTGCATAATATGAAACATAAGACACAGGCTGGAATGAGAAATATGTAGTAGGAAGGAGGAAAGCAATCAGTTAGGTCTAAAAATACGACATAGAAAAGGAGGGTTATGTTACAACATAAAAAATGGAGCATCAAAACAGAGGAAAGTATGTATTTCCTCAAGAATTGTACCGTAAAAAAGCTATCTTTTGGTAGCTGCTTTAAAAATTGAATATTGTGAAAGTTAAAGCTATGGAATTGTTGACTTATCTTGTAACTGTGGGTTCTTGCTATGATGATTTTCTGGTCTACCATAATCTTAGAATCTGCTGGAGAAAGACCGATTTATTAATCAGGTTCTCCTTGCGTATTCATTGTATGTAAAAGTAGACTGAAAAATGATGGCATTCATAGGTAGGGGGAGGCGGTGGCATTGATTAGTTGCCTAAGTCATAAATTACGTGTTCAAATCACATTATTTGTGCCTGGGAAGACAATCCACTCATTTGTAGTATGCTGAGTCTCCCATAAGAAAAATTATAAAGAAAAAATAAGCTCAGTCTGAGTGAAATGAAAGGAATAGATATAAAGATGAAAAAAAAATTAGGTATATTATTATTTGCCCTTTTGCTATTCTCAATACAGTCTACAACATTTGCGGCAGACTCCAATTTATCTGATGATTCACCAGTTAATATACATAAATTAAGTGATGCAAAAATGGTTTCATCTCAGGAAGAATCAATTATTAGAAATGAATTGGGTCTGAATAATGTTGTACTAAATGATGAAGAGAAAATAGCTTTGCTATCAACTGGATCAGGAACTATTTGGAACCAGACATATAAAAATAAATATAATATCAAAAAGGCTTTTGCAATGACTGCATCTCTGGTGTCTAAAAGTACAAAACCTTACACAAAAATTACTATATCTAATACGGGTAAAACGGAGATAACTGCAATTGCATATAAGGGCAGTGTCTTAGGGAGCAATACCATATGTAGCGCAAAAATCAAGCCAGGAAAAATAGGTACCATAACAATTTCTAAAAAAAATATTATCAAATATGGAACCATAAATGGACAAGGCACATCCGCGACTTTGGGGTATACCGTGTCCTTGTATAATGCGAATGCAAAAGCGTTTTCGTGCAAAGTAAAGGCGGTAAGATATAAATGACAACAGGAAAAGTAACATTTAGAAAAAAGGAAATTTTGACTATATTAGTTGTTATAATAATTGTTAAACTGACTATTTATTATTATCCTTTAATGCAACCATATTTTGAAGAGTCTGCATATGAAAGCATTATAGGAATATTTGAAAAAAAAACAGTCAGCGAAATGGAAAGGGCTATCAAGTCAAAGAGAGATAATGATTGTGAATTATATTATATCGGTAGAGGAAGTTGTCCTGATTGCAGAACTTGTGTGGAAAATGTGAGAAACTTAGCAAAAATAGCAGCAGAATTGCAAGAGAAAAAAATGTACTATATTAAATTAAAAAACGAAATTTCTGATGATGAGAGGCAATATTTAGATTCAATATGTATAGAAAATATTCCGACTATCATTATAAACAGAAATGGGAATGTAAAACAATTTGGGTACGATGATATTGCATCATCTGATTACAAAACACGTTTTATAGATTTTTTGTCAACAACATAATGAAGCCGTAAAGTTTGAAGATTATTACTAACATTGTATTTTGTGTGAAAGGAGATTTTTATGAAAGAAAATAGAAGAAATAATATTGTCAAACGTTTTTTTGTAGCATTAATTGCCTTTTCTATATGCATACCAACTTCAACGGTTGTAACTGCCGGAGATCGTACTGAATTAAAGGAACTTGAAACGGATACGGATTTGATTGCAAGTTATTTTGATGTTGATGAATCCGGAAATGTCAAATATTTTAGAGATAAAGCTATAAATGATGGTGTTGACAGAGAAATTATCGAGCTTGCTGACCAAGTATATGCGTATGGCTTGTCTCAACTTGATTCCAGGCAGTCTACTTATACGGGAAGAGTCAACGCAACAGCTAAAAAAGGGAAGGCTTTTCCGGTATATGGAAATTGGTGCGGAAAGGGATATCCACCAAAAGGTAAAAATCCTACTCCAATAGATTTGCTTGATGCTGGCTGCAAATCTCATGATAAGTGTTATGGAGGGCATAATAACAAAGATTATCATAAATGTTCGTGCGATAGAAATTTTCTTAAATATATTCAAAGAAACTATAGTAGGATGACTGGTGTGAAACAAAAGAGCATGGCTAAGCTTATGGAGGCATGGTTAAAAATAAAGACAACACATTATTCGGCTAAAGGAGGCAATTTCTCGTGCAAAAAATAAAGATCACGCCTTTTAAGGAAAATACCTATATCAAAGTTATTTGTATAATTACAGATGTATTAGCAATCCTTTATGGAGGCACATATTTTTATTGGATGGCAAGAAGAAATTCAATGGTATATGAAAATGAATTAACAAATTTCTTTGCTTTTTTTAACCCAATGACATATGGTTCATATTTTTTGGGAATAACGTTGCTTTTCCATTGTTATGTTTTGAAAAACAATTTTGGAAAAGTCATCATCGGACTTTTGTATGTGGGATCAGCAATAGCGTCTCTAATTGCAGTAATGGGAATGACAGGATGGACGGATCTTTTAATGTATGTTCCCCATTTGTTTATTATTATTGCCGTTTCATGGGTGCTATATGAGAAAAAAGACACTTCTGAAACTGTACATTAATAACTCGGATTTCCCAGATACAAAAGTGGCTGCAACGCTTGATTACTCAAGTAAAACAATATCCACTGACTAAGGTGGTGCCCACGTTTCTGCTAAAGCTATCAGAAACGTGGGCAGTTGCACATTTTGATATTTATGTCAATACGTTAAAGCCTACGTTTCATTGTCTAAGACATACTTTTGTTGTAGAAAGGAATTTAGTGTGAAAGAAAAATAATTTATACATTAATAATTCTTTGCGTAACATGCTGTACAGCAGCATGCGGCAAAAGAAAGCTTCTGAGGAAAAGGATTTACCCATAGAAAGAATAGAAGGCTCATATTATGTAGACGTCGATGATTCAGTGGCACTGATTAGTAGTGCAGATTATGCTTTTGTCGGTAACGTGGTTATGAATAACGGATATGGATATTCCTATCACTAAAAGGGGAGGAATATCTGTTGACGGAAGCTGTTATGAAGTATATGAAGATGATTTCCTGCCAAAAGAAGGAGATGTTTGTATTTTTACTGCTTATGGAACGGAAGAAGGCGAATTAGTAGTAACAGGAGCGAATTCGACACTGTTACTTGATGTACCGGAAGATTTTGTATCTGCAATTTGAATCGATACCTGCGGAACATTATAAATGTGATTATGAAAAGTAAATTGTATTGTTAGAAATTTGTTAGATTTGCTCTGTATAGTAGTAGCTGCTGGGGCTTTTGTAATATTCGGCTCCGGAAGATAAGGCGGGTGCATCCGCCGAAGGAGGAGATACTATGGAGATTGTAAGAGCGGTCGGCCTGAAAAAATATTATATTACGGAAGATTATGAAGTCCGTGCCCTTGACGATGTATCCCTGTCCATCACGGACGGGGAATTTTTGGCGGTGGTGGGCACTTCGGGGAGCGGTAAGACGACGCTCCTGAATATGCTTGGAGGGCTTGATGTGCCGACAGCGGGTGGCGTGTGGATTCGGGGAAACAGCCTTAAGGATATGGAGCCGGAAGAGCGGACGATTTTCCGGCGGAGGAATATTGGGTTTGTGTTTCAGCAGTACAATCTGGTTCCGGTGCTGAGTGTTTATGAAAATATCGTGCTGCCCTTAAGACTTGACGGCGCGGAGATTGACAAAGGCTTACTTGAGCAGGTGACGGGGAGTCTTGGAATCGTAGAAAAGCTTGATCGTCTGCCCCGGACGCTGTCCGGTGGGCAGCAGCAGAGAGTGGCGATTGCCCGTGCGCTTATGGCAAAACCGGCGCTCATTCTGGCGGACGAACCTACGGGGAACTTAGATTCTGCTACCAGCATGGAGGTGACAGGACTTCTTAAGTCCTGCGCGGAGAGGTTCCGCCAGACTATGGTGGTAGTGACTCATCAGGAGGAAGTGGCGCAGATGGCAGACCGCGTCGTGCGGCTTGAGGATGGCAGGACATGCAGCAGGCTGTCGGAACAGTCTGCCGGGAGGGAGAGCTGATGGAGAAAAACGAATGTATTCCCAACGACAACAGGTCTGTTATCCGAATGCTGGCGCGGGAGATTGGACAGAGCAACAAAGGGAGGAACCGGATTCTTGCGTGTGCGGTCTGTGTGTGCATCGTCACGCTGACGGTGGTGTTCGGCATTTCTCTCGGAAAAGTAAGAGCAGAGTATACGCGGGCGGTGCGGGCGGCCGGAACGAAAGCGTCTGCCTGTATTGAGAGAGCGGACCGCAGGCAGTATGAGAAAGTGTGTGCCCTTGAATACATCAAGCGGGCGGGGAGGAGCGTGCTGGTCGGAGAAGGATTTGCCGCGGACGAGGCGGCCCAGACGGAGCAGGAAAACCGCGCGGACGTGGCGGCTCAGACGGGGCAGGAAGATGGCGCGGCCGGGGCAGACAGTGAACGGCGCGTCTGTATGCTCCAGTGGCTTGACAGTCAGGCGTGGGAAGAGATTGTAAAACCGGCCTATACAGACATCGCCGGGCATTATCCCGTGAAGAGGCAGGAGGTGATGCTGCCGGTGAAAGTATTGGAGACCCTTGGAATCTCGGAGCCGGAGATTGGGATGAAGATTTCCCTTAAGGTGAATGTAGGGCTTTTTCGCACCGCCAAAGAGGAGTTTCTCCTGTGCGGCTGGTATACGGACTATATGGAGAACCGCCCGGGGCTTGCCTGCGGCTATATTTCGGAGGAAAAATTAAGGAGCTGGGGCTTTGATATGGAGAAATCGGATGTACTGCTCTGCCAGTCGGACGGCATGGACTGGCGGGAGGTACAGCAGAGGCTTTATGCAGACGTACCGGGGGAGCTCAGGCTTTCCGTGCAGAATACGGCCGCCTACGATGCAGTGCGCCTGACGGCGGGCGGATACGATACGGCGGTGTTAGGCGCGGTAGTGGTGCTCGGCGGCATGTTCTTCCTGGTCTATAATGTGCTGGGGATATCCCTGGCGGGCGATATCCGGCAGATGGGGCTTTTGAACACCATCGGCGCTACGGGAAAGCAGCTCAGGAAGGTCTATCTGCGGCAGATTTTAAGTGCGGCAGGTGTTGGCGCGGCAGCCGGGACGGCGGTATCTTCGGTGGTCTTGGGCCTGGTGATTCCAGGAATTTTGGGGAAACAGTATGCGGACTGCTTTAAAGGCGGCGGTGAGATTAAGGTATTTTACGGGGGAATCCTTGCCGCGGCGGCAGCCTCTGCGGTACTTCTTACGGCGGCGGTGTCCGCCCGGGTGATTTATCGCGCGGTAAATATGTCCTGCGTGGAAAGCATCGGCTATACGGGGCTAAAGCCCGGAAAGAAAAGGAAGGGAGAAGACGCACTGGGCAGGACGCGGGAAGAGAGACGCCAGATGCGGCATAGAAAGCGGAGTGCAAAAGAGCGGATGCTTTATCTTGCGCGGCAGAAAAAGCGGGGCGCGAAAAGGGAAATCCTTTATCTTGCGCGGCAGAATGTGCTGCGGTATAAGGGGAGATTCGTGCTGACGGTACTTTCCCTGTTCCTTGGTGTCATTGCATTTTTCGGGGCGGTGCTCATCACAGAGAAAACGGATTATACCCATGTGATTGAAAGACATCCGGATTTCCTGATTGCAGGGGAAATGAGCCGGTTCGGGAAAGAGGAAGGGTACTGGAAAGAGTATACGTTCCGGGATGCGAAGGAAGATCCGTTAAAGACGGAAAGCTCGGGCATTACATTGCTGGATGATAATTATTATGATGAATTTTCACCCATTTCCCCGGAGGTAAAGGAGAGGCTCCTGGGGCTTGATGGGATGCGGCGGGAGACATTGCGCGTCGCGGAAGGGGCGTATATGTTCTCGACGATTGCCGGACAGGCAGCGTGGCCCTTTGATGAGGCGCCGGAATGGACGGAATACACTGTCGATGAGGTGGACGGTTTTCCTATGATTGAGAGCGGTGATGCGGATGTTATCCAGATACTGAACGATGAGGAGATGGATGCGCTCAGACAGTATGTAAAGGAGCGTGGCCTGGCGGTGGATATGGACAGCCTGGAAAATGGTACCGGCGTGGCGATTCTCCATGACTTTGGGCTGTCGCCGAAGGAAAAGGAAGGGGCGGCAAAGGCTGTGGGGAAACCGGTGTACTTTACGACTATTATGACGCGGGAGAAAAGTCTGGCGAACAGCCGCCTGGAATGGTGGGAGGGGGTTGATGAGGAGCTCTACCCGAAGGAGCGGCAGTCGGAGGTCTTTTCGCTGAGCGGATACTTTGACAGTCAGGAAGAGGATTTCCCGGAAATCTTTCGAACCTGGCACGGTGCGGAGGGAATGGCATATTTTTTGATTAGTGAGAAGGGATTTGAAAAGCTGCCGACCGAGAAAAAGACCTTTTGCATGGAGCTTGATGCTAAGGAGGGAAGAGAGCCGGAGGTTAAGCGGGAGATTATGAATATCTGTCTGGAGGAGAACCGACGGCGGGATGCGACTCCTGGAACAGGCTGGAAAGGTGAAGGTGAAGGAGAGGCAGGGCTATTTGTCATCTGCAAGTCAGAGCTTTTGGCACAGGCAAAAGAGTATATCCGGGGAAACCGGATGCTCTTCGGGAGTATCAGCGCGGTGCTTTTGCTCGCGGGAGCAGCGAATTTCCTGAATGTGACGGTTACGGGGATTCTGTCCAGGAAGAATGAATTTCAGATTATGGAGTGCGTGGGAATGACAAAAAGGCAGAAGAGGAAGATGCTGTTGACGGAGGGGCTGTATTATCTTCTGGCTGTGGGTGTTCTGGCGGGGATGGCAGGAATCGTGCTTTTGTGCGTGAAATAAGAAATTGTTAACCAGAATTAAAAATAGATTGACAATTATTCCCTCCTGTTATATAGTTGTTAAAAGATTTGGTAAAAATATAACGATACGGCAGGAGGAATTATTTTATGGAATCATCAGCAGCAAAGAAACTTTCAACAAAAAATATGGTCTTGTGCGGGATGTTTACCGCATTGACAGCGATCGGGGCATTTATCCAGGTACCGGTTCCCTACATGGATTACTTTACTTTGCAGTTCTTTTTCGTGCTGCTCGCCGGACTGGTACTTGGCGGCAATAAAGGGGCACTTTCAGTGGGCTGCTATGTGCTTTTGGGGCTTCTGGGACTTCCTATATTTGCGGCAGGCGGCGGGATTGGCTATGTGCTTCGGCCGAGCTTCGGTTACCTTCTCGGTTTTGTCGTGACGGCCTGCGTGACAGGAACCTTGAGTGAGAAATTAAGTGTTTGCCCGAAGAATTATTTTCTTTCCTGTCTGGCGGGATTTGCGGTTACCTATGGAATCGGAATTGCTTATAAATACATGATCCTGAATTTTTATGCCAATACTCCGGCGACATGGGCAGTGATTTTCTTATCCTGCTTTCCCTTAGACATGCCGGGGGATTTCATCCTGTGCATCCTGGCGTCCGGCGTGGGACTGCGTCTCAGGAAAATCGGTCTTTATGCGGATTAGGACGAAAGATTTAAGGGAGGGAAATGAATATGTCAGTGATAGATGAATTGAAAGAAAAGATAAAAATCGGTGGAGAGATTTCGAGGGAAGAAGCTCTTATGCTTTATGAAGAGCCTCTTGAAAAGCTTTGCGAAGCAGCGGATGACATAAGACAGCATTTTTGCGGGGATGGTTTTGACATCTGTACCATTATTAACGGAAAGAGCGGGAGGTGTTCGGAAAACTGCAGATTTTGTGCCCAGTCTGCCTATTACAGCACGGACGCGAAAGAATATCCGTTGCTTGATACAGAGGAAATTGTCCGTCAGGCAAAGTACAATGCAGACAGAGGCGTACTCAGATACTCCATCGTAACTTCCGGAAGAGCGCTTAAAGATTCGGAAGTGGATCAGATGTGCGCGGCAATCCGGCGGATGAAAAAGGAAGTAGATATCGAGGTGTGCGTATCTTTCGGACTTCTCCTTGAGGAGCAGTTCCAAAAGATAAGGGCGGCAGGTGCATCGCGGGTACATAATAATCTTGAGACTTCCCGGAGGAATTTCCCCAATATCTGTACCACCCACACCTTTGAGGATAAGGTGGCTGCGATTAATGCGGCGAAGGCAGCAGGGCTTTCTGTGTGCAGCGGCGGCATCATGGGGCTGGGTGAGACGAAGGAAGATCGGGTGGACATGGCATTTTCCCTGCGGGAACTGGGGATAAAAAGTGTTCCGCTGAATATGCTGAACCCCATCCCGGGCACGCCTTACGAGAATAATGAAAGGCTTAACGAAGATGATATGCGCCGTATTGCGGCAGTGTACCGATTTATCCTGCCTGATGCGTCCATTCGTCTGGCCGGAGGAAGAGGTCTGATGGAAGATAAGGGCGAGGGATGCTTTCAGTCGGGGGCAAACGCAGTCATTTCCGGAGATATGCTGACTACTTCGGGGTATACGATAGAATCCGATATGGAGATGATCCGCAGACTGGGATACAAGGCGGTGCTGTGCAATGGGTAAAGGACTGTTTGTTACGGCGACGGGTACAGACATAGGAAAAACTTATGTCACCGCGCTGATGGTAAAAAAGCTTACAGAAGCCGGATGCCGGGCCGGGTACTATAAGGCGGCGCTTTCCGGCGCGGAAAGCATAGAAGAGAGTGACGCCGGATATGTAAAAAAGATATCGGGCATAGAGCAGGACGACAGGACATTTCTTTCCTATCTGTACGAGTCGGCAGTGTCCCCGCACTTAGCGGCGAGGATTGAGGGAAATCCGGCAGATATGGAAAAAGTGAAAGCAGATTACAGGAGCGTCCTTGGGCAGTACGATTATATAACGGTAGAGGGGAGCGGCGGGATCGTATGCCCCATCCGGTGGGACAGAGGACATAAGATACTTTTGGAGGACATCGTAAAGGCACTTGACCTTCCCGCGGTCATTGTGGCGGACGCGGGGCTTGGAACGATCAATTCTGCCGTGCTGACAGCAGAACATCTGAAAAACTGTGGTATAGAAGCAAAGGGAATTATCCTGAATCGCTACAGCGGCGGCGTGATGCAGGAAGATAACATTCAGATGATTGAGAGCCTGACCGGACTTCCTGTGCTTACGTTGGTAGCACAAGGAGATACTGCGCTTGCCTTGGACATAAAAGCGCTGATGTCACTTTACCGGTAAAGTGAGCTTTTACCATTCCAAATGCAAGATAATATTGAAAAATGGAATATTGCATTGAAATGGACATATGCCGGAAGTATAATAGAGAAAATCAAAATTATATAGGCAAGGGGTGGCATAGTGGGTAGCAAAACAACAAGAAAAAAGAAAAAAGCCGCTGCAAAAAAGGCGGTAGCCAATGTACAGGCAGAGGTGAAAAAAGAAGCGGAAGTCAGAGCAGCAGAAGAGATGCAGGCTGAAACAGAAGTGAAAGAAACGAAGATAGAATCCAGGACTGGGCTGGAAGCTGAGACAGAGCCAGGGGAGCCGAAGGATCAGAGCGGAAGAGAGATTTCTTTTGTCAAACGCTTTGAGCGGCATTTTGATGAGCTGAAATGGCTCTACATCGAGCTTTACGAGAATGATTCCATGTTTGCGGAGCTGTGTGACAATCTTTATCGTTTTTATAAAGAGAGAAATAAGGAGCTTAAAAAGCTCGATAAAGAGCGTGAGGAGGATCCGAACTGGTATAAAAGCAACGATCTGCTTGGCATGATGCTCTACATTGATAACTTTGCGGGCAACATGAAGGGTGTGCAGGAGAAGCTTGACTATCTGGAAAAATGCAACGTGAATTATATCCATCTGATGCCGTTTTTGGATACGGTAGAAGGACGCTCCGACGGCGGATATGCGGTGGCGGATTTCCGGAAAGTCCAGGAAAAATTAGGGACCATGGATGACTTGGAGGAGCTTACCGCGGCTTGTCACGAAAAGAAGATGAATGTCTGCATGGACTTTGTCATGAACCATACTTCAGAGGATCACGAGTGGGCGAAGCGCGCACGTCAGGGGGACGGCGAGTACATGAGCCGTTATTTCTTCTTTAATAATGATACGATTCCGAAGATGTACGAGCAGACCGTGCCTCAGGTATTTCCGACGACAGCACCGGGGAACTTTACCTGGCTTCCGGATGCAGGACATTTTGTCATGACATCGTTTTATCCGTACCAGTGGGATTTGAACTATCGGAATCCGAGAGTATTTAATGAGATGATGTACAACTTCCTCTATCTTGCCAACAAGGGGATCGATATCATCCGCATCGATGCAGTGCCTTATATCTGGAAAGAGCTGGGAACCCAGTGCAGGAATCTTAAGCAGGTACATACCATAGTGCGTATGATGCGGATCATCAGTGAGATTGTATGTCCGAGTGTGTTACTTTTGGGTGAAGTCGTGATGGAGCCGGAGAAAGTAGTACCATACTTTGGAACAGTGGAAAAGCCGGAGTGCCATATGCTTTATAACGTGACAACCATGGCGACTACATGGCATACGGTAGCCACAAGAGATGTCAGCTTGTTAAAGAAACAGCTTGACATCGTCAACGGACTGCCGAAGCAGTATGTGTTCCTGAATTACCTGCGCTGTCACGACGACATCGGCTGGGGCTTAGATTACGGGACACTGATGACCGAGGGCAAGGGAGAACGCTCCCACAAACAATACCTGAACGATTATTTCCAAGGGTATGCCGGGGACAGCAACAGCCGCGGCGAGCTGTACAATGCAGATCCGGTCAGCGGCGATGCCAGATTCTGTGCAACGACCGCATCCATGTGTGGGATCGAGAAGGCAGGCTTTGAGCAGGATGATGCAGCCATGGAGCGTGCGATCCGGTTCGATGTTACCCTTCATGCTTATATGTTTATGCAGTCCGGAATCCCGGTGCTCTACAGCGGGGATGAGATTGCCCAGGTGAATGATTACAGCTATAAAGAAGATCAAAACAAGGCGGATGATTCCCGTTACATCCACAGGGGAAAGATGAACTGGGAGAATGCAGCGAAGATTGATCATCCTGAGACTGTGGAGGCGAGAGTATTTACGAGCCTTAATAAGCTTGAAGAAATCAGGAAGAGCGAGAAGGCATTTGTCTCCTATGCGGATTCCTGGACGATCGATACCTGGGATGCGGGTATCCTGGGGATGGGAAGATATTACGACGGAGATAAGATTATCGGCCTGTTCAACTTCAGCGAGTATGACCGTATCGCGTGGGTAAACGAGACGGATGGAATCTACGAGGACATCCTCACCGGTCAGATCGTTCAGCCGGCTGCGCTGAATGTGCCGGCATACGGGTTCTATTACCTGAAAAAGATCAACTGATCTTCATGAAAATATTAAAATAAGCATTAAGAACACAGCGGAAACTTTTTATTTTTATTTTAAGAATATGCGGAGCTTCTTGTATATCGGGAACATATCTTGTATGCTGTAGATATGATTTTCAGAAGACGATGGAAACAGTATACAAAGAGATGGGAGAGACAGCGCATGAAAAAAGGATGGAAACAGGGATTTGCGAAACTGACCCTGAGAAAGGTGATAAAGCTTTTTCTTATATTTATTGCGGCTGGGATTGTCATGATCTTCGGAATCAATGGATTCGTCAGAATATCGGTTCAGAAGCGAATCGTGGCCATGGATCAGCTTAAAGCAGATGAGCACATAGACGCAGTACTGGTACTTGGTGCCCAGGTAAAATCGGACGGGAGCCTGAGTAAGATGCTGAAAGAACGTCTGGATACGGGGATATCTATCTACAAGGCAGGTCTTACCGACCGCATGATCATGAGCGGGGACCATGGGAGCGATGATTATGATGAGGTGAATGCCATGAAGGATTACGCGATTGAACAGGGCGTGCCGTCTGAATGTATCTTCATGGATCATGCGGGTTTTTCCACATATGAGAGCATGTATCGGGCGAAGGAAATCTTCGAGGCGGACAGACTTGTTGTGGTGACACAGAAGTATCACATGTACCGTGCACTCTACGATGCAAAGGCACTTGGGATAGAAGCCCAGGGCGTGACCTGCGATACGAGGGTTTACAGAGGTGACAAGTACCGGAAGCTCAGAGAAGCGGCGGCCAGGATCAAGGATGTAGGATATACTATCGCAAAACCCAGGCCGACCTATCTCGGAGATGTGATCCCGGTAACGGGAAATGGGGATGTGACTAATGATAAAACTGCGGCATCACTCGACTAGCTTTTTAAAGCTTTCCAGTGACTGCCCCATAGACATGCGGACGCGCGGAAGAAGGAGCGGATCATCGCCCGGCTTGGCGCGTCCGTATTCTGTTGTGACAGCGCATAAGAAGCCTGCATCCTTTACCGCCTGTACGCAGCTATCATTATAATCTCCGTAAGGGTAGGCAAATGCATCGCCATTGCCGCCAATCTTAATGGATTTCTTAAGATCCGCAACTGCATCGTCGTGATCCATGACCGGGAAGATACCGCCATGACCGATATTCCCGCCGCCCCGGTGCATGTTGTAGGAGTGGGACTGGAAGGTCATGTATTCACTGGCGTATTTTTTCACTTTCTTTTTTCCATCGATATTGCCGATGAGGAATGACGTGACAGGTACTTTATATTTTTCAAAGAGCGGTACGCCTAAGTTGAGGAAGCTGTAGGCTCCGTCGTCAAAGGAGAGCACCACGCTCTTTTCCGGAAGGAGCAGATCACCTTCCACATACCGCTTTACCTCTTCCCAGGTAGGGTAATAATAGTTGTTCTCCGTCAGATACTTAAGCTCTTTTTCTAAGTCGTGAACCTCGATGAAGTTACTGTTGAGCTTTTCTTTAGGCGGGTTGTCCTTGTCATAGACATAGTGGTACATGCAGATGGCAAGGCCGTTGTCCTTATGCTTTTCCTCTGTCGCGGTGTTCTCGGCGAGCTGGACTTCCTTATTAATATTGCTTCCGGTATCCGTACCGTCTTGCTGCGCCTCTGCCGGATCGGTACTATCCGTGCCATCCTGTTTTTCATCTGCCGAAGCGGAATCATTACTATTTTGTTTTCCGTCAGTCGGGCCGTTATTATCCGCACCGTCAGAACCAGTCTTTGCTTCGTCATCCCCAGGGCTTTTTGCATCCTCTCCGACCTTGGCCTGTGCCGCCGCTTCCGCTTTCTGTGCCTTTTTTTCGTCGGCTTCTTGTTTTTTCTGCCAAATGAGGATTCCTCCCAAGGCAGCGATGAGGATGATGAGGATAAAGAGCATCACGTGCCGGATGCGTCTGTACTTGCGTTTTTTTGAACTCATATATTTCTTTTTACGGCTCATCGTATCATCTTCTTTCAAAATAATTAAGGACACGCCCGCGCAAGGCATGACCTTAACTAACATTATAGCATATCTGTAAGAGCTCTCAAGGCCGAAAGCGTTACGGTTTTCTTACATTTACTTTAAGAAAATATGAATCAACTGGTTATAGATCTTTCGATAGGGCTGGTAGCGCATGGGGAGATCCAGCCAGGTCTTTTTGTCCACAATACTTTTATCATGGGAGAATGTATCAAATCCGGTCTTCCCGTGATAAGCGCCCATGCCGCTTTCTCCGAACCCGCCAAATCCCATCTCGCTTGTGGCAAGGTGGATGATGGTGTCATTGACGCATCCGCCGCCGAAGCCGCACAGGGAGGTTACTTTCTTCACCGTATCTTTGTTGGAGGTGAACAGATAAAGTGCCAGCGGGTGGGGCATGGAGTTGATGTTGGTGATCACTTCATTTAGCGAATCGTACACCAGCACCGGCAGGATAGGCCCGAAAATTTCCTCATGCATAACGGCGTCACTGAAGGTTACTTTGTCCATGACCGTAGGCTCGATACGAAGCGTCTGACGGTCAAAATTACCTCCGCAGACAATTTTGGCTTCATCGCGCAGTCCCAGAAGTCGGTTAAAATGCTTTTCATTGATGATCTTTCCGTAATTTTTATTGTCCAGGGGATGCGCGCCGAACTGCTTTTTGATCTGTTGCTTTATGGCAGCCACAAGCTTATCCTTTACCGTCCGGTCGCAGTAGATGTAATCCGGCGCGACGCAGGTCTGGCCGCAGTTTAAGTATTTTCCGAATACGATCCGCTTTGCAGCGAGCTTTATATTGGCCGTTTTATCTACGATACACGGGCTTTTTCCACCAAGCTCAAGGGTGACCGGGGTCAGGGATTCCGCCGCTTTTCGCATCACCTCCCGGCCCACAGATTGGCTTCCGGTGAAGAAGATATAGTCAAAGTGTTCACCAAGCAGGCAAGTGTTTTCCTCGCGCCCGCCGGTGACTACAGATACATATTCCTTGTCAAAGCATTCTTCGATGATCTTTTTGATCATGTCGCTGGTGTAAGGAGAGTAGGCGCTTGGCTTTACGATTGCCGTGTTTCCGGCGGCGATGGCGTCAATTAGAGGCTCCATGGTCAGCATGAACGGATAATTCCAAGGGCTCATGATCAGTACGACGCCGTAAGGCGAAGGCTTTTTATAGCTCCTTGCGTGAAACTGCGCCAGCGGAGTACGCACCCGTTTTTCTTTCGTAAAAGAGAAAATGTGCTTAATCATATAGGAAAGCTCGCTAAGGGTCATCCCTGTCTCGCACATATAGCTTTCTACATCACTTTTTCCAAGATCTTTTTTTAGAGCCGCGTGTATCTCATCTTCATATTTTAAGATACATGCTTTGAGTTTTAGAAGTGCTTTTAGCCGCGCTTCTACGGGAAGAGTGGCTCCCGTGCGGAAATGTTTGCGCTGTAATAGGACAAGCTCTTTGATTTCATTTGCATTCATCAGTGTGACCTCCTTAAATGTATATACAGCACTGTGCGTTTGCGCTGCAGTGCCCGTTGACGATTATTGTTTGTTGGCAGAATCTTCCTTTTGCACATCATCCATAAGCCGGTAGTAGAAGCCTTCAAGCTCTGAGCTGTCCATCAACACCGGCACCGGATAGAGCGGGTTCGCTTCTTTGTCGGCGTAATGGGCAAGCTTCGGGATATCCACATCGTTAATCTCCGGAATATGGTCGCCGATGCCGAAGCGTTTTTTCATCTCCTTGATTGCCTGGATGAATCTTTCGGCTGATTCGCTGATGGGTGTCTCCGGATCTGAGATACCGGCGGCGACAGCCAGTTTATGCAGCTTTTTGTGTACGGATTCTCCGTAGGATTCAAGGACCAGCGGGAGGATCACTGCGTTGGCGAGACCGTGGGGGACATTGTATTCCCCGCCCAGGGAGTGGGCGACGGCATGGACATATCCGACATAGGACTTGGTAAAAGCGCAGCCTGCATAGTAGGAGGCATGGAGCATATTCCTTCTGGCGTCGATGTTCTTCCCGTCGCGGTATGCCGTATCGATATTTTCAAAGATAAGCCGCACCGCTAAAAGAGCGTTCTGCCTGGTGCCGTAGGTGGTGGAATTCCCGATGAACGCTTCCACTGCGTGGGTCAGAGCGTCCATCCCGGTGGTGGCGGTGATGGATGGCGGAAGGCTTACGGTCACCTTGGGGTCAAGCACGGCGTACCTTGGGATCAGCGGGAAATCGTTGATCGCGTATTTATGCCTTGTCTCTGCATCGGTGATGACCGCTGCAAGGGTCGTCTCGCTTCCGGTCCCGGCGGTGGTGGGGATAGCCATGAGCAGAGGCAATTTTTTGCGGACTTTTAATATGCCCTTCATCTTAGCGAGGGACTGTTTTGGCTTCGCGGCCCTTGCGCCTACGGCTTTCGCGCAGTCCATGCTGGAGCCTCCGCCGAAGCCGATGATAGCGTCGCATCCGTTTTCCTGATAGATGGAAAGTGCCTCTGCTACATTTACGGTGGTCGGGTTGGCGACGGTCTTGTCGTAGATAAAATAGGGAATGTCGTAGTCGGTCAGTACTTTTTGAAGCCGCTTTGTAAGTCCGAGTTTTCGGATGCCGGCATCAGTGATAATCAGTACGGCGCTGCATTTTCTCTTCTTTAAAATATCGGGGATTCCCTTGACGCTCCCGATGATCTCCGGGGTTCGGTAGGGGAGGAAGGGAAGCGCGATTTTGAATGCAGTCTGGAAAGTTCTGCAATATATTTTCCTGATTTTGTGCATGATAGTATCCTTTCTTTACGGTTTTTCCGTCTGTTTTTCAAGATTCTGACAGACGTGGTTCAGATTATCGGCAATCTGAAAGAGTATACGGTAGAAGGTATCCCGTTCTGCGGGGGTGATGCCCTGTCCGCCGGCTATGGTGGCATGTACGATAAGATTCGTCATCTTTTTCGCGTATTGCCTGCCTTTTGCGGTGAGAGATGCTTTCGCACGATATTTCTTTGCATCTTTTGCAGTTTCCTGCTGTTCGTAGGCAATCATCCCGTCTTTTTCAAGGTCGGATAAGATTCTTGAGATGCCTGCCTTGTCCTCCTTACATTTGCTGCACAGGTCAGCGGCGGTCAGTCCTCCTGGATATTCAGACAGATAATGGAGACACATGACATGAGTTCCCTTTAAGCCAAGGGAATCCATCCGGCAGCGCTTGATTTTCTGGATGCTTTTATAGATTTGGGTTATGCCGCTTGTTAGGTTTTCGAATCTGTCTATCATATCAGTAATGCTCCTTAAAAATGAATGATTGTTGATTAATCAACATCTATGACATATAGAATATACCAGCAGCAAAAGGATTTGTCAATAAAAACATGGTTAAAACGGGGGCAACGAATCGTTGCTCCCATGCAGGAGAATGGCGGAAATACGGGCGTGGCAGGGGGCAACGAATGATTGCTTGCGCATTTACCTACCGGGGCTTATACTGATTGGGAGAACAAAGGAAAAATCTTTATACATCGGTGATAAAGACAGCAAGGAGGATAAGGGAATGAGAAAAAGAACGTAAGAAATGAAACGAATCGTCGTGAGTCTGGGACTGTGTATAGTGATGGCAGTCGCTCCGGCAGCAGCAGTAAACGCGCAGGATGCCAATGAGGGCGGAACGGAAAACGAGATGCAGGAACTGGCAGAGTATGATCTGGAAGAGGGCGGTACACAGAGTTTTGAAATCGTGGATGAAGACGGGGAAGAGACAGAGATTGTAGTGGAGGAAGTGCCGGGGAAGGCCAGGGTGGCGAATGGAACATATAGAATAACAGGTAAAAAGAAGCACTCATGGACGGCTGGCTTTTGTGTAAAGATTAGCGGCAACCGGTTCACGAAAGTATATGGTTCATTTTATAAAGCAACAAGAGGGAGTATTCAGAATGTAAAGTTGGTGAAAAACAGTGATGCTCAAGCGACTTTATCTTTTATATACTCATATGGAAATATTAAAGGAAATGCTGGAGTGAAAGCAAAAATTTTGGATAAGAAATTAATTATGGGTAAACTTTAAAACATGCTTTTACAAGCATGTTTTATGAAAGTTTTTCTATCGTTCCTTCAAAATCGTTAGGTGTTGGAAACAATGTAATTACAAAAAAATATAGATTATTTAATCCAATTAGAAAACAAATTACAGATAATATAAGAATCAATTTGTAATGTCTTCTATTTCGCCAAGTCCAAATAAAAATATATATAGATGTGATTAAACCTATAAAAGAAACGAAACTGGATATAACCAACATCGATATTAAAAAAATATGTTCGCGATTGAGAATACTATCAATACGTGAAGAGGTAGAATTGGGCGCTTTGGCATCATCATCTGCTAAAGGTATATCCGAGGATGTTTCATCTGATTCGAGCATCTTCTCTTCTATGTCCGGTATTTCATTTTCGGATACAGCGGGCTCGTATCCGAACAATTGATCTATAGATATATCGTATAATTCACTGATAAGAGGTAAGGAGTTAATGCCCGGAGAGCCTGTTCCCGTTTCCCAGCGGGAAATTGCCTGTCGGGAAACATTCAGCTTATCGGCAGCATCGGTCTGTGAAAGACCTTTTCTTTTGCGGGCTTCTATTAATTTTGAAGATAAATCTGGAGTGTTGTTCATGTCTTTATCCTTCCTGAATTTTCCTTTGTGAATAATATATCATATCATATGATATGGTGCGGGTCAAGGATGCATCACTGTAGAGGCGGATTACAACAGGAATCATGGGGCAACGGAACGTTGCATATTTGATGTATACAGTAATTGGGGGCAACGATTCGTTGCTTGTGTGATAGGAGGTCTCTGTGCATAATGTGAAGTGTAAGGCACAGGCTGATATGAGAAAAGTAAAAATGGTAAGGAAGGAGGAAAGAAATCAGCTAGGTCGAAGAAAAATAAACGATAAAGAAAAAGGAGAAAGATTTAATGAAGAAAAAGGCAGTTTTAGGAATAGGGATGGCAGCGATAGTTTTTTTGAGCAGTATTTTTAATGGTGTTGTGAATGCCGCTGAGGATGAGAAACCATTAAACGAGGACGCTAATATTGTTCAAGAAATGGAAGAAGCTGTAGGTGGTTTAGAAGAAATTGAGATTATAGAGACTAATGAGCAAGAAGTACCCCCAAATGAGGTTATGGACATTGTTGATGGAGCAGAAGAACAAGATGTTGAACGTCAAGAGGTTAAGGCTAATAATCAAAAGTATATTGTTGAAAATTATGAAGTGGACGGAAAAAAATATGTGGTAACATATTCACAAGATAAAACATCCATGTCAGTGATTTGCCTTGAAGGGAATACTATAACTACAAAAAACTATACATTTGATCCGGTTCTTCAAAAGTATACGGAAGAGACTGTAGTGTTGCGGACAGATGATGAGAATGGGTTAATAGAGCAAAACGATGAGGTTATGGCACAAAAAATAAAATACAATTCAAAAGTAGTTTGCAAATTGCACAATAAGAGTCCATACTATTATCAAACTGGCAAGGAAGGGAAAAAGACTTATTTGAAAATAGGGTGTAAGGCCAATTATAGGATTCGAACTGATAATCTTACAACCAGTAAAGATAAAAAGTGCAGCGCATATCAATCTGCTATAAAAAAATGTAACAGTAATCGTTCAAAAGCTTTGGCAAGTTTAGTTGGGACGGAAATTACATTTGTAACTTTATTGGCATTAGTTGTTGCAAATATAAGTTTTCCTCCAAGTGTTATAGTAACAACAGTTGTTTCAGTAGTTGGAGGTGGTACTGGTGTTATAAAAGCGGTATATGCAACAATTGATGCGGAAAAAAATTATCAAGATGTTAAGGATTACTACGCTGTTATTAAAACATATGGAAAAAATTGTAATTCATAAATAGGAGAAGTGATATGAAAATATATAAATTAATAGCGATATGCATTGGAGTAATTAATTTAATTGGAATATTGCTTGTTGGTTTAACACTTACTGACAGAGGATACTTTTTTGATGGACAGTTTATGGCTGGCTTAATAATCGTAGTTGTTTCTTATATTGCTATAGTGGCTCTGGTTGTATATCTAATTATTAAACGCGGAAGATGACTAGTAAAAAAACACGTACCTGGCAAATGGTATTTACAGTTTTTGCCACATTGTTATTGGTGTCAAATGCCATTTGTCAGCCTGAAAATTTGTTGATTAACACATATATATCCAGACTAAATAAGCAGGCCGAAAGAGAAGTGGTTATTGCTATAATTGATTCTGAGTTTGGAGATTTAGATGGTATTGTAAAGAAAAATCTTTGGAATAACATAGACGAAAAGTTAAACAATATTGATGATGATAAAAATGGCTTTGTTGACGATAAATATGGATGGAATTTTGTTGATGGAAACAATATTTTTCATGCAGCAAAGCGCTCACATGGAGAAAGTATTCTAAATTTTTTAGTAGGAAAAAGTAGAGGATATTCGGGAAATTAAATGGGGTTAATTGCTGCAAATTAATGCTAATTCAGGTTATGGAGCATGAGGTTGGGAAAATAGATTTACTTATAGAAGGTATACAATATGCAGAAGATAATGGTGCTGATATATGTAATTTGAGTTTGGAGACTTATCAAAGAAGTGAAAAACTTAAAAGTATAATTGAAAATTCCGAAATGCTTTTTATTGTAGCAGCAGGGAATGATGGGGAAGATTTGAATGATAATTTTCCTAGTTATCCGACTGCTTATGGTTTGAAGAATGTACTTTCAGTTGCTGCTGTTGATAAAGAAAAAGAACTATTGCCTGAATCAAACTATGGGAATAATTTTGTGGATATTGCGGCGTATGGAAAAGATGTTGGAGTGGCTTTTTCTAATGGAAAAAAGGAAAAGGTATCAGGAACATCTATTGCTGTGCCACAAGTGACAGCAGTATCGGCAGTTATTTATACATATTCAACTAATAGGTTATCGGCAACGGAGTTAAAAAAACATATTTTATTATCAGTCCAAAAGCACAAAGCATTAAAAAACAAAGTTAGAACGAATGGATATTTGAATATTCGGGAAGCTATTGAAAGTATTAAGTGAATTAATTTCTTGATTAATTTAGTATCTATCACAAATTAAATATTTTCGAGTTACATTATTGAAATGCATAACAAAAACACCCGGCATAACCGAGTGAAAAAATCAAATATTCATACCACTCTGCTTATGCGCTCAAATACTTTTTATGGTGGAACGGTAGTGTAAAATAAGTTGTGTCTTTGGAAATAAATGGCTCCTTTTTGGTAAG
>CAJUMF010000037.1 GCA_910586965.1 uncultured Dorea sp. | reverse complement strand
TTATAATTTGACGTTTTTGTGCGGGAGATAGGAACTTTAATTTGCTGGGCTACAATTAAAGCTCGAGGAGTGGCAGGTGCATCAGATAGCCAACAGCCGGAAAGGTTACTGGAGGACAGCGCAGATATTAAGCGTAGCCATCACCAATAAAATAATAGCCAAGCTAGGTTATATCTCTATGCTTGACTATTATCTGAAAGTATCGTGAAAACTATTGAACCGCTGTATACCGAACGGTACGTACAGTGGTGTGGGAGGTCGGCTACTCAATTAATGGGTAGCCTCCTACCCGATTATGAAAGATTATATTGAGGAGCGGGCAGTAGAAATCGCTTATTATATTATTGAGCATAAAGCGACGGTACGGCAGACGGCGAAGAAGTTTGGAGTTAGCAAAAGCACTATACATATGGTAGTAACAAAATAGAACGGTTGATTTGGAGAATTAAATAGAACAAGCCACTTCTTGGTGTACGGTGTGACCGGGAAGTGGTTTTGTTTTTTTATGATTGTGAAATAGTGAGGGATAGGGTATAATATTGAAAACCAGTACGGTTTGAGGAAGGAATAATAATTTTAATTTTGGCATATCAAATATGAAAAATAGGGTTGGATGGAGGTGGCATGTTGAAAAAAGCATTGCCAGTTGGCGTGGAAAATTTTGAAGATCTGATAAAATCGGAATATTACTATGTAGATAAAACAATGTTTATAAAAGAAATGTTGGATTTGAAGGGGAAGGTGACCTTATTCACCAGACCCAGGCGTTTTGGAAAAACACTGAATTTAAGTATGCTTCGGTACTTTTTTGAGGATACAGGAGACAAGGTAAAAAATGAGCAGAATAAAGAACTTTTCCGGGGGATGAAGATTACGGATGCCGGAGAAAAATATACGGAACAGATGGGAATGTACCCTGTGATAAATCTGACATTAAAATCAGCCAAACAGGAAGATTTTGAAAATGCTTATTATACGATGCAGGGTGAAATAGCATCGGAGTTTGACAGACATAGAAGTGTGATTGAAATCGACAAAGAAAAGCTTACGCGAAAAGAATATGAACAGTATATACGAATTGCAGATGAAGAAGCAGATGAAAAGCAGGTCAGAGGTTCGTTAAAATTATTTAGCAGATGTATGTATAAAATCACAGGTAAATATACCGTCATTTTAATTGACGAATATGATGTGCCATTGGAGAATGCATATTTTCGGGGATTTTATGAGAAGATGGTGACTTTTGTCCGTTCATTGTTTGAATCTGCGCTAAAAACAAATGATTATCTACAGTTCGCTGTTATTACGGGATGTTTAAGAATCTCTAAAGAAAGTATTTTTACGGGATTAAATCATTTGAAGATTATATCCATACTTGGCCAGCAATATAGTGAGCATTTTGGTTTTACGGAATCAGAGGTGCTGCAGATGATGCAGTATTATGGTGTCGAGAGTCGTTTTTCGACAATGAAGGAATGGTATGATGGCTATACATTTGGTGATACGAAAGTTTACAATCCGTGGAGTGTAATTAATTATATGAGTGATCTGAATGCTAAGCTGGCTGTTTTTCCTCGCCCATATTGGATCAATACCAGTTCCAATGACATCATAAAGGATTTGATCGCCAGAGCGGACAGAGAAATGAAAGGACAGATTGAAGTACTCTTAGGAAGTGGGACTTTGGACATGCAGGTTCATGAAGAAGTTACTTATGGGGATATGTGTAGTAAAGGGGAAAACTTGTGGAATTTCCTTTATTTTACGGGATATCTTACGAAAGAGAGTGAGTATTTTAAGGGCAAATATATATTTCTGAAGGTACGTATTCCTAATGTAGAAGTTATGACGATCTATGAGAATACAATTATGAATTGGATGAAAGATATGATTCAGAAAGAAGATTTTCATGATCTGTACCGGGCAATGGAAGACGGAAATGCCCAGAGGATGACGGATATATTGAATGGACAACTTTTCCGAACTATTAGTTTTTATGACAGTGCAGAAAACTTTTACCATGGCTTTCTGACGGGGATATTGAGCCAGAGTGAGAATTATCTGGTGAAATCTAACCGTGAATCGGGAAAAGGACGTTCTGATATTATGGTGAAAAGTCCTTCGCTGCGGGGAAGGTCATTTATTTTAGAAGTTAAGGTATCGGATTCGGTCGATAACCTGGAAGCGGATGCGGAAAAAGCATTACATCAGATTTATGACAGGAACTATATGGAGGAACTTAAGACAGAAGGGTATCGGAAGATAGATTGCTATGGAATATCATTTTATCGAAAAGATTGCGAAGTTAGATTTGGAGACGGACAAAAGTGATTTTATGATTAGGACGGAATACAAGAAAGTGTAGAAAGTTTTAGAATTTATAAAGACCAATGTTCCGATTCTGTCTATCCAATCATTCAGCCAAGATGGATGCCTCGAGAAATAGATATGCAATGAATATGATACGAAAGAAACAACATAGAAATAATTATGTGAAGGAGGAGAAGTGCGGTTATGGCTAAGCAAAAACCATGGAATCAATATGAAGCCGTAATTCTCTTGGAGGCTTATGTCCGAGTTTACGAAGGGAAAATTGATAGAAAAAAAGCTATTTCTGAGGTCTCGCGTATACTACGGCGTAGGGTTCAGGCAGAAGGCTATGAGATAGATGATATTTTCAGAAATGTGGCAGGAATCACTTTTCAGATGTATAGCATGGAATCTGCGTTTCATGGACAAACAATTCGGAAACCCGCCACAAAATTTTCGTAGAGATTGTACGATTGCGAGAAAACAATAAGGAGCAGTACGATAATATATTGAAGTCCGCAAGGAAGATGATTGCTATTGATAGCAGAACTGAATATCAGAATTGGCTGATGAATACTGGTATGAAAAATACAGCCGCTAGGAATTATGGAAATTGGCTTAATAATATAATATGCAAAACCAGTATCTATGAGGGATATTATTGCGTTGGATGAAGATGATATAATAGCGATTTGCTCACGTGAAATAGATAATCATGTTTTATGAGTGTAATCATCATTTGCTATCCCTCTATTTATCAAAAAAAGGGAGCAAAATTAATGATTATATTAGAAGACGGCCACCAGAAGAGGATATAAAGAAATTTGAAAAACTTTGCAATGAATATTGGGATTCGATAGTTGAAAATATTGATGTGATTAAAGATTACATGAAAACTAATCCCGCAAGCGCCTTAGCTATGCGTAATAGGGAAGGAGGTAACTTATTGTTTAGACCCGCTGGTCTTATTCCTTTTACGAAAGTTGCTACGAGAATAAAGCAAAAAAATGGATGGGATTTTTCGGAAATTTTCTTAAAGCTACCTCAAAAATTGTTGGATATGAAATGTCCTATATGGAACAATGTGCTTTGGAATGAAGAAAGAAAAACAATGGTAATGAATAATCAGAAAGTTGTAGAAATTATTTTATTATATTTTTGGAATTGTGAACTACTTACGATTAAAGAAAAAGAAAGAATGATTAGGGAATTACGTAGTTTGAATCAATTATCTGGGGACGACGAGGTAGCTGATATAATTAGTCAAACTGAAAAAATGATTCGTATTTGACATATTGGCAATATTATGATGTAAGAGTTAAAACCCCTTGTTAAAAACTGATAATTTTCTGGTGGATTAAATTTCTGAACCTTGAAATCTGCATATTTTATTTTCCATGAATTCATTGGGGTCATTTTTGCCCCTGTGGCGGGGTTATCCCTTCCTTTTCCTTATACTATCACTGGATTTGGAACATAGTTCCCCAAGCCCTTCTGGTAAGTGAAGAGCTGTGAGATCGTACAGACAAGCCCGTCTTCCACAGGGGATCTTTCAAGCACTTCAGGTCAGTTTCTTCCTTTGAGATTTTTGGGGAGTCTAAATAAACCAGAGGCTGCGATAAGGATTCCGTGTAATGTAAGACATGCTGTTTGATGTCCGCAGTCACCTTCTGTGTATAATCGCCATAATCCTTGAGCAGAATATTTCCTGCACTGAGGAAGTAGAGCATAGCATTGAAGTTATGAAGATATAAAACAGGAATATGAAAACCAACCCCTGCATACATTGTAAAAACAATGAGTGCAGGGGTTTTGTATGAAAGATTATATTGAGGAGCGGGCAGTAGAAATCGCTTATTATATTATTGAGCATAAAGCGACGGTACGGCAGACGGCGAAGAAGTTCGGGGTGAGCAAAAGCACGATACATAAAGATGTAACCGAGCGTCTCATCCAGATTAACCCGTCTCTTGCCTCTGAGGCGCGGAAAATCCTAGACCTCAATAAGTCCGAGCGTCACATACGCGGTGGACTTGCTACCCGTGAGAAATATCTACATCAGAATGCATAAAAGTCCGGGCATATTAAAAAAGACAGACCGCAATGAGATACGGTCTGTTTTTTTACTTAAGTTTTAAAATGTCGTTTGGCGTGCATTCCAAGTAAGCGCAAAGTCTCGCCAGTATATCAAGGTCAATTCGGGATACTTTGCTCTTGCAGTAATTGTTAAGCTGGGTACGCTGTAGATGGCACACTTCACAGACTTTGTTTTTGCTGACATTTTTGTCTTTTATCACACGTGCAAGATCGATATAAATTGTCATAATGAAAATCCTCTCTTATATTTTGAATTATAAATACATCTATATCGAAATATAAGTTGTATTACAGTACACTGTATTAATATGCATCTGGCCATTATAATAAACATGTATGATGAAAAATAATAACCGTTCGTAAAAATTTGTGGTATTATGATAACAGAAAGTTTAGACGAGAGGACGGGGCTGGAATGATGAACATAAAAAGAGCGGTGGGATTAGCATTAATAATTTTGATAAGTACATCAGTGGCGATGCCGGTGCAGGCGTTTGGGCAAAAGAAATGGACGATTGGGTATGAAGAAAATACAAATGGACCAGAAAAAAAGGTTCAAGGAACAAATGGCTGGTATTTTATGTACAGCGAAGAGGTGAATGCAGGCGGAGAATTTAATGCATCAACGGCCAAGGAATGTGTATGGGCGGATAAAGGCTCTTGTTGGATGTGGTATGATTATGATGCGATGTGGGTGCCGGATATTTATGCGGCAGACGGATATGATTGTCTTGCTTCAAATTGCTGGTGGCGTATGGATGGAAACGGGATTATGGATCCCAATGTAACAGAGGGCGCAGTGCGCAGTGTGATAGCATGGGCGGCGCCTGAAGACGGGACCTACAGCATTAACATTGACTATACGGCCGGAAGTATGCCATTTAATCTGTATGGTAAGAAATATGATGAGGGGGACGGACTGACATTGTGTCTTTCTACAGATACGAATACTGTAGAAAAAGTGTTTTGCGGAGTGGGGCCTGATACAGGAAGGAAAGTGATCGAGAATATACCGACCGGTAATTTAAGCAAGACCCTTACACTTAAAAAAGGAGAGAAAATATATATCAGTGCAGATCCGGGAGAAAATGGAGGGTCAGATATAGCGACTATTAAGGCGGAGATTATTCAAGAGGAGGGGGAGAGTGTCCGGTCTTATCTGCTGACAATATTAGCGGCAGGAATTGCAGTGATCGCGTTCTTACTCATATTATCGGTTGTTTTGTTTTTGAGACGAAAAAAAACAGACTGGGACTATGAGGACTATGAGGAAGAAGAGGAGTGATATTATAGATACTGTCCCGGCTTATTCTGACAGGGGGTGTCGGGAATAATCGGGACAGTATTTTTATATACATATCTTATTGCAGATGGCGCGTCAATTGTAATCTGCGGATCACGCAGATGATCACACCGATGGTACACAGAATAAAAAGTGTTCGGCTTAAGGAGCCGTATACGATCAGTGCCTCTCGGATTCCCTGCAAAAAGATTGGAGAAGACGGAATCTCACCGGCAAACTGTCTGGATAGTATTGAGCCAAGACAGATCAACAAAAATGAGGACATACCATTTCCTTTTGCGTGATTGCCGCTCAGCAATACATTGAGAAATGTAACCCATTCTATCAGCAGAAGAAAAAGCGACATACCATAATAAGCTCCGAGGATATAGTTATGATCAGATATGGAGCCTGTCAGATCAGCGTAAGATGCATTGTGATTCCAAAAGTTAACGGCCAGAAGCCCGGCGATAACAGCGATAAGAATGAGAGCTGCCACTTGAAGGAAAAGGTTTATCGGACGGGCTGTGTGTTGCCTGTGCTTAGAATGAGAGCTGTCCGTATTTATAAAAGTCTTTGTCCGGTTTTGTTCCAGATAATCAATGCCCACACTGTTTGTAGTATCAAGTTCTGAAAGGTTGGAGAGAACATCTTTGTAATCGTCGCTACCCAGATCGTTTGGGAGTTCTGGTAGGTCACCTTCATATATTACTTCAAAATTATTATCAAATATATCTTTATTCGTAGTCATGCATAAGCCCCCTTGAAAATATTTCTCTATTGTATTATGTTTATCCAAAAGACACAATAGATATCATAGAAAGTTAACGAAGACATAAGATTTTCTTTAGAAATAATTTTAGGTTGCAGGAAAGTGCGGTTTCGACTATAATGTACAGTGGTTAGAAAGGAGCTTCGCTTATGCTGGACGTTAAAAATCTGACATTTAAAGTAAACGAGAATGGAATAGAAAGAAGTATTGTTAAAAATATAAGTTTTGGGGTAGATGATGGGGAGATGCTCGTCATCACAGGACCTAATGGCGGCGGAAAGTCCTCTCTTGCGAAAGTGCTGATGGGGATTGAGGAGGCCGACAGCGGGCAGATTATTTTAGACGGTGAAGATATTACATCTTACGATATTAATCACAGGGCGAATGCAGGTATTGGATTTGCATTTCAGCAGCCGCCCAGGTTTAAGGGGATGACGGTGATTCGGCTTCTGTCTCTGGCAGCTGGAAAGGAGCTGTCGAAGCCAGAGTGCTGCCGGATGTTAAGTGCTGTGGGACTCTGTGCCAATGAGTACATTACCAGAGAGGTAGATGCAACGCTTTCCGGCGGGGAGATGAAGCGGTTGGAGATTGCGACTGTGCTCGCTAAGACACATAAGCTTTGTATTTTTGATGAACCTGAGGCGGGAATTGATCTGTGGAGTTTTTCCATGCTTGTTAAGCAGTTTGAGGAAATTCATGAAAAGAAGGAACAAAGCCTGATACTCATATCCCATCAAGAACGGATCATTAAGATGGCAGACCGAATCATGGTGATTGAGGATGGGAAGATAAAACTGTTGGGAGCTGCCAAAGAAGTTCTTCCGAAATTGATGAATACGGCGGACAGTCTCGCCTGCTTGAAGAGAAACGTTTCGGTTGGATAAAAAAGGAGAACAACGTATGACTTTAGATGAGATTACACAAAAAATATTAAAACAGATTGACGAAAAAGGCTTTACTCAGAGCGGAGCCTTTAATCTGAGGCATAATGGGACATCACTTTGTCACGGAGACAGTGAACATGTTAAGATTAAGAAAAAAGAGGACAAACCTGGAATCGACGTGTATATCGATAAAGATACGAAAGGTGAACAAGTCCATATTCCGGTAGTAGTGGATGCTTCTGGTATGTCGGATACAGTATACAATGATTTCTATATTGCAGAAGGTGCGGATGTCACGATTGTTGCAGGATGTGGAATCCACAACAGCGGATGCAACGAAAGCCGCCATAATGGGATTCATTCTTTTCATGTGGCAAATGGTGCCAATGTACGTTATGAAGAAAAGCATTACGGTGAGGGAGAAGGCTCCGGAGCGCGGGTGCTGGACCCGGTTACGAACATCTATCTGGAAGAGAATGCAGTATTTACTTTAGATACAGCGCAGATCAAAGGGGTTGATTCCACGGAGAGAGAGACGAATATTTCCGTAGGGAAAGGGGCAAAATTATATGTAGTGGAAAAACTCATGACGCATGATGAGCAGTCGGCAGTTTCTAATATGGAAATAAACCTTAATGGAGAGGGAAGTTCTGCACAGATCATATCGCGTTCTGTAGCTAAGGGGAATTCGAAACAGGTGTTCCATCCAAAGGCTATAGGGAATGCGGGATGCCATGCGCATGTGCAATGTGATTCCATTATTATGGGACATGCGCAGGTAAGCTCTATTCCGGAGATTAATGCGAACCATCTGGATGCGGCGATTATTCATGAGGCGGCGATTGGAAGGATTAATGATGAGCAGCTTATTAAGCTTAGGACGATGGGGATGACAGAAGAAGAAGCCGAGAGTGTTATTATAGACAATTTCTTAAATTAATTGATATTGGGAATTTAGTTTTTGCATGATTGGACAAAATGTGGTACTATGGCAATATATCACATGGAGGGAGAGTATGAAACATTTGTTAAAAAGATGGATTCGGGCAAGTATTTTCTGTACAGGATTATTTCTTTTTGCCGGTATCATTGCAGAGGCAGGCGATATTGAAAGTATGGAGAGCCAGTCGTCGAATCTGAAGAGTGAACTGGATAATGTGAATCAGGAATTACTTGATATCGGCAATGATATAGCCGATGCGGAAGAAAAGATAGAAGAGACAACCGGAGAGATAGAAAAGACACGAGAGCAGCTTGCAATTGCAAGACACAGTGAGCAGCAGCAATATGAAGAGTTGAAGCTGCGCATCAAGTACATGTATGAGAACGACAGTGTCTCTATGCTGGAAGTTCTCATCTCAGCAGAAAGTATGAATGAATTCTTAAACAGGGTTGATTTTATACAAAACGTCAGTGAGTACGACCGGAATAAACTGGAAGAGTTCCGTACCCTGCGCAAGAATATAGCGGAGCAGGAGCAGCACCTGGTGGATGAAAAGAAATCTCAGGTTAAGCTCCAAAAGCAGCTTGATGCCAAACAGGATACATTGCAGGCGAAAGCTGATTCCATGTCAGTAGATCTGGCTTCGCTGAAGAACAAGATACAGACACTTCGTGCTGAGGAAGCAAGAAGAGCGGCTGAGGAGGCGCAGCGGAAAAAGGAAGAGCAGGCAAGGCGGGATGCCGAGGCTAAAAAAGCAGCAGATGAAAAAAAGGCAGCAGAAGCATCGGCACAGGCTAAAAAAGATGACTCGAGTACAAGCAGTGATAAGACTTCTGCGAATAAAGGCGGGGGATATGATATGCCTTCCGGCGGCGGGGTCCTTACAAAGAAAAAGGGTGTTAATTATTATAACGGTCACAGAGAGACTTACTATTCGCAGAAGGTGCTTCCGGGACACGGACTAAAGATTCCGGGGCGTCATGTCGCATCGGATGGGACAATCCGGGATTCGGACGGTTATATCTGTGTAGCAAGCAGCGATTATCCAAAGGGAACCGTTGTCAAGACATCGCTTGGGCCGGGGAAAGTGTACGATTCAGGCTGTGCATCAGGAACGATCGATCTTTATACAGACTGGTAAAGAAAAGTATGATACAAAAATGCTGGTATTTTGGAATATCCAAATACCAGCATTTTTCATATGCTTCTTACCATATCTTTTAGACGAATTTGACGGCAGTTCCATATGCCATAACTTCTGCAGCTCCCTGTGTAACCGAACTGGATGCATAACGGATATTGATCACTGCGTCTGCGCCCATAGCCTGTGCATCGTCAACCATTCGCTTAGTAGCGACTGCTCTGGCTTCGTTCATCATCTCTGTATAAGAGGTAAGTTCGCCGCCTACAAGTGTTTTAAAACTGTTCATAATGTCTTTTCCGAAATGTACGGACTGAATCATTGTTCCTCGCACAAGGCCTATCATCTCAAAATTTTTCCCGGTAATATAATCTGTATTTACTAAAATCATCGAATGCCCTCCTGTTTAAATAATTGTATTATTTTAATAATACAATTATACTACATGCAGATAAAAAATGCAATATACTTATGATAAATTCAGTACATCTTTTATGGTGTAATATCCTGGTGTTTTCCCTTCAAGATATGCGGCGCAGTCACAAGCGCCTCTGGCAAAGCATTCCCAGTTGTAGGAATGGTGTGTGATTTCGAGTCGTTCACCCATGCCCCCAAAGAATACCGTGTGGCTGCTTGGTATATTGCCGGCTCTAAGAGAATGGTATCCGATGGAGCCAGGCACGCGGGGAGAAGCACCTTCCCGTCCATATACAGCCATGTCAGTAAGCTCCTTCCCTAAAGTCTGCGCCATGATCTCCCCCATTTCTCTAGAAGTCCCGCTGGGAGCATCTTTCTTCCATTGGTCGTGCATTTCCAGGATCTCGATGTCGAGTTCTCTTCCGACAGTGGAGGTTACCAGTTCTAGAAGTTTGTTCATGATATTTACCAGCTTTGAAGTGTTGGCGGCATAGAGCATGGGGATTTGGTTGGCAGCATCTTTAAAACGTTCCATTTCTTCCGGGGAGAAACCTGTTGTGCCGCATACAAGTGCCTTTTTGTGGGCGATAGCAAGGTCAAGGACTGTCGCGGCCATCTCCTTTGTGGAGAAATCGATGATAACGTCACAATTGTCGATAATACTTTCTAAGTCATCCACAACGGGAACACCAAGTTCTCTTCCCGTCATGGCAACCGTTCCGAGATCGCTTCCGATATAATCCCGCCCTGCAGGGGCTACGCCTCCAACGAGCTGCATATCATCTCTGGAAGCGGCAACCTGTGTGATTAATTTCCCCATCTTTCCTCTGGGACCGACTACAATTACTTTCATCATAATAAGAACTCCTTTCGAATACGCAATCTGAATGTTAACAGTATTGTAACAGGTTTAAGGCCTGACGACCAGTATTACTTTGTTTGCAAAATAATTGAGAAATTATTATCAAATAATTGTGGATGGTCAAAGTTTGTAGTATAATGTATAACTAAAGAAAAATTAGCTATACATCATATTTTGGCTCGAAAGTACAGTAGATGTTTCTTATATTTTAGGTACGAGGAGGATAAATCAATGCAGATCGGCAAGTTAAAGATGCTGTCAGGGGCGTTGGTATTTGCCATTGTTCTATCACTATGTTGTATAAGTGTTACCGCTTCAAAAGAGGATGGTCTATGTGAGCACCATCCGAAGCATACAGAAGAGTGCGGTTATACAGAGGAGAAACCGGATGATTCATGTGAGTTTGTCTGTGACATATGCAAAGAAGAGACAAAAGATATAAAAAGCTCCGATTTGACGGTAGTTTCATGGAACTGGGAAGGCGACAGCCTGATTTTGGATGAACAGACCGGAGTCTGGGGACTTGGGATTCCCGGAGCGAGTAAAGAGAATCCGGTTACCCGTGATCTGCTGGCTGGGATGCTGCCGGAAAAGATTAAGGCTGAGATGTCGGACGGCACGGAAAAGGAATTATCTTTGACGTGGAACCTTGAAGAATTTCCTAAAAAAGGTGCGTATGAGGGTAGCTATACGCTGAAGGCAGAGATGCCTAAAGACTACGCTCTGGGAGATAAAGCGCCTGCCTTGAAAGTAACAGCAGAATTGGGTGGGGGAGAAATATATGCTGACAAGAAAAAATATGTGAATGGCTGGAGTTACGTATCCCGCGGCGGTTCTGAGATTAGTGAATCAAACTTTCAATATTCTATGGATTATTATCTGGCAATTACATCCGACCGTGATCTGCTGATACAGAAGATGAAGTCAGTACTCCCTACTCAAATCAAATGCTGGGGGTTCTATAGTCAAGAGTTAGTGGATGCGGGGTTTACGTTAGCGCCTGACGAAGTTCCTTCCGGGAAACCATATGGGTATGTGAGAATAGACTGGGGAGATATTGAAGAAGTTGTAGATAAGGCGGGCGGCATTAAAGATAATACATCTCTTACATTTGAAGCTAAGCCGGTCTCAAATCCTGGGTATGAAATATGTGTGAATTCGAATAACACGAGTTTGCCTGATGGGAATGATACTTCACAAGTTGAGGGCATTCTTAATCTTACAATTACCTTACATGAGCTGCACCTGGAAGAACATACAGTAACCAGCGCTAATCCGTTGAATACGACGGTAAACTTATTTGATTACTGGGTGGACAAAGACGGAGCCAAAGGCGACGATGATCTTTTGGGAAAGAGTGACACGTCTCACGATTCGAGGGGACGGGGACATACAGGTGTGTCTGATTGGAACAAAGGAATCAATCAGGGAAGGCTGATGATTTTCGGGGACGGGAATATCCATGCAGGCTATTGGAATAAGGGTGCCGGGGCAATGTCGGATTACGGTAAGGCAAAAGCGGGTATGTCCGGAATGGTAAAGCCGGTTCTTGAAGAGGGTTATCCGGTCCTCGATGAAGCAGAGATGGAGAAATCCATTGACGGTTATGAAGGAATTGGCAGATGGGATCTTTGCGGCGACCATGAAGATGGCAATCCGGCAAGTGTGAATCAGAAGAACATCAGCAATACCGTCATCAACAATTGGAAGGCATCGGGAAACAGTGCTTCGTTGGATTATTTGTTTGATCCGAAGATAGAAATTGGGAACAAACGTCAGCATGAAGATGTAAAGGGTTTGTTCCAGATTGATAATAATGGGTATTATTACTACGATATGCGGAAGAACTTTGCAGAATATGATAAGGACGACAATCGGTTTGTGCTTTATGACGCTCCCGCAGTTGACCGTACAGATAAGAGTTATGAAAATGGTGGATTCACTGGAGGACGGAGCATCGGAAATTTCCTGCCATTTAATACAGGAGCACAGGTTTTCGACCTGGTGGAGGGCAAAAATCTCAGCAACAGTGAAAGTATCACAAGCAGCAATCTGACGACAGCGGCTGAATACATGAACCATCATCTGGGTATGACGGTAAATGTTGACTTCAGGCAGCCTCTGAATGGAGTGGTCAATACAGGAAAGACCGGCAATACTCCTATGTCTTTCCAGTTCTCAGGAGATGATGATGTATGGATATTTATCGATGATGTACTGGTGCTTGATATGGGCGGAATCCACAGTGAGATATATGGAACGATCGATTTCTCGGACGGGAAGATTTCGGTCGGACAGAGCTGGAAGACGAATGGATTTCCTTATAAGTCGGATGGGACAGTAGATGTGGACAAACTCCACGAGAATGCCGTACAGACAACAACTCTGAAAGAACAGTTTAAAAAAGCAGGAAAAGAAGATGCAACCCTTTGGAGGGGGAATACCTTTGCCAGCAATACCAGCCATACTTTGAAGATGTTTTATCTGGAGAGAGGTAATTATGACTCCAGCCTGGCGTTGCGCTTTAACCTTCAGCCTTTGCTTTATCAACAGTTAAAAAAGGTGGATCAGGACGGAAAGCCCCTTGGCGGGGTGGAATTCGATCTCTATTCGGCGGAAGAGACAACAGCAGATGCTTCCGGTGCAATTAAATGTCTGTATACAGATAATGCAGTAAATTACGGTGAGGAATTTTATGTGAAGCAGAAAGAGGGAAGTTCGTTTGTGCATCTCACTACGGCCTCAGATGGATCGGCCAGATTCCTTGATGAGGATGGAAACTATTTTAATTTTGCTGATCATGGGCGAAAATGCTATATATTGAAGGAAACGAAGACTCCGGACGGATATCGCACACTTCCTGTAGATATTGTCCTGTATTATGATTCGGATACTTCAATGCTCTCTGTTGCCAATCGCTGGACAACAGGTGCCTATGCCTGTTCTGTCATGCATAACACCGGGACGGGAAGAATTACCTATGGATATTTTAATGAGACGACTGGAAATATCGAGCAAGACCCAACAAAGGAGGTCAGTTCAAAAAAGCAAAGGGATGGTCTGGCAGTGGCTATACCCATGTTGCAACGGCGCTCGGATAAGATGTGGGAAGCGCTGTATGGCAGTAACTTAAGTGGTTTTAAGGCATCGACAGTCCGTTCGGATGCGGCGGTCGAATTATGGCGTGATGCGGTGCTTCGCGCAGTACTGGAACAGGCGGCAGATACGGATTGCCCTGACTGGAATCTTTCCTGGGATAATGAGAATTTTCGCTTAGTAGGAACTCTGGATGACCTTCCGGGATTGGCGAATCGTTACCAAGTTGTCAATCCGGATGGAGATATGAAGATAATCTATGGGATTATTGAGCCGAAAGCTTTACAGGAGATGGGAATCAGCGGAGATGATGCCAAGGCCCGTTATAAAGCTTTGGGCGATTATGTGAAGAAGAATGGCACAGAAAAGACGCTCGAGACTATTATGAGTGTGACAGTTGATGGTACCGGAAGCGGCAGAGGGTTTAGTTTTTTGAATGCAGGCCAGTTGACCCGGGATTTTCGTTCCCTGATATATATTCCAAATGAACGGCGGGAGCTTTGGGTGATGAAGATAGACCAAGACGGGAAGCCGTATAATGGCGCCGAGTTTGGACTGTATAGTAATGAAGCTTGTACTGGAGAGCCTGTTGCACGGGGAACTACTGCCACCATAAACGGACAAAAAGGCACATTGATCTTTTCGCCTTCGGACGACAAAAGCGAAGGCCATGCGCAGATGATGTGGGCATCTTATGCACGCACCCGCTACTATCTTAAAGAATTATCTGCACCTGAAGGATGTACACTAAACTCTACGGTTGTTCCGGTCGTAGTGGGGAGTCATTCAATCTATGCAGACGCTGGTACGAGAGAAGACGGCGTATCGGTCATGGCTGGTGTAGGAAGACTCACTCAGACCATGAAACAATATGCTATGAATAGCGATGTGGATATAACTTTGCAGGACATCACTGCGATACAGCAGCGGCAGCCTTCTGAGAATAAGGAAGTGCTCGCAAAAGATTGGAAAGATGCTGTGCTGGAAGAGACAGCAGGTGTCTGGCGTTCGATCAATCTTCATTACGGTAAAAATGCCGTGGTAGATTATGGTCTTCACGATGAAGACGGAGGAAAGCTTTACAAGCCATTCTTTGTTTCAGACACGGGCTTTGTCCGTGCGCGGGTGAAGCAGAACTACGAAGCGCTTACCACACCTATGTATGAGAATTCAAAACTTGACGCGAATAAAGATGATCTGGGAAATACGGATTTAACGAATCTATTCAGTCTTCTGAATATTGTGGTAGTGACAGATCAGACAATCGAGGACACCAATACAGGGAAACTGGTAGTCAGTAAGATGCTTAAAGGACCGAATCTTGATAAGAAGGACTATATTAAGAATTTTACGTTCAAGATCAAGCTGACTGACAAGAATGGAAAAGAGCTTACCGGGGATTATTATTTTTATGGCACCGATAAAGCAGGGTACGTTTCCAGCGGCAAGGTGTTTCCGCTCCATCATGATGAGAGTATTACAATCCTTGGTCTTCCTGAAGGGGCAAAATATACGGTGACGGAAACGTCAGTGGAAGGGTGGTATCCTCTGCCCAAGGAAGGTATGACCGAGGGCGATGCGATTAAGGATGCTACAGCCTTTGCGCCGTTCTACAACAGTAAGGAGCCGTGGCCGGAAGTAGGTTTCCTGCTTGTACACAAGACAGTTGCCGGAAAGGGTGATCGGACAAAGGGATTTACCTTTGATATCACGCTGAGCAACGAAGATGGAACGCCGTTAGAAGGAGAATTTTCCTATGACGGGGATAAAAAGGGAAAGATCTCAAGCGGACAGAGTGTCACATTGCGTCATGATGAGTATATTACGATCTATGATCTGCCGGCAGGAACAAAATATACAGTTTCAGAGAAAGAGGCCGATCAAGATGGTTATACAACGACAGCACACGGAGGGAAGGGCGATATTCAGGATGGTGATCTAGATCAGGCGCTTTTCACGAATACGATAGGTAAAGACACACCTGTAACTAATCCGCCTGAGCCCGAGCCGCCTGTAACCGATCCGCCGAACCGGCCGGGTACTGACACCGAGGAGAACCCCGGGGGTGGGATCGAAGAAGGAAGCAGCTCTGGGAAAACGTTGACAGGAATTCTTCCAAAGACAGGAGATCCGATTACGATAGTGGGGACTTTAGCAGCGTTATCATTATCTGGTGTCGGAGTTGCTGCTTCGACCTTTAGAAAAAATATGGGGAACAGGCACAGAGGACGGCTTTTGCAGTTACGCAAAAGAAGACTAAGAAGGCGGCGTAGGAAGATGTTTTTTAGAAAGTTCAGAAAACTGTTTTTAAAGAGATAAGGTTTAGAATACGAGAGAAAATCTGCTGCAGGATATGCATATTCGGCAGCAGATTTTTCTCGCTGATTATATTTTCTATGTGCGATTTTCAAAAAACACTTGCTTTCTTCGATGGAATTCGTTAAAATAAAAATAACGGGGTATGGCTCAGTTTGGTTAGAGCGCACGGCTGGGGGCCGTGAGGTCGCAGGTTCGAATCCTGTTACCCCGATGGTATTTGAGGTACAGCATATGAAAAAAAGAGTAGTAGTTGCGCTAGGGCATCGGGCACTGGGGACGAATCTTCCAAAGCAAATGGAAGCAACAAGGAAAACATCGAAAGTGATAGCAGATCTGATCGAGGATGGTTATCAAGTTGCGATTACCCACAGTAATGCTCCGCAGGTTGGTATGATTCATACGGCGATGAACGAGTTTGGAAAGGTTCATGAAGATTATACTGCAGCGCCTATGTCTGTGTGTTCGGCGATGAGTCAGGGATATATCGGTTATGATTTGCAGAATGCAATCCGTGAAGAATTATTGAACCGTGGTATATATCGAACGGTAAGTACGATTCTTACGCAAGTAATTGTAGATCCGTACGATGAGGCGTTTTACACACCTACAAAGATCCTTGGGCGTTATATGAATGCTGAGGAAGCGAACCTGGAACGAAAAAAAGGTAATTATGTAGTAGAAGAAACTGGGAAAGGTTACCGTAGGATTGTATCAGCACCGAATCCGGTCAGCATTGTTGAGATTGATGCTGTCAGAACATTGCTCGACGCAGATCAGATTGTCATTGCCTGTGGAGGAGGGGGGATTCCTGTACTCCGGCAGGATAATCATCTGAAAGGAGCCAGTGCCGTGATCGAGAAAGATTTGATTGCGGGTAAGATGGCGGAAGATGTGAATGCGGATGAGTTGATCATATTAACCAGTGTTGAGAAGGTTAAGATCAATCTAGGGCGTCCGGATGAGGAAGCGCTTGGTGATATCACCATAGCAGAGGCAAAAAGGTATATGGAGGAAGGACATTTTGGAGAATACAATATGCTTCCGAAGCTGAGTGCCTCTGTAGAGTTTATTGAGAAGCGAAAAGGGAGACGGGCGGTTATTACGTCATTCGAATGTCTCAAAGATGCCTTGAAGGGGAAGAATGGGACCTGGATAAAGGAATAAGCCGGCGGAAGGTATATTTTTGGAAAAAGAGGGAATCCTAAGAAAAAATGCAAGGAGGAATTCCCTATGAAAGCAAAAGTTAATGAAGGATGTATTTCCTGCGGTGCTTGTGTTGCGGCGTGTCCGGAGGTGTTTCGGTTTAATGATGATGGTGTTGCGGAAGCATATGCGGATGTTGCTCCGGAATATGAAAAGCCGGCGCTTGAGGCGAGGGACGCATGTCCGGTTTCAGTTATAGATGTGGAAGAATAGCAAAAAGATCAGATTCGCATATACTATATTAATGGTATATGCGAATTTTTATATATCATGCATATCGGACAGAGATGGGGGAAAGCGGCGTGAGACTCTGCGAATTGGAAGATAAAGAAGTGATCAATACTTGTGACTGTAAGAAACTCGGATATATTGCAGACTTGATCATTGATGAATGCAAAGGATGCATTGAGGCAATTGTAGTTCCGAAAGCCGGAAAGCTGTGCGGATTCTTCGGGGACGGGGCGGAGTATATTATTCCCTTTCGGTGTATCAAAAAGATTGGACCGGATATTATTCTTGTGGAAATTTGTGATGAAAAGTAGAAAATGAGCGGAATTTGCGTGAATTTGCAGTGTAAATGTTTGACTTCTTATTTGCCAGAAGATATACTATATATTAAATTGAAAGTGAAAGGATAAAATAAGATGAAATGCCCATATTGCAGTAACCCAGATACAAGAGTTGTTGATTCCAGACCAGCGGAGGATGGGGCGTCCATTAGGCGCCGGCGTTCCTGCGATGCTTGTGGGAAGCGTTTTACAACCTATGAGAAGGTAGAGACGATACCGCTTATTATTATCAAAAAGGATAATACAAGGGAACAGTATAATCGAAGAAAGATTGAGAATGGCATCATCCGTGCATGTTATAAAAGACCTGTTCCCGCAGATGAGATTGAACGTATGGCGGATCGAATAGAGACGAAGGTGTTTAGTCTGGAGGAGAAAGAGATTCCAAGCAGTGTGGTTGGAGAACTGGTGATGGACGGACTCAAAGATTTGGATGAGGTAGCCTATGTCCGTTTTGCATCAGTATATCGGGAATTCAAAGATGTGAATACATTTATGGATGAATTGAAGAAGATTCTTGATCAATAAGTTTTAGACAGATTGGATGATAATAGTATATGAGAACATACAAATTGACAATTTCTTATGATGGAAGCAGATATCAGGGATGGCAGCGTCAGGCGACAACGGACAATACGATTCAGTTTGTGTTAGAATACAGTATCGGTAAGATGGTTGGGTATCGAGTGGAAGTTGACGGATCAGGAAGGACAGATGCCGGAGTACATGCCCGCGGCCAGGTTGCCAGTGTGAAGCTGTCGAAGCTTTATGATGCAGATGAGATGAGAGAAGCTTTGAATCGGTACCTCCCTGAGGATATCAGGATCATTGATGTGGAACTTGTAAAAAATGGCTTTCATGCGCGTAAGAGTGCGAAAGGCAAAAAATATGAGTATTATGTTGATTGCCGGGAAAAACCGGATGTATTTTCGCGCAGATATTGTTACCATTATCCTGAAAAACTGGATATCGAGGCGATGCGCAGCGCAGTGCCTTATCTGGTTGGGGTGAAGAATTTTATCAGTTTTACGGATGATGCGGATTGCAAGGATCCTGTTCGGAAGATAATGAATATAAAGATTGTAAGCAATGGAGAGAAAGTCAGAATTACTTATTACGGGACAGGCTTTCTTTATCATATGGTGCGGATCCTTACGGGAACTCTTCTTGAGGTTGGTACAGGAAAACGCGAGGCATCCAAGCTTCCGGTAGTGATTGCGGCGGAAGACCGAAGCCTCGCTGGATTCCTTGCCCCGGCAAGGGGGCTGTTTTTAAGGAAAGTCTACTATTAAAAGTTTATTTCCAAGTGTATAGTTGATTATCTGAAAGTATAAACTCGCGGCAGCTTTCTTTCGTCTGGGCAATTGCTTTTTCCGTACCCTTTTTGCAGTATACGGTATTGCCTGTGACGATCACACGGCCGAGCTGCGACAGACATTGGGTTTCGCTGCTGTTGAAATGTGCTTTGAAGTGAATGCCGTTGCGTCCGCCGTATACAGTATTATTTGAGACGGTCAGTGTAGAAGCTGCCATACTTTTTGGGGCAACACCCATAATAGCAACATGGATACCGATGGTGTAGGAAGAGTTGCCGTCTGTTCTTGTCGCGTTCGTTATAATAGTATTCCCGCTGATCTCTCCTCCGACTGTATTGAAATATGCAAGGGCCTCCGAGGTTGTTCCGGTAAGGGTGTTCCCTTTTACGACTACATTTTCGTGGAATTTATTGCGCCATTTTCCATTCTCGGAATCGGTCCAGTTCACTCCTACAGCACGGGCACCGCTGACAGTGTTATTTAGAATATATACATTTTTACAAGTCTGTCCTTTGACATACTTTTTGCCGTATTCTGCAATCTTGGGTGCGGTTTTCTTTGTGGCAAGGTCAATCTGAATCTGTTCTTCCAGGCACTTTTTGGGATTGGAGCCGATTGCAGATACCTTGCAATTTTTAATTGTTACATTTTTGCAGGCTATGATCTCTATCGCATGTCCTTTGTAATTGGCATTGCAGTCAACACCATCCATTACAAGATTTGTTACATAGGAAAATGCGAACAAGCTTCCCGTTCTTCCGCCTTTGTCAACGCTTCGCCAGGTTCCTCCGATAATAGTGAGATTTTTAAGCTTTTTATTAGGAGCGGCGAAAATGACATTGCTTTTTTTCTTTCCGATGATCTTTGCACCTTTGGCGATGATAGTAGTGTTATTCCCTGGTCTCAACACACCGTTGAGCTTGATGGTGGAACCTTTGGGGATGACAACAGTTTTTTTCTTTTTACCGGATATTAATCGGTTTAGATTTTTATAGTTTGTATTGGAATTTTTAGACGGAACCAGGACCATCTGGCCGGATTTATTATATTTGGCAATTGTCTTTCCGTTATATTTTACAGTTTTTGACGCTGCCTGTACTTCCCCTGTATCAAAAATGAGAAATAATCCCAATATGATGATCAGGGAGAAGAATAAGACCTTTCTTTTTTTGTTCATAGTGACCTCCTTTAATACGCTTTTAACGTATTTATTCTATCATAAATAATCAGAAATTGACAGATAAATATTTTGTTAGATATAATGAGAGTATGCAGTAAATATGTGTTTGGAAAAAAGGGGTCAGGTTAATGAAGAAAACAAGATACAATAACTTATTTTTAAAAATTATCAGCATAGGGCTTACCGCAGTATTATGTTTCACGTTGGCAGCGGTGCCTGCGGAAACGGCAGCAGCTTCATCGGCAGAACTGGATGAACCAGAGACAGCGTCGTATAAAAATACTCCGTCTCCTTCTGATGCGGAATCAGAAAGCGGAAGTATAGCCGATACTGACATTGCTATGTCCGATGAGATTATCGTGGTATACGATGATGCAGGCGTCTCTGATGCGAAGTCTGAAAAGATACAGGAAAATGCGGAAGAGGCGTTAAATGATATAGATGCAGAGGTTACAGAGGAGGTTATGGAATCCAATGACCAGCAGGGGACGGTTGTAGTTGCAGAGATTCCTGAGGATATCAAGATTGAAGAGGCAATCGAGCAGATTGAGTCTGATAAGAATGTCAGCTTTGCACAGCCCAATTTTGTATATAGTATGATAGGAGATGCAGAGCCAAAAGAAGTGTTGCCGGAAGATATGGAAGCAGCAGATACCGGGTTAGAGACAGAGAATGTAACCTATGATGATCTGTATAATCAGTTGATAAATGATGCAGAAATTCCGAAATATTCGAATTATCTCCGGGATACAAAAGTGTATGATGCATGGGATATTGCGCAGACAAACGGGCGTGTTACAGTGGCGGTTCTTGACAGCGGATGCCGTTTGAACCATGAGGATCTGCAAAATAATATATTGCTGAATTACGCCTATGATTCCTACTATAACCGGCCGCTTACAACCAGTTCGTCGCCCAATGGAGGGGATTCGACAGGACATGGTACACATGTATGCGGATTGATCTCGGCCGAGGCAGATAATAGAGTGGGGATTGCAGGGACTTCCTATAATGCGAAGATTTTGCCTGTAAAGATATTTGACAATTACGGAGGAGGCGCAACAACTGCAACGTTCATGAAGGGTATTGAGTATTGCAGACAATTGATCGAGAGCGGAAAAGTAAAAAATCTTAAAGTAATGAATATGAGTGTAGGATATTATTCGGACGGCACGAAAGGAAGCGTGGATATTCTGCTTGAAAATATGATCAATATTATGGCAGATTATTATGATGTACTTTGTGTATGTTCCGGCGGGAATGGGGATGATGTCAAGACACCTTATGTGGAGCCGATGTATCCGTCTGATTTTGACAACTGCCTGTCCGTTACGTCACTTGATATGGAAGGGTTCAACAGTCTGTGGTCGGACTATAATCAGTCAAAGGATATCAGTGCGCCGGGAGAAAAGATCATATCTACATATTGCAGATCCAGAAATGACTATGTGTCTCTGGATGGCACATCAATGGCTGCTCCTATTGTGGCGGGAATTTGTGCACTGCTATGGGCAAAATATCCGTCCCTGTCTACAGATGAGGTGGTGAGGGCTGTAGAAGTTACTGCGGACTCCGGCGCAATACAGTATCGTGATGATGACACAGACCTGGCACGAAAGGCCAATACGGGAAGCCATGGTGTGATAAATGCAGAAAAGGCATTAAATTATGTGTCAAACAGAATTGATGAAGAAGGAAGTGCCAGTATAGAAACGGCAGAAGTTTCAGGCATTAGCAGTTCTTACGAGTATACCGGAGGGAAGATTCGGCCGGCGCCGGTGATTATGATGTCGGGTGTAAGATTAAAAAAGAATTCCGATTATGTAGTGTCGTACAGTAATAATATTGATACAGGTACAGCAACAGTGACGATTGAAGGGATTGGTAATTACAATGGAATTATCGTAAAAACGTTTGACATCACAGTTAAAAATATTGCGAAATGTTCAATCGTCCTGTCTCAGACAAGTTATGCTTACACAGGAAAAGCAATGAGTCCTGCCGTGACTGTCAGTGTGAGCTCCAGGAATGCAGTGAAGCTTAAGAATGGCGTGGATTATACGATATCTTATTCCCGAAATACAGAGCCGGGAACAGCATCCGTTACAATCAGGGCGAAAGGAAGTAATTATACGGGGAGTGTTGTGAAGAATTATACGATTACTAAAGCGGATATAAGCAAACTTCCGGTATCAATCTCATCCACCGCATATACATATAACAAAAAAGCAAAGAAACCGTCGGTTAAGATTCAAAATGGCAGTCTGACGCTTGCATTGGGAAAAGATTTTTCCGTTTCTTATTCAAAAAATGTCAAGGTGGGGACCGGAACAGTAAAGATTACCGGAAAAGGAAGCCATTACACAGGTACGGTGAAAAAAACATTTAAGATAAATCCCAAGGGGACGAGTATTTCAAAGCTCACTAAGAAATCCAAGGGATTTAAAGTGAAATGGAAAAAACAAAGTACTCAGACGACAGGATATCAGGTTCAGTATTCGGTAAGTAAAAAATTTACGAAGACGAAGACAATAAAAAGTACGAAGACAACGTCGGCTGCTATTTCAAAATTAAAGAAAAAGAAAGTCTATTATGTCAGAGTGCGCACTTATAAGAAGATTGGAAGTAAAAAATATTATTCAGGATGGTCAAAGATAAAGAAGGTGAAAACAAAATAGATTAAGACAAAGCCTATGAACATATATTTAGAGTAACGGTATATTATGCTCTGGAGTTATGTTTATGAGAGAAGACAGAACAAAAAGATGGATGAAATATGTGGTCGTGACATTGACGCTTGCAATCGCGCTGGCAGGCTCATTTAAGTATGTATCGGGGTTTGCGTCGGTGTCCAGCAATGTGAATGGAAGAGAGTTGCCGATTTACTGTGTGGAAACAGATGAAAAAAAGGTGGCTCTCTCTTTTGATGCAGCGTGGGGCAACGAGGATACGAAAAAACTTTTGGAGATATTAAAAAAGCACAAGGTGCATGTCACTTTTTTTATGACCGGAGGATGGGTGGAGAGCTATCCGGATGATGTGAAAGCGATAAAAGAGGCCGGCCACGACCTGGGCAATCACAGTGAGAACCACAAAAATATGTCTCAGCTTTCCGAGGAGGAAAAGACGAAAGAGCTAATGACGGTACATAATAAGGTGAAAGAGCTGACAGGTGTAGATATGCAGCTTTTTCGCCCGCCTTACGGCGATTATGACGACAGGGTGGTGCTGAACGCAAAAGAGAACGGGTATTATGCGATTCAGTGGGATGTGGACAGCCTGGACTGGAAGGATTATGGTGTGGACAATATCATAAATACAGTTGTGAATCACAAAAATCTGGGGAACGGCTCTATCATCCTCTGCCATAACGGTGCAAAATACACGGCGGAGGCATTAGAGGCGGTCATTACCGGGTTAAAGGAAAAAGGTTATGAGATTGTGCCTATATCTGAGCTTATCTATAAGGACAATTACCATATGGACGTCACCGGAAGGCAGATAAAGGATGAAAAATAAAATTATTGAAGATTTGACAAACCGGGCGGCAATCTAAGCCGCCCGGTTTTAAGAAATAATGTACGGTTTGTTGACAATGGTTAAAAAAGCGTATACACTCAAAACAAGCAATTGCTTTAATTGGAGAGGGGTGTGAAGGTGGGAATCTATCTAAACAGCCGGGTGGCGTATTCATTATACAGAAGCGAAACAAAGAAACCGTATTTTGTAGATAAGAGTCTCATATTAAAGGAATTATTTCCTCTTGTTGAGACGGGCAATAACCATATCTGCATCACGAGACCCAGAAGATTCGGAAAGACGGTGATGGCAAACCTTATTGATGCCTTTTTTTCAAAGACATTTGATTCGAAGGAGCTTTTCAGGAAACTTGAGATTGCCGGGGAAGAAGGATTAAAGGAGCATATTAATCAATATTCGGTCATTCATATTTCTTTTAATGACCTGCCTAAAAGATGTTCCTCTTATGAGCAGTATATTGAGAGGATTGAGTCGCGGCTGATGAAAGACATTCAGGAGGAATATCCGCAGATAGAGTTTGAGGGGGAAGATGCGGTGTGGGATGCGCTGATGGAGCTGTTTGCAGAGAACCCCTCAGAGCAGTTTATCTTTGTCCTGGATGAGTGGGACTTTATTTTTCACCAGCAGTTTGTATCAGAGAAAGACAAAGGAACCTATCTGGCATTTTTGCGTAATCTGCTAAAAGACCGTCCTTATGTGAAACTGGCGTACATGACAGGCATCTTGCCGATTGCAAAATACTCCAGCGGTTCTGAACTTAATATGTTTGCGGAATATACAATGGCGACGGAACAGAGGTTTTCAGGGTGTTTTGGATTTACGGAAGAAGAGGTGGACGGGCTGTTTTGGCGATATCAGAAGGAGACGGAAGGCCTGGGAAACGTTACAAGAGAAGGACTTCGAAATTGGTACGACGGATATCATACAAAATCCAATGAGCGGCTTTATAACCCCCGCTCGGTAGTTATGGCGCTGTCAAATAACAATTTGGGAAATTACTGGACAAGTTCCGGACCGTATGATGAAATTTATTATTATGTAGAAAATAATGTGGATGCGGTGAGGGATGATCTGGCGCGTATGATTGCAGGTGAATCTGTACCGGCAAAAGTCAGGGAATATGCAGCTACGTCCCAAAGGCTGGGTACAAGAGAAGAAATATTTTCAGCTATGGTGGTGTATGGATTTTTGAGCTGTGAAAAAGGAAGGGTGTCTATACCGAATAAGGAGCTGATGGATAAGTTTGCCGATATGCTGCAAAAAGAGCCGTCTTTTGGATATGTATACCGTCTGGCGAAGGAGTCACAGCGCATGCTTAGTGCAACGCTTGAGGGCGATACGGATACAATGGAAAGTATATTGGAGTGGGCACATGATACGGAGGTGCCGCTCCTGAACTACAACAATGAAACAGAACTTACAGCGGTGGTCAATCTGGTATATCTTGCGGCGAGGGATAACTATCGGGTAGAGAGGGAAGATAAAGCAGGAAAAGGATATGCGGATTTTATTTTCTATCCCGAAACAGATCTCGGACTGGATGGGATTATCCTGGAGCTTAAGGTTGACCAAACACCGGAAAAGGCGGTCGGGCAGATTAAGGAAAAGGAATATACCAAGGCATTCAGGGCGAAAATCGGGGGAAGGGAAAGGTTCACAGGCAGGATTTTAGGCGTTGGCATTAGCTACGACAGGCAGCATAAAAGACATAGGTGCAAAGTAGAAGTCTTGCAATAGATTAAGCGGAGAAAATGAAAGGCAGAGGCGTATCATGGACAACAAGGTATCGGTAATCAGTATTATAATAAAGGACGAGGACGCGGCAGGTGCGGTAAACAGCCTGCTCCATGAATTCAGGCAGTATATCGTGGGGCGCATGGGGATTCCCTACCGGGAGAGGAATGTGTCTATTATCAGCGTTGTGCTGGACGCTCCTGGTGATGCGACCAGCTCTTTGTCCGGAAAGCTGGGGATGATAAAAGGGGTCAGCGCGAAGACGCTGACCGCAAAATTGTGATTACAAACGGTTAATCCCGCTTTGGAGCTCGTCTGCCCATTTCTGCAGGCTGTAGGTCTGCCCGTTAAAGAGTTTCAGTATGACTCCGGTAGGGCTGTCCATCCCGGCGAAAGCGTTGGCCTCGTCGGTATCAACATGCATGGCAAGGGCGAAACTTGGGCTTACGCGGACAATCACATCCGCAAATATCAGGGAGCGCTCGAAACTATTTGTGATGACGAATACGTCGTCATTGTCTTTTACGCCAAGCTGGATGGCCTGCACGGGGGTCATATGTATATGGCGTTTGGCGACGATAACGCCGTGGTCGATGTCAAGCTCTCCCTCCGGCCCGATGAGCGTACAGCCGGGTGTTCCTTCGGTATCTCCGGACTGGCGGATGACGCTTTCGATTCCCAGTTTCCGGCAGTCGGTCAGAGAGATTTCAACCTGTGTCTCCTTGCGGAAAGGACCGAGCACGGCGACATTCTCAAAGGTTCCTTTGGAACCTTTAATGGTCAGACGTTCTTCACATACATACTGGCCAGGCTGGCTGAGCTCGGCTTTGAAAGTCAGTTCTTTCCCTTTCCCAAATAATAATTCAAAATCTTCACGGCACACATGGATGTGGCGCGCGCTTGTCTCAATTGGTATTGCGAGTCCCATGATATATCACCTTTCTAAAGTTTATGCACATAGTATTAAATATTGTATCAGAGCGTGGTCGGTTTTTCAATTAGAAATTTTGTGTAAAATCTTTTATTTTCTCTCGCTTTGGTATATAATAAGAAAAAACATTCGCAAAAGGAGGACATGCATATGTTGGAATGTTTGGAAAACATGTGGATATCAATCAAGGATTTCTTTAAAAGAGATTGGACGATGTCGGAAAAGATATTAGTGATATTATGCTGTGTGATGTTCGGAGTGATTAAAGGGTTTCTTTTGGCGCCAGTTAAGAGAGGCATTATCTGCGGCAGCCATAATGGCAATGTCTATAATCAGATTGAAGATGATTACTGGTTAGACGATGACGACGAAGATGAAGAGTAATTAAAACGGTATTAGTACATGCGAACAAAGGCGTTCTCATCCTTGTATGAGAGCGCCCGTTTTTTGAGGAGGAATTGTGATGAATCAGTTTACGAGAGAGGATATCCTGCGGATGGCAAAGGAAGAAGATGTGGGATTTATCCGCCTGCAGTTTACCGATATTTTCGGGACGATGAAAAATATTGCAGTCACGGCGAATCAGCTTGAGAAGGCACTGGATAATCAAGTTATATTTGACGGTTCTTCCATAGAGGGATTTGCAAGGATTGAGGATTCGGATATGTATCTCTACCCGGATTTCAATACTTTTGAGATCTTTCCGTGGAGGCCGCAGCAAGGGAAAGTCGCAAGACTTATCTGTGACGTCTATAAGGCTGACCGGACAGCATTTGAAAGTGATCCGAGATATATTTTGAAAAGGGTTCTGGCAGAGGCGAAAGAGATGGGATATATTTTTGATGTGGGTCCGGAATGTGAATTTTTCCTGTTCCATACAGATGAGGATGGACAGCCTACAACAATTTCCCATGAACATGCGGGATATTTTGATCTGGGGCCTTTGGATCTTGGAGAGAATGCAAGGCGTGACATGGTGCTGACATTGGAGGATATGGGATTTGTGATTGAGGCGTCACATCATGAAGTTGCACCGGCACAGCATGAGATTGATTTTCAGTATGACGAGGCACTTGCTACAGCAGACAATATTATGACTTTTAAACTGGTTGTCAAGACAATTGCCAAACGCCATGGTCTGCACGCTACATTTATGCCGAAACCCAAATACGGAATTAACGGTTCAGGTATGCATATCAATATGTCCCTGAAAAGAGATGGAGTGAACGTGTTCAGGGATGACAAAGATGTAAATGGAATCAGCAGGGAAGGATATTATTTTATCGGAGGGATTATGAGCCATATGAAAGCTATTAGCTTTATCACTAATCCGATGGTCAATTCCTACAAACGGTTGATCCCGGGATATGAAGCGCCGGTTTATATTGCTTGGTCAGCAAAGAACCGCACGCCCCTTATCCGCATACCAGGTACGAGGGGAGAGTCTACGAGGATTGAGCTGAGGAGTCCGGACCCTTCGGCAAACCCGTATCTGGCGCTTGCAGTCTGTCTCGCGGCAGGACTCGACGGAATCAGGAATAAGATCATGCCGCCGGACAGTATCGACGGTAATGTATTCGAAATGTCGGAAGAAGCGCGCAGAGCAGCAAAGATAGAGGAACTTCCGGGAAGTCTTAAAGAGGCGGCAAGAGCGTTTCAGGAAGATGACTATATACAGAATGTTCTCGGCGAGGATCTTTCTAAAAAATACCTGAGAGCCAAGAAAAAGGAATATGCAGAGTACAGCTCACAGGTTACGGAATGGGAGCTTTCCAGATACTTGCAAAGAATCTAGCCCCTTTTTTATGTTGCATCGGTAAAAGAAACAGGGGGTGAGGAATTGGTTGGTATTATCGTTGTATTTCCAAATAAGGACAACGCCGCCAATATCCGGAATCTGCTGGTGAGAAATGGTATGGCTGTTACCGGGGTGTGCACGAGCGGCGCACAGGCAGCTCATTATGCAGACAGTGTTGATGAAGGAATTGTTATCTGTGGATACAAATTAAAGGATATGATGTATACGGAACTGCGGGAATATCTTCCCAAGGAATTTGAGATGCTGCTTTTGGCATCCCCGGACAAATGGAGTGACGGGGATGCAGAGGGGGTAATCGGGCTGTCGATGCCTCTGAAGGTTTACGATTTTATCAATACGATGGAAATGATGCTTACGAACCTTGAACGGAAGCGAAGGAGGAGAAAGCAGGAGGCAGGAAAAAGAGATCCAAAGCAGCAGGCGTTGATCAAACAGGCAAAGGAATTGTTGATGGAGCGCAATCATATGTCTGAGGAGGAGGCTCACAGATATATTCAGAAATGCAGTATGGACAGCGGAACGAATATGGCAGAGACAGCGGAGATGGTTCTCAGTGTAATGTCATAACCGGATATTCCGGGGACGGAGTATAAGAAGCGATAAAAAATAACAAGAAACAGATTTGGAGGAAAGAAGGATGAAATTTACAAAAATGCATGGTCTTGGAAATGATTACGTCTATGTGGATTGTTTCAAAGAGCGTATTAAAAATCCGGCGGCGGCGGCGAGATTTGTAAGTGACAGACATTTTGGAATTGGTTCTGACGGATTGATCATGATCAATCCGTCAAAACGGGCAGATTTTGAGATGGAGATGTACAATGCAGACGGCTCCCGGGGGGAAATGTGCGGCAACGGTATCCGCTGCGTAGCCAAATATGTCTATGATTACGGCCTGACCGATAAGACGAGCATATCGGTGGAAACTCTTGGCGGTATAAAGTACTTGGATCTGACAGTGAAGAATGGAAAAGCTGAGCTTATCCGGGTGAACATGGGGAAGCCCGTACTTGCCCCGAAGCTTATCCCGATCGTGCCTGGAAACCCGGAAGATGAGGAGGTTATCGATGCGCCGATCCTGGTGGACGGGCGAGAGTACCGTATGACAGGTATTTCCATGGGCAATCCCCATGCGGTCATCTATGTGGATGACGTGAACGGCCTTGATATTGAGAAAATAGGGCCGAAATTCGAGAATCATAAAAGATTCCCAAACCGTGTCAACACGGAATTCGTCAAAGTACTAGACAGACACACGGTGCAGATGCGGGTGTGGGAGAGAGGCTCCGGCGAGACCCTTGCCTGCGGGACAGGGGCATGTGCGGCAGCAGTGTCTTGCATATTGAACGGCCTGACCGAGGATACGGTGACAGTGAAGCTTTTGGGCGGGGAACTTGAGATTGAATGGGACAGGGAAGCGGATGTAGTCTATATGACAGGCCCCGCAACCGTTGTATTTGACGGAGAGATTGAGATATAGAATTGCGAGATAAGATTTAAGATCAGGAGGAATTTGGGAAGATGTTTAAAGTAAATGAAGATTATCTGAAACTGCCGGGGAGTTATCTTTTCTCCACCATCGGAAAAAAAGTAGCAGCATATACAGAGGTGAATCCGGACAAGCGGATCATCCGGCTGGGGATTGGTGATGTGACGAAGCCTTTAGCTCCTGCCATTATCGAAAGCCTGCACAGTGCGGTGGATGAGATGGCGCACGCAGAGACTTTTCGCGGGTATGCGCCAGATCTCGGCTATGAATTTTTAAGAAGCGCCATGGCGAAGAATGATTACCAGGACAGAGGATGTGACATTAGGGCAGACGAGATATTTATCTCCGACGGGGCAAAATGTGACTCCGGCAATATCCAGGAGATATTCGCAAAGGATAATAAGATCGCCGTGTGTGATCCGGTCTATCCAGTATACGTAGATACGAACGTTATGGCAGGGCGCATCGGGACTTATGATGAAAAGAGTGAAACTTGGAGTGATGTCATCTATATGCCCTGTACGAAGGAGACAGACTTTGCTCCGGAACTTCCGAAAGAGAGACCGGATATTATCTACTTATGTTTTCCAAATAACCCTACAGGTTCCACCATCACGAAAGCGCAGCTCCAGGAGTGGGTGGATTACGCCAACAAAGCCGGCGCGGTGATCATCTACGATGCCGCTTACGAGGCATACATCTCCGAAGAGAATGTACCACATACCATCTACGAATGCGAGGGCGCGAGAAGTTGTGCCATCGAACTTAGAAGCTTCTCGAAAAACGCAGGCTTTACCGGTGTAAGGCTCGGCGCGACAGTAATCCCGAAGGATCTGAAAGCCGGAGATGTGACGCTTCATTCTCTGTGGGCGCGCAGGCACGGGACGAAGTACAACGGGGCGCCCTATATCGTGCAGAAAGCCGGCGAAGCTGTGTATTCCGAGGCGGGAAAGGTTCAGCTTAAAGAGCAGATTGCCGGTTATATGAAAAATGCGAAGGTTATCTACGAAGGATTAAAAAGTGCAGGATATAATGTTTCGGGCGGAGTGAACGCCCCCTACATTTGGCTTGAGACGCCTAAAGGCATGACGTCCTGGCAATTTTTCGATTATTTACTTGAGAGGGCAAATGTAGTCGGTACGCCTGGCTCTGGTTTTGGCCCGAGCGGTGAAGGTTATTTCAGGCTGACCGCTTTTGGAAGCTATGAAAACACAGTGGAGGCAATTGAGCGGATTAAGAAATTGTAGCGCCAAAAAGCATAATCCGATATATAGAAACAATCTATATATTCATGTGGAAAATCAATTGGAAATTATGCATTGTGAGGGATATACTGAAAGTAACGTATAGATAAGAGGAGGTAATGTGTATGTCCATTACAGCAGAAACCGCGAAAGCGCATGCAAATGATCCTGCCGTATTATGCTGCAGAGCAGAAGCAGGTATTACAATTGAGCCTGCTAATCTTGAAGACCCGGCAATCTTTGACGAACTGGTAGATTCAGGGTTGCTTAATCTGGACGGATGCCTGACGATCTCTCAGGTACTTGGGGCGAAACTGACAAAGACAAGCGATTCTCTCTGCCCGCTGACCACGGACAATGTTGACGGAATTATGGAAGCGGCAGAAGAGCCGGAAGAGGAAGCAGAGGCAGAAGAAGTGCCTGCAGTAAGCGGGAGCGTAGAAGGCGTGGTGACGACAGTCAGGACCGGTAAAGTGGTGATTTCTATAAAGGAAGGAAAAGATATCTATCTGGAGCTGCCGATATAGAAGTCTGGCATAGGCTGATCACGGTATTATTTAGAGAAAGAGAGCGTTTGATCTGGCGATGACGCTCTCTTTTTGATATTCATTTTGGATTTGGAGGTGAGATAGTATAAAAAGCTGGTCACCGTAATCATACCTTGCTATAATACAGATATGTGACTGTGGTGTGATGATGCATCTGTCGGGAAGGAGATTTGTGATGAATCCGGTAATTGTTAGAAATATAAAAATCGGGGAAGGTATCCCGAAGATCTGCGCCCCTATTGCGGAAGCGCCCAGAGAAGAGATCCTATCATCCGCGAAAAATATTCGTGAAGCCGGTGCCGATCTTGTAGAGTGGCGGGCGGATTGGTATGAGGATGTTTTTGATATAAAAAAGGTAGAGGAGACGGCAGGAGAGCTTAGGAGAGTGCTGGGAAATATGCCGATACTGTTCACTTTTCGCACGGCAGAAGAAGGCGGAGAGAGAGGGATTGAGCAGGAGGCATATCTTGCATTGAATCAGAAAGCAGCGGAGAGCGGATATATTGATCTGATAGATGTACAAGTTTTTATTGAAAATGATGTGGTGAAGTCTATCATTGAGACGGCACATAACTGCGGAGTGAAGGTGGTGGCGTCCAACCATGATTTTTTGGGTACGCCGGCGGAAGAAGAGATTATATCCCGGCTTCGCGGGATGCAAAAGCTCGGAGCAGATATCTTGAAGATTGCGGTGATGCCTCGGGGTGCAAAGGATGTGCTGACGCTTCTGGCAGCCACAGAAAAGATGTATTCTGAATATGCAGACCGTCCGCTCATTACTATGTCTATGGCTGGTAAGGGGGTTATAAGCCGTGTGTGCGGAGAAGTGTTTGGATCCGCCATAACCTTCGGCTCTGCCGGAAAAGCATCAGCGCCGGGGCAGATGGACGTGGAGGACTTGAAGACAGTATTGGAGATTCTACATAGGAGCTTCTAGAAGAATAATATAAATCCAGCCGATACACGGGGATAAAAAGTGATCCCCGTGTATCGGCTGGATTTTTAATAAAATCTTTAAGAGCCCCTGGGAATTATCCAAAATTACGCTCGAATGCAAGGTCAATAAGTCTGTTGATAAGCTCTTTTTTTGAAACCCCTTCGGCCTCCCACAGCATAGGGTACATGCTGATGGCAGTAAAACCGGGCATCGTGTTGATCTCGTTGAAGATCACTTCTCCTTCGCGGGTCACAAAAAAGTCTACGCGGGAAAGACCATAGCCGTCCACGGCATTAAAAATCTTTTCCGCAGCTTTTTTTACCTGTACTGCAGAACCTTCGGGCAGTTCGGGATTGATCACTGTACGTGACTCTTCGTTGAAATATTTGGCTTCAAAATCATAGAATTCCGCGGCTGCAAGGATTTCACCCACACCGGAGGAGAGCACAGGTTTCTGGCCGCCGCCAAGCACAGCGCACTCAATCTCGTGGCCGCAGAGCATCTCTTCTACAAGAATCTTCCGGTCGTGCCGGGCAGCTTCTTTAAGACCTGCAATTAATTCTTCTCTGTTTTCCGCTTTGCTGACCCCTCTGGAAGACCCGGCATTTGACGGTTTGATGAATACCGGATAGGAGAATTTATCTTCTACTTGTTTAACTGTTCCGTCCATGTCATCCCGCATGTGCCAACTCATGACCGGAACATAAGCGGCCTGGCGGATACCTAAGTCGTCTACGATAATCTTTGTGTATAATTTGTCCATGGAAACAGCAGAGGACAGTACGCCGCAGCCCACATAGGGAATCTGAGCCAGCTCAAAAAGTCCCTGGACAGTTCCGTCTTCGCCGAAAGGCCCATGCAGTATCGGAAATGCTGCGTCAATTTTTACAGTAGTAGTTTCTGAACCGTTATCCAAAATGACACATTTTTTTGTGGCATCCGGCGAGATGATCGCTTCTGTCCGGCTTTCTCTCCATGCGCCGGAGCGGACATCTTTCAGGGAATCTGTCTTCAGCCAGTGTCCGTCTTCTGTGATACCGATGAGGAGCGGTTCATAACGTGCAGTGTCTATCTGTTCGATTACATTGGCTGCTGACATGCAGGATACGATATGTTCAGATGACTGCCCGCCAAACAGCACAGCTATTTTCTTGTTTGCCATAAAGTTCTCCTTTCTTAGATAAAGCCATTGCTTCATAATAATTGCATTATCATAATGTATGCCGTATTTTTAAAAGAGATGGCTAAATAATAACATAAAATATCATAGCCTTTTTTTTGCTTCTTGTCAAAAAATAAAAAAATTTAAGAAAAAATAAAAAAACACTTGATTTTTTGGAAATGTTTGATATAATAATATTTGTTCGCGAGGACAGCCGATGCGGATTGGTGTAATGGCAGCACAGCAGACTCTGACTCTGTTAGTAGAGGTTCGAGTCCTCTATCCGTAGTTCCTTGGCAGGGGCACCGGGTACAGTCATTATAGTATCCGGTTACATAGCGGAGTGTGGCTCAGCTTGGTAGAGCGCTACGTTCGGGACGTAGAGGCCGCAGGT